>JALEKJ010000038.1 GCA_022771695.1 Roseburia sp. | reverse complement strand
GAAGTGTATTTGGGAAAGGTGCGGTGGAGGCTGCAAAATTCCTTGCGGGAAAGGTGGCAGGCTTTTACGATATGCAGGATGTGATTCAGGCAACCATACAGAAGTAAATGGAATGATAGAAAATTTGAGGATGTACCGTGGACCCATAAGGGGTTCCGGTACATTTTTTGTATGAATTTTAAGACAAGGGATGGAAAAGAGAGGAAATTGTGGTCAGATTTCGCCTGATATGATAAAATTTAGCCAGAAAGAGAAGGATATATTTGTGTATTGAAAACGGAGAAGTCTATGGAAAAAAATGATTTGAGGTACTTAAAGAGTTTATCGAACCAGTATCCGACGGTGGCATCGGCTGCGACGGAAATCATCAATCTGCAGGCGATTTTAAGTTTGCCAAAGGGCACGGAGCATTTTATCACAGATATTCATGGTGAGTATGACCAGTTTCAGCATATCATCAAGAATGGTTCCGGTGCCATCAAACGCAAGATTGAGGACGAATTTGGCAATGCTATTAGTGCGGGGGAGAAAAAGAGCATTGCGACACTGATTTATTATCCGGAGCAGAAGTTAGAGCAGGTCTTAAAGACGGAGGAGAATATAGAGGATTGGTATAAGGTTACCTTGTACCGGTTGATTCGTATCTGCAAGAGTGCTTCCTCAAAGTATACCCGCTCTAAGGTGCGCAAGGCGTTGCCGAAGGATTTTGCATATGTGATCGAAGAACTTTTGACGGGGCGTCCGGACGTGTCGGATCAGGAGGCATACTATAATGAGATTATCAATTCGGTCATCCGCACAGGGAGAGCGACAGAGCTTGTGATAGCGTTCTGCAATCTGATTCGCCGTCTGGTCGTGGATCATCTGCATGTTGTCGGAGATATTTTTGACAGAGGACCGTATCCGAATCTGGTCATGGACACCTTGATGAACCATCATTCCGTTGATATCCAATGGGGAAACCATGATGTGTATTGGATGGGAGCTGCGGCGGGAAGTCCGGCATGTATCTGTAATGTCATTCGTATTTCTGCAAAATACGGGAATTTGAATCTCTTAGAAGATGGGTATGGCATCAATCTGGTTCCGTTGGCACGTCTTGCCATGAGCCGTTATGACAATGACCCTTGCAACTGCTTTAAGCTGGATTACAGAGAGGACGAATATGATGTTCGTGATGCGATGCTCGATGAGAAGATGCACAAGGCAATCGCAGTCATGCAGTTTAAGCTGGAAGGTCAACTGATAAAAAAGCATCCGGAGTTTGGCATGGAAGAGCGTTTGCTTTTGGATAAGATTGATGTAGAAAAGGGTACCGTCTGCGTGGAGGGAGCTGAGTATGCGATGAAGGATGTCAATTTCCCGACGATTGACTGGAATGATCCGTATGCATTATCACAGGATGAAGCGGACGTGATGGAGCGCATTACAATGGCATTTGTGAATTGCGAAAAGCTACAAAAGCATGTGCGTTTCCTGTTTACGCGGGGAAGCCTTTACAAGGTGCATAATGGCAATCTTTTATATCATGGTTGTGTGCCGATGAATGAGGACGGAAGCTTTACCAGCGTGGAGATTTACGGTAAGAAATATGCGGGCAAAGCGCTTTATGATGTGCTTGAGAATTATGCGAGAAAAGGCTATTATGCGATAGACCCTGAGGAAAAACAAAAGGGGCAGGACATCCTCTGGTTTATCTGGGAAAACAAGAATTCACCGGTATTCGGCAAAGCGAAAATGACGACCTTTGAACGATACTTTATCGCAGATAAGACAACCCATGAAGAACCGAAGAATCCGTATTATCAGCTACTTGAGAATGAGGAAGTGGTAAACCGTATTTTGGCGGAATTTGGGTTAAACGGTGCCGAGGCGCACATCATCAACGGACACATCCCGGTGGAAGCAAAGCGTGGGGAGTCGCCGGTGAAATGTAACGGCAAGCTTCTCATCATTGACGGCGGCTTCTCCAAAGCATACCAGACGAAGACGGGAATTGCCGGGTACACACTGATTTATAATTCTTATGGATTAGTGCTCGCTGCACATGAACCGTTTGAGTCCGTGGAGAAGGCTGTGCAGGATGGAAGTGATATCGCGTCACACACGATTCTGGTACAGCATGTGGTGAAACGCAAAACGGTTGCAGACACAGATATCGGCAGAGAACTGAAAGCTTCGATTCGGGATTTGGAAGCGTTGCTTGGCGCGTACCGAGAGGGCGTGCTTGTTGAGCGGATAACAGATGTAAGAGATTGTTAACCGGAAGGGAAAAGATATGTATATTGGAAATCATTTATCCGCGTCAAAAGGCTATGCGGCTATGGGGAAGATGGCGGTGGCACTTGGTGCGAATACATTTGCATTTTTTACAAGGAATCCGCGTGGTGGAAAAGCAAAAGAAATTGTGCCGGCTGATGTGGAAAAGTTTTTGAAACTGCAAAAGGAGCAGCAGTTTGGTAAGCTGGTAGCGCATGCACCGTATACGATGAATCTGTGTGCAGCGAAAGAGGATATCCGACAGTTTTCTAAGAATATGATAGCGGATGATTTGAAAAGGATGGAGTATACGCCGGGAAATTACTACAATTTTCACCCGGGTTCCCATGTGGGACAAGGGGCAGAAGAAGGGATTCGACTGATCGCAGAGGCACTGAATGAGGTGTTGACTACTGGTATGACGACCACTGTGTTGCTTGAGACGATGGCAGGCAAAGGCAGCGAGGTTGGACGCAACTTCGAGGAATTGCGCGCAATTATCGACCGTGTCAAACTGCAGGACAAGGTAGGAGTCTGCTTTGATACTTGTCATGTCTGGGATGGTGGATATGATATTGTAAATCATTTGGATGAAGTGCTGGAAGAGTTTGACCGCGTGATTGGACTTAATCGTCTTTATGCGGTGCATTTCAATGACAGTATGAATGCGTGTGGCGCCCACAAGGACAGACATGCCTGTATCGGAGAGGGCTGCATTGGGCTTGAGGGAATGAAACGGGTTTCGACACATCCGTTACTTTCCGGGAAACCGTTTATCCTAGAGACACCGAATGATGATGAGGGATACAAACGTGAGATTGCGCTAGTGAGGTCTTGGACGGAATAAGAACACGCAGATGGAAAAATTAGGAAAAAAGTCTGCTTGTATTTGAGAAAATTGTGTGCTATACTTTTAGTCACATGAATGCGAAAGGGTTTTCATGCAAATATTTGCCCACCAAGCGATTGGTTAAGCCCATACGGACAGGCGGGGCAGCTGCCGATTGTGGTGATGAACCACGTTATATTGATTGAGTTAGAAGCTCAAATTTTATAAGTATCACTTGTGAAACGGTCAATAAAGCGTAGGATTAGCAAATATTTGCTGGCGAAGGTGCTGGGTAAGACTCTGGAAATTTTTTTTGCAGAATGTACGAGACAGAAAGACGCGCAATATACGACGATATTATATGACTATTTTTAGGCAGGTGATTATATATCACCTGCCTTTTTGCGCGAATAAGCAGAGGAAGATAGGAAACAAGGCAGGATTGTGCTTGCACAAAATCCTGTTTTGCTTCCTATCTGACGAGCAACGCGAGTTTCAGACGAAGTCTGAAACCTGCTTATTTGCGGAAGATTCGGCTTATCTGTGCAAAATACCGCTTTTTGCAGAAAATCAAGAGGAAGATAGAAAAGAGGAACAAACATGGAACAGAATCCACAGATGAGGGCCCCGGTGTACGAGGCATTGGAAAAATTAAAAAAGCGGCGTGTCGTGCCGTTTGATGTGCCGGGACATAAGAGGGGACGAGGCAATCCTGAACTGGTAGAGCTTTTGGGCGAGAAATGTGTGAGTCTGGATGTCAATTCCATGAAGCCGCTTGACAACCTCTGCCATCCGGTATCGGTCATCAAGGAAGCAGAAGAGCTTGCTGCGGAGGCGTTCCGCGCAGAGCACGCATTTTTTATGGTAGGAGGGACAACTTCTTCCGTGCAGAGTATGGTGCTTTCCGTCTGTCGTGCCGGTGATAAGATTATTTTGCCGCGCAATGTACATAAAAGTGTAATTAATGCGCTGGTGCTCTGTGGAGCGATCCCGGTATATGTAAATCCTGAGGTGGATAAGAAACTTGGTATTTCCCTCGGTATGGAGATTTCGGAAGTGGAGCGGGCAATTTTAGAGAATCCGGGAGCGGTGGCAGTGCTGGTCAACAATCCGACTTATTATGGTATCTGCTCGGACCTGCGTTCCATCGTGAAGCTGGCACATGAGCATGATATGTTGGTATTGGTGGATGAGGCGCATGGTACACATCTGTATTTTGGCGAGAACCTTCCGGTCTGTGCGATGGATGCGGGGGCGGATATGGCATCGGTATCCATGCATAAATCGGGTGGAAGTCTGACACAGAGTTCTCTGCTTTTGACCGGGAAAAATGTCAACTGGGAATACGTGAGTCAGATTATCAATCTGACACAGACGACGAGTGCATCGTATCTTCTGATGTCAAGTCTTGATATATCCAGACGAAATCTGGCGTTGCGAGGGCGTGAGTCCTTTGCCAAGGTGGCGAAGATGGCAGAGTATGCGCGCGAGGAAATCAATGCGATTGGCGGATATTATGCATATGGAAAAGACTTGGTAAACGGTAGCAGTGTTTATGATTTTGATGTGACAAAGCTTTCTATCTATACAAGAGATATTGGGCTTGCGGGAATCGAGGTCTATGATTTGCTGCGGGATGAATACGACATTCAGATTGAACTTGGAGATATTGCAAATATTTTGGCATATATCTCGATTGGAGACCGCATCCAGGACATTGAGCGTCTGGTGGGAGCACTTGCTGATATCAAGCGCCTGTATTCGCAGGACCCGGCGCAGATGCTAAACACGGAGTATATCAATCCGACGGTTCTGGTGTCACCGCAGACTGCATTTTACTCAGAAAAGAAATGTATGCCGATTCGAAAGACTGCAGGGAAAATTTGCGGCGAGTTTGTGATGTGTTATCCGCCGGGAATTCCGATTTTGGCACCGGGTGAGATGATTACGCCGGAAATCATTGAGTACATTATCTACGCGAAGGAAAAAGGCTGTTCCATGCAGGGAACGGAGGACCCGAACGTGGAAAACCTAAATGTACTGGTGGACGACAGACAGGTATGGAAATAGGGGGGATAAAACGGTGGAACTTTGGTTTTCGGATTATCACACGGATCAGGTGAAGGTATCCGTGAAGGTGGAAAAACAGTTATTTGGCGAGGAGACAGACTTCCAGCGCATTGATGTGTTTGAGTCCAAAGAATTCGGACGTTTCCTAAGCTCAGACGGAAGTATTGTTTTTTCGGAAAAGGATGAGTTTGTCTACGATGAGATGATTGTGCATGTACCGATGGCAGTGCATCCCGAGGTGAAAAAGGTGCTCGTTATCGGTGGCGGTGACGGCGGAGTGGCACGTGAGCTTTCTTATTATAGTGAAGTTGAGCAGATTGATGTTGTGGAGCCGGACCGGGTATTCGTGGATGTCTGTAAGGAATTCTTTCCGGACAATGCCTGCGGTTTGGAGGACGAACGGGTGAATATCTATTATGAGGACGGTCTTCGTTTCCTTCGGACGAAGCATGATGCTTACGATTTGATTATCAATGATGCGATTGACCCGTTAGGACATACCGCGGGACTTTTTACCAAGGAGTTTTACGGGAATTGTTACCGTGCATTGAAGGAGGACGGCATCATGGTGTATCAGCATGGCAGCCCGTTTTACGATGAAGATGAGGAGTCCTGTCGTGTGATGCATCGGAAAGCGAGTCACAGTTTTCCAATCAGCCGCGTCTATCAGGCGCATATACCGACGTGCTCTTCGGGATATTGGCTGTTTGGTTTTGCTTCAAAGAAGTATCATCCGCTTATGGATTTGGATACGGAGCGTTGGAATGCGCGTGGAATAAAGACGTGGTACTACACGACGAATCTGCACAAGGGAGCATTCATGCTGCCGAAGTATGTGGAGGATATGTTAGAGGAAGAGGAAGATAGGAGGAAATAAAAATGGGAAAATTATTAATTATCGGATGTGGCGGAGTTGCAGGAGTGGCAATCCATAAGTGCTGTCAGAACAGCAAGACTTTTTCCGAAATCTGTATTGCAAGCCGCACGAAGAAAAAGTGTGATGCATTGAAGGAAAAACTGGAAAAGACGACGGATACCGTGATTACGACGGCAAAAGTGGATGCGGACAATGTGGATGAGTTAATTGCGTTAATCAAGGACTATCAGCCGGATGCAGTGTTGAATGTAGCATTACCATATCAGGATTTGACCATCATGGATGCATGTCTTGCCTGCAAGGTAGACTATATCGATACGGCAAACTATGAGCCGGAGGATACGGATGACCCTGCGTGGCGTGCAATTTACGAGAAACGCTGCAAGGAGGCAGGCTTTACGGCATACTTTGACTATTCCTGGCAGTGGGCATACCGGGAGCGTTTCAAGGAGGCAGGAATTACGGCATTGCTCGGAAGTGGATTTGACCCGGGTGTTACCAGTGTGTTTACCGCATATGCATTGAAACATTATTTTGATGAAATCGAGTATATTGATATCTTAGACTGCAACGGCGGCGATCATGGTTATCCGTTTGCAACAAATTTTAACCCGGAAATCAATCTCCGTGAGGTGTCCGCAAATGGCTCCTATTGGGAAAACGGTCATTGGGTAGAAACGGAACCGATGGAAATTAAAAGAGAATATAATTTTCCGCAGGTTGGAGAAAAGGATATGTATCTGCTTCATCACGAAGAGATTGAGTCTTTGGCGAAGAACGTGCCGGGGGTTAAGAGAATCCGTTTCTTCATGACATTCGGACAGAGTTATCTGACACATATGAAATGTTTGGAGAATGTCGGCATGTTATCAACCTCTCCAATTATGTATGAAGGAAGAGAGATTGTGCCAATCCAGTTTTTGAAGGCTCTGCTTCCGGATCCTGCATCTTTGGGACCTAGAACGGTCGGAAAGACAAATATCGGCTGTATTTTTACCGGAAAGAAGGACGGAAAAGAAAAGACGATTTATATCTATAACGTGTGTGACCATCAGGAGTGTTATAAAGAAGTTGGTTCTCAGGCAATTTCTTATACGACCGGTGTGCCGGCGATGATTGGCGCTGCACTGGTAGTGGATAAGGTATGGGATAAGGACGGCGTATTCAACATCGAAGAGTTTGATCCGGATCCGTTTATGGAGATGCTGAACGAATACGGTCTGCCATGGGTCGTCGATGAAAATCCTCAGACGGTAGAGTAATGCGAATGATATCGTGCGAGTGTACGCAGGTTTGTGAACAGGGATGAAGCGAGAGAAAGGAAATAGTTGTATGACATGGAACGACTTGCCGACACCAAGTTATCTGGTTGACGAGAAGAAATTAAAAGAAAATTTAATAATCTTACAAGAACTGGAGCGCGAGACCGGATGCCATGTGCTTCTCGCGCAGAAGGCATTTTCCATGTATGCACTTTATCCGATGATTGGTCGGTATATCAGTGGTACGACGGCAAGTGGTTTGTATGAGGCGCGTCTTGGATATGAGGAGATGGGCAGGGAGAACCATGTCTTTGCACCGGCATATAAGGATGCGGATATGGCAGAGTTGGTGGAAATCTGTGACCATATGGTTTTTAATTCGCTTGCACAGTATGCGAAGCATCGTGACAAAATTGCACTACACAATCGAATGCAAGAGGAGAACCGGACGGCGGAGAGCCGGAAGGAATCGGAGAAGCCCGTGCGGCATGTCAGCATTGGCATCCGTATCAATCCGGAGTTTTCTACGCAGGAGGGACATGCCATCTATGACCCGTGTGCACCGGGTTCCAGACTTGGAATTACCTACGAAGAATTGCAGAAGGGGCTGACAGCGCTTGGCATGGAACAGGATGAAAGCGGTGTGGCGGCACTTCCGGAGGATATCGAAGGGCTACATTTCCACACTCTTTGTGAACAGGACGCCGACGATTTGGTAAGTACGTTTCATGCATTTGAAGAAAAATTTAAACCATATTTAACAAAAATTAAATGGCTGAATCTTGGCGGTGGTCATCATATTACCAGAGACGGTTATCAGATAGAGCGGTTAAAAGAGTTGATTTATTATATAAAGAAGACCTACCGGCTTGAGGTGTACTTAGAGCCGGGTGAGGCGATAGCGCTGAACGCCGGATACCTTGTGACTGAGGTTATGGATATTGTGCACAATGGTATGGATGTTTTGATTCTGGATGCATCGGCAGCATGTCATATGCCGGATGTATTAGAGATGCCTTATCGTCCGCCATTGCGTGGCGGATATGAGGCGGGCGAGAAGCCATATACCTACCGTCTGTCCTCGATGACCTGCCTTGCGGGAGATGTGATTGGCGACTATAGCTTTGAAGAGGAACTTCATGTGGGTGACCGTCTGGTGTTTGAGGATATGGCAATTTATTCTATGGTAAAAAACAATACGTTTAACGGCATGCCGTTGCCATCCATTGCATTGCTTCGCGAGGATGGCACGATAGAGATGATAAAACAGTTTGGCTATGAAGATTTTAAGGGGCGTCTGTCATAATGGGTGATATGAGTACAACAAACAGCGGCTTTTCTATGCCGGGAGAATTTGAACCGCATCAGGGATGTATCCTGATTTGGCCGGAGCGTCCGGGCTCTTGGATTTACGGAGCGAAGGCGGCACGCGTGGCATTCCGCAATGTGATTGCGGCGATTGCACAGAGTGAACACGTCTATGTAGCAGTGAGTAAGCAGGCGCGTGCGTCGGCAGAGGGGTTGCTCTGCGGCAATACTGCGAATGAAAGCTGGCAGGAGAATGTGGAGCTTTTTACCGCAGAGACAGATGATGCATGGGCGAGAGATGTGGCCCCAACCTTTGTGATAAAAAAGGATGATAAGAGCGAAAACAAGGTGCGCGCCATCAACTGGGAATTCAATGCCTGGGGCGGTACCGTGGACGGTTTGTACGCATCGTGGGAGAAAGACAATGCGTTTGCTTCCTTTTTCGCAAAAAAGTATGGCTATGAAATCTGCGATGCCTCACCTTTTGTCTTAGAGGGTGGTTCGATTCACAGTGACGGCGAGGGAACGGTGATGGTGACGGAATCCTGTCTGCTCTCTGCAGGGCGGAATCCGAGCCTTTCTAAGGGCGAGATTGAGGAGCGCCTCAGGCGGTATCTTGGCGCACAAAAGGTGTTGTGGCTGCCGCGTGGAATCTATATGGATGAGACGAATGAACATGTGGATAACGTGTGTGCATTTTTAAGACCGGGTGAGGTTGTGCTGGCCTGGACAGACCATGAGGATGACCCACAATACGCACTTTCCAAGCAGTGTCTTGACTATTTGGAGACGGAGCGTGATGCGAAGGGCAGAAAGCTTGTGATTCACAAACTGCCGATTCCGGATGTGCCGGTCTGTCTTACCGAGGAAGAGGTAGATGGCTATGCGTTTGAGGAAGGCGAGGATGAGCGTGAGGTTGGAGAGCGTCTGGCGGCATCCTATGTGAATTTTTATTTTTCCAATGGTGCAGTTGTGATGCCGGTCTTTGGCGGAGACAATGAGACGAGCGACCGAAGGGCAGTGGAGTTGATGGAGCAGTGGAATCCGGACCGCAAGGTGATTCCAATCTATGCCAGGGATATTTTGGTCGGCGGTGGGAATATTCACTGTATCACACAGCAGATTCCGGCGGGACGAAAGTAAGCGGTCTGCGTAGAACCCAGGAAAAGAGCACTGTAATAGGAAAGAAATGAGAGGAAGGCTATGAGTAAAGTGAAGGTTGCAGCGGTTCAGATACGTTGCACGAAATCTATCGAAGAAAACTTAAAAAATGCTGAAGAGAAGGTGCGTGCGGCAGCAGCAGAGGGCGCGCAGATTATCCTGCTTCCGGAGCTGTTCGAACGGGAATATTTCTGCCAACAGCGCCGCTACGATTTTTATCACTACGCGAAGCCGACACTTAAGAACGATGCGGTGCAGATGGGAATGCGCCTTGCAAAAGAGCTTTCCGTGGTGCTCCCAATTAGTTTTTACGAGCGTGATGTAAATAATCTTTACAATTCAGTCGCTTGCATCGATGCGGACGGAAGTCTGCTGGGAGTATATCGCAAGACACACATTCCGGATGATCATTATTATCAGGAAAAATTTTATTTTACACCGGGAGATACGGGATTTCAGGTCTTTGAGACACGCTATGGTACGATTGGTGTCGGTATCTGCTGGGACCAGTGGTTCCCGGAGGCGGCACGCTGTATGGCACTTCAGGGAGCCGAACTTCTTTTCTATCCGACTGCGATTGGCTCTGAGCCAATCTTAGAGTGCGACAGTATGCCCCATTGGCGTCGGTGCATGCAGGGGCATGCCGCGACCAATCTGATGCCGGTAATCGCGGCAAACCGAATCGGTAGAGAGACGGTAGAGCCTTGCGAGGAGAATGGCAGCCAGACATCGGCACTTGACTTTTATGGTTCCTCGTTTTTGACAGACGAGACAGGAGAACTTCTGGTATCGGGAAGTCGTGATAAGGAAGAAATCCTCTATGCGGAATACGACCTTGCGGAGCTTTTTAACAAACGCTTGGAATGGGGATTGTTCCGAGACAGAAGACCGGAATGTTACCGGAAAATCACAGAATAGAGAAATATGGAAAAGAAAGCTGTGCTGATAAAAGTATTGGTCGCGAGGGTGTGTGAAGCACACTTTTGTTCCTATTGACAGGCAAACACGCTTGCGTTATATTTAGAATACACAATGTTTACGAGGAAACAAAAAGGAGAAGCGCCATGAAGGAACAGGAGCTGTTATTAAAAGAGATTGCGCTCATGCTGGAGCGGCAGGATATGCTTTCACAGTTGACGGAAAACCAGTGTCTGGATGAGTACGGCTATTCTGAGACACATTGCATCGACTTCATTGGAAGATTGGAGTTGCCGAACGTGACGAAGGTGGCAGAGCAAATGCGAATGACACGTGGAGCAATCAGTAAGATGACAAAGAAGCTGTTGGCAAAAGGACTGATAGAGAAGTATACATTAGAGACGAATAAGAAAGAAATCTATTTCCGCTTGACGGAGCAGGGAAAGGTTTTGTTTGATGAACATGCGAAACGCCATCAGCTCTGGGAAAAGCGAGATATGGAATTTTTGGCGCGTTACCCAAAGGAAAAGATTGATACCGTCTATGAATTCATGCAGGAATTCAATGACTACCTGGAAGCGCAGATTGAAAGTCTGGCAGAATAAAAGCCCGGTTTCACCGGGCTTGCAATCAAAGGGTTGGCGATTCATTAATGACGGTCACTGTAATAGCAGGAGAGCTTTTTATCGTTTCTGTGGTGTTTGCTTTATTGTCTGCAACACCGGCTGAATCGTTTCTGATAGATTTTAATAAATTGACCAGTGCATCTAAGGTACCATCACTGACATTGCCGGAGGAAAGAAAATTCGAAAGCGTATCCTTTAAGTCAGTTCCGTTCTCCGTGTTGAGATAGGAGAGGACTTTTCTGACATAATTCTGTGTTTCTGTAAAAGGCGGAATGCCACCGTAGTTATCGACATTGCTGCTGCCGGCGTTGTAAGCGGCGAGAGCAAGTGCGGTATTGCCGTTATATTTACTTAAGAGCTGTGAGATTAATTTTGCACCGCCCATGATATTTTCGCGGACATCATAAGAATTTGTGACACCGAGAGAAGCGGCGGTGGATGGCATAAGCTGCATGATGCCTATGGCACCTGCGGAACTGACAGCGTTTGCGTTGAAACCGGATTCTGCTCTGGCAATGGAAGTGAGCAGGTTTACAGAGACACCAAATGTCGATGCAGCTTCTTCAAAGATTGCATATAAATCAGAAGGACACTTGCTAAGAGTGTCGGCAGTCTGTGCATTGCTGTAAGCGTCGGAAGCATCGTTTAATACAGAAGAAAAGTTGTTAGATGCTTCACGTGCAGCAGCCTTTTCGGCCTCCAGTGCCTCGGCACGCAGTGCGGCGGCGGTATTCACTTGGTCAATTAAGGCTTGATCGTGATAGGACAGAACCGTAATGCTCATCAATAGCTCCTTTGTAATCTGGGAAAATCGATACATATAACTAAAAAAAGTATAACACAACTTGAAGAAATGGGAAAGAATAAAATGAAATTAGTGAGTCAAGAAAAAAGGTGGGCATACGGCAAGGCATTTCGAGCAGCGTTTCCTCATACAATTCCGGTGTTGACGGGCTACTTATTTATAGGAATGGCATTTGGCGTCATGATTCAGGAAAAAGGCTATAATTTTTTGTGGGCAATGTTTATGAGTTTGCTTTGCTATGCAGGAAGCGGTCAGTATCTTGCGGTAAATTTTTTTTCGCCGGGAGTAAGCCTTTTTCATGTAATTTTTATGGAGTTTATGGTAAATATTCGGCATATCTTTTATGGCTTGTCATTGTTAGAGCGGTTTGCCGAGGCGGGGAAAAAACGCCTTTACCTGATCTTTTCGCTGACCGATGAGACCTATTCGCTGTACTTCATTACGAAGGTGCCGCCGGATGTGGAGGAGGACAAATTTTTGTTCGCAATCGCCGTATTAGACCAGTCCTATTGGATTATTGGGTCGGGAATCGGGGCGCTCTTGGGAAATATCATACCGTTTGATGCGACAGGCATTGACTTTGCCATGACAGCACTGTTCGTGGTTATCATGGTGGAACAGTGGATGGAGAAAAAGAACCGCCCAAGCGTTGTCATCGGTCTGGTCTGTGGTTTGGCGTGTCTTTTGATTTTTGGGAAAGAGAATTTTATTCTTCCAACCATGATAGGGATTATGCTGATTCTGCTTTTCGGCAGACGAGCATTGGAAAATGCAGGTGGTGTAGTCCCACAGACAGAACCGGTACAGGGACAGGAGGTGCAGAGACATGCCGATTAGTGTATGGCGTTCGATTGCAATTATTATCGCGGTTGCAGTTACGATATTTTTTACGAGACTTATTCCATTTTTATTTTTCCCGAAAGGGAAAGAGGTACCGCCTGTTATTCAGTATCTGGGGAAGGTGCTTCCACCGGCGGTTATCGGAATGCTGGTAATCTATTGCTTAAAAGGGGTGAGTTTTGCGTCGGTATCACATTGGGTGCCGGAGTTTATCGCAGTCGCAGTGGTGATTGTGCTGCATGTATGGAAGCGTAATAATTTATTAAGTATCGGTGTGGGAACCGTGCTGTATATGTTTTTGGTGCAGGTGGTATTTGTGGTCGTATAGAGAATTATCTGTAAAATGGTTGCCACGGAAACAAAAATATTGTAGAATGATAGCAGTTGACGAAAGAGCTGGAGGTAATATCATGAAAAAGGAAACATTCGTAACCAAAGCACAGTTAGAGGAAATCGTAAAAGAGTATCCGACCCCGTTTCATCTTTACGATGAGAAGGGGATTCGGGAGAATGCAAAGGCAGTGAAGGAAGCGTTTGCATGGAATCCGGGTTTCCGTGAGTATTTTGCGGTAAAGGCAACACCCAATCCTTATATTTTAAATATTTTAAAGGAATATGACTGCGGCTGTGACTGTGCATCGTTAACCGAACTGATGCTTGCAGATTCGCAGGGCTTTGACGGGGAACATATCATGTTTTCTTCTAACGATACTCCGGCAGAAGAGTTTGTACTTGCAAACGAGCTTGGCGCGATTATTAATCTGGATGATTTCACGCACATTGACTTTTTGGAGAAGACCATCGGAAAAATTCCCGAGACGATTAGCTGTCGCTATAACCCGGGCGGTGTGTTTAAGATGAGCAACGGTATCATGGATAATCCGGGTGATGCAAAATACGGATTCACGCATGAGCAGATTATCGAGGGCTTTAAGATTTTAAAAGAAAAAGGTGCCAAGCATTTTGGTATTCATGCATTTTTGGCGAGCAATACCGTGACGAATGAGTACTATCCGAAGCTGGCAAGACAGCTCTTTGAACTTGTAGTGGAGTTAAAAGAGAAAACGGGCTGTGACATTAAATTTATCAACCTTTCCGGCGGCGTGGGAATCCCATATACACCGGAGCAGACACCGAACGATATTTATGTGATTGGAGAGGGTGTGCGTCAGGCATTTGAGGAGATATTGGTTCCGGCGGGACTCGGCGATGTCTCTATTTATACGGAGATGGGACGCTTCATGTTAGGACCGTACGGATGTCTTGTGACAAAGGCAATCCATGAGAAGCATACCCACAAGGAGTACATCGGTGTGGATGCATGTGCGGTCAACCTGATGCGTCCGGCTATTTACGGCGCTTATCACCACATTACGGTCATGGGAAAAGAAGACGCACCGTGCGATTACAAATATGATGTGACAGGGTCTCTCTGCGAGAATTGTGATAAGTTCGCGATTGACCGTATGCTTCCGAAAATTGATATGGGAGACTTACTTGTCATTCATGATACCGGAGCACATGGATTTTCGATGGGATACAATTACAATGGAAAACTTCGTTCCGCGGAGGTCCTGCTGAAAGAAGACGGTTCTACGCAGCTCATACGCCGTGCGGAGACACCGGAAGACTACTTTAGAACATTTGACTGCTTTGACATTTTGAAAAATATGCGGAAAAATAAATAATGGCAGCCGAAAAGGATAGCCTATCCTATCCTTTTTCGGCAATGGTTGAAAATACATCAGATAGCGTCTGCGCATAGAGCGGGCGCTATTTCTTATGTATACCATTATGGCTGCAAACAAAGGTTGCCACTGAGACGAGAACCATTACAAAAGCAAATAAATCGCTATATGTAACGTACATAAGCACCATTCCTTTCTATGGCTCGAAAAACAGATGGATGCCCCTTTTCGGCTACCTGCTTGTACGATAACAGATATCTGTTGTGAAAAATGCACTTTTTTGTATATTAAGGAATGCGAAAAAAGGAACCCGGTAGCAGTCTACACATCGCATCCTGCATGTGCCCGGTACCGTGTTTGACAGCATATTCGGCAAGATGCTATGATAAGACATCAGGAGAGTAGGGAAAATTATGTGCATAGATGAAAAGCGTTTTGAACAGGCAAAAAACAGAGTAATCGGAATTAACCGTGAGCGGCAGGGAATCGGAACACTTTCAGAGAAGACAGTTCATGCGGTGCTCAAGAATTACTATGCCCCGGATACGGATATGCACGAGATACCGATTGCTCATTTTGTGGCAGATATCTATACCGGGTCTGAGATTATTGAAATTCAGACCCGGTCTTTTAACAA
The DNA here is from genome assembly GCA_022771695.1 of Roseburia sp. Lineage (GTDB taxonomy): Bacteria > Bacillota > Clostridia > Lachnospirales > Lachnospiraceae > Roseburia. The sequence continues at coordinate 26,609 of JALEKJ010000038.1, read as the reverse complement.
CATGCGAAGAAAACTTGCTGCATTCTTGCCGGAGTACCCGGTTACGATTGTCTATCCGATTCCGCATGTAAAGTGGCTCTCATGGATTGATGAGGAGACAGGGGAGATGTCTCCAAAGCGGAAGTCTCCCAAAAAAGGCAACCCGTATCAGGCATTTATCGAATTGTATAAGATACGACCGTTTCTTACCGATGAGAATCTAAAATTTCGCTTCGATTTGATTGATATGGAAGAGTATCGTCTTTTGAACGGATGGAGCAGGGATAAAAAGAAAGGCAGTGACCGGTTTGAACGCATCCCGACCGCTTTTGTGGAGGAGGTCTGTGTGGACTGCAGGGAGGACTATATGCAGTTTGTGCCGTATGATGTTCCGGAGAATTTTACTGCGAAGGATTTTGCACGGTGTGCGAAGATTCCGGTGCGGCTTGCACAGACGGTACTTTTGATTCTGACAGACCTTCAGATTGTGGAACGAATCGGAAAAGAAGGTAGAAGCTATCTTTATCAGATTCATGAAAACGGATAATTATTTTCACAAGGTACTTCCTATTTTGAAAAAAATGTGCTATACTGCATACTTAGTGTATATTTATACAATAAATATGTAAAAACACTCATTGCGGGAGAACGTTATTATGAAGATGAAAAAACAAATGCTTTGTCTGGCACTTGCCGGAATGACACTTTTGGGCATTGCCGCATGCGGACAGAGTACGGAGGAAACAGCGGGCATCGTAGACACGGAGACGGTGACAAATGATTTGGCAGCAAACAAAGCTGTGATTGAGACAGTGGATGATTTATCAGGAAAACGCATCGGTGTACAGTTAGGAACCACTGGAGACATCTATGCCAGCGATTATGAGGGGGATGATGCCGGAACAATCATAGAGCGCTACAATAAGGGTGCGGATGCTGTGCAGGCGTTAAAGCAGGGTAAGATTGACTGCGTCATCATCGATGAGCAGCCGGCTTTGGCTTTTGTTGAGCAGAATCGTGGACTTAAGATACTCGAGGAAGAGTTCGCGTTAGAGGATTATGCGTTCATGGTAGCGAAGGAAAACGACGAGCTTTTAGTACGGGTCAATGAGTCGTTGGCTGAGTTAAAAGAAGAGGGCGTTTTAGACAGCATCAAGAAAAACTATGTCGGTGCAGAAACTGAGGTGGGAAAATATCCTTATGAGCCGGCGGATATAGAACGAATAAACGGTACGTTGACTGTCGCAACCAACGCAGAGTTCCCTCCATCTGAATATTACGAAGAGAGCAAAATTACCGGTATGGATATGGATATCATGCAGGCGGTCTGTGACAAGCTTGGTATGGAGCTGCAGATTGAGGATATGGCGTTCGACTCCATCATTTCAGCCGTGTCAACCGGAAAAGTTGACATCGGTGCAGCCGGGTTTACCGTAACGGAGGAACGAAAAAAGAACGTCAATTTCTCGGATACATATACCACTTCCAAACAGGTTATCATTGTTGTTGATGAAACGGCAGAAATTGAGTCTGCAGGTTTTGTTGAAAAATTTTATGATAACTTTATCAAAGAACAGCGTTATATGTATCTCTTAAGAGGACTCGGCAATACGCTCCTGATTACCATATTTGCGGTTATGATAGGTATTGTGCTCGGATTTTTGATAGCCATTGTGCGCACGAATCATGACAGAAACGGTGGGCTTGCCTTGCTAAATGCAATCTGTAAGACATATCTTACGATTGTGCGGGGCACACCGGTTATGATACAGCTTTTGATTATTTATTATGTGATTTTCCGGAGCATTAATACCGGGAAGATGGTAGTAGCAGTGATTGCGTTCGGTCTAAACTCCGCAGCATATGTGGCAGAGATTGTCCGTTCCGGCATCATGGCAGTTGACATTGGACAGTTTGAGGCGGGCAGAAGCCTCGGACTTACCTATAAGCAGACGATGATAAGCATCATTATGCCGCAGGCGGTAAAAAATATTCTCCCGGCGCTCTGTAATGAGTTTATCAGCTTGCTCAAGGAGACTTCCATCAGTGGCTACATCGGACTTATGGATTTGACCAAGGGTGGAGATATCATAAGAAGTGTTACTTATGAAGCATTTATGCCGCTTATCGCAGTGGCAATTATCTATTTGATCATTGTCATGGGCTTAAGCAAGATAGTCAATCTGTTGGAAAGGAAGTTAAGGAACAATGAGCGATAATACAGTAATCTTAGAGGTAAACGACCTTCGCAAATCCTTTGACGGGCAGGAGGTATTAAAGGGCATCTCAACAACAATCAATAAGGGGGATGTGGTAGCGCTGATTGGTCCTTCCGGGTGTGGAAAATCCACGTTCTTGCGTTCCTTAAATCTTCTTGAGGTTCCGACAGAGGGACAGGTGCTGTTTGAGGGGACAGACCTTACGGACAAGTCCGTAGATATCAATCATGTACGGGAAAAAATTGGAATGGTATTCCAACAGTTTAATCTTTTCCCGAATATGACAATCAAAGAGAACATTATGTTAGCGCCGGTAAAACTCGGGAAAATGACGAAAGAGGAAGCAGAGAAAAAGGCAGAGGAGCTTTTGGCGCGCATCGGTCTGAGCGATAAGGCGGATGCTTATCCCACGCAGCTTTCCGGCGGACAGAAACAGCGAATTGCAATCGTGCGTTCTCTTGCAATGAACCCGGATATCATCCTTTTTGATGAACCGACGTCCGCACTTGATCCGGAGATGGTCGGTGAGGTACTAAACGTTATGAAGGAACTGGCACAGGACGGTATGACGATGGTGGTCGTGACACATGAGATGGGCTTTGCCAGAGAGGTTGCCAACCGCGTCATGTTCATTAACGATGGTGTGATACAGGAAGAAGGCACGCCGGAGGAGATTTTCGGCAATCCGAAGAGCCCGAGGCTGCAGGAATTTTTATCAAAGGTATTATAAAAAGATAAATATATTACAAGAGGCGTATGACATTTGTCAATACGCCTCTTTTTTGTCAGAAAATGATGCTTAAAATTAGAAAAAAAACAGGATATTCCTATGCAATTTGCAGCGAGTGTGGTAAAATGGTATCAATAAATGCGAAGGGAGACGCGTTATGGGGAAGGATGAAAAAACAGAACAAAAAAAAGGAGCGACAAGGATGTCGCAAAAGGCAAGAAAGGGAATTGCGGATCAAATCAAACTGCAGATTGGGCGGGATGTGTTGATTGTATTTTTGCTGGTAGCAGTAGTAGCCATTTTAATGGTACGCTCGGTGGTCATGTCGGCAAAGCAGACGGAGCTTACCTTGGAGTCGCAGTCAGCAGCGTATCAGCTAGCAGATTTTTTTGATCGGTATACCGGAATGACGGAGCAGATGGCGGTGAACCCGGAACTCCGTCAAGTGCTTCGTGATACCAAGGCAGGAGATTTGATTACACGAACCAAGGGGTATGATGCCGTTTTCAAGAATCTGCTAAATATTGCAGGGCTAGATTCTGAGAATATTCTTGCAACCTGGATTGGGGATGCGGATGCGAGTGTAGCGGCACAGTCGGACGGATTTGTAACGGAAGACGGGTGGGAGATTGAGGCAAGACCGTGGTTCGCATGTACGAAGCTTGGTTATAGCATACTTACCGAACCGTATGCCGATGCCAGCACGGGACAACTGATTTTGAGTGCGGCTTCTCCGATTTACGATGAAGACGGCAAGACAGTTCTTGGCGTGGCAGGTATGGATATCTCCATGGAACAAATTAATACGGTGATGCAGGAATATAAAATCGGCAAGGCAGGATATGTCATGCTTCTGTCATCAGAAGGAATGGTAATTTATCATCCGAATTCTGAGAATATACAAAAAAATATCAGTGAGCTTGGCATGTCCCAGAATGTGATTGATGCAGTTACGAATAAAGAAAACTGTTTTTTGAAGTATAAGGATGAGGGAAAGGCGAAATACGGCTATGTGGAAATGATTGGCGATACCGGCTACATGGTTATCAGCAGTCTTCCGTCCACCGAATACTATTCAGCTCTGGTGAAGTTGATGGTTGTGCTTATTATCCTGTTTGCAGGCGGTATTGTATTGATTCTAGTCGGTATGCAAAAGACTGCAACACAGATTACAAAGCCGATTATGGAACTGAATGGGACAGCGCAGCGGTTGGCAGAGGGCAATCTTGATGTCGAACTTCAGATTGAATCGGAGGACGAGGTTGGAGAACTCGGCAACTCCATTAATGAAACCGTTGTGCGCTTGAAAGAATACATAGCATATATTGATGAGATATCAGAGGTCCTGGCACGTATGGCAGAGGGCAAGCTGACGATTGATTTAAAGAATGATTATGTGGGTGAATTCCAGAAAGTAAAACATGCGTTGATTAATATTTCAACTTCTATGAATGAAGTCATGGAAGGAATCAGTGACAGTGCATGTCAGGTATCTGCGGGAGCGGATGACCTTGCCAAAGCTGCACAGGGGCTTGCAGAGGGAACCGGAACACAGGCGGCAGCAGTGGAGGAACTGGTAGCAACGACGACTTCCATCACGGAGCAGGTGGAAGAGAATAAGAAAGATGCGGAGGAGTCTGCACGTGAGACTGTGAAAGTTGCCAGACAGATGGAAGATAATCAGGAACAGATGAACCGGATGATGGAGGCAATGAACAATATCCGTGAAACTTCACAGCAGGTAGTCGGAATTATTAAGACGATTGAAGAAATCGCAGATCAGACGAATCTCTTAGCGCTCAATGCATCGATTGAAGCAGCTCGCGCTGGTGAAGCAGGAAAAGGATTTGCCGTTGTAGCAGGAGAAATTGGAAATCTGGCGGAACAAAGTGCAAAGGCAGTAAATGTAACACGAGATTTAATCGGAGTATCCATGGACGAGATTAAGAAGGGCAATGAGCTTGCAGAAAGTGTTGTGGCATCACTGAAGAGTTCTGTGGAGGCAATTGAGTACGTAAATGGAATGATTCAGAAGACTTCTGAAAATGCTGTTTATCAGGCTATGAGTATGGAACAGATTCGCTCAGGAATCGAAGAAATTTCGCAGGCAATACAGGACAACTCTGCAACAGCACAGGAAAGTTCGGCTACATCGGAAGAGCTTGCAGCACAGGCAACTACGTTAAATGAAATGGTGCAGAGATTTGAACTAAACCGTTGAGACAGATTTGATAAGGCAATAGCATAACAAAAACCTTCCCAGTACAGACAGTCTGGGGAGGTTTTTTTAGTATCCGATATCATGTCATCTTTGCTTTCCGCAAATTCGATTTTTCTATTAAAGAGGCTTTCATATATTAACGGAAAATTTGCAACTACCCGAAAACTATGATATTATATCTATAATTATGCGCATTTATAGAATGCGTTTTTTGACAGAGAGGAGAACTTTCTTATGAAATGGAATAAATATACGATTGAGACGACAACGGCGGCAGAAGATTACATGAGTTCCATGTTGATGGACCTTGGTATCGAGGGCGTGGAGATTGAGGATAATATTCCGCTGTCCAAAGAAGATCAGGCAGATATGTTTATCGATTTTTTGCCGGAACTTCCGCCGGACGACGGGGTGAGCCATGTGAGTTTTTATTTAGAGGACAACGGTGAGGATTACACTGAACTGTTAAAGCAGGTGAAAGTTGCATTAGAAGATTTGCGTAAGATTGTAGATGTCGGAAGCGGTGTCATCACCTCCGACCAGACCGAGGACTTGGACTGGATTAATAACTGGAAGAAGTTTTTCTCGTCTTTCTATATCGACGATATTTTAATCAAACCGACATGGGAGGAGCTAAAAGAAGAAGATAAGGACAAGTTCTTAATCGAGATTGACCCGGGCGTGTCTTTCGGTACCGGAAAGCACGAGACGACGCAGCTTTGCATCCGTCAGCTATTAAAATATATCCGCGGGACCAAGGATTACACACCGGAATGGAAGGCGCCGAAGGTGCTTGATGTCGGCTGTGGAAGTGGTATTCTGTCCATCGTAGCGATAAAACTCGGTGCTTCCGCGGTCGTAGGCACAGACCTAGACCCGGACTGTATGACTTCCACCCACGAGAATATGGAAGTGAACCACTTAGATGCAAACCTTGGAACCTTTTATGTGGGAAATCTGATTGATGATGAAGCGTTGCAGCAGAAGGTCGGCATCGAGGAGTATGAGATTGTTGTGGCAAATATTCTGGCAGACGTCATTATCCCGATGGCACCGGTGATTCCGGCTCGCTTGAAAAAGGGAGGTTACTTTATTACCTCCGGTATCATTGATTTCAAGGAAAATGAAGTAAAGGAAGCCATCGAGAAGGCGGGGCTTACCATCGTTGAGATAAACCATCAGGGCGAGTGGGTGAATATCACTGCGAGAAAATAATGTGAAAAATTTTTTGCCAGAGATTTTTTGCGTGCAGCTTTGTGCATGGGACTCAAAGGCTGCGGGAAGGAAATAGATTATGTACCAATTTTTTGTGGAGGACACACAGGTTGGCGAAGATTCTGTGACGATTGAGGGAAGCGATGTCAACCATATCCGTAACGTGCTTCGCATGAAGCGCGGAGAAAAAGTGCGTATCAGCACGAACTCCGGGAAAAACTATTTTGGTGAAATCGAAGAACTCTCTGAAACGATGGTACTTGTCGCTATCGTGGAGGAGTGTGCCGATGGAACGGAACTTGCAAATAAAATTTATCTGTTTCAGGGACTTCCTAAGAGTGATAAGATGGAACTTATCATTCAAAAAGCGGTAGAACTGGGAGCATATGAGATTATCCCGGTAGCGATGAAAAACTGTGTGGTGAAGCTCGATGAGAAAAAAGCGGGAAGTAAGGTGGCTCGCTGGCAGGAGATTGCAAAGAGCGCGGCGAAGCAGTCGAAACGCAGTCTTATCCCCACCGTGCATATGCCGATGAGTTACAAAGAAGCAGTCGAAGAGGCGGCAACGCTGGATGTCGTGTTGGTACCTTATGAGAATGAACGTGGGATGGCGGCGACGAAGGAGGCAATCGCGGCAATCACATCCGGACAGAGCATTGGTATCTTTATCGGTCCGGAGGGTGGATTCGCTGACGATGAGATTGCGTTGGCACGAGAAAAGCAGATGCAGCTCATCTCGCTTGGAAAGCGTATTTTACGTACGGAGACAGCCGGACTTGCCACGCTGTCAATTTTGATGTATCATCTTGAGGCGAATGAAGAATAGAGAAAGAGTGAGAGAATGGAAGCATATTTAGATAATTCTGCAACAACCCGTTGCAGTGAGCGGGCAAAAAATGTTATGATGCAAGTCCTGACTGAGGATTACGGCAATCCGTCTTCCCTTCATAATAAGGGAAAAGAGGCAGAGGACTATATTCGCGAGGCACGCGAAAAAATTGCGCGGACGTTGAAAATAGATGAAAAGGAACTGGTTTTTACCTCCGGCGGTACGGAGTCCAATAATATGGCACTGATTGGCGGTGCGATTGCAAACAAAAGACAGGGAATGCATATCATTACAACCGCGATTGAGCATGCTTCAGTTAATGCACCGCTTGCCTATCTGGAGGAATTGGGGTATACCGTTACCTACCTTTCCGTAGACAAGGACGGTTTGATTTCCTTGGATGAGTTACGTGACGCCGTGCGCGAGGATACGGTACTGGTTTCTGTTATGATGGTGAACAATGAAATCGGTGCAGTCGAGCCGATAGAGGAGGCTGTTAAAATTGTAAAAGAAAAGAATCCGAATACATTGTTTCATGTGGATGCGATTCAGGCGTATGGGAAATTCCGTATCTACCCGAAAAAATGGGGTGTTGACCTAATGTCTGTGAGCGGTCATAAGATTCATGCACCGAAGGGAACGGGCTTCCTTTTTATCCGGGACAAGGTAAAAGTAAAACCATTGATTTACGGTGGCGGTCAGCAGAAGGGAATGCGTTCCGGTACGGAAAATGTACCGGGTGTAGCGGCACTCGGAGAAGCTTCAGCAGAGATTTATGAGGATTTTGAAACGAAGATTGACCGGATGTATGCGTTAAAGGAGCGCTTCATTGAGGGCGTGACGCAAATAGAGGGAGTTACCGTTAACGGAAGAACGGGACGTGATTCTGCACCGCAGATTGTCAGTGTCAGCATTAAGGATGTGCGAAGCGAAGTAATGTTGCATTCATTAGAGGAATATGGCATCTACGTGTCAGCGGGAAGTGCGTGCTCTTCCAATAAGCCGGCACCAAGTCGTACCCTGCAGGGAATCGGTCTTGCCAAAAATCAGTTGGAATCCACCATTCGTATCAGTTTTTGTGTGAATACGACAGAAGAAGAAGTGGATTACGCAGTGGAGAAGATGAGAGAAATCATTCCGTTTCGTCGAAAGTTTACTCGCAAATAAGTCAAACGTACGAGGATGCGAAGGTAGCATTCTGCTCACGTTATGAAAGGAAAAGATTATGTATAAATCATTTTTAATTAAGTATGCAGAGATTGCAATTAAAGGGAAAAACCGTTACCTTTTTGAGGATGCGCTTGTCAGCCAGATTAACCATGCACTGAAAAAAGTAGACGGAAAATTCCGCGTGCGTAAGGAGCAGGGAAGAATCTATGTAGATACTGAGGGAGAATATGATTATGATGAGGTGATAGGTGCACTAAAATGCGTGTTCGGTATTGTAGGAATCTGCCCCGTTGTGCTTGTTGATGATGAAGGATTTGATCGGCTGGTAGATGAGGTGCTCGCTTACATCGACAGAGTATATGCAGACAAGCATTTTACTTTCAAGGTAAACGCAAGACGTGCAAGAAAAAATTACCCGTTGGAGTCTATGGAAATCAATGCGAAGCTGGGAGAGAAGATTTTAGAAGCGTTCCCTGAGACAAGCGTGGATGTACATCATCCGGAAGTTGTTTTAAATATCGAGATTCGTAATCAAATCAACATTTATTCCATTATCATTCCGGGTCCGGGCGGTATGCCGGTCGGAACGAACGGTAAGGCAATGCTGCTTTTGTCCGGTGGAATTGACAGCCCGGTAGCGGGATATATGATTGCAAAGCGTGGCGTTGCGATTGATGCGACCTACTTCCATGCTCCGCCATACACTTCAGAACGTGCGAAGCAGAAGGTTGTGGATTTGGCAAAAATCGTGGCAAAGTATTCCGGACCGATTAATCTGCATGTTGTAAACTTTACAGACATTCAGCTTTATATTTACGAGCAGTGTCCACATGAGGAACTGACGATTATTATGCGTCGTTACATGATGAAGCTGGCAGAGCATTTTGCAAAAGAAAATAAATGTTTGGGATTGATTACAGGAGAGAGTATCGGACAGGTGGCAAGTCAGACGATGCAGTCGCTTGCTGCAACGAATGAGGTTTGTACGATGCCGGTATACCGTCCGCTCATCGGATTCGATAAACAGGAAATCGTAGAGGTGTCCGAGAAGATTGATGCGTATGAGACATCCATTCTTCCATACGAGGATTGCTGTACCATTTTTGTGGCAAAGCATCCGGTGACCAAGCCGAGCTTAAATGTGATTCACAATGATGAGAGGAAGTTGTCTGAGAAAATTGATGCGCTGATGCAGGAGGCAATCGATACGGTGGAGGTCATTCACATCGAAGCTTAGAGACGAAAAAAACCGCAGGATAAAAATCCTGCGGCTTACTTCTTTGATGATTAAATCAAGTATGGCTTTAATGTCTCCATAATTTCATCAACGTTTGTCTCTGCATGAATTGCAAGGTCGATAGGTTTAGATAAATCTAAACTGAAGATACCCATGATGGATTTTGCATCGATAACGTATCTACCGGAAATCAAATCAAAGTCGAATTCATACTGTGTGATAGCGTTGACAAAGGATTTAACTTTGTCGATGGAGTTTAAAGAAATCTGTACTGTTTTCATGCTAAAAAACCTCCTTAAGATTAACTGTTTCAAGATAGTTCTATAGTAATGGTTTTTCATGGAAAAGTCAACAGCAAAAGCAAGCGAAAATAAAGGAAGAATAAAAGATGAAAAAAGCAGCATTGCATAACTTAGGATGTAAAGTAAACGCTTATGAGACAGAGGCGATGCAGCAGATTTTAGAGGATGCGGGTTATGAAATCGTACCCTTTACAGAGCGTGCAGATGTCTATGTCATTAATACATGCTCTGTGACCAATATGGCAGACCGCAAGTCCAGACAGATGCTGCATCGGGCGAAAAAGTTAAACCCGGACGCCATCGTCGTCGGTGCGGGTTGTTACGTTCAGACGAAAGAAGCGCAGGCGCTCGTGGACGATGCAATTGACATCGTAATTGGTAATAATAGAAAACATGAATTGTTGCAAATGTTAGAAGAATATGAACAGTCTCATGCGCGTGCCAAGAGCATTGTGGATATCAACCACGAGAAACAGGAATATGAGGAATTGTTCCTTTCCAGAACGGCAGAGCATACCAGAGCTTTTATTAAGGTGCAGGATGGCTGTAATCAGTTCTGTAGTTACTGTATTATTCCATTTGCGCGTGGACGCGTCAGAAGCCGCAATGCAAAGGACGTATTGGCAGAAATTCGTCGTCTGGCGGAAAATGGATACCAGGAGGTTGTGTTGACGGGAATCCATTTGAGTTCTTACGGTGTGGATATCGATGACAATCTGTTGCATCTGATTGAACAGGTGCATGAGGTGGAGGGAATCAAGCGTATCCGCTTAGGCAGTTTGGAGCCGCGTATTGTGACAGAGGAGTTCGTGAAGAGGCTTTCTGAATTGCCGAAAATCTGTCCGCATTTTCACCTGTCCTTACAAAGTGGATGTGACGCGACTCTTATCCGTATGAATCGCCGCTACGATACGGAAGAGTATGAGCAGGGATGCAGAATTCTGCGAAAGTATTTTGAGCATCCGGCAATTACCACGGATGTTATTGTGGGATTCCCAGGAGAGACAGATGAGGAATTTGAGACGACCAAGGCATATTTAGAACGGATTCATTTTTATGAGATGCACATTTTCCAGTATTCAAAACGCGAGGGGACAAAGGCTGCTGTGATGCCGGGGCAGATTCCGGAAACGTTGAAGAAGCAGCGGAGTGAGATGCTGTTGGAATTAGAAACACGGATGTCCAAGGAATATCGCGACTACTATATTGGAAAGAAGGTAGAGGTGCTTTTAGAAGAACCGTTTGAGTGGGAAGGCAAGACATATTTTATCGGATATACGAAAGAATATGTAAAGGTGGCATATCAGACAGACGGGGACAAGACGAATCAGTTTGTACTGGGAATCTTAAAGGAACAACTGGCAGAAGACATCTATCTTATGGTTGAATTTTAGGACAAACTATATTAGAATAAAGTCAGCAATGCTTTTACACACAAGAGTGGCGTCAATGAATGAGTTCTTGTGAGAGCAGGTATAAGGGCGTGACAAATATGCAGAATATCAATAACACACAATATTTCAAAGTAGAAAAGGAACCGGAGCTTAAGGTGAGTGATATACTTACGATTGTATATCGTGCGCTTAGTGAGAAAGGATATAATCCGGTGAATCAGATTGTTGGATATATTATGTCCGGGGATCCTACTTATATCACCAGTCATAATAATGCAAGAAGTCTGATTATGAAAGTGGAGCGTGACGAGCTGGTTGAGGAAGTTTTGACCGCTTACATCAAAAACAATAATTGGGAATAGACCGCAAAGAATCCTTATATCGGAGATTCTTTGCGTGCAACTTTGTGCTTCCGGCCCAAAGGTTGCAGGCATTGGGAAAGGCAAGGTTGTGCTATGCGAATTTTAGGATTGGATTTTGGCTCAAAGACTGTAGGCGTTGCAGTCAGTGATGAGCTTTTGTTAACTGCGCAAGGATTGGAGATTATCAGAAGACAATCCCCTAATAAGTTGCGCCAGTCTTTAGCAAGAATTGAAGAGATTGTGCGAGAGTATCAGGTAGAGCGTATCGTGTTAGGCTACCCAAAGAATATGAACAATACCGAAGGCGAGCGTTGCGAGAAAACCAAAGAGTTCAAAGAGATGTTAGAACGTCGAACCGGACTTGAGGTGATTCTGTGGGATGAGCGTCTGACGACGGTTTCTGCAGACAGGCTTATGATGGAAACCGGTGTGAGAAGAGAAGACAGGAAAAAGTATGTGGACGAGATAGCAGCAGTATTTATATTGCAGGGATATCTTGATTCATTAAGTATGAGCAAGTGAAATGGAGTAATTATGGAAAAGGTTGTATTTATCGATCCTGAAACAAAAGAGAATATCGAGTTTTTTGTGGTTGAGGAAACCCAGGTGAACGGTATGAGATATCTTTTTGTGACCGAAGAGGAAGAGGACGATTGCGATGCATACATCTTAAAAGAGGTTGGCGCAGAAGACGAGGAGGTCGTGTACGAGATGGTAGAGAACGACACCGAGCTTGCTGCCGTAGGTAAGATTTTTGCGGAGCTGATTGAAGATGCGGACATCGAATATTAAGAAAAATGTGAACGGAAATTTATAATGGAGGTAATATTTTGAAAAAAGAAAAAACTGCAAAGCTTAAGATCATCCCGTTGGGAGGATTAGAGCAGATTGGTATGAACATTACTGCCTTTGAGTACGAAGACAGTATTATTGTTGTGGATTGCGGATTGTCATTCCCGGAGGATGATATGTATGGAATCGATCTTGTAATCCCTGATATCACTTATTTAAAGGACAACATTGACAAGGTAAAAGGATTTTTTATCACACATGGTCATGAGGACCATATCGGAGCGATTCCTTATGTATTAAAAGAAATCAATGTGCCGATTTACTCTACCAAATTGACAAACGGTATCATTGAACATAAGTTGAGAGAGCACAATATGCTGACGAAGGTAAAGCGCAAGGTTGTAAAATACGGACAGCATATTAATCTGGGTTGTTTTCGTGTAGAGTTCATCAAGACAAACCACAGTATTCAGGATGCGGCTGCACTTGCCATCTATTCACCGGCGGGTATCGTCGTGCATACCGGAGACTTTAAGGTAGATTATACACCGGTATTCGGTGATGCGATTGATTTACAGCGATTTGGTGAGATTGGTAAGAAGGGCGTACTTGCGCTGATGTGCGACAGTACCAATGCGGAGCGTGAGGGCTTCACAAAGTCAGAAAAGACGGTGGGAAAGACCTTCGAAGAGCTTTTTGCAGATCACAAGAACAGCAGAATCATTGTTGCAACTTTTGCATCGAATGTTGACCGTGTGCAGCAGATTATTAATACCGCGTATAAGTATGGACGTAAGGTGGCGGTAGAGGGACGAAGCATGGTCAATATCATAGGTATTGCTTCGGAGCTTGGATATATCAATATTCCGGATAATACCTTGATTGATATCGAGGAAGTCAAGCGTTATCCGGATGAGCAGATTGTTCTGGTTACCACCGGAAGTCAGGGTGAGGCGATGGCTGCTTTATCCCGTATGGCAAGCGGCATGCATAAAAAGGTAACCATCAAACCGAATGATACCATTGTTTTGAGCTCACATCCAATCCCGGGAAATGAAAAAGCAGTTTCCCGTATCATCAATGAATTATCTATGAAAGGTGCAAACGTTATTTTCCAGGATGTGCATGTATCCGGTCACGCGTGTCAGGAGGAGATTAAGTTAATCTACTCTCTGGTAAGACCGAAATACGCGATTCCGGTGCATGGAGAATATCGTCATCTGATTGCGCAGGCAAAGATTGCAGAGGAACTTGGCATCCAGAAAGATAATATTTTCCTGCTTTCTTCCGGCGATGTGTTAGAGTTGGATGAGGAGAGCGCGGAGGTGACCGGCAGAGTGCATACCGGAGCAATCATGGTAGATGGTCTTGGAGTCGGTGATGTCGGAAATATTGTGCTTCGCGACCGCCAGCATCTGGCTGAGGACGGTATCATTATTGTTGTATTGACTTTAGAGGGTGGTTCCGGACAGGTTTTGGCAGGGCCGGATATCGTATCACGAGGATTTGTGTACGTAAGAGGCTCGGAGAGTTTGATGGAAGAGGCGAAGAACCTGTTGGATGATAAGATGCAGTATTGCATGGATAAGGGAATCACAGACTGGGGAAAGATTAAGACTGAGATTAAGGATTCTCTGGGTGACTTCGTATGGAAAGAGACGAAGAGACGTCCGATGATTATGCCAATCATCATGGAAGTATAAATTGAATGGAGTTTCACTAAGACACTGCGTCGGTGGACACGATGCCTAAGTGAAACGAGTCATTCATCGCGAATGATATATGGTTTTAAGACTAGCGAGGAAAGCACATGAAGTTAAACAAGGTAATTTTCAAATTTGTCAGTCTAAGTTTTTCAATATTGGTCATGTTACTTGTCGTATTGGGCTTAGTGGAACTTGGTTCTTTCTGTTATGATTTCGGATATCGGGTATTTACGGAAACACCGGTGGATGAGGAACCGGGAAGAGATGTTGTTGTACAGGTTACTTCAGACATGTCGGAAAGTGAAATCGGAGATATGCTGGAAGAAGCGGGACTTGTCCGTGACGGCAAACTTTTTTATGCACAGTTAAAGCTGTCCGCATATTCCGGTGACCTTTTGCCGGGGATATATACGCTCAATACAGCTATGACAGGGAAGGACATGATTGTGGTTATGGCGACTGGGACGGAGGAGAGTACCGAGCAGTGATTGTGGATGAGAGACTGGTTACCTATATTAATTCGCTTGATACGGGTAATACAGAGATTTTGGATTTGATTGAAAAAGAAGCAATAGATAGCTACGTGCCGATTATACGCAAGGAGATGCAGACTTTTTTGAAGATGCTTCTTGCGTTGAAAAAACCGGCACGTATTTTAGAAGTTGGGACTGCAGTGGGATTTTCTGCAATTCTGATGGCAGAATATGACCCAGTGAAGGCACAGATTATCACGATTGAGAATTACGAAAAGCGAATTCCGATTGCACGGGAGAATTTTCAGCGCGCAGGGAAGGCGGAGCAGATTACGCTTCTTCCCGGGGATGCTGCCGAAGTGCTTAAGACCTTGGATGAGCCGTTTGATTTTATTTTTATGGATGCGGCGAAGGGACAGTATATCAATTTTATGCCGGATATTCTGCGACTGTTGGCAAAAGATGGCGTCTTGGTATCGGATAATGTCTTACAAGACGGCGATATTATAGAATCAAGATTTGTGGTGACGAGAAGAAACCGGACCATTCATAAGCGGATGAGAGAGTATTTATATGAATTGACACATCACGAAGAATTGGTGACGGCGGTGTTGCCGGTAGGAGACGGGATTACGGTAAGTACACGCCGTAACTGAGTGAGTATGAGGATGTCGCCTACGGTGAATGCCATGGACGAGGAACGAGGACGGGAATAGAGAGGAAATGTATTATGAGAAGACCGGAGCTGTTGATACCGGCAAGTAGTCTGGAAGTATTAAAGATTGCCGTAATGTACGGTGCAGATGCAGTATATATCGGAGGCGAGGCGTTTGGCCTCCGCGCAAAAGCGAAGAACTTTTCGATGGAAGAGATGAAGGAGGGGATTGCGTTTGCGCATGAGCATGATGTAAAAGTATATATTACCGCGAATATCTTAGCACACAATAGTGATTTGGAAGGTGTGCGCGAGTATTTTGAAGAGCTAAGAGAGATAAGGCCGGATGCGCTCATTATCTCAGACCCGGGTGTTTTTGCAATCGCAAAAGAGGTATGTCCTGAGATTGAGCGTCACGTCAGTACGCAGGCGAATAACACGAACTATGGAACCTATCGTTTCTGGTATGAGCAGGGAGCAACCCGCGTTGTGTCGGCACGTGAACTTTCTTTGGCAGAGATCAAAGAAATCCGTGAAAATATTCCGGATGATTTAGAAATCGAGACATTTATCCACGGGGCGATGTGTATTTCTTATTCGGGAAGATGCTTACTGTCCAATTACTTTACCGGAAGAGATGCAAATCAGGGTGCATGCACACATCCCTGCAGATGGAAATATGCCGTAGTGGAAGAAAAGCGTCCGGGCGAATATCTTCCTGTATATGAGAATGAGCGTGGTACTTATATTTTTAATTCCAAAGATTTATGCATGATTGAACATATTCCGGAGTTGATGGAATCCGGTATTGACAGTTTTAAAATTGAGGGTAGAATGAAGACAGCACTATATGTGGCTACTGTGGCAAGAACCTATCGTAAGGCGATTGATGATTATAAGGAATCACCGGAGCTTTACAAAAAGAATATGCCATGGTACTTAGATCAGATATCGAACTGTACCTATCGTCAGTTCACAACCGGATTTTTCTTTGGGAAACCGTCGGATGAAGCCCAGATTTATGACAACAATACCTACGTCAAAGAGTATACTTATCTTGGAATTGTAGGTGAGCAGAATACAGACGGACTCTACCGAATCGAGCAGCGTAACAAATTCTCCGTCGGAGAAGCGATTGAGGTTATGAAGCCGGATGGTTCCAATATTGTTGTGACCGTGAGACGAATTGTGGATGAAGAGGGAAATGCTATGGAATCTGCACCGCATCCGCAACAGGTGCTCTATATTGATTTAGGGCAGCCATTAGAGATGTATGATATTTTACGCAGAAAAGAATAAGGATGGTGGAAGACGATGAAACAGGAGAAGTATGTTGCATATGTGGGAACATATACCCACGAGAACAGTGTGGGAATTCATATTTACGATGTAAATGTGGAGCAGGGATCTTTAAAGGAGCGCAAGGTGGTTCCGATTAACAATCCATCTGATATAGTCGTATCCAAAAATCGTAAGTTTTTATATTCTATCGCAGACGAGGGTGTGGAAGCATTTAGCATTCAGTCGAATGGCGATTTGACTCCAATCAATAAGCAGTGGATTGGAGGAATGCGTGGTTGTTATGTAGAAGTGGATGACGAGAATCGTTATCTCTTTGTTGGAGGTCACCACGATGGACGTGTCAGCATGATGCGTTTGGAAAAAGACGGAAGCATCGGAGAGATTGCAGACGGTGTATTTCACAAAGGTATGGGAAGAAGTATCGCGCAGCGTAATTTCATTCCGCATGTAGACTGTGTGAAGCTGACACCGGATCAGAAGTTCCTTTGTGCAGTAGATAACGGACTTGACCAGGTAAAAATCTATCGCGTAGATTATGAGAACGGTAAGTTAAAATTAATCGATATCATCCGTGGACCGATTGAGTCTGCGCCTCGTATGATTCGTTTTTCCAGAGACGGACAGTATGCATATGTGCTCTACGAATTGCTTAATTGTGTGGAGGTATATCACTATTCTGTAGTAGACGATGAGCCGGTATTTGAAAAGATACAGACTGTCAGCACGGTTACCGATAAAGAGGAAGATTTGTGTGCAGCTTCCGGCATGGAGATATCGAAAAGTGGCAAATATCTGATGTGCAGCAATGCAGGCGTGAATTCTGTTGTATGCTATGAGATTGATGCGAAGAGTGGTATGCTCTCCGAGAAATTTGCTACAAAGGTGAACAGTGATTATCCGAAGATGCTTGCATTTTATCCGGATGAAAAACATTATCTGACACTTAACAATAACTCCAACGATATTTTCACTTACTGCATTAACTTTGAAGAGGGATATTCCTTGCAAGAAGGGGCGCGGGTGAAGGTTGATAAACCAAATTGTATTTACATATTGCAAATAGAAGAATAGGAAAGAGTTTAGCAGAAGACCGATGCGGTTATGGCATCGGTCTTCTTTTTTTGAAAAAGAATATTTTATCTGCGGGGAATGATATCAGGGCGGTTGGATATAGTTAATAAGGAATGGTAGAAAAGAAAAGGGGAACAGGCATGGACAGAGCGGAACGGTTGAAACGTCAGAGGGAATTCCTGATTCAAATTGCATATTGGGCGGTATGGGGTGCAGCAAGTATTGTAGCGCTAAAATATATTGGAAATGTGGTACTTCCCTTTGTCGTGGCATTTCTTGTGGCATGGGTACTTTCGTTTTTGGTGGATTTTGCGAATGCAAAGTTACATCTTCGACGAGGGGTGGCAGCAGTACTTGCAGTGGTGTTATTCTATGGGATATTGGCAGCGCTTTTATATTTGCTTGGCAGCCGTATCGTAGAACTGGTGCAGGGGTGCGCCACCGAGGTGACCTGTTTTTTTAAAGATACGGTTATTCCGCTTCTGCAGACGGTAAATACTTGGGTTGAGGGAATTTTGGAAGAAAGTGCGCAGAATGTGAATACGACTGCGGTGAACCGCGCAAGCAAGATGACCTCGGGCGTTTCTGCGAAAGTTTTCGACGGAATGTCAGCGGTGGCAACGCATATTCCGGGAATTTGTATGGATATGTTTTTGACCATTATTGCTACTGTACTCATAGAATTGGAGTTTCCGGATATCTGTGCATTTATTGAGAGACAGATTCCGAAACGGTGGAGACACTGTGTGACAGAACTGCGAAAATATGTGATGGGGACTCTGGGAAAATGTGTATTTTCTTACTGCCTGATTTTGCTGTTGACATTTACGGAGCTTACGGTGGGATTATTGTTGCTTCGCATAGAAGGAGCGGTTGTAATCGCTTTTATCATTGCGATTCTGGATATCTTTCCGGTCTTAGGAACCGGTACAATTCTTTTGCCATGGGCGGTAATTGCAAGTGCTTCCGGGAATTTACCGCTTGGAATAGGTCTGCTGTTGTTATATTTGGTAATTACGGTGGTGCGCAATATTGTGGAGCCGCATCTGGTGGGAAAACAGATGGGATTGTCTCCGATAGTGACGCTTGTAAGTATGATAGTAGGGCTTCATTTTCTGGGGATTGCAGGTATGATTTTATTGCCACTTGTAGTGGCATTTCTAAAATCTCTCAACGACAGCGGTATCATTCATATATTCCGGACAGAGGAAGAAGAGAACTATAAGGAATAAAACATAGCAATATTAGGTCAACTTATAAATAAAAAAATATTTGCGGAAAAAGCCGTTTTTGCGTGAAATTAGGGGGGAATTCTATTGACGCGGAAATTTTGCTGTGCTAAATTGACCTTGTATTTTTAGAAAAAGAATACGGGAGGAAAATTTACAATGAAAAAAATATTGAGTATGTTACTTGTAATGGGACTTAGCGTTTCCATGCTTGCCGGATGTGGGGCTGAAGGAGAGACAGACACAGCAGAGAACAACGGTACAGCAACTGTAGGAACTGAGTCAGGTGAAGCTACTGCGGCATCTGATATTAAAGTCGGAATCATGTACATCGGTGATGAGAATGAGGGATATACCGCAGCTCATATGGCAGGTATTGATGCAATGATGGAGAATCTTGGGCTTTCTGAGGCACAGGTCATCGAGAAGACAGTCGTTCCTGAGGACGAGTCCTGCTATGATGCAGCAGTAGACCTTGCAGAGCAGGGATGCAACATTATTTTTGGTAACAGCTTTGGTTATGAAACATATATGATGCAGGCGGCTGGAGAGTATCCGGATGTAGAATTTTGTCATGCAACCGGTTATCAGGCAGCTTCTTCCGGTCTTGCAAATATGCACAATTATTTCACAGCAGTTTACGAGTCACGTTATGTATCCGGTGTAGTAGCAGGCCTTAAGTTAAATGAGATGATTGCAGACGGTACGATTACCGAGGCTGAGGCAAAAATGGGATATGTAGGTGCATTCCCATATGCAGAGGTTATCTCCGGATTTACTTCCTTCTATCTCGGCGCAAAGAGCGTATGCCCAAGCGTTACGATGGAAGTTCAGTATACAAACAGTTGGGCAGATATGTCCGGTGAGGCAGAGATTGCTTCCAAGTTAATTGATGACGGATGTGTATTAATCAGCCAGCATGCAGATACCACAGGAGCTCCGAGCGCATGTGAGGAGAAAGGTGTTCCGTGTGTAGGATACAATGTAGACATGACTTCTGTAGCACCGGATTGTGCGCTGACATCTGCATCTATCAACTGGGCACCATATTACACCTATGCAGTTGAGTGTGTAATGAAGGGTGAAGCAATCGCAACAGATTGGTGCCAGGGTTATGCAGAGGGTGCTGACAAGATTACAGATTTGAATACCGCAGTTGTTGCAGAGGGAACTTCTGAGAAGGTAGCAGAGGTTGAGGCAGCGTTAAAGGATGGCTCTTTACACGTATTCGATACGACAACCTTTACCGTAAACGGATCTTCTTTGGAGGACTTGATTGCACAGGGTGGCGATTATGAGAAGTACGGTGCATATGTATCTGACGGCTATTTCCATGAGTCAGAGCTTGCAAGTGCTCCGGCATTCGATTTAGTCATTGATGGTATCACTTCTGTGACCGAGTAATAAGAGCAGGGAAAGAAGCTTGCGAGAATCTTTGCAGGCAGTAGAAATAAGCGGAACCGCAGGGCGCGAAAAAGGCGTCCGCAGTTCCGCAGTTTACGTTAAAGGAGGACTAATGTGGAACCGGTAAATGCGATTGAGTTAAAGGGTGTCACCAAACGATTTGGAGAGGTCGTTGCAAATGACAATGTGAATCTGACAGTAAAAAAGGGAGAGATACTTTCGATTTTAGGGGAGAACGGCAGCGGAAAGACGACACTTATGAATATGCTTTCCGGAATCTATTTCCCGGATGAGGGCGAAATTATGGTGAATGGTGCAAGTGTTACAATCCGGTCACCGAAGGACTCCTTTGCGCTTGGAATCGGTATGATTCATCAGCATTTCAAGTTGATTAATATACTGACAGCCGCCGAGAATATTATTCTGGGGCTGCCGGGAAAAGAACGCCTGAATATGAAACAGGTAGAAAAAGAGATTTCGGAATTAACCGCACGTTATGGCTTTGATTTAAACCCGGCGCAGAAAATTTACGATATGTCTGTCTCCCAGAAGCAGACGGTGGAGATTGTAAAAGTACTTTACCGTGGAGCTGATATTTTAATTTTGGATGAGCCGACGGCGGTACTCACACCGCAGGAGACAGAGAAGCTGTTTGATGTGCTGCGCAATATGAGAGGGGCAGGTAAGTCGATTATTATCATTACGCACAAGCTCAATGAAGTATTGGAACTT
Organism: Roseburia sp.; assembly: GCA_022771695.1. Taxonomy (GTDB): domain Bacteria; phylum Bacillota; class Clostridia; order Lachnospirales; family Lachnospiraceae; genus Roseburia. Next base: position 5,587 of record JALEKJ010000038.1, on the reverse strand, counting down.
TCAGACCGTGTGGCAGTGCTCCGCAAAGGCAAATACATAGACACGGTGCAGACAAAAGATGCGACGGTAGAATCCCTAACGGAGATGATGGTCGGAGAGAAAGTAACGCTCGATATTCACCGGACGGAACCGAAGGGAATGGAAAAGCGTATCGAGATGAGAGGAATCACCTGTCGAAACAAGGAGGGGCTTAAAGTATTAAAGGAGGCCTCATTTGATGCATACAGCGGCGAAATTTTGGGTGTGGCAGGCATCTCCGGAAGCGGACAAAAGGAACTTTTGGAATCGGTGGCAGGCTTGCAGCCGATTGAGAGTGGCGAGATTTTGTACTATCCGCCGGAAGGAGCAACGGAGAAAATTTCTGAGATGAAGGCAGAGGATATCAAAAAGCTTGGCATCACCTTATCTTTCGTGCCGGAGGACCGACTCGGTATGGGACTGGTTGGCTCCATGGACTTGACGGACAACATGATGATTCGAAGTTATAAAGAGGGAAGCGGATTTTTTGCAGACCGCAAGAAACCGAAGCAGCTTGCAGAGGAAATCGTAAACCGGCTTGAGGTTGTAACACCGGGGGTAGATACACCGGTCAGCCGTTTATCTGGCGGTAATGTGCAGAAGATTCTTGTGGGACGCGAGATTGCAAGTAATCCGACGGTTCTGATGGTAGCATATCCGGTAAGAGGATTGGATATCAATTCTTCCTACACAATTTACAATCTTTTAAATGAGCAGAAAAAGAAAGGGGTTGCAGTCATCTGTGTCGGAGAGGACTTGGATGTGCTGTTAGCATTGTGTGATAAAATTCTTGTCTTAAACAGTGGAAGAGTGGCGGACGTCGTAGATGCAAGAAGTACGACAAAGGAAGCGCTGGGGCTTATGATGACAGGAAACGGAGAGGAGAAGAAGGCAGATGAGTAAAGAAATGACAGTGGCAAAGAAAGAGCCTTTCGTCCGAATGATAAAAAGAGATTCGATTTCCAGAGGAAAAGAGTGGGGAATCCGGTTGCTTGCAGTTTTACTTTCTTTGATTGTAGCGGCAGTTGTCATTGTCGCAATTACAAAACAGAATCCTCTTCAGGTATATCTCGGTATTGTGGATGGAGCGGTCGGTACCAATCGGCGTGCGTGGGTTACCATCCGTGAGACGGTAGTGCTTTTGTGTATCGCAATCGGATTGACACCGGCATTTAAGATGAAGTTCTGGAACATCGGTGCGGAAGGACAGATTCTTATGGGCGGAACGGCGACGGCGGCACTCATGATTTATGCAGGCGACACAATGCCAAATTGGTTGCTTCTGATTGTGATTTTCATTGCCAGTGCCGCGGCAGGCATGGTATGGGGCTTGATTCCGGCTATTTTTAAAGCAAAGTTTAACACGAATGAAACGTTATTTACATTGATGCTCAATTATGTGGCAATGCAGCTGGTTACCTTTTGTATCGTATTCTGGGAGAATCCGGCAGGATCGAATACGGTTGGTATCATTGGGGCGGCGGGTCAGAAGGGCTGGTTCCCACAGGTATTCGGCAATGCATACGGACTAAATGTGATTCTTGTGGCAGTGCTTACCGTTGGAATCTATATCTATATGAAATACAGTAAGCATGGCTATGAGATTGCTGTTGTCGGAGAAAGCCAGAACACGGCGCGCTATGCGGGAATTAATGTAGGGAAGGTGATTATCCGTACGATGATGCTTTCCGGGGCTATCTGTGGATTTGCAGGAAGCTTGATTGTCAGCGGTGCCAGTCACACAATTTCTACGAGTACGGCAGGCGGACGAGGCTTTACCGCGATAATCGTGGCGTGGATGTCGAAGTTTAATCCGTTTGCGATGATTTTAGTTTCAGCGTTTCTGGTATTTATGCAGCAGGGTTCCATTCAGATTGCATCACAGTTTGGACTGAATGAGAATGCGTCGGATATCATAACCGGTATTCTGCTGTTCTTCTTGATTGGCTGCGAGTTCTTTATCAATTATCGGTTAGAGTTCCGTAAGAGCCGGAAAGCATGAAAGGATGAGGTGTTATGAATTTACTTTTAGCATTTATTCAAAAAGCGATTGGTCAGGGTGTGGCAATTCTCTTCGGCGCAACCGGTGAAATAGTGACAGAAAAATCAGGGAACCTTAACCTTGGAATTCCGGGTATTATGTACATGGGCGGAATTGCAGGATTGATGGGAGCGTTCTTTTATGAGAACGGAACGGAAAATCCAAACGGATTTGTCGGATTTGTGATTGCAATTTTGTGCACGCTGCTTGCGTCAGCGTTAGGTGGTCTGTTATACAGCTTCCTGACAATTACGCTCCGCGCGAACCAGAACGTTGTCGGTCTTGCGCTGACGACCTTTGGTGTGGGCTTTGGTAATTTTTTTGGCGGTTCTATCTCAAAGCTTGCAGGCGGTGTAGGTCAGATTTCGGTGAAGACGACGGCGTCAGCGTTCCGTGCACAGATTCCGATGCTCTCCGATATCCCGGTGATAGGAGACTTGTTGTTTTCTTATGGATTTTTGACGTATCTGTCGATTGTGCTTGCCGTGTGCATGACATACTTTTTAAAGCGTACGAGAAAGGGATTGAATCTGCGTGCGATTGGTGAGGATCCTGCGACGGCGGATGCCGCGGGTATCAATGTATCCAGATACAAGTATGTTGCAACGGTTACCGGTGCGGCAATCGCCGGTTTGGGCGGACTTTATTTCGTCATGGAATATCTGGGCGGAACCTGGTCGAATAACGGCTTCGGCGACCGTGGATGGCTGGCAATCGCGCTTGTAATTTTGGCACTGTGGAATCCGGCGAATGCCATCTGGGGTTCCTTCCTGTTCGGCGGACTGTACATCCTTTACATCTATCTGCCGGGGCTTACCCGTGCCACACAGGAGCTTTGCAAGATGCTTCCGTACGTTGTGACGATTGTGGTGCTTGTCATTACCAGCAAACGCAATAAACAGGAAAATCAGCCGCCGGCAAGTCTCGGCGAGGCATATTTCCGCGAGGAGCGATAAAAATATGAGGACGATGAAAATCCGTCGGGCAGATGCCCGGCGGATTTTTTTGATATGTTGATTGAACTTAAATAGCAAAACGTGTATAATAGACAAAGAATATTTTTTGACAGGGGAAGAAATTATGGCAGAAAAGATTATTTTGACCGGTGACCGTCCTACGGGAAAGCTTCATGTAGGACATTATGTAGGTTCATTAAAACGAAGAGTGGAGCTCCAGAATTCCGGAGAGTTTGATAAGATATTTATCATGATTGCAGACGCGCAGGCGCTCACAGACAATGCGGACAATCCTGCGAAGGTACGAGATAACATTATGGAGGTGGCATTGGATTATCTGTCGGTAGGGATTGATCCGGCGAAGTCCAATATTTTTATCCAGTCCTATGTGACAGAACTGACAGAGTTGTCATTCTACTATATGAATCTGGTTACTGTGTCTAGGTTGCAGCGTAATCCTACTGTAAAGTCTGAGATTCAGATGCGTAACTTTGAGACGAGTATTCCGGTGGGATTTTTTACGTACCCAATCAGCCAGGCAGCGGATATCACTGCATTTAAGGCGACGACAGTACCGGTCGGCGAGGACCAGATGCCGATGATTGAGCAGACGAAGGAAATCGTGCACAAGTTTAATGCTGTATACGGCGAGACACTGGTAGACCCGCAGATTTTATTGCCGTCGAATAAGGCATGCTTAAGACTTCCGGGTACGGATGGCAAGGCGAAGATGAGTAAATCTTTAGGAAATTGCATTTATCTGTCTGAGTCTGAGGAGGATGTGAAGAAGAAGATTATGTCCATGTTCACGGATCCGGATCATATCCGCATCGAGGATCCGGGTAAGCTTGAGGGGAACACGGTATTCACTTATCTGGATGCGTTCTGCAATGACGGACACTTTGCAGAGTACTTGCCGGAGTATGCGAACTTAGACGAGCTGAAAGCCCACTATCAGAGAGGCGGACTTGGCGATGTGAAGGTCAAGAAGTTCTTAAACAATGTCATGCAGGAAGAACTCAGCCCAATTCGCGCGCGCAGAAAGGAATATGAGCAGAGAATCGATGATGTCTATGACATCTTAAAGAAGGGCAGCGAGGTGGCGAAAGCGGAGGCTGCGAAGACATTAGACGAAGTGAAGGCTGCGATGAAGATTAATTACTTTGATACACCGGAGTTTTTGGAAGAACAGGTGAAGAAGTATTCAAACTAAGAGTTAAGAATTAAGAAAAAGGAATGGCAGGGACAAGTGGCTTGTCCCTGCTTTATTATTAGATTTATTCTTGCCAATATTTTTTCATATACGCTTCGGCAGCATCTTGCTCTAATTTAAAGCTGTCCATCACTTTGGCAAGCGTGTCTTTTTTTGACATCTGGAATTCCTGACATGTCTTAATCAAGGCACTGGTGCCTTGTTCCAGTCCTTCTGATTTAGCCTCTTGTCGTCCTTCTTGCCGTCCCTCTTCGCGATATATTCGCTCCAATTCCCACGATTTCATATAATTGATGCCGACCTCCCTTCGATGCTTCACCTTTTTTACAAATTGATGAATGGTATCGATATCCTGGTTTGTTACGTTTTCGTCCGTTGTATTCTCTATGTATCGTAGCATATCTTTTAGCTTATTGCTAGAATTTCCTTCCGCTCCTTTTGTATACAAAAAGATTTTTCTGGCACCGTCGTCATATGGAATGGAGGTATCTTCTTCACACTGATTGCGAATGGTGTATACCATCCGATTTTTCCCAAATGGGTCATAGGGCAGGATAATAATGATAATCACATTTGGGAGCTTATCGTATTCCGCATTTGCAGCAAGCAGTTGTGTATCAATGAGCCCATGGTAATAGCGCATACGTTTGGGCAATGTTTGCTTTTCATAGCGTTTATTTGGCTCTATATCATAGATATCCGGGATGACTTTTGCATCAATGGATTCGATTCCCGGAAGAGAGTCCTCATCGGAAATATCCTCGATATAAGCATCCATACGGATACCGTGTCGAGTGGTATTAATTCCGAGAATATTTTTGTGAGGAATAATGTGTACTTGCCGGATATTTTTTCCTAAAATCGTACTGAGTAAAATCCGGCAAAACTCCTCACCGTCCCCATCTTGAGAAAGTAGTTCCTGAAACAGGAAGTCATCCATCAAATCCAGTTCCTCGAGAGGTCGATGTTGATATTTTGCAGTTACAGTGTTGTCTTTGGCCATGGGCAGTTCTCCTTTTCAATGAATAAAAATAAGTGATGTTAACGGCGAAACGCCGGATGCAGATAGTCTGCAAGAACAGAATCTTTATCGTGGAGATTCTGAAGGAAAATGTAGAATGATAAAATCTACGAATGTAAATACAGTTTAGCGCATTTTCGTATTTTGGGCAAGTAGAAGAGAAGATAGAGATATGCTATAATGAGCTAGAAAAATAAGAATTTTTAGAATTAATCAGTATTGACCGCGCTCTTTAGAATGAGGATGTAACGTACGGTTAAAAAACTAAAAAGGCAACTAATAACCGTACGGTCTAATTAACCAATAAGGTTATTTTTCAAGAAAATAAAATATTAACC
>JALEKJ010000036.1 GCA_022771695.1 Roseburia sp. | reverse complement strand
CTGATTAATCCTGTTTTTTGTTGCTGTGAAGCATAGCCCCTCAAGAAGAACCCTCAAACCAGCCCCTCAAGAAAGCCCCTCAAACAAAACCCTCAAACTGTACCCTCAAAAAGGTAGCCCCTCAAAAACTTTGATTACCCTTAAATTGTTTTCATTCCTCGGCGTTTTCTATTTTTTGGTTCATGTTCCCATCCTTTCAAAAGCTCGGTTCGCAATAGCCGGGCGACATGGCGGATTAGTGAAGAGGTATCACGCTGGTCTCCTTAGCCAGAATGCGGGGCTCGATTCCCCGGTCCGCAATTATCTGTGGGTGATTCTCCCACGTTAAATAAAACATCGTTAAAGGAGATAGAGAAGAATGAAAAGAGAAGACTTAGAAGCACTTGGATTATCCAAGGAACAAATTGACAGTGTGCTTGATATGCACCATAAGGAGTACGACCCTGTTAAGAAAGACTTGGAGACGGCTCAAAAGGATTTAGAGAGCGAGAAGGAAAAGGCTTCCACACAGGCAACTACTATCAAAGATTTGAAAAAGGACCTTGAAGAGTTCAAGGATGCTGATGTCAGCGGAATGAAGCAGAAGATTGCTGATTTGGAAAAGGACATCCAGACAAAGGATGAAACTCACCAGAAAGAAATCGCTGACAGAGACTTCAATGACATTCTGAAAGATAGTATTGCAACTGTAAAAGGTAAAAATGTCAAGGCAATCACCGCTTTATTGGATGTAGATACATTAAAAGCATCCAAGAATCAAAAAGAGGATGTTGCTGCAGCACTGAAAGCCTTAACAGAAGCAGAGGACAGCAAGATGTTATTTGGAGAACCGGAGCCTAATGTTGTAGGAACCGGAAATCCGATTGGAACTGTTGATAAGAAAAATCCGTCAGAAACCGGAAGTCTTAGAGACGCATTATCAGCAAAGTATGGAAAATAAAGGAGGAATAAGTAAGGGCAATTACATTAGCAGAAGCAAAAGTCGGTATGGCCGACAAAGTAGACCAGCAGGTCATTGATGAGTTCAGAAGAGATTCACTCTTGCTGGATATGTTGACATTTGATGATACCGTTTCCCCTGGAACAGGTGGAAGCACACTGACATATGGATACACGAGATTAAAGTCTCCATCAACTGTAGCAGTGAGAAAGCTTAACACGGAATATACACCTGGAGAAGCAAAGAGAGAAAAGGCAACGGCAGACCTTGTTATTCTTGGAGGTTCTTTTGAAATCGACCGAGTTATCGCAGAGACTTCCGGTGCAGTAGATGAAATGGACTTCCAGATTAAGGAAAAAACCAAGGCAGGTTCAAACTACTTCCACAACCTTGTTATCAACGGAACTTCCGCGGCTTCCGGTACGGGATATGTGGTAAACACATTTGATGGATTGAAGAAGATTCTTTCCGGTTCTGATACGGAGATTACTTCTGAGTCTGATATCTCTACAAGCGCATTGTTAGATGATAACTACAATGCATTCTTAGATGAGCTGGATGCATTTATTTCCATCTTGGCAGAAAAGCCGGACATCTTGCTTATGAACAACAAGATGCTTACCAAGGTTAGAGCTGCAGCACGTAGAGCAGGATTCTACGAGAGAAGCACCGATGGATTTGGCAGAACTGTTGAGAAGTACAACGGCATTCCGATGATGGATTGCGGCGAGTACTACAACGGAACCAAGACAGTGGATGTCATTGAGACTTCCGAACCGTCTACTTCTGCATACGGAGAGACAGCGATTTACGCAGTGAAGTTCGGCTTAAATGCATTCCACGGAATCTCTGTAAATGGTCAGAAGATGCTTAAGACATATCTCCCAGACCTTAACGCTCCTGGAGCAGTTAAGAAGGGCGAGGTTGAGCTCTTAGCAGGTGCAGTACTGAAAAACAGCAAGATGGCTGGTGTTCTTAAGGGAATTAAGATTTTGCCAAAGGCAACATCATAGTGAATGAAAAGGAGGGAGCCGTAAATGTCACATGTAACTTGGGAGTATTACAGCTCCCTTCATGATACCGTGAAGCAAGAGGACTTCGACCGTGCGGAATCTCTTGCAGAAAAAGAAGTTCAACGCGTTATTGGCTGGATTCGTTGGGCTAACATTACAGAGGAAACATTCGGACATGAGCAGTTGAAAGACTGTATATGTAATGTCATTGATAAGATGGCTGTAGATGCAAAGTCCGGCAAGGGCAAAGGCATTTCTTCCGCCAGCAACGACGGATATTCCGAGAGTTATGTGGTGCAGACCGAGGAACAGCTTAGGAGCGAGTTACAGAGTTCAATCCGAGCATGGTTGAGCGGTACGGGATTGGTAGGTGCGTATTGATGAAGAGGGTATTTAGAATATTTATTCGTGCATTATTCGGTGTTCATAGTCCATCACTTGGCAGAGTCGTTCGCTTTTCAGACGTATTTACAAATTATGAAAGGCGGTAGTATGGCATTATTTACTGATACAGTCACAATCTACAACAAAATATCTGATTCCGAGTGGAAACGTACTGTTGTTGAAGGTGTTCAGTGGACTGATAAGACCGAAAAGCAGAACAATAACGGCAAAATCAGCATTGCCCGGTATGCGTCCATAACGTTCCCAGAGGGCACTTATGATGGATTGGTGCTTAGTTCTTCAAACGAAGAGGATTGCATCGTATATGGTGCAGTTGATGATGTTGTCGAGGATGTTAAGGGCAAGCGCATCTCAGATTTGATGGGAAAATATCCGAAGTCAGGCATTATCCAGTCTGTAAATGACAATTCCAACCGTGATTTTTGCAAGAATATTAAGGTGGTGGTTGCTTAATGGCAGATTTTTTCAGACTTGCATCCGTAAAATGCGATGCAAACGAGGTTCTTAAATCACGTGGACTTGAGGAGAAAGGAAATGTTCAACAATTCATTGATAGTGAGTGTTTAAAACTATGTGCTCCGAAAGTTCCGAAAGATACAGGAGCATTGATATTGTCTGGAGATAATAGCAAAATTGGCAGCGGGCAATTGGAATATCACACACCATATGCAAGACGCTGGTATTATATGCCGGCGAGTTTCAGCGAAGCGCCGGAGCGAGGTAATTATTGGTTTGAACGAATGAAGCAGCAATACAAGGCGCAAATTCTTGCAGGTGCAAAGAAAGTAGCAGGAGGAATTCAATGACAATATCAGAGTACATCGTCAAGTTATTGAAAAACTATGAATGCATAGTGATTGATACAAATCATGTTCCGGAGGGTTCTGACAAATATGGATTATTCAAATCTCCGAGCCGTGACATTAAGAATTTTACAGACAGCAGTTATGAGATTACCGAATATTATCAGTTCTTGGCAAGGCAGTCTGGCGTGTCAAAGTCAGAGCGTAAAGAGGCAGACGAGTGGTTAGAAGATTTGACATATTGGGTTGATGATTTCCCGTACAATTACAGTTTTCCGCCGCTTGATAAGAATCGCGAGGTCACAGGGTTATCAATTACCGGTTCTCCGTATCCTATGGAAGCCGGAGATAAGGACACAATGTATCAGATACTTTTATCAATAACATATACCAGAGAAAGGGAGGAATTATAAAGGGCATTAGAGAGATTAAAGAAGTTTAAGACAATCCCGTTTTTAAACATTTCAGCAAACGGTACAGAGAGTTGGGCAAGAATCGGGAAGTCAACTATCTTCGACCTTGTGCTTAATGCGCAGACGGAAGATAACGACTTTATCGAGAACGAAATGATAACAACAGACATCACTTCGTACAAACCGGAGTTGTCGCAGGAGTTACAGGCGAACAAAGGCGACCCTGCATTTGATTATCTGTACGATATGTTTTACAATCTGCCAACCGGCGAGGATGTTAAGAAGAATTTGCTTATTGTTTTTGCTGGCAATGTCGGAACAGAAGATGCACCGAAGTTTAATGCATGGAACACCACTTCTACGTTGATTCTTGACCACTTTGATTCAGTTGCTGAGAAGATTTATTTCAAATTCAGTATCACAAAGATTCAGAGAGGAACTTGCACTGTTTCGGATGGTGTTCCGACATTTACTTTGAACGGTGCATCAGAATAGGAGGAAAATAAGGAATGGAATATACGATTATCGTTGATGGCAGAAGCTATGACCTTCCGCCAAAAACACTTTCAGTTGTAGAGAAAATCGATGATGTGCTTAAGGTGGACGCATCAAAACTTAGTGTTCGTCAGAAATTTGAAAAACTGCACGGGTTTATCAAGGAACTTGTAGGAAGTGAAGCTGCAAAGGAGATGTTCGGTTCTGACGACATTTCAGAGATTGACTTATCAGAGGTTACGATTGCCGTTAAAAAGGTGATTGATGCTTATGGCAAGCCGATTACTGATTATGACGCAGAAAAGGCGGCGCGGTCATTTGACAGAATTCCAATCGACAAGATCATTTCCATGACAAAGGCGGCAGAGAAGATGGCAACGGTGCCGCAGAAGCGATGATGGATTTAACAAAAAAGGCTTTACCTAATACCGTTATGGTAGGCGGTAGAGCCTATTCTATTTATACAGATTTCCGCTTATGGATGAGATTTGAGATTGCAGTTAGAAAGTTGAAACGAGGAGATACCATTGATATATCGTATCTCTTTAAGAACGATATGCCATCATATTGCGACTTGACAGAGTTGTTTGCATTCAGTCGTCCGGAATCTCCGCTACCTCGTCCGATTTCTCACAGCAATGTGATTGCTCTTGACTACGAAATTGATGCAGACCTTATTTATGCGGCTTTTTTAGGACAATACGGCATTGATTTGATGGAAGTTGAACAATTGCACTGGCATAAGTTTTTGGCTCTTCTTGGAGGATTGAATGAGAGTACAAAACTACGTGAGGTTATTGGATATCGATGCTACGAGAAGTCTGCTGATGGGGATAAAGACATTTACGAGGAGCTTAGACGTGCATGGGAGATTGAACCGCCAATGAGCGATGAAGAGCGGGCAGAGTTAGAAGAGTTTAGCAATGTGTTTAAATAGTCATGATTAAGAAAAGGCGGTGATGCAAGGGCAGACGGAAGTCTGATTTTTGATACAAAATTAGACAGCAAAGGTGTAGTAAGTGGAGTAAAGGCACTCGGAAGCACGTTGGGGAGTGTAGCGTCTGGCGGGCTTAAGATTTTTACAGCCGGAGTAGGTGCGGCTGCGGCTGGTGTTACTGCACTCGGAACAGCTGCTGTAAAGAGCTATGCAGATTATGAACAGCTTTTTGGCGGAATAGAGACTCTGTTTGGAAATGGTGGAAAAACATTACAGGAGTATGCTGATTCTGTTGGGAAAACAGTAGAAGAAGTTAAGGATGAGTATGTAGGCTTAACTAATAATACATGGAATGTTGTAGAAAATGCAGAGAAAGCATTCAAGACAGCCGGGTTGTCTACAAATGAGTATCTAGAAACTGTAACAAGCTTTTCTGCATCATTAATTCAAAGCTTGAATGGAGACACAGTAAAAGCAGCTGAAAAGGCTGACCAAGCAATCATTGATATGTCAGATAACGCAAATAAAATGGGCTCTAGCATGGAATCCATTCAGAATGCATATCAAGGTTTCGCAAAACAAAATTATACAATGCTTGATAACTTGAAGCTGGGATATGGCGGAACAAAGGAAGAGATGCAACGATTGCTTGCAGATGCACAAGCTATTTCCGGAATAAAGTATGATATTTCAAGCTATGCGGATGTAGTAGATGCGATTCATGTAATTCAAGATGAAATGGGAATTACTGGAACTACTGCAAAAGAAGCTGCTACAACAATCTCTGGTTCCATTTCTTCAATGAAAGCATCTTGGGCCAATCTTGTGGCTGGATTGGCTAATGAAGATGCGGATCCTGAAACGCTAATTAATAATTTCGTTGAATCAGTAGAAATTGTTGCAGAAAATGTTCTACCGCATGTTGAAATAGCACTTTATGCAATCGCAGATTTAATCGAAGAATTGCTTCCGATTATAGCTCAAAGAATTCCGGATATTATTAATGAAATCTTGCCGGACTTGGTGGAATCTGGCATTAACATGATTTCATCCTTAGCGACAGGATTGCAGCAGAACTTGCCACAAATAATGAGTGCTGGAGGAGAAATATTATCAACGCTCGCAAACGGAATAGTAGAGGTTATTCCAACTCTTGCTTCTACTGCGTATGACATCGTAATGAATCTTCTATCTGGTATAACAAACAACGCAGATTCAATGCTTAATGGTGGAAGCGAGTTGCTTTTAGAGTTCATAACAGGAATCGCACAGAAAATACCTGATTTGCTCGTTGCTGGTGTAGAGGCAGTTATTTCTTTAGCAATGGCACTGACAGATCCGGACACATTGGGCAATATCATATCAGCCGGAATTGAGTTGATACTTGGACTGCTAGAAGGATTGATGAATGCCATACCAAAGCTTTTAGAAGCTGCACCAATATTAATGGCAAGGCTTGTTTCTGCCATCATTGAAAACATACCAAAGCTGTTATCCGCTGCAGTTACTATTCTAACAAAATTAGCACAGTATATGGTCGTTAGCGTGACTCATTTATTAGCCGCAGTTCCGCAATTATTCTTAAGTCTTGTAAACTCATTTAAGTCTATGGACTGGGGAAGTATTGGAAAGAATATCGTTGACGGTATTTGGAACGGAATAAGTAGCGGATGGAATTGGCTGGTAGATCAGGTTAAGAATCTTGCGAGCAATTTATTTAATGCTGCAAAAGAAGCTCTTGATATACACTCACCATCCAGAAAGTTTGAATATCTAGGCAAGATGTGTGTTGCAGGATTTGATGATGGAATGGATGATTTAATGAATCCGGATGCTATGACGCGAAATATCAATGCTAGCATGTCTACAATGAAGGCAAATATGTCTGGCGCGAGAGCAACCGGTGGCATTGGCGGATTTGGAAATTTCAATCAGACAATCAATGTTAACCAGCAGATTTCCACACCGGACGAGCTTGCAAGAGCAGTTAGAGTAGAAAGCAGATATGGCTTAATGAGAGGTGTTGCATTTGGATAAGACAGTAAAAATCCGCATTGTGCGGAGTGATTCTAGGGAATTTAATATTGACGGTACTGATTGGCGCATACCGTCTGATGGATTGGACGGTTTCGGGAGTTACGAGAACGACATTACCACGGTAGATAATGCCGTTGGAGACGGCGGCATCGTCGTATCCGACAGAATCGCGCCAAAGGATAGAACCATTGTGGCAAAATCCAGAAATCCGGTACTGAATGATGTGTTACGCAGGGCTGCACTATCTTTCTTCAATCCCAAATTTGAGTATAAGATATATTCCACATATATGGGAGTGACGCGCTGGTGCGAAGGTAAGATTTATAAATTCGACCTTCCGAGTGGTAATGTAAATCGGACAATGACGATGACAATCACGTTTCTATGTCCTACTCCGTTCCTAAAAAGCTATGACAATTTTGGCAAGAATATCGCATCAGTTGAAGGGATGTGTGGCTTTCCATATTTGTGTAGCATCACAGATGGAACACCTAAAGGCATCACCGGCGGTAGATTTAACTTCGCCCAGTTAATTGTATTAGAAAATGATGGAGATGTTGAGACATTCTGTAAAGCTGTTTTTAAGGCGAGCGGAGAGGTTGTGAACCCGAAGCTTACAGTTAATGGTAATTATGTCCGCTTGATTGACACGATGCAGTTAGGAGATGTTATTACCATTGACTTCACGAAAAATCCGCCGACCGTGCAGAAAAATGGAGAGAATTATATCGGGCACTGTGACCGTACATCAGCGTTTGATGATATGGCACTTGTTGTTGGAGATTCTGAGATTTCTTTTGATGCAGATACAGGGAGCAACTTGTTAGATGTGTCAATTTATTACAATAAGCTTTACGGGGCTATATAGGGGGCATACATAATGAAAAGTTTTAATGCGATAGCACTTAATAAAAATTATGAGATTGTGTCCTTGCTCCGCTTCACGAATTTGCAATGGAACAGGAAGTATCACGAATCCGGTAATTTCTCCATACAGATTCCACTTAAACAGTATTCACCGGATATCCGTTACATATACACAAAAGACAGACCAGAGATGGGGAAAGTCACACAGCGGAATTTCGTTAATCAGAACGGATACAGCTACATGCAATTGAGCGGGTATTTCCTTGAAAAAGAGCTTGATAGACACGTTGTTTTTCCTTATGGAACATCAAATGTCACGAATGCTCCATCATGGGTTTACCAGAGCGGAAAAGCAGAGACTGTGGCATATGCGTATTTTAACGGATTTAAGACAATAACAACGGAATCCGCGAGCTCTGACCTTGGAATTACAGCAGGAACATCTAAAGGTCGTGGAAAGTATTCTGTTCATTACAGGAATGGAGAATATCTTGGCTATAAGATATATGACATCTTAAAACCATCTGGCATGTCGTACAGAGTGCTTTATGATTTTGTAAACAGCGCGAGGAAATTTGAGGTGTGGATCGGTCTTGACAGGACAGAAGAGAATGCAGATGGAAACAACCCCATTATATTTTCTACCAAGTATGGAAATATCAAGAATCCGAATGTGCTGATAGATGAAACGGAATACAAAAATGCATGTATTGTGATAAATGAGCAGTCTGTAAATGAGGTAAGTTCTTATATATCAAGAGCAGTGTTTTTGACGGAAGAAGGCGAAGATTTGTATCAATTTTTAAGAGAATCATCGACGCTGAATAGAAATGATTACACAGAATCAGAACTTGAATCTGCTTTAGACAACGAGGGGATTAATGCATTAGGAAATGCAGTAAAAATCATCAATGTCGAATTCGATGCAATGGAGGGCAGTTATGAGTACATGGAAGATTTCGACATTGGGGATTTGTGCAATATAGAGATACCAGAGATAGGATTGTCGGCACAGGCAAGGCTTATAGGCTGTTATGAAGTTATGAAATCCGGTCAATGGACCATGACAATGGAATTCGGAACGCCGGTTATTATTAAAAAATAGGAGGAAAATGATATGATAGGATATCCTTTAGATTCGCATGTGGAATATGATACAGACGGAACACCGATTTATGACAGGGCAATCACATCGGCTCCATTAAGAAAGCTTTACAAACAGCTTTTTTCTGATGGAGTAATGCCGAACCCGTCCACAAACATGCAGGTGAGTGCGGGAGATGGTATGAATGTAATTGTTTCCCCTGGGTTTGCAATGTGCAACGGCTGCTTGAAGCTTGAGGAAGCGCAGAGAACGCTTGCTGTGCAGGCTTCTAGCGCGACATATGACAGAATTGATACGGTTGTATTGCGATTGAATGATAATGACAGTGAGAGAATTTGCGATTTCTATATTCTTGAGGGAACGCCGGCAACAAGCCCTGTGAGACCTACATTGACAAGAACTGAATCTATATGGGAGATTGGTTTGGCGGATTTGTTCATTGCAAAAAATTCAACCGTAATCTCAAATCAGAGAATCACAGACACCAGATATGAAACGGAAAGATGTGGTGTTATATCCTCTGTGAGTAAGTTTGATACAGATTTCATATATCATCAGGTACAAGCTGACCTTGCAGGATTTAAATCAGAGGAGCAGGCTGATTTTATCGCATGGTTTGAAGAAATTAAGGGGCAGTTATCAGAGGATGCAGCTGGTAATCTGCAGAATCAGATAGGAACTCTACCAAGTCTTGTCACAGAGGTAAAGACAAGCATTGTTGCTGCAATTAATTGGGTGGCAGAAAAGCTGTCAACACTTGCGTCTAAGATTGGAACATCTGACATTTCGAAAATCGGAGACGGAACGGTGACCGGCGCAATCGCTTCGCAAAACGAAACTTTAGCGAAGATAAACACGGATTTAAGTTCCAAAGCCAATGCTGCTGATTTAGCCACAAAAGCATCTACAGCCGATTTGAATGCAGAGAAAGCAACCAGAGAGAAAGTGGATGCAAGCTTGCAAAGCCAGATAAACGATGTGAAAACAGTTAATGCATATGGGATAGAGACTTGGACAACAAATGTAACGTCTACGGAAGCGGTTAGTTTTGTTGGGTGTGGACGTATTGCAATGTTTAATGGAGCGATACTTGGAACGTTTCCGGCGCTTACCGTAATCACTTTGGGGAAATTAGCAGTTGCACCAATTTTCACTAAATATGGTATATGCAGTGCATATCGGGATGATAGTGTTAGTGCAGCGGGGCATTTTACTATTGATACGAATGGAGTAATAAATGTGTATATTGGTGGAAGCGGCAATTACGATAAAATTGTTTTGGATGCAGTATTTATGTCTTAATCAGGTGTGTTAGATAACCATTTTACATTATTTCTGATTTAATATATAATGAAGAAAAATGTGGAGAATTTGTCATGAAAGAACACTTAAAAAGAATATTATCTATGAAATATCTGATTGGAAATATAATATTGAACAAGGCGGATGGAGAAATTCAACAAAAAATAAAGGACGACTATAACCGATATTTAGAGTTGAATTACACTGGCAGGGAGTATTCATCAAAGAATATAAGAATTCTGCTCTATGAAGATTCTGTTTTCAGAACGATATTTGTCTATAGAATTCGCGAAAGTTGTAAAATTCCGTTTTCTATGTTGAGAAAAATATTCAATACAGTAGAAGCCGTGGAACTTGTTTCTGAACCCGGTATTATCGGTGGTGGATTATTTGTGGGACATAAGGGATGTGTTGTGCTTGCAAGAAAAATAGGAGACCACTGCACGATAGGCGCATACAGCGTCATAGGGGGAGGGCAACCGAATGCCGATGGCGAAGTACTTCCGGTACTTGGAAACAATGTATGTGTTCATGCCAATGCTTCCATCTTCGGTGGCATCCACATCGGAGATAACGTAACCATTGGTGCAGGAGCTGTCGTAAACAAGGACGTACCTGATAACTGCGTGGTTGTTGGCAATCCTGCAAGGATAGTGAGACAGAATGGTGTAAGAGTTGACATTCCTTTGTGATATGCATCTTCACATAGCATAATGTATGTGTTATAATATCAGTAACAAAAATAGCGCCGTTAGAGCCGTATAATTGACCTTTTAGGTTGGTTGTGCGGCTCTTTTTATATTTTAAGAAAGAGAGGACATATGAAGAAGATGAAAACAAACACAAACACAATCAAAGCATTCTTCACGGCGGTAGGAAGTCTGCTGTCATCTTTGCTTGGAGTACTGTATATTCCTACATTGCTCATGGTGGCTTGCAATATCATTGATTATATTACCGGATTGCTGGCGGCGAAGTACCGAGCGGACGGTGGAATCAGCTCGTATAAGAGCATGAAGGGAATTACCAAAAAGGTCATGATGTGGCTGCTCGTAGTAGTCGGGGCGATTGTCGACCAACTAATACAGTATACCGTTGCGACGTTAGGTTTTAATTATCCGTTCACGTTCTTAGTGGCGTGTATCGTTGCGCTCTGGATTGTATGTAACGAAATTATCAGCATTCTTGAGAACATGAAGGATATCGGCGTTGAACTTCCGGCGTTCTTATTGCCGCTGGTGAAGAACATTAAGGGCCAGACAGAGAATTTAACAGGATACGAAGAGAAGGAGGAAAAATAATTATGAGAATCAATGTACATGCCGGGCATAACCCGGACGGCAAAGTAGCTTGTGGAGCAATCGGTATTATCCGCGAATCCACTGAGAACAGAAATGTTAAAAATGAGGTTATTCGCTTGCTGTCGGCACTCGGACATGAGGTCTATGATTGCACTGTAGACAACGGTACCAGCGCAAATAATGTGCTGACCAACATCGTGAAGAAGTGCAATGCTCATGAGGTGGATTTGGACGTATCTATTCACTTCAACAGCGGGCGGAACGATTACAGTGGTGACGGTTCCATTGGCGGAACAGAAGTATTCGTTTACAGCAAGGATTCCAAGGCTCTTTCTGCAGCAAAGAATGTAGCAAACGCACTTAAGTCTGCAGGATTCCGTTTGAGAAAAGATGGTACAAGCCCTGCTGACGGTGTGAAAATCAATTCTAGTCTCTATGTGCTTAGAAAGACCAGCGCACCAGCTATGCTGATTGAGTGCTGCTTTGTAGACGACAAGGACGATGTGGCGCTGTATGATTACAAGAGCGTGGCAGAAGCCATTGTATATGGCATTACCGGTCAGAGATATGAAGAGCCAACCAATGATGAGAGAGACGATGAAGCTTCTCTTCCGGGAGCAGGAACGGCCGCAGGCGACCAGAACGCTCTTTACCGTGTGCAGGCAGGTGCATACAGAAACATCAACAGCGCAAAGGAGCTTGCAGAGAAGTTGAAAGCGGCAGGATTTGATGCGGCAGTAGTAAAAGCGTAATGTAATAAGGAAGTGATTGAGAAGCCGGCGGGAGAAATCTCGCTGGCTTTTATAATCTGAAAATTAGCATTATAAAGAAAATAATAAAAATTTTATAAAACGCATTGACTTTGCTATGTAAGATATAGACAATTATAGTATGGTTAGTGAAAATATTTCATGTGGAGGATATTAAAGATGGGAAATTTACAAAATATAGCATTGTTAATTGATGCTGATAATACTCAATTGGCCAAAATTGAAGGTGTGATTAGAGAAATATCTACACA
This sequence comes from Roseburia sp., assembly GCA_022771695.1. GTDB lineage: Bacteria > Bacillota > Clostridia > Lachnospirales > Lachnospiraceae > Roseburia. The sequence continues at coordinate 77,717 of JALEKJ010000036.1, read as the reverse complement.
TGGTCGTATTGTTGTAAAACGTGCTTATGGGAATTGGAAAAAGGATACTTTGAAAAATTGGGAAGAACAATTGAAGCGATTGGCGATAAAAGCACAGCAACAATTTGATTATGTTTCTGGAAAAAACGCGACAGACATGGCATTGGTTATTGATACACTTGATTTGTTGTATAAAGGGATGTATGATGCATTTGTAATAGTGGCTAGTGATAGTGATTATACACCATTAGCGATTAAGTTACATGAATCTGGTGTATATGTTATTGGTGTTGGTGAAATGAAAACACCAGAGGCGTTTAGGAATGCATGTGATGAATTTGTTTTTTTAGAAAACATAGATAAAGATAAGGATAAGGAAGAATTGGTGCAGTCTGATAATCTTTCTGATGCAGAGACAGATGAGCAAGAAAACAAAAATATGAGTGGAGATCCAACCAATAATTTAGAAGAAATCCATGCTTTATTGAAAATTGCATCAGATAAGTATCAAGATGAAGATGGATATGTAAATGTGAGTGCGGCTGGAACTTATATAAAAAGAGCGAAGCCAGATTTTGACTCAAGAACATATGGATTTGTGAAGTTGCCTCAATTGATAGAGGCTTTTCCAGAAAAGTACGAAATTAAGAGATATCCTGGAAAGGGGAAAGTAACTATTGTTGCGTATAAATGTGTTTAACATGAGTCCATTTGTGCATAACTATGATGTTGTACTTTAATAAAATTCCGTGTTGCATTTCGTGTTGCATATTGCATTTCGTGTTGCACTTTTTGCGCAAAACCAATACATTTGACGCAAGAACAGAAAACGTAAAACCCCGGTAAAATCAAGGCTTTCTTGAAAATACCGGGGTTTCTTAATGAAGCAGACAACGGGAATCGAACCCGCCTCCTCAGCTTGGGAAGCTGATATACTACCGATGTACTATGTCTGCATGTATACTATTATAACGCATTAGAAAAAGATTGCAAGAATTTTTGATGTGACTTAAGATGGTTCTATATTATATGCAAAACAGAGAAAAAGCAGACGGAGGTTTTTTATGAGATATCCGAAATATTTGCCGGAAAGCGGCACCATTGGATTTGTGGCACCATCATTTGGTTGTAATATTGAGCCATATCGGTCAGGATTTATGAACGCACAGAAAAAATTTGAAGCATTAGGGCATAAGCTGGACTTGGGACCGAACTGCTATGAAGGCAGCGGAATCGGAATCAGCAATACGCCGCAGGCGTGTGGAAGGGAATTGACGGAGTACTATTGCAGTGAAAAAAATGATGTACTGATTTCCTGCGGTGGCGGCGAGTTAATGTGTGAGATATTGGAGTACGTGGATTTTGCACAGATACGTAAGGCAGAGCCGAAGTGGTATATGGGATTTTCGGACAATACGAATATGACCTATCTGCTGGCAACGCTCTGTGATACGGCATCCATCTACGGACCATGCGCGGCAGCATTTGGAATGGAACCGTGGCACGAGAGTCTTCATGATGCATATGCGCTGCTTCGCGGACAGAAAGATACCGTATATGGCTACGATTGCTGGGAAAAGGAAGGCAAGAAGGACGAAGAGCATCCGTTAGAACCATACAATGTGACCGAGCCACGCAAGTTACATGTATTTTTGCCGGAGGCGCATCGGTTGAAAGAAACAGAAGGTACAGCGGTCACAATGGAAGGCCGTCTGCTTGGTGGTTGCATGGATTGTCTGGTGAATCTCCTTGGAACAAAATATGATAAGACAACGGAGTTTGCGGAGCGTTATAAGGAAGACGGAATCATTTGGTTTTTAGAAGCCTGTGATTTGAATGTGATGGCAATCCGACGCGCCATCTGGCAGATGAAGAATGCCGGCTGGTTTTCCCATGTAAAAGGGTTCCTGATTGGAAGACCGTTGCAGTTCGGACAGGATTTGATGGGATTAGACCAGTATCATGCGGTGTGTGACCTCATAGAGGAACTGGGGGTTCCGGTTATTATGGATGTGGATTTGGGACATTTGCCGCCGATGATGCCGGTCGTATGTGGAAGCTATGCGAGAGTGGAAGTCAGCGGAAATGATATTGGCATCAAAATGGAGTGCAGATAAGCAGGTTTATATAGATGTAAGGGAACGAATTGCCGAATCCGACACAAAAGAGCACAAAGAGTCGGGAAACAATCTATGTGTTCCGGTATCATGCAATTACAGCAAAGAGAAGGAGAGAACCCATGAAGGGATGGAACGAAGGACTTGCGGATGCGATTGCATACATCGAAGAAAATTTAACGGAAGATATCGATATCAATGAAGTGGCTGAGAAAGCGTATGTGTCGAGTTTTTATTTCCAAAAAATATTTAATGTATTATGCAGATTTACGGTTAGTGAGTATATAAGAAACCGCCGTCTGACACTTGCGGCACAGGAGCTTTGTTCTACCGATTGCAAAGTGATTGATGTTGCATTGAAATACGGCTATGATTCGCCGGATAGTTTTGCAAGAGCCTTCACGAGATTTCATGGGGTAAATCCTTCTGTGGCAAAAGAAAAAGGGAGCAAACTGAAATCTTTTGCACCGCTGAAAATAAAACTTACACTGGAGGGTGGTACGATGTTAGAGTACAAGATTGTTGAAAAGGCACAGTTTACGGTTATGGGAAAGTCACGTAAATTCAATACGGAGACTTCCTATGAAGAGATTCCGAAATTTTGGCAGGAGCATATGAGAAGCGACGAAAGCGAAATCGTATGCGGTATGTATGGAATTTGCATAGACAGTGACGGGAAAAATTTTGATTACCTCATTGCAGATAATTATATCCCATGGAATGAAATTCCGGAGGGATATGAGACGCGAGTAATCCCGGCAGGCACATGGGCGGTATTCCCTTGTCGTGGGGCATTGCCAAAAGCATTACAGGATGTAAACACAAAAATCTGGAGTGAATGGCTGCCATCTTGCAAAGCATACAAGCTTGCCGGTAACTACAATATTGAGATGTATACACCGCCATGTGAAAATCCGGAGGAGAACTACAGTGAAATCTGGGTGCCGGTAGAGAAGGCATAACGAGTAACGGGGAATGTATATCACATGAATATACATTCCCCGTTTATGTTTTATAATACTACATTCACATTCTGCCCGATACCGGTATTTAAAAGCGTATCCAAATCCGTACTATCGGAAATCAACTGTGCAACAGCGGTCGTATCAACTGTGCTGCCCGTCTGGTTTGAGGTATTTTCTAGTAGTTTCTGATGCTTCTCGGTGACAGACAACGCATCGCTGCGGCGCTCAATCCGCTTTGCGCAAGCGGATGTGCGCTGGATGAAATCAGAGCCGGATGAAAACAGCTTTTCAAACTTTGAAAGGCTGGCAGTCGTAAAAAGTGTATCGCGGCGGGTAAGTGTACCGTCACTATTCACAGTGATACCAATTTTATCCAGGTCAGATGCATATTCCTGTGCGATAGACTTTAACTGCTTCATGCTTCGGTTCAAGGCGTGGTCTGTAGAATCCGAAGTGGAGTCTAGCGTGTTATTGAAAGTGTCTATAAAAGCCTTAACACTGTTGCGGATATCAGAGTCTTTCTCATCATCAAATTTCAAGGAAACTAATTGCTTGATGGCGCGACGAAGCGCCATTCCATCCGCTAAAGCCAGTTCTGAATTATCTATGTCTTTGCGTTTTGAAGGAGTACGCGCGTTTCTATTCGATACATAGAAATTACGCATATAATAATTGGAGCTTAAGGTGGTGCCGGCTCCGATATAAGTATTTTTGGCCATGATGATTCCTCCCCATAGAATTCTACTATATGTTTCGGCAGAAAAATGCATATAATTAACCATGGAAATGAAATTTGGAATATGCTATAGTAGGTATTAATTTAAGATAGTAGCATACATAGCAAAAGAAAGGACTGGGGATAATTATGATGGCGATTGTTTGGATTGGGTTGATTATTCTTTTTGCAGCGGTTGAGATAGCAACCGTAGGATTGACTTCTATCTGGTTTGCGGGAGGTGCATTGGCTGCGCTGCTTTGCTATGCACTGGGTCTTAGTGAAATATGGCAGTTTGCAATTTTTGTGATTGTGTCACTGGTGCTGCTGATTTTTACGAGACCATGGGCATTAAAGTATTTTAAGCCTTACTTGGTAAAGACGAATTATGAGCAGGCTCTGGATGAGAATGTCTGCTTGACGGAGGCGGTAGATAATTTGCGCGGAACAGGAACAGCAGTATACAAAGGTCAGGAATGGACTGCAAGAGCCTATCACGAAAACGAGACATTTGAAGCAGGCACGATTGTAAAAGTAAAAGAAATCCGTGGAGTTACAATGTACGTTGTAAAAAGTGACATTATGCCAAGCAAAGAAGTGGAATAGACAGTTAAGTGAGGCAGAAATATGAAGTTAGGAATGGTCTTTGAAGGCGGAGCAAATCGGACAATTTTCTCCTGCGGGGTAATGGATGTTTTTCTGGAAGAAGGATTGATGCCGGATTACTTTATTGGGGTATCGGCCGGAATCGCTTTTGGCGTTTCCTATCTTTCCGGGCAGAAAGGCAGAAACTTAGAGGTGATGGAAAAGTATATGGCGGACAAGCGCTATATGGGTATGCGACATCTTTTTAACCGCAGTGAGAAAGCATATTACAATACGAAGTTTGTGTTTGATCAGGTGCCGAATGAATTGCTGCCGTTTGACTATGATGCGTTTGCGCGCTATGAGGGAAAGGTAGAGGCAGCAGTGACCAATTTGCACACCGGAAGGGCGGAATATCTGGAAGTGCCAAGGGACAGGGATATGAAGGATACGCTGGTGGCAAGTTGTTCTTTGCCGATTCTGTTCCCGCCGGTAAAAATCGGAAAACGCTATTATCTGGATGGTGGTATCGCAGATTCCGTTCCGTATGAACACGCTTTTGAAGAAGGCTGTGACAAGCTGGTTGTCGTGTTGACGAGAGCGCGTGATTATGTAAAAAAAGAAGAGAAGGCAATCAAACTGACGAATCATCTCTATAAAAAGTATCCCAAGGTGGTTGAGGCACTGAACCTGCGCGCGGAGCGCTACAATGAATGTATGAAGCAGCTTGCTGATTTGGAGCAGAAGGGTAAGGTGTTTGTCATTGCACCGGAGGACACTTACGGCGTGGGAAGAACAGAGACGAATACGGTAAAACTGCGCCGTCTGTATGAGGAAGGATACGAGGTTGCAAAAGCACAGATGGAAGCATTAAAGCAGTATCTGCAGACATAGAGAAAGGTTACATAGATGAAGATTGTATTTTTGGATGCCAAGACGATTGGCGATGACATCGATTTGTCCGGTTTTGATGAACTGGGGGAAGTCGTAAAGTATGGATTCTCCACGCCGGAGGAGGCGAGAGAGCGAACAAAAGATGCGGATGTTATCGTATTGAATAAAGTAGTAATCAACGAGCAGTCCATCGGAGAAGCAGAGCATCTAAAACTGGTGTGCGTGACGGCGACCGGTACGAACAACCTGGATAAGGAATACCTCGCAAAAAGAGGAATTGCATGGCGTAATGTTGGAGGATACTCCACGGAGACGGTGGCACAGCACACATTTGCACTGTTATTCTATCTGCTTGAAAAGCTGCCTTATTATGATTCTTATGTGAAATCAGAAAAGTATGTAAACGATACGACATTTACACATTTTGCCCGTGCATTCCATGAATTAAGCGGGATGACCTGGGGAATAGTCGGATTAGGAGCGATTGGCCGCAGGGTGGCAGATATTGCCAAAATGTTCGGATGTCGCGTTATCTATTATTCAACCTCAGGGAAGAATGATCAGCCGGGGTATGAACGTGTGGACTTTGAGACACTTTTGACGGAAGCAGATATTGTATCTGTGCATGCACCGCTGGATGGAAATACGGAAGGTTTGATGGATGCAGAGGCATTCCATAAGATGAAAAACACGGCAGTCTTTCTCAATCTTGGTCGTGGGCCGATTGTGGTGGAGCAGGATTTGGCGGATGCATTGCAGGCGGGAGAGATTGCGGCAGCAGGGTTGGATGTGCTTTCGGTAGAGCCGATGACTGCCGATAATCCGCTCAGGGAGATAAAGGATAGTGAGAAGCTTATCATCACACCGCATATTGCGTGGGCGAGCGTAGAAGCACGGACGCGTCTGATGAAGCTTGTGGAGGAAAATATCAGAGAGTTTTAATGCCGGACCGGGTTGGTCACTATTATGAGATAGTGACCATTCCGGTCTCCTTTTTTTGTTAGAAGAGAGCGTTTCTTGATGAATTATGTCTGAAAATGTCGGCTTTTGATAGACAAATAAACAAAAATGTATATCAGTTAGCGACATTTAAACTTTATTGCATATGTAAAAAATGAGGAAAGCTTTGTATACTTCAAACTAAGAAAGGGAGGGTAATTATGGCAAATTTTACACAAACAGTAGAGAGAAAAGCATTTGGCGCAGCAATCGATATGACACTCAAAAGTCTGAATAAGGATCGGGAAAAAGGACTGCTTCATATTGTAGACCTTGCAGAAAAATTTATGGGTGACCAGTTTACCAAGGAATCTTATGAAGGTGCAAGAGCAATGATTCAGAACCCGGATCATAAATGGATGCGGTATGTCAACAGACTTTTAGATGAAACAGACCCGCATGTTGCAAAGATGACGGCACTGAATTTAGGATTTCAGGCAGCATTTCAGGGAACAAAGACAATCCGTAAGATGAGAGAGATACATGACTGCAATATCCCGTGGCTGATTCTTATGGATCCAACAAGTGCCTGCAATCTGCATTGTACCGGATGCTGGGCAGCCGAGTACGGAAACAAACTAAACCTTACATACGATGAGTTAGACAGTATCGTAACACAGGGAAAAGAGCTCGGAATCTATTTTTATATGATGACCGGTGGGGAGCCTCTGGTGCGTAAAGCCGATATTATCAAACTGTGTGAGAAGCATAATGAATGTGCATTCCACTGTTACACAAACGGAACCTTAGTAGATCAGGCATTCTGTGATGAGATGAAGCGTGTGGGCAATCTGTCCTTATCCATTAGTCTGGAAGGCTTTGAGGATGCCAATGATTTCCGCCGCGGAGATGGCGTTTACCAGAAGGTTATCCATGCCATGGACCTGCTGCATGAAAATGGATTGATTTTTGGCAATAGCGTATGCTATACTCGTAAAAACATGGATGCGGTCACTTCCGACGAGTTCTTCGATTTGCTGATTGAGCATGGAAGCCGGTTTGCATGGTATTTCCATTTGATGCCGGTAGGTATGAAGGCGGCACCGGAACTGATGCCGACAAGTGAGCAGAGGGAGTATATTTATCATAGAATCCGTGAAGTTCGTGCGATGGAGGGCGGCAAGGAAATTTTTGTTATGGATTTCCAAAACGACGGAGAGTTCGTCGGAGGCTGTATTGCAGGTGGCAGAAACTATTGTCACATCAACCCCAAGGGGGACGTGGAGCCGTGTGTATTTATCCACTATTCCGGTGCGAACATCAGGGAAAAATCTCTGCTGGAATGCTTAAAACAGCCGTTGTTTATGGCATATCGGGATAACCAGCCATTTAATGATAATATGCTACGGCCATGCCCGATGCTTGAGAATCCGGAGATTCTGCAGCGCATGGTAAAAGAGACGAATGCACATTCCACCGATGTGGAGGAGGCAGAGCCGGTTGAACACCTTTGCGGCAAATGTATGGAGTATGCCTGCGAGTGGAAAGAGACTGCTGATAAGCTTTGGAAAGAGCATCCATATCAACAAAAGGGATATACGAACTTTAAGAAAAGATAAGGGGCGATTATTATCAGTAAGACACAAAAACAAATATTAAAATGGGGAGTCGTGCTGCTGTTTGTAGGCGCGATTATTTATACATTCCGCGATACGGCAGGACCGATTATGGAGCAGCTTGCAAAGACAATGCCGTCCGTGATTATCGGGATTTGTGCGATGACAGTGGGATATCACCTGATGGAGGGATTGATTACGATGCTTTTGGCTCGTGAATATAATCCTGATTTCTCCTACGGAAAGGGAGTGGGAAATGCATTTTTCTGTTCCTTTTACCGTGTGGCAACCCTCGGCAGTGGTGCGGGCGTTGCGGCAGTGATTTATCTGGGCGAGAACGGGGTGGAGCATTCGATCGGATTTGGACTATATATGCTCCAATACGCGTTTCATAAAATCAGCATTGCGCTATTCTCAGTAATATTTTTTTGTGTTAGCTGGAATTATATGTACGCGCACTTCAGTAGCTATATGTGGCTTCTGATGGCAGGTTATGCAGTGACAATTATAATTACCTTGATTTTGATTTTATTGTGTTGCTCTACTGCTTTTCATAAAGTACTGTTTCAGTTTCTGGATTGGTTGGACCGTAAGCTGAACCGAAGATTTGATGTGCAGATTGCTTCGCTGCGAGGAGAATGTCAGATGCTTGAGCGTGCTTCAAAGCACATTATCAAGAAAAAGAGGCTGGTAGTAGAAGTTATACTTCTCAGCACGGTGCGAAATGCATTCTGGTATGGAATTCCGTATTTGATATTTGCAGGGCATACGGAGGTAACGCTGGTGCAGACGATGGCAGTGACATCACTTTCTATCATGCTTGCAGCGGTGATTCCTGCACCGGGAGGTATTGGCTCGACGGAACTTGTATTTACCTCCTTGTTTGCGGGGATTGTAGGAACCGGACTTGCCGGTTCTGCCGCACTTTTGTATCGGTTTGCCACCTTTATTTTCCCGTTTATATTAGGGCTGTTTATTGTGATAGCTCGAAGAATCCAGGGACGTAAGGATACATATGACTAAAAATTACAAAAAGAATCCATAAAGCAGTGCATAATTTCCTTTAGCGGAATATATAATGCACCACTTTATGGATTCTTTTTGTGATTTTTTGGCGAACTTTTGGAGGAAAAATTGACAAACCCATTGGTAATGATAAAATAAAGTTTATTATGAAGATAAAATTTTATTTTAAAAGGGAAAATATTGGAAAAACGGCGGTTGCGATGATACTGGCAACGGCACTGTTTATGAATATCAGGTTCTCAGTATACGCCCTACTTGGGTTTGGAGTAATCTATTTTTGTATCAAGAGTTTGGAGATTGAACTTAACGAGAGGCTGTCTTGGCTTTGGGCTGCGCTTATGATTGGCGGCAGCAGCCTTTTTACGGCATACCATGTGCAGTATCTTCTCTTGGATGCGGAGCTTCGCGCTAAAATATCACAGGAAAAGATGTTTTTGAACATTGTTTGCTGTCTGGTGGTATTTCTGGTCATGCAGGCGGCTACCAATAATACAGGACTGGGCTGTATGATATCGCACATATTCCTGATGAGCGTGGCAGGCATCAACTATTTCGTTTATCTGTTTCGCGGAAATGAATTTATTTTCAGTGACTTGAAATCCATTCAGACGGGTTTGTCCGTTGCAGGAAACTATGAGTTTGTCCTGGATGACAGAGCCGGATATGTGATACTGCTTTCTACACTTTACGTCGCACTTTTGCGCAGGCTGCATGTGACATTTAAGAAGCGGATGTGGATGACGCTGGTATGCGTTTCGCTTGCAGTGCTTGGCGCGGTATATATCGGGCAAAAAAGCCAGAGCATTACAACAGAGACGTGGGAGCAGAAAGGGAGCTATCGGAACGGATATATCTTAAACTTTGTTCTCAGTGTGCGTGATTGTTTCATAGGTGAACCGGAGGGGTATTCTGAGGATGTGGTAGAGGCTTTTGAGGCGCGATATACCGAAAACGTGGATTTGGAAGGGACGGAAAATGGCACAGATTTTTCCGGTGAGAAGCCGACGATTATCGTAGTAATGAGTGAGTCTTATGCGGACCTTAGCGTTGTGGGTGAGTTTACCACGAATATTGAACTGACACCGTTTTACGATTCCTTGACGGAGAATACAATAAAAGGTCATGCACTCTCCTCCGTATTTGGTGCGAAAACGCCGAATTCCGAATGGGAGTTTATGACAGGCAATTCGATGGCATTTTTGCCGGGCGGTTCGGTCGTCTACCAGCAGTACATCACGGATACACCGACATCGATTGTTTCAAATATGAAAAATGAGGGCTATACCTGTGTGGCAATGCATCCTTATTATGAGACCGGCTGGAGCCGCAACACGGTCTATCCGAATCTGGGATTTGATGAGATGTATTTTATTGATGATTTTGACCAGACGCAGATGCTGCGGAAATATATTACCGATCAGGAACTCTATGAGAGCATCATTGAACGTTATGAGAGCCGCGCGGCGAATGAGGATTTATTCATCATGAGCATTTCGATGCAGAACCATGGCGGCTATACGGAGAAGTACGATAACTTCAACGAACAGGTGCGCATGCTCGGAACAAACTATTCGGATGTCAACCAGTATCTGTCCTTGGTACACGAGAGTGACGCGGCATTAGAGTATTTGATTTCTTATTTTCAAAATGTGGATGAACCGGTGGAAATCGTTTTTTTTGGAGATCATCAACCGAGCCTTTCTGCCAGCTTTTATCCGTACTTAAACGGAAAGGGATTATCCGGACTTACGACCGATGAGCTGCAGGCGCTCTATACGGTGCCGTTTTTTATCTGGACAAATTATGAGAGCGAGGAGGAGACGGTGGAGATTACAAGCCTTAACTTCCTTTCCTCTATGGCGCTTGAGCGAGCGGGTCTGACGCTTCCGGCATACAATCGGTTCCTTCTCGACATGATGGAGGTCGTACCGGCAATCAATTCACGCGGCTATTATTCGAAATCCGAGGGCAGATTTCTGCATCTTGAGGAAGCGACGGAGGAAGAAGCAGAGTGGATTCATGATTATGAGATTCTGCAATATAATAATATGTTTGATGAAAAGGGAAAGAGCGAGGTGTTTTTCCCGTATTTGAATGAACCATAAACAAAGGAGGAAACGAGCATGGAAATAATAACACTTGGAAAAACAGGAATCACAGTCAACAAGAACGGATTTGGCGCACTTCCGATTCAGAGAATCAGCACGGAGGATGCGGTGAAACTTGCAAGACGCGCTTATGAGGCAGGAATTACTTTTTTTGATACGGCAAGATTTTACACAGACAGTGAGGAAAAGTTGGGAGAAGCGTTTGACGGAATGCGTGAAAAAGTCTATATTGCAACAAAGACAGCCGCGTCAAATGCAGAGGAGTTCTGGAGAGATTTGGAGATCTCTCTCGGCAATTTGAGAACCGATTACATTGATATTTACCAGTTCCATAATCCATCGTTCTGTCCGAAGCCGGGAGACGGAACAGGGCTTTACGAGGCGATGATTGAGGCGAAGGCGCAAGGAAAAATTCGGCATATCGGCATCACCAATCACAGGCTTGCGGTAGCAGAAGAAGCCATCGAATCCGGCTTATATGAGACGTTGCAGTTCCCGTTCTGTTATCTTGCAAGTGAGCGTGACATTGCTTTGGTGGAGAAATGCAGAGAAGCGGGCATGGGCTTTATCGCGATGAAAGCACTTTCCGGAGGACTCATCACAAATTCCGCTGCCGCATATGCATTTGAGGCACAGTATGAGAATGTGCTTCCAATTTGGGGCGTGCAGCGTGCACACGAGTTGGAGGAGTTTATTTCTTATATCGCTCATCCGCCTGTAATGACAGAGGAGATAAGGGCGATTATTGAGCACGACAGAAAGGAACTTGCCGGAGAGTTCTGCAGAGGTTGTGGCTACTGTATGCCATGCCCGGTCGGCATTGAGATTAACAACTGCGCGAGAATGTCGCTGATGCTGCGCCGTGCACCGTCCGATGCACAGCTCACACTGGAAATGCAGGAGAAGATGAAGAAGATTGAAGACTGCCTGCATTGTGGAAAATGTAAGAGCAAATGTCCGTATGGGCTGGACACACCGACGTTACTTGCGAAGAACTATGAGGACTATAAGCGCGTGCTGGCAGGGGAAGTCAGCGTGAAGTAGAGAAACGGACGGGAAAGAGACAAAGAGAATGAGGCAGAGATGATGAGAAAATATGAAACCGTTATTTTTGATTTGGACGGAACCTTGTTAAATACATTAGAAGATCTTGCAGACGCAGTAAACTATGCATTGCGCGAGATGGGGATGCCCGAGCGCACGATTGACGAGGTGTGCAGATTTGTCGGAAACGGCGTGCGGCGGCTGATGGAACTGTCGGTTCCGGAGGGATTTGCGAATCCGTGGTTTGAAGAGACTTTTACAAAGTTCAAGGAGTATTATGGTGTACATTGCAATGATAAGACCAAGCCATATGACGGTGTGCTGCAGTTGCTGCGGGAATTGAAAGATGAAGGTTATGCACTTGCAATCGTTTCCAATAAGTTAGATAGTGCGGTAAAAGAGCTGTCAGAGATTTATTTTGAGGGGATTGTGCCGGTAGCAATCGGTGAAAAAGAAGGGGTTTTAAAGAAGCCGGCGCCGGATACGGTATATAAAGCATTGGAGGAACTTCATATGCCTGCAGAGACAGCGGTTTATGTCGGAGATTCCGAGGTGGATGTCATGACTGCAAAAAATGCAGGATTGCCGTGCATTTCCGTACTTTGGGGATTCCGTGATGAGGCGTTTTTGCGCGCGCATGGAGCGACGCAGTTTGCAGGGGTACCGCAGGAGGTAAAAAGGTTTTTATAGGAGTATATAAGGGGAATGGAAAAAACAAAAAAGAAGCAGTTCTGGGTGGCACTTATCATTTTTGGCTTGACGGGACAGATTGCATGGGCTGTTGAGAACATGTATCTGAACGTATTCATTTATAAGATGTTTCACGCTTCGGCGGGAGAAATCTCGCTTATGGTGGGGGCGAGTGCGGCCACGGCGACGCTTACGACAGTTCTGATGGGGGCGCTGTCAGATTATGTGGGCAAGCGCAAGCTTTTTATCTGCGGTGGCTATATTCTTTGGGGCATCTCGATACTGGCGTTTGCGTTGATTCGGGTAGATGTCTTAACGATGATTGCAGGAAACACCGTTGCGGCGGCGACGCTTGGTGTTTCCTGCGTTATTATTCTGGACTGTGTGATGACTTTTTTTGGCTCTGCGGCGAACGATGCGGCGTTTCATGCATGGATGACAGACTGGGGCGATGAAAACACACGCGGACGTATCGAGGGAATCCATGTAATGATGCCGCTGGTGGCAATATTGGTTGTGTTCGGAGTCTTTCTTTCGTTTGACCTGGAACAGAGCAGCAGTTGGACGGCGATTTTCCTTATTATCGGAGGAGCAGTGCTTGCAATCGGTATATTAGGGCTGTTTTTGATTGTGGATAAGCCGGAGATTGCACATACATATGGCGAGTATCATTACCTTGAGATGGTATGTTATAGTTTCCGCCCGCGTGCGCTTGCAGAGAATAAGCTGTTATATGCGGTCATCGGAGCATTCGCTGTATTTAATATTTCCATTCAGATTTATATGCCATATCTGATTCTCTATTATGAGAAAGGGATTGGCATGACAAACTATGTGCTTATTCTGGCACCTGCGATTGTGATTGCAACGGTTATCACGGCGTTTTATGGCAGGCTGTTTGATATGCTGGGTTTTAAAAGTTCTGTGATGCCGACGGTTCTTATATTGATGGCGGGATATGTTCTTTTGTATTTTGGGAGAAAAACGGGTGTCGTGTTTATTGGCTCGCTTCTTATGATGGCAGGCTATCTGACTGGTATGGCGGTTTTTGGTGCGATGATTCGTAACCATATTCCGGAACAAAAGGCGGGACAGTTTCAGGGAATCCGTATGATTGGTCAGGTGCTGATACCGGGAATCATCGGGCCTGCCATCGGTGCTGCGGTTCTTTCCGATGCAGAAGTTGTTTTGAATAATGACGGCACGACGTCCTTCTTGCCGGACGAGTGTATCTTCTTAGCTGCATTTTTGGCGGCGCTGTGCCTGCTTTTTATTTTGGCAGCAATTTTTCATATGATGCGTCATGGGCATTACCGTTTAATCAGTGAGGCCGGGGAGCGTGTGCTGGCGGGAGAAGAGTGCTGGAAGGATTACCCGAGACCACAGCTAAAGCGTCAGAACTGGGTGAATCTGAATGATGGGTGGAAGCTAAACGGCAATGACATTCGGATGCCGTTCCCGCCACAGTCTCTATTGTCCGGTTATGGAAAGCGGGTAGGAAAGTATCTGGAATACACCTGTGAGTTCAAATCAAAACCGCAGGAGAATAAGCGCACAATTCTGCATTTTGGTGCGGTGGACCAGGTCGCAGAGATTTTTTTGAACGGTACATGTCTTGGAAAACACGAGGGAGGCTATCTGCCGTTTTCGTTTGATATTACACCGTTGGTGCAACGGGAAAATCATCTGGTGGTGAAAGTAACGGATAAATTGTCACATCGTTATCCTTACGGGAAACAGCGCAGAAATCGCGGGGGCATGTGGTATACGCCGGTAAGCGGTATCTGGCAGACGGTGTGGTACGAGGAAGTGCCGGAGACTTACATAAACAATCTGCGCATTACGCCGGATGAGACACGAGTGCGTATCGAGATTGAGATGTGCGGTGCGGAGGATAGAGAGCTCGGAGAAAATACAGAGAGCGGAGTACGCAGGGAGAGCAGTACGTGTACAGAGAACGATAAATCTGTGGCAGGAAAGGTGTCGGTTCGGCTGCATGATGGAACAGTCTATGAACAGACATTTGACAACGGGAAGACAGTTATCGATTTTAAACAGATAAGAACGGCAGAAGGCGAAGCATATGTTCTAAGAAAATGGTCTCCGGAGGACCCTTACCTGTATCGCGCGACGATTACGGTGGGAGAGGATTTCGTAGAGACCTATTTTGCGTTGCGTGAGATTGCGGTTCATAAGATAAACGAGGTGAATCGTGTATGCTTAAATGGGGAGCCGATTTTTCTAAACGGTGTGCTCGATCAAGGATATTTTTGTGACGGTATCTATTTGCCGGCGAAGGAAAAGGAATACGAGCGCGATATTTTAAGAATGAAAGAGCTCGGCATCAATATGCTGCGAAAGCATATCAAGATAGAGCCGGAATGTTTTTATTACTACTGTGATTTGCACGGGATGCTTGTGATGCAGGATATGGTAAATAACGGAAGTTATTCATTTATCCGTGACACTGCATTGCCGACCATCGGTATGCAGAAGCGTGATGATACCAAGCATTATGTGCGGGGAGAAGTGAAAGAGATATTTGAGAAGCACATGGTAGAGACGCAAAAACACCTGTACAATCATCCGTGTATTATAGCCTATACCATTTTTAATGAGGGCTGGGGACAGTTTGAGAGTGATCGCATGTACGAGTGGGCAAAGCAGACAGATGCGACCAGGCTTTATGATGCGACCTCAGGCTGGTTTGCACAGACAAAGAGCGACTTTGACAGCTATCATGTATATTTCGGAGACAACAAGCCGATACCGGATGAGCGCCCGATGCTTTTATCGGAGTTTGGCGGATATTCCTATATGGTTCCGGGGCATATCTACGGGAAATACAACAGTTATGGCTATGGTGTCTGCAAGGACAGTAAAGAATTGACGGACTGTATCGAGGTGCGCTATGAGGAGCTGATTTACCCTATTATCGCATCCGGTGCCTGCGGTTGTGTATACACGCAGGTCTCGGATGTCGAGGACGAGATAAACGGATTCTATACCTATGACAGAAAGGTATGCAAGGTAGATGTTGCGCGTATGCGGGGCATTGCAAATAAGATAAATGCGCAGATGAAAGAAGTTGGTGAGCGTTAGCTACAATCCGACGAGGCATCAGCACGTAACCAGATTCTGGCTTTATAAGGAGCCAGAATTTTTTTGTCAGCAAAAAGGTCTGATGGGAATACAAGCGGATAGTTTGCATCGCTGGAAAACGCAGACCGGATAACAGAATCCCCGGCGCAATCCAAGGCTTGAATTTTCCCGGTGTGTATGCAAATTGTCTATGATGACTCCATGATGGGGCATTGAAAGCGTCGAAAATACGCGTTCTTAGTATGATAGCGGTAACCCACCAAAGCACATTTGTATAACTCCCCTTTCTTACAAACAAATTCTAAAAAATCATATCATAGGGTAGTACTTTTCTCACATGTGTGCATGTACAAAAATGAGAAGAAGTTATATAATTTAAGAAAGATTTTTAGTTCAGAGAAGGTACATTTGGAGGGAAATGCTATGGAGGCGAAAGTCAAGAATTTTGCAGCGTTTACAGATGCGGAGACACCGCTTGAGGCAGCACATAATGAAATTGCGTATCGGGCGGCTTTAGAGGGCATCGTATTGCTAGAAAACGATGGATGTCTGCCGATAAAACCGGGAAAGATTGCACTTTATGGAGCAGGAGCAGCGATGACAATCAAGGGCGGAACAGGCTCGGGTGAGGTAAACGAGCGCCATGCGGTAAGCGTGATGGAAGGATTGGAAAACGCAGGATTTACGGTGACGACGCAGCGGTGGATTGACGAGTATGCGCGCCTTTATAAAGAGGGGGAAGAGGCGTATGGCAGAGAATTTAAAAAGAAACTGAGTCCGTTTCATCTGGGGGAATTGTTTAACTTGATGAGCAATCCGTATCAATATCCGGTTGGCGGCCCGGTCACGGAGCAGGATATCGCACAGTCGGATACAGATACTTGCATTTATGTCGTGTCCAGACAGGCAGGTGAGGGGGCGGACAGAAAGCTGTACAATGGGGATAACAAGTTATCGGAGACAGAGGTGCAGAACATTGCGATTTGTGCACGTGTCTATGCGAAGATGATTGTGGTTATCAACGTTGGTTCTTCTTTTGATATGAATTTTGTGGATGAGATTGAAGGAATTAATGCTGTGATTTTTTTGTGTCAGCAAGGAGGAAGAGGCGGACAGGCGTTTGCGGATTTAATAAGCGGCAAGGTAAGTCCGTCGGGTAAGCTTGCAGATACATGGGCAAAACGCTATGAGGATATTCCGTTTGCCAATGAATACAGCTATCTCAACGGAAATTTGGAGGAGGAATATTATAAAGAGGGTATCTATGTTGGCTATCGTTACTTTGACAGCTTTCAGGTTGAGCCTAAGTATCATTTTGGATATGGTTTATCCTACACCAATTTTGCGATAACGCCGAAATCGGTTACCACGGAGCAGACAAAGGTGAAAGTCTGTGTAGAAGTGATCAATACCGGGGATACTTATGCCGGAAAAGAAGTGGTTCAGTTGTATGTCAGTTGCCCGCAGAAGAAGCTGGCGAAAGAATATCAACGGCTGGTAGCTTTTGAAAAAACCCGGGTTCTGTTGCCGGGAGAGTCCGAGACAATTACGCTGGAGTTTGATATGGCAGGTGCTGCGAGCTACGATGAAAGTGAAGCGGCAAAGATTTTGGAAGGTGGCGCTTACATATTACGAGTGGGCAATGCAAGCAATCAGACTCACGTCTGCGGTGTGGTAGATTTAGAGCGGGACGTGATTCTTGTAAGAACACATTATATCTGCCAGCAGCGGATTCCTTTTGAAGAGATAGAACCGGCAGTCCGTGCAGAGGAAGTGATACGGGAGAATGTGCCGCATGTATCGATGGAAGCGGCGGTATTTGTGACCAGAACATGTGTCTATGAGAATCCGGCAGTCTATGTTTCGGAAGAGACAGACAGGCTGCTAGGAGCACTGACCTTGGAGGAAGAGGCAGAGCTTACGGTCGGCTCCGGAATGTTGTCAGGCGGGACATGCTACTTTGAAGCGCCGGGTGCAGCAGGCAGTACGACAGGAAAACTGCTTGCTAAAAATATTCCGAATATTTGTGTGGCAGACGGACCTGCAGGTCTGCGTCTGCAACGTACATCCGCGGTTACCAAAAAAGGAAAGGTAAAGATGGTGGATGCGTGGATTTCCCTGATGAATTATCTTCCGGGCTGGATTAAGAAGTTTATGTTCGGAGACATAGAGAAGGATACGTTGATTTACCAGTTTGCAACTGCTTTTCCGGTAGGGTTGGCGCTGGCACAGACGTGGAATACCGATTTGGTGGAAGAAGTCGGCTATGCTGTGAGTGAGGAAATGAAAGCATATGGTGTGAGCTACTGGCTTGCCCCGGCACTCAACATTCATCGCAACCCACTTTGCGGACGTAACTTCGAATACTATTCCGAGGATCCGCTTGTTTCCGGAAAAATGGCGGCGGCTATTACCAAGGGGGTTCAGCGAATCCCGGGCAACTATGTCACGATAAAACATTTTTGCTGTAACAATCAGGAGGATAACCGAAATAAGACCAATGCAAACGTCAGCGAGCGTGCACTGCGTGAGATTTATCTGCGCGGCTTTGAAATTGTTGTGGAGGAAGCGCATCCGGGCGCTGTGATGTCGAGCTATAATAAGGTAAACGGTACCTATGTCAATAACAGTTACGAGCTGTTGACGAAGGTACTGCGTAATGAGTGGGGCTTTGACGGACTTGTCATGACAGACTGGTATGCAACAGGAAAGGAACTTGGGGATGACGCGAAGGCGATTGCAGCAGGAAATGATCTTATCATGCCTGGCTCCAAGGCTGCGAAGAAACGAATCCTTGCGGGTGTAAAGGATGGTACCGTTTCGGAAGAAGATATACGCCGCTGCGCAGCGAATGTTTTGAAGGGAATCGTGTCTACGGATATTTACCGGATATATGCAGAAGAAAATAATAACACCAAAGGGCGATAAAGGGAGCTTTATGGGAGAAAAATGCATTTTATTTAAAAGGATATTTTGTTTTATACTGCTGGGATGCGCATTGGGAATTTTTTCTGTGCAGACAATTTGGGCCAAAGAACCGCGAACGGTAAAGGTGGCTTTTTTTCCAATGGATGGCTATCATATCGTGGAAGCGGATGGAAGCTATGGAGGAATGGATGTCGAGTACTTAAAAGCTCTTTGTGAATACACGGACTGGCAGATTGAGTATGTGGAGTGCGAAAGCTGGGGGGAGGCACTGCAATTATTAGATCAGCATAACGTGGATTTGGTTGGGTCCGCACAGTATTCCAAGGAGCGTGCAGAGATTTATGACTATGCGGATTTGGCGAGCGGGTATACATTTGGTGTGATTGCAACCAATGCAAGCGGCAATATAGCATATGAAGATTTTTCGGCGATGCAGGATATTACGTTTGGAATGGTGAAGAACTATGTGCGAAAAGAAGAGTTTTTGCAATATCTGGCAGACAATCATGTTACAGAGCCGAAGATGATAGAGTACGATACGACACAGATGCTGCAGGATGCGTTGGATGCAGGTGAGGTGGATGCGTTGGTGCATACTTTTATGGAAGTGGAAGAGGGACAGCGCCTGATTGGACGTTTTGCGCCGCGCCCAACTTATTATATTACATACAAGGGTAACAACGATATACTGCGGGAGCTGAACAATGCAATTGTCGACCTGAAGATGAGTCGGCCGGAGCTTGAGACAGATTTGATGAATAAGTTTTATGAGAGCCGTTTCGACAGGGCGGTCTTACTCACGACCGAGGAGAAAGCGTATGTCGAACAGACCGAACAGCTTGTGGTAGGATATTTTGACGGATATTATCCGTTTTCCTATGAAGAGGGTGGTGAGTTTAAAGGGCTTTCCAGAGAGGTCATAGAAAGCGGATTTCAGGTTACCGGGATAGAGCTGGTTTATCAAAGGGTAGACAGCCAGCAGGAGGCAGAAGAGAAACTGCGGAGTGGAGAGATAGATATTCTTTCCTATTGTGTGGATGAGAGAGAGGCAACTGAGTCACAGGACCTGGTTGTACTGGATGAATATGCGCAGATTCCGCTGGTTCTGGTCATGAGAAAAGACAAAAATTTTGAGGATATCAAAACGGCAGCAACGGTTGCTGAGTTGGAGAGTGAGATAGCCAAGCAACTCGATAATGAAAATGTTTCATTTGTTGTGCAGGATACAGTGGAAGAATGTCTGACTTTGATAAATTCCGGAGACGCGGATGCGGTATTGTGTGATGGTTATCTGGCGGAATATTTGATTGGCTCGGAGATGAAATACAGTAATCTGAAAATTACGAATGTGTTAAACAGTGAACATTCGGTACACATGGTAATTCGCAAGGATAGCACTTCTGCGTTAGAAGGTATCTTGAAAAAGAGTATCAGTAACATAGATGTAAAATCGATTAACGAATATACGCTAAAAGAAACGGTATATCCCATGATGGGCGTAAAAGCCTTTGTGGAGGACCATAGTATTGCGATTGTACTGATTCTTGTGGTAGTTATTATTGCGATTGTTGTGGTGGCAACTCATATTATCCGCAATAACTATAAAATACAGCAACTGCTGTATAAGGATACTGTGATGGACATCTGGAACCTGAATTATCTGATTGTAAGGGGAGAACACAGACTTTTGCCGGAGCGAAAGGCGCAGTATGCAGTGGTATGCGTGAATATCGTGAAATTGCGGCGCTACAATGTCATATATGGCTGGGATGCGGGCGAAGAGCTATTGGAAATAGCAAGAAACACGCTACAGAATTGCGTGGATGAAAAAATGGAAATCTGTGCGCGAAGTTATGGTGACCGCTTTGTATTGTTGCTGACGTGGGATAATTGGGATACATTTTTGAAGAGACTGCAGGGCATTCAGTGTGTGGTGCGGGATGCCATTTTTGACAGAACAGAAAATCATATGTCCTTGCAATTAGGTGTATATCCGATTCCGATGAATGACAGCGATTTGCATGATGCAGTGGATTGTGCAAATCAGGCGCTTGAGATGATTTCAGATGATAATGCCAACGAGATTAAAGTATATGACGAGTCATTTGAGGCTATGCTAAAAGAGCGTCACGAGAGAGAAAAGCTGTTAGAATCGGTAGAACTTGAGGGGAATTTTGTTGCATATTATCAGAATAAAGTAGATATTAGAACAAATAAAATCATCGGAGCGGAAGCTTTGGTCAGATTTTTGGATCCGACTGCTGACGGAGCTGTTAAGTCACCGTTTTATTTTGTTCCATATTATGAGCAGACAGGGAGAATCATAGAGATTGATTTTTATGTTATGGAGACGGTTTGCAAAATGCTGCGCAGACGTATGGATGCGGGAAAAGAGATTGTTCCGATTTCCTGTAATTTTTCCAGAATGCATTTTGCGAGACCGGGTTTCCCGGAACGTTTTGAATCTATTCTTGAGAGGTATCAGATTTCAAAGGATTTGATTGAAGTGGAGATTACAGAAACTCTGGTGGTGGAAGAGCTACAGCAGCAGACAGTAAAAGAGACACTGGATGTGTTGAGAGAAAAAGGAATTCGATTATCCATTGACGACTTCGGTGCAGGCTATTCATCACTTGGCGTATTTGAGCAAATTCCGGCATCTGTTGTTAAACTGGATCGTGCTTTTATGTTACATCAGGAGAATCATGAGCGCCAGGTAAAAATCATGCGTGGAATTGTTAAACTTACAGATGAGCTTGGTGCGCAACTGGTGTGTGAGGGGGTTGAGACGGAGAAGGATGTCGAGCTCATGAATGAGATTGAAGCTTATGTAGCACAGGGATATTTTTATTCAAAACCTGTGCCGGAGGCTGAGTTTGAGAAAAAGTTGGATAAACAGTTTGCAAAAAAATGTTAGGGTATAAAAATCTCTCCATTTACAGTTGCTATTTCCAGAAACGGTTTTAATGACATTATCACACGAGCTATCTTGTTCGTGTAATGGAAATCACATTATCCCTTACACGGTATTGTGAAGTACAAATAACTGAATAACCATTATTATGGTAGGACTAAGTTAGTTTTTCAGACTCGAAGTGCGAGTCAGGCTAATCGAAGTCCTACCTTTTTTACTGATTGATTTGCCATGAAAAACTAACTTAGATTAAGGAAGAGATATGGGCGTGGATTATCTTGCTTCACAGAAACTGGTCGAGCCCACAGCGGCTACGGACAGAGAGACACTGTTTTCAGTAATGAAGGACTTTACAAAGAAGGAAATCGGAGTCATAATAAAAGAGGAATTCGAGGAACGAATGTCTAGCCTTCTGACAGAGTCAGAAGGGTTGTTATCACAACTATCAGGTAGTAGGATTATGTGGCATTTATTGTTATACTATGCTGGGGGCTTACCATTCTTGGTGTAAATATTACCACAATCGTTGCCAGCGTTGGAATTTTAGCATTGATTGTAGGCTTCAGTGCCGAAGGTCTCATTGCGGATTTGGTGACAGGTACCTTTATGCTTCTTGAAAATCAGTACAATGTGGGAGATATTGTAGAAGTGAACGGATTCAGGGGAATCGTTACCGCTATCGGTATCAGGACGACCTGTATCACGGATACAGGTGATAATGTGAAGATTATCAACAATTCGGAAATGAAAAACATTCTGAACCGCTCTGATAATTTATCCAGAGCGGTAAGTGATATCAGTATTCCCTATGAGACGGACGTTGAGAAGCTAGAAAGTGAGCTTCCCAAGCTCTTAGAGGAAATCTATAAAGCACATACGGATATTATGCAGAAGACACCGCAATATTTGGGGGTATAGGCACTTGAGGCTTCGGGAATCCTGCTCCGTTTTGTGGTGGAGGTTTCGGAAAAAAATATTTTCTCAGCTACGAGAATCCTTAACCGGGATTTGCTGCTTGGATTTAAAAAGCTTGGCGTGGAATGTCCTTTTCCGCAGCTCGATGTACATAACAGGTAGGGCTGATGCCTATGAAAAATGATATGGAATACAATATAGGTCAGGAATATGAGCCGGTAGAAGGCTATATATTTACCGGCTAGTATGCTGAGCCTGATTGCAACGGCAAGCAAGTGAAGATGCTGATGGGGATAGATTTCTATGAAAAGAAAGGGGATGACTTTGACTGGAGTACGACAAAGCCAATCACGCTTTGTGCAGGCTGGGCAAGGAATTAGCCTGAACCAATAAAATATAGAATCAAAATATTACGGGGAGGGAACAACATGAACATTAAGAAAAAACTGCAAAGATTTTTAACAAGAATTCTTACCTTATGCATGGTTATGTCAATGGCGTATATACCAGTGCAGGTAAGAGCAGAAAATGAAAATTTGGAACTGGGATGGCCAGGAGCAACGGTTTCAAGTGGAGACTTTACGGGAGCCAATGGTACCGCGACATTGACCATTGGCGGTACACAGTACAGCGGTAATTCATCAAGAGTGGTAATTGACTCTTTGGATACTGAGATTGTGGTGGAGCTTACAGCAAATGAAGAAGGCAAAAAGGGTGTGCTTAGAACAGGTGGAGAAAGCGGTCTTTCTTTCCCTGATGATGCAGCGGTGACAGTAGGAAAGGTGACAACCTATACTTTTACGCTTAGAAGTCTTGGCGTGGCGGATTTGGCTACATTTGTAGCTTTAAATGTAGCTTTTGAGGATAATAATCCCGGTGGAGGCAACACAGAGGCGCCGACTGACGCAATCTCTGTTGAACTGTGGGATAATTTCGGTAATCTGTTAGATTACGGGCAATATAGCAGTACGGAGGTTCCCGAAGGTATGCCGGTTATAGGGGCTAAGATTCAATATTCCTATGATGGAAATGTATGGAATGAGTTGGCTAATCCCAGTGATACAACAAATTTGGTTTATGATGGTTCCAGATATGTTTTTAATGCTTCTGTAGCGACTGTCTATTTAAAGGTTATAAGTGTTGAGGGCGGCTTCTTGGCTTCTGCCGCATTAGAGGGAATAAATGATGGTTATAAGGTATGGGAAGGTCCCATAGAAAATGGGAAGGTATATACCTTGAATGAGCAGAAAGCATATGATTTAAAATATGATGATGGAAACAAAACCATAACATGGTCGGACGATTCCGATAAGTATGGTGTAGATGGTGTAGTGCAGAATGGAACGGTAAAAATTATTTCTGCTGTGGATTCAGAAGAAAATAATGTATTAAATGACAGCGAGCCATTTATGCAGAATGAGCATGAAGGATATATTTCAATCAAGGCAGGAGCAACAGTAACCGTTCAGATTAAGCCGAACTATGGTTATCAGTTTATTTCCGGTTCATTGAACGGAAATGTGGTTACGGCAGGCAGTGAGGTAAGTATCTTTACATTTACCATGCCTAAGACGAATCTTCATTTGAGCGCACTGTTTACAAAAAGTGAAGATAAGGTGATAGCTGAGGCTAAGGATGTGACAGGTGCTCAGATTGTTGGCGGGGAGAAGGTTATCGATTCGGGTAATCTGGAGCTTACGGTAACGGATTCTGCTATTAGTGATGCTGATAAAAACAAATTACAGTCCAGTGATGCAGCTTCGGGTGTTGAGGTTAAGAGCTGGCTGGAGGTTGATTTGGCTCAGATTGTCAATAAGGGAAGCAGTACCGAGGTGTGGAGAAAGGATTTGGAGGAATTAACTGATAAAATCACTGTAACACTACAGGTTGGTACAGACCTTGATGCTTCAAAGCAGTATGTAGTAGTGCGTGAGCACCAGGGTGTATATGAGAAGATTCCGGCAATCTATGATGCAGCAGCAGGAACCCTAACCTTTGAATCTGATAAGTTTTCCAATTATGCGGTTGGTACAGTTGATCCTAAGCAGAGTGTACAGGATGTGTTAGACAGAGGCTGGAGTAACGCTCCGGGAGCTGCAGCAGATGTGGTGTCTGATTTGCTCAGCAGATTTACTGTGGCAAAGATTGCATCTGAAGTTCAGGCAGCAGATGGTACTGTGAATACAGCACTTCTTACCAAGCTTAAGAGTCTGGAAAATGACTATGCAAAAGACAAGAGTATTGAAAACAAAGAACCTGCTATTGATTCAGCAGTGTCAGGCAGCATAAATGGAAAAGTGTCTGTGACGGGAGCAGCCTTTAATGCAGCTGACAGCAGTAGTGTGCAGCTTGTGATTGGTGACAAGGCAGGTTCAGGAATTGCTATCAGCAGCAGTTCTTACAGCAAAGCGGTTCAGTTAGACTTGAAGCTTATGCAGACAAGTTCAGCAGGTTCTGCCACGGCAATAGAGGGTAATCTTCGTATGCCGGTGACAATCACGATGCCTGTGCCCAACGGAATTGACTCTTCCAAGCTGGTGATTCTCCATGACAAGAATGGTGACGGAACCAGTGATGAGACAGTACCCTATTCCCTCGCAGCAGGTAAAGTAACCTTTACCGTGACCCATTCCTCTAACTTTGCTTTTGCAGAGAGAGCAAGCAGTGATGACTCTGATGCTTCTTGGGACAGCCAGGGCAGCACTTCCTCCACCGCAGTTAAGGAGGAGACGGTCAGTGTACCGATTGAATATATTGTTGTTAAGGGAGATACCTTGGGAAAAATTGCCCGTAGGAATCATATGAGCTTATCGGCATTATTGGCTCTGAATCCTCAGATTAAGAATCCTAATCTGATTCGTCCGGGACAGAAGATTGTTGTGGGCTTCACAGGTAAAATTGTGGATTCTCAGACTCCCGCAGCAAATCCCAATGCGGAATATTACGTTGTTCAAAGGGGCGATTATCTCTATAAAATCGCAAGAAAGAATAAATTGTCATTGGCTCAGTTGGCAGAATTAAATCCTGAGATTATGAGCCAGAGGTATATTTATGAGGGACAGAAAATAAGAGTGAAATAGCGAGAAAGCATCGAAGGGACAGCTTAATGGTGTGGGCTGAGCTGTTACCATGGGGTTGGTCAGATGATGTGGCTTCTTGGCAATGTATCCCATATGGAGTATACTTCAAATAATTGAATAATGTCTTCAGGGCAGGGTGCAATTCCCTACCGGTGGTAAAGCCCACGAGCCGCAAGGCATGATTCGGTGTAACTCCGAAGCCGACAGTAAAGTCTGGATGAAAGAAGATAACGCAAGGATGAAATATTTTGCGCACAGTATATGATGCTCTGAGATGGTGTACCATTTCAGAGCATTTTTTATTGTTCTTGCTACAACCATATAGCGCAAGTGTACTTAGCAGGGCAATCAAAACTCCAAAAATCTATTTTAGAGACACTGGGTTGGCTTGCTATCTTACTCGCTGGTTAACAGCGGACACCCTGAAGTGTTCGGCCGTGGCAGGAAACATGTTTGAAACATTTATGGTATCGGAGATACTAAAGTCCTATATCAACGAGGGAAAGGACTACAGATTCAACATTTTCTATTATAGAGGAAAAGATAAATGTGCTTCCGGTGAGAATGAGATAGACCTTATCATTGATGAGGATGGAGTTCTGTATCCGATTGAAATTAAAATGTCCGGAAATCCAAAAGCAAATATGGGTGCAACGAATCCCGTTTTGGATAAGGTAAAGGAAAAATCAAGAGGAATGGGTGTTATACTTTGCCTGATAGATAAGAAAACATATTTAAGAGAAAATTTGGTTGCACTTCCGATTGAGCATGTGTAAATTATGTGGGAATATTATTTCCCATTTTTTCACATAATAACTCCATAACAAAAATATAGCAGGAAACTATATTGGAAATAATTGATGATGGAGGAAAATATTGTGAAAGCTACAGGAATCGTTAGAAGAATAGATGACCTTGGACGTATCGTAATACCGAAAGAGATTCGGCGCACACTGCGGATTCGCGAAGGCGACCCGCTTGAAATATTTACCGATCGTGAAGGAGAAGTTATCTTAAAAAAATATTCACCAATCGGAGAACTCAGTCAATTTGCGGGAGAGTATGCAGAGAGCCTGGCACAGACCACAGGGCATTTGGTGCTTATCACGGACTGTGATCATGTAGTGGCTGCGTCGGGAGGCGGGAAAAAGGAGTTCGAGGGAAAAGCGATTAGCGCACAGCTCGAGGAGACAATCGGGGAGCGCAAAAATTTTCTGGCATCAAAGGAGGATTCTGCTTTTATACAGTTGACGCTTGATGATGCGGGAGAGTATCACCAGCAGGCAGTCAGCACGATTATCTGTGAAGGGGATGCCATCGGAGCAGTGATTCTCTGCTCGAAAGAGGAAAAAGAAAAGATGACAGAAACCGAGAGCAAGCTGGTGGCTGCTGCTGCCGGATTTCTCGGCAGACAGATGGAACAGTAGGAAAAAGGGGGCGACGAAAAGTTTTGTCGCCCCCTTTTTTTCAATAGTAAACCATGTTCTGCTGTATAAAAGCATCCGGCAGAATCCTTGTACAATCATGCGAGAACGTGTAAAATAATAGAAAGTATGTTTGGATGAATGGAGAAGAGAGCACGTGAGATTTATACATATTTCGGATGTCCATCTTGGGGTAGAACCGGATGTGGGAAAGGCATGGAGTGAAAAGAGAAAGCAGGATATCTGGGACTCCTTTGCACAGGTAATTGCCGTGGCAGAGCGTGAGAAGCCGGATTTTTTGTTTATTACAGGAGACCTTTTTCATGGACAGCCGTTGAAAAAAGACTTAAAAGAAGTAGATGCACTGTTTCGCCGGATTTTGCAGACACGCGTGATGCTTATCGTGGGAAACCATGATTATCTGAGACAGAAATCATACTATTTAACATATCCGTGGGCGGAAAATGTATACCTGTTCCGGCGAGAAGATGCAGACTGCTTTGAATTTCCGGAGCTAAATATGGCAGTATACGGGTTGAGTTACTGGCATCGGGAAATCAGGGAACGTAAATATGATACACTTCGCCCGAAGAAGCGGGAATGGTTAAACATTCTGCTGGCGCATGGAGGGGATGAGCGGCATATTCCGTTCTCAGTGACGCAGATATTGCAGAACGGATTTGATTATGTGGCGGCAGGGCACATTCATCGCAGCGGATGGCTGGCAGAGAATCGTGCTGTGATGGCAGGCAGCTTAGAACCGACTGATTGTAATGACATCGGACCGCATGGGTACTGGATGGGCAACCTTACAAAGTCGGAGGTGGATGTTCACTTTTTCCCAATCAAAAAGTGTGAGTACTGCCATGAGGAGTATGCGGTAAGCACGGCGACGACAGAGCGGGAAATTGTCACATGGGCAAAAAAGCTTTTGGCGGAGCGCCCGACATATCAGTATTTCCGGTTGACGCTTTCCGGACGAAGAGATCCGGAGATATCTTTTGACCTGCAGGCGTTGGCGCAGATGGAACGGATTGTAGATGTCCGTGAGGAATTGACGCCCGATTACGATTACGAGAGACTTTTGGCAGACCATCCGGATTCGATTCTTGGTGCATACATTCGCAGGATGAGTCGTGACGGAACAGATATTGTGACGAAAAAGGCGTTGGAGTACGGTGTGAACGCATTGCTGGGGAATGATATATAGATGATCCCTTTATGAAAAGATAGCAAGTCGGACAGGAGATTTTGGAATTACGGAGACAGGGAGAAAGAATGCAGATTCGGGAAGCAGAGATTTTTAGCTTTGGAAAATTAAAAGAGAAGAAGATACAGTTTGAGCCGGGAATTAATGTGATATACGGCGCGAATGAGGCGGGGAAATCCACGGTGCATGCTTTTTTGCTTGCAATGCTTTTTGGCATGGATAAGGGGAGAGGCAGAGCACCTGTGACAGACAGTTATCAGCGGTATGAGCCGTGGCATTCCCCGGCATATTATAGCGGAGCACTTCGCTTTGAGGTGGAGGGGCGGCCGTTTTTTCTGGAGCGTAATTTTTATTATCGTGAGAAACGTGACTTTTTGCGCAATGAGGCAGACGGAGAAGAGTTGTCGATTGCTTACGGAGATCTTACGATGCTCTTGGGAGGTATACACAAGGAAACATTTGGAAATACTTATGATATTCCACAGTCAGGAGCAGTCACAGGGAAAGAACTGGCGGATTCGCTGGCGGAGTATTTGTCGGATGCGGCGGAGAGCGGAGATTCCGGCTTTCGGGTGACGCGGGCGGTGGAGATGCTGCGTGAAAAGAAAAAAAAGCTTAGCGCAGCGTTAAAGAAAGTGCAGAGCGAAAAGGAACAGCGCCAGGCTGCGCTCCGGATTGAGCAGGAGATATTGCAGCGGGATTGCCTGAAACTACGGGAGGATATTGCCGAGGCAAAGTTGCGGATGGAGGACATGCATACAGAGAGCCAGAGTGCAGCAGCGCAAATGACAGACAGGCATGCACAAAGCGCGGTAGCGCAAATGACGGAAAGCAACCAGATAAACGAGCAGCGCGCTAAGAATAGGATGCGCATGGGTAGTAGGATGTTTGTGCTGGCGGCGTTTTTAGCCGTGGGTATGGTACTGATTCTATTTGTCGGCAAGGATGCTTTGCACAGCACAGAAGCGTTTTGGTTTATGACAGGTGGATTAGGCTTGGCAGCATTCGGATTTGCGTTGCTTGGTGGGATAGCTGTTTGGCATGCAAAGAAGCAGCGTATACCCTTACCGGTGGAGCAGGAGGCGCCGACGCAGGAGCCGAATCATGCGGAGCAGATGCTTGCGATATTGCATGAAGCGCTGGATGAGAAGGAGACACGCCTTTACAACATTGCCGAGCAGTTGGAACAGCTCAGCATACAGACGGATTGTGAGCTGGAATTGCAGCGGGAAATCGATGCGGTACAGCTTGCGGCAGATGAGCTGGAGCGCCTTGCAAAAGAATTCTGTGAGGAAGCAGGGGACGCGTTAAATGGTGAAGTGTCACGCTATGTGTCTGCGATTACCGGCGGCAGATATGATAGTGTCCGTGTTGATGAGAATGGAAAACTGTGGGTATTAATTAATGGAAAAGAGGTGTCGCCGGAGGCGTTGAGCCGCGGTACGCTGGAACAGTTTTACCTTGCGCTGCGTCTGGCGGTAGGAGAGACCGTGACCAGGGAGGAAACAATGCCGATATTTCTGGATGAGGCGTTCGCGCAGTACGATGATGCGCGTTTGGAGCAGACGTTAAAGGTACTTTCCGGGATGGACAGGCAGATACTGATTTTTACCTGTCAAAACAGGGAGGCAGAGCTGCTTTCTAAGATTGGAATTTCTTATCATAAGATAGATTTGTAGGTAAATCGGTAGCAGGATGATTGTATAGAAAGGTGTAGCATCAGCAAGTCATATTGTGAGAAAAGGAGGTGTGCGCGTTGTCGGGAAAAAAGAAAAAGAAGAAATACCGGAAATTCTGGCTGTTTGTAAAGGTACAGTTCGTGCTTTTACTGCTTATCCTGGGAGCGGGTGCATACTACTTTTTTGGAGGCTATGCACAGGAGGTAAGAGCGCTTAAGGCAGAAGCGGATCATTTGGTAAGAGAGTCTACCGTCGAGACATTTCGGGGAAATCAAACGAGCATTGTCTATGCAGCAGACGGCAGTGTGATTTCTACACTGAAAGGGATAAAGGAGTCCTACTATTTAGAGCGGGAAGATATTCCGGCGAATGCGATAGCGGCGATTGTCAGCATAGAGGATAAGAAGTTCTACCGCCATGACGGGGTTGATTACCGTGCGTTGCTTCGTGCGGTGAAAGCGATGCTCGAAAACGGCAAGGTGACACAGGGCGGAAGCACGATTACTATGCAACTGGCGCGCAATGTGTTTATTTCACAGGAGAAAACGTGGCAGCGAAAAGTAGAAGAGATTTTTATTGCATGGAACCTTGAGGAAAAATACACCAAAGAAGAGATTATTGAATTTTATCTGAATAATATTTATTTTGGAAACGGTTATTACGGAATTCAGTCAGCTAGCAGGGGATATTTTAATCGGGATGTTGATGAGCTTGACCTGTCGGAGATTGCTTTTTTATGTGCGATTCCAAATAATCCAACACTCTATAATCCGCTTACGAACATGAAGAATACGTTAGCGCGCAGGGACCGTATCTTATATAACATGGAGGCGGATGGTAAGATATCTGAGGTTGATTATGCTAACGCGATTGTGGAGGAAATTATTTTAGAGCGTCCGAATGCAGTTGAGAAGAATGACTACGTGGAGACATATGCGTATTATTGTGCGACAAAAGCATTAATGGAACTTGAAGGATTTGAGTTCCGCTATGAGTTCGCTTCGGAGTCGGATGAGGAGGCTTACGATGAGAGTTATGATGAGCTGTATGCGGACTGCCAACAGAAGCTTTACAGGAATGGCTATCAAATATATACATCATTTGATATGAATTTGCAGGAAAAGCTTCAAGAATCTGTGGACAATACGCTTGCAGGTTTTGAAGAGGTCAACAAGGAAGGTGTCTATGAATTGCAGGCTTCGGCAGTCTGCATTAACAACGATACCGGGTATGTGCAGGCAATCGTGGGAGGAAGAAAACAGAATTTTGCAGGTTACACATTAAATCGCGCATACCAGAGCTTTCGCCAACCGGGGAGTGCGATAAAGCCGCTGGTTGTCTACACGCCAATGTTTGAGCAAAACTTGACACCGGAGAGTGTTGTGGTGGACGAGCCGATTGAAAATGGACCTACGAATTCGAACGGGGCGTATATCGGAGAGACGACTGTGCGTGTTGCAGTAGAGAAGTCAATTAACACGGTCGCGTGGAGACTTTTTGAGGAGTTGACGCCGGAGCGTGGCTTGTCTTATCTGCGGGAAATGAATTTCTCAAAGCTGGATGCACAGGACTATCGACTGGCATCTGCGCTCGGAGGATTTACGAACGGCACGTCTGCCCTAGAGATGGCTTCCGGTTATGCGGCGATTGCCAATGACGGCAATTATCGGACACCAACATGTATTGTGAAGATTCTGGATGCGTCGGGAAATGAAGTGTATGCATCGACAAAACAGGAAAAGCAAATTTACCGCCAGAATGCAGCCCGCATGATGACGGATGTCCTTACCGGAGTGTTTGCGAATGGCACAGCAAAGGGACTGGGGCTTTCCAACATGCCTTGTGCCGGTAAGACCGGAACAACGAATGACCAGAAGGATGGATGGTTTGTCGGATATACCAGATATTACACGACCAGTGTATGGGTAGGCTATGATATGCCGCGAAAGCTGGAGGGTTTGATGGGATATACTTATCCCGGAGAAATCTGGCAGACATTTATGGAAGCGGCACACGAGAACAAAGAGCCGTTGGCATTTCTGCCATATGCGCACATGTCCGAGGAGTTCTTAGAGCAGACCGCGCCTGAGCAGGAAACGGAAGAGGGAGAGAATCTGCTGAGCGAAGAGAAGTTGCCGAGCGAAGAGAACCTGTCAGGAGAAGCGGGAAATCTGCCGAATGAGGCAGAGCCGGGCGAGGAAGAGAAGCTGCCGGAGGAGATAGGACCGGAGGAAGGAGGCAACGCGCCGGAAGGGGATGCAGCACCGGAAATAACGCAAGAAATACCACAAGATGACAAAGTAGACAATTGACAGAAACGGATGAAAACGTTATCATAAGCTTGTTATATTAATAACAGAATAAAGTTGTTTTTGCGCAAAAAAGTGCATGATAATAGAAAAGGGATAGGAGAAAGGGAAAATGAAGAAGTACGCATTTGGAGTAGACATTGGGGGAACCACCTGTAAGATTGGTTTTTTTGAGACAAGCGGAAAGTTGTTAGATAAATGGGAGATTAAAACCAATACTGAGAATCATGGAGAGAGTATTCTTTCCGATGTGGCAAAGGCTGTTGATAACAAGCTGGCGCAGGAGGGCATCAGTAAGGATGAAGTGCAGGGCATCGGTGTTGGTGTGCCTGGACCTGTAAACAGCGAAGGTGTGGTAGAGCGCTGTGTGAACTTAGGATGGGGAACCGTAGATGTGGAGGCTGAATTAGGAAGCTTGACCAGCCTTATGGTAAGAGCCGGTAATGATGCCAACGTTGCAGCGCTCGGCGAGATGTGGCAGGGCGGTGCCAAAGGCTGCAAGGATGTCGTTATGGTAACGCTTGGCACCGGAGTCGGCGGCGGAATCATTGTAAACGGCAAGGTGGTAGCCGGATTTAACGGAGCCGGCGGAGAAATCGGACATATTACCGTCAACCATGATGAAATCGAGGCATGCAACTGTGGTCAGTATGGCTGTTTAGAGCAGTATACATCTGCGACCGGTATTGTTCGTGTGGCAAAGCGGAAATTAGCGAAGTCAACAGACGAGACGAGCCTTAGAAAGTTTGAGCCGTTGACGGCAAAGGATGTTTTCGATGAGGCAAAGGCAGGAGACGAGATTGCGTTGGGATTAGTGGATGAGGTTTGTGGAATCTTAGGCGCGACGCTTTCCAATATTGCCTGTGTGGTAAACCCGGAAATCATCGTTATCGGTGGCGGTGTATCCAAAGCAGGAGATATTCTGATTGAGAGTATCCAGAAGCATTACATAGAGACGGCATTCTTATCCTGCAGAGATACGAAGTTTGCGCTTGCAGGACTCGGAAACGATGCAGGAATGTACGGATGTGTACAGATGCTGTTAGATTAATTTGGGAAATAAATGATAGGATTAGGAACAATTATCAATACAGTCGGAATTGCGGTCGGCGGTGTGGCAGGCCATTTTTTCGGAAACTTTCTGAAAGAACGCCATCAGGATACGTTAAGTATGGCTTGCGGCATCAGCGTATTGTTTATAGGCATTGCCGGCGCTATGGAAGGTATGCTGAAGATTGAAGACGGAACCTTGGGCAGCAGTCAGACCATGCTGGTTGTCATTTGTCTTGCGCTTGGCGGCTTGATCGGAGAAATAATCAATATAGAAAATTGGTTTGAACGGTTTGGTGAATGGCTCAAGATAAAAACCGGAAATGCGAAGGACAAGAACTTTGTGAATGCTTTTGTGACGACGTCATTAACCGTATGCATCGGGGCAATGGCAATCGTCGGAGCGATTGAGGATGGCATGACAGGAGACTGGACGATATTGGCAACCAAAGCAATTTTGGATTTGATTATCGTAATGGTCATGACCTGCTCGCTTGGAAAAGGTTGCGTATTTTCTGCGATACCTGTTTTTGTATTTGAAGGGCTTATAACACTGCTTGCAACGCTGGTGAAGCCAATTATGACCGATGTGGCGATGAGCTACCTCTCGCTGATCGGTTCGATTTTGATTTTCTGCGTGGGCTTGAATTTGGTTTGGGGCAAAAAAATACGTGTTGCCAATCTGCTTCCAGCGATTGTGATTGCAGTTTTGGCAGCTTTTCTGCCGATAAATTTATAGCATTTTTTGGTCTGTCGGGAACTCTTTTATGAAAAGGAGCCTGTGACATAACTTTTCTAAAAATAAACTGCG
Organism: Roseburia sp.; assembly: GCA_022771695.1. Lineage (GTDB taxonomy): Bacteria > Bacillota > Clostridia > Lachnospirales > Lachnospiraceae > Roseburia. The sequence continues at coordinate 43,617 of JALEKJ010000036.1, read as the reverse complement.
CCCCAAGCGACGGTAACGTCGCTTGGGGCGCAGTTTATTATGTACGATTAACTTAACAATTACTCTTCAACCGCCTGCTTTTTCACATGGGCAAGTGCTTTGGCAACCGGTGGAATGGAGATGATGATTAAGGTCACCACTGCCTCAGGAACCAAGTAGGAAGCCTGATATCCCATAGAGTATACAAGTGGGTTCATTCCTTCCGGCGCATAGGCTGCAAAGAATACGACACCGGAAATCGTAGCGAAGATAAAACGTCCCACGACGCCTACGAGATAGCCAATCTGTAAGCCGTACTTCTTCTTATGGAAGAAGCCTGCAAGACCAAGCGCGCCGAAAGCCAGCGGATAGTCAAGAAGCATCTGTGGAATCGTATAGAAAATCGGTTCGGTTACGAACTGCACCAGACCATAAGCCACAGCAGTCATGATGCCGACATAAGGACCATACCAGTAAGCAATCAGAACGACGAACAGCATGGAGAGTAAGGTTACAGAGCCACCCATCGGCATTTCAAACAGCTTGATCATAGAGCATACGACAGCCAATGCGATTGCAACGGCAGAGTAAACCAACTGTCTGGTGGTCAATGATTTTTTCTTGTCAGAATTGCGGTGACGCATGATAGCAGCAACCACTAAAAGAACTGCAATAACTGCAATGACAATCGCGATACCGACAGTAGTCAAATGAACGGAGCCATCACCCCAGGCGCCTTCCGGCGTAGCAAAAAAGTTATTCATAAAAAAATCCTCCTTGGTGAATATGCACCGTCAGGGGGATTTACTTTTTAGAAGAAAAAGCTTCCTTACGCCGGTATTATCCGGTTCAAGTAATAAGGGTCGATGGAAATTCATCTCTCAGCAAAAGCGCCCCTAGCGTTGTGATATTCTGTATTATTTTTAACGAAGCTAACTATAACAAGTCAGATGGAGAATGTCAAGGGGAAAAACCTTCTTGACAAAATATGGAAGGAGACATATACTTTGAAAAGCAAATAATTTGATTATCAAAGTATTTGAAAAGCAAATTATTGGGCAGAAACAAAATATAGAATAAAAAAGAAAAGTAAAAGGAGAAAACAGGAATGTTTGAAAAAATGAAACCAATTATTGCAGAGCAGTTGAGCGTGGATGAGGCAGACATTAAGGAGACCTCCAACTTTAAAGAGGATTTGGGTGCAGATTCTTTGGATTTATTTGAGCTTGTGATGGCGCTGGAGGAAGAGTTCGGTGTAGAGATTCCTTCCGAGGATTTAGAGTCTATCGCTACCGTAAATGATGTTATCGAGTACTTAAAAGCAAAGGGTGTAGAGGCGTAAGCACTATAGGAGTGAGAGAAGATGGAAACAAGGGTAAGCAGGCTGCTGAAAACAAAGTACCCGGTAATTCAGGGCGGTATGGCATGGGTGGCAGAGTATCACTTGGCTGCAGCAGTGTCAAATGCGGGAGGACTAGGGCTGATTGGGGCAGCCAGTGCACCGCCGGAAGTGGTACGGGAGCAGATTCGGGAAGTAAAAAAACGGACAGATAAGCCGTTTGGCGTCAACGTCATGCTCTTGAATCCGAATGCCGCAGACGTGGCGCGCATCGTTATCGAGGAAGGGGTGCCGGTCGTGACGACAGGCGCCGGAAGTCCTGCGAAGTTTATGGAAGCATGGAAGCAGGCAGGAGTGACAGTCATTCCTGTTGTGGCGAGTGTTGCGATGGCGAAAATGATGGAGCGCGCAGGTGCGGATGCGGTTGTCGCGGAAGGTATGGAGTCCGGCGGACACATTGGGGCGCAGACGACCATGGCTTTGGTACCGCAGGTGGCAGATGCCGTGCAGATACCGGTGATTGCAGCCGGAGGAATTGCGGACGGCAGGGGCGTTGCAGCGGCGTTAATGCTGGGGGCGGAAGGCGTACAGATGGGAACTCGCTTTATCACGGCAAAGGAATCTATCGTACACCCAGGCTACAAGGAACGCGTCATCAAAGCACGTGATATTGATTCCGAAGTGACGGGCATGAGCACAGGACATCCGATTCGCGTTTTGCGCAATCAGATGAGCCGTGAGTATCTGAAGATGGAAAAAGAAGGTGCGTCCTTTGAGGAACTGGAGCATTTGACCCTTGGTTCCCTGCGCAAAGCGGTCGTGGACGGGGATGTCGTGCACGGAAGTCTAATGGCAGGACAAAGTGCCGGACTTGTAAAAAAGGAGCAGACCTGTGAGGAGATACTGACGGAGCTTATGCAGGAAGCAACAGAACTGCTGACAAAGACATTTGAGTAGAAAGAGACAACAGAATTGCTGGCAAAAGCATTCAGACAGAAAAAGAGTGGCAGAAGCAATGAAAATAGGCAGCAATAGGAAAGGTGAAAGCAAGATGGGAAAAACAGCATTTATATTTCCGGGGCAAGGGGCACAGTATGTAGGAATGGCAAAGGAATTTTATGAGCAGATTCCGGTAAGTCGCAGAGTATTTGAATTGGCATCCGAAGCGTCAGGGCTTGATATTCCGGCACTGTGTTTTGAGGAAAATGAGAAAATTCATATTACAGAATATACACAAATCTGTATGTTGACAGCGGAAGCAGCCATTTTAGCTGCGCTTCGTGAAAAAGGATACAGACCGGATGTGACAGCGGGATTAAGTCTTGGCGAATATGGTGCGCTCATGGCATCTGATGTGTTGGAATGGAAGGATGCGTTTACGCTGGTACGCAAGCGTGGAATGTATATGCAGAAAGCAGTACCGACCGGAGGGGCGATGGCGGCAGTCTTAGGACTTGACGCGGAAAAAATTGAAGAGATATGCAGACAGACGGACGGTATCGTGTCTGTGGCAAACTATAACTGTCCGGGACAGATTGTAATCACGGGACAGGAGGCTGCAGTAGGTGTAGCAGGTGAGGCATGCAAAGAGGCGGGCGCGAAACGTGTCGTTCCGTTAAATGTCAGCGGACCATTTCATTCGGAACTTCTAATCGGGGCGGGAGAGCAGCTCGGTGAGGCATTAAAGGGTGTGGAAATTAAAGAATTTTCAATACCGTATGTGTCGAACGTGATAGCTGATTATGTCAGAGAAACGTCGGCGGTAAAAGATTTGTTGCGCCTTCAGGTGTCTTCCTCCGTGCGGTGGCAGCAGTCGGTGGAACGCATGATAGCGAACGGTGTTGACGAGTTTGTGGAAATCGGACCGGGACGTACATTAAGCGGATTTATGCGGAAAATCAACAGGGATGTTAAAGTGAGCAACATTGACAAGATGGAAGACTTTGAGAAATTTGTTGCGGAACATCCATTGTCTTAGGAAAAGGAGAAGAGAATGCTGACAAATAAAGTAGCACTTGTCACAGGCGCCAGCCGTGGTATAGGAAAAGAAATTGCCAAGGCACTGGCAAAAGAAGGCGCATTTGTTGTCGTGAATTATAACGGTTCGAAAGAGCGAGCCGAGGCGGTTGTGGAGGAAATTAACGCAGCCGCGGATTGTGCAAAAGCAGCAGGAGCGGATGCTGCTTCATCAGGTAGCGGCGGCAGAGCTGTAGCGTATGGCTGCAATGTGTCAGATTTCGCTGCTTGCGGGACGATGATTGAGTACATTGTAAAAGAATATGGACGGCTTGATATTCTCGTCAACAACGCAGGAATCACAAGAGACGGGCTGATTATGAAAATGTCGGAAGAAGAATTTGATGCGGTGGTTGATACGAACCTTAAGGGAACGTTTCATACCATACGCCATGCGTCCCGTTATCTGCTTAAGCAGAGAAGCGGGCATATTATCAACATTTCTTCGGTTTCCGGCGTGATGGGAAATGCCGGGCAGGCAAACTACAGTGCGAGCAAGGCTGGCGTCATCGGATTGACGAAGAGCGTGGCAAGAGAACTTGCTTCCCGTGGAATTACCTGCAATGCTGTGGCACCGGGATTTATTGATACAGAGATGACAGAGGCGATGACAGAGCAGGCAAAAGAAGCAGTAAAGGCGCAGATTCCGCTGCAACGCGTGGGAACGGTGGAGGACATCGCACACACGGTTGTCTTTTTGGCATCGGAGCATGCATCTTACATCACCGGTCAGGTTATTTCGGTAGATGGCGGAATGCACATGTAAGATATAGCATAAATGGAGGTTCGTATGAGTAGACGAGTAGTGGTAACCGGAATGGGGGCAGTGACACCAATCGGGAATTCTGTGCCTGAATTCTGGAAAGCGGTACAGGAAGAAAAAATCGGATTTGGAACAATCACGCATTTCGATGCGTCAGAATATAAATGCCATGTGGCGGCAGAAGTAAAGGACTTTGACGGAAAAGACTATATGGACGCTAAGACGGCAAAAAGAATGGAGCTGTTCTGTCAGTATGCAGTGGCAGCGACAAAAGAGGCGATGGAGGATGCCGGACTTGATATGGAGCAGGAGGATGCCTACCGTGTGGGCACTGCAATCGGAAGCGGCATCGGAAGTCTGCAGGCGATGGAAAGAGAACATACAAAGTTACTGGAAAAGGGACCGGGGCGTGTCAATCCGATGCTGGTACCGATGATGATTTCCAATATGGCAGCAGGCAATGTATCCATACAGTTTGGGTTAAAGGGAAAGAGTATCAACGTCGTAACAGCGTGTGCGACAGGAACCAATACCATCGGCGAAGCGTTCCGCAGCATTCAGCACGGCGAGGCGGATGTGATGGTTGCAGGTGGTACGGAGGGCAGTGTGTGCCCGATTGGTATCGCAGGATTTACGGCGCTTACGGCGCTTTCTACTGAGAGCGACCCGACGAAGTGTTCGCTTCCTTTTGACAAGAACCGCAGTGGTTTTGTCATGGGAGAAGGAGCGGGTGTTGTCATTCTTGAGGAGTTAGAGCATGCCAAGAAGCGTGGTGCAAAAATCTATGCAGAGGTAGTCGGATACGGATGTACCTCGGATGCATACCATATCACTTCACCGGCAGAGGATGGCGCAGGGGCTGCACGCGCAATGACTGAGGCGCTGCGTGATGCAGGTGTGGCACCGGAGGAAGTTACCTATATCAATGCGCATGGTACGGCAACACATTTAAATGACCTGTTTGAGACACGGGCAATCAAACTCGCATTTGGGGAGCATGCAAAAAACTTGAAAATCAACTCCACAAAATCGATGGTGGGTCATCTTTTAGGTGCAGCGGGAGCAGTGGAATTCGTGACCTGTGTCAAAGAGATTCAGGAAGGATATGTGCATGCGACGGTTGGCTATGAGACACCGGATGAAGAACTTGATCTGGATTACTGCAAGGAGGCAGTCCGCATGGAGGTGCCATATGCCCTCAGCAATTCACTTGGATTTGGCGGACATAATGCCAGTCTGCTGTTAAAGAAATATGAGGCGTAGCCATATATGAATTAGGAGACAGCAGGTAAAAGCATGGGTGAGAAGAAGGAGAGGCATATGTCAGTCTTGACAACGAGAGAAATCATGAAAATCATACCGCATCGTCAGCCGTTTTTGCTGATTGACACGGTAGAAGAACTAGAACCGGGTGTGCGTGCGGTGGCAAAAAAGTGTGTGACCTACAATGAACCGTATTTTGCCGGACATTTTCCGGGGGAGCCGGTCATGCCGGGGGTTCTTGTGATAGAGGCACTGGCACAGACCGGTGCGGTAGCCATACTTAGTATGGAAGAGAACTGCGGTAAAACAGCATACTTTGCAGGGATTAACAATGCAAAGTTCAAACAGAAGGTAGTGCCGGGAGATGTGCTTACACTTGAGACAGAAATTATCAAGCAAAAAGGGCCAATCGGTGTCGGAAAAGCGACCGCGTGCGTGGATGGAAAAATCGTATGTATGGCGGAGCTGACGTTTGCAATCGGCGGTTGAAACAGCAAAATTTGTGATGCCATAGACATCTGAATGAGATGGAAGGGAGAGTTTGACGTGGCAGCAGTATTATTTAAGAAAAAAAGCGAAAAGATAGAGCCTGCGTTGCAGGAGACGATTGTGTGCCCTGCTTGTGGCAGAGAAATCAACAAGAAAGAAGCAGAAAAAAACAAATATTTCTGCTATGAGTGCAACAGCTATTTCCGTGTGCGCACAAAACGGCGCATCCGAATGGTGGCAGATGAGAATAGCTTTGTGCCATGGTTTGAGGATATTGCAGAGGCAAACCCGCTTGATTTCCCGGGATATGAGGAAAAGGTAGCGGCGGCAAAGGAAAAGACCGGACTTCACGAGGCGGTCACGGTCGGTCAGTGTAAGATTTATGGAGAGGATGTCGTCTTAGGCGTCTGCGATGCCAGATTCCTCATGAGCAGTATGGGGCATGTGGTCGGAGAGAAAATTGCCCTTGCGGTGGAGCGTGCCACAAAACTGCGTCTTCCGGTCGTTCTTTTCTGTTGTTCCGGCGGTGCCAGAATGCAGGAAGGAATTGTGTCCTTAATGCAGATGGCAAAGACCTCGGCAGCGTTAAAACAGCATTCAGATGCAGGGCTTTTGTATGTGCCGGTATTGACCGATCCGACAACCGGTGGTGTGACGGCAAGCTTTGCGATGCTCGGCGATATTATCTTAGCAGAGCCGGGGGCACTGATCGGCTTTGCGGGTCCGCGTGTCATTGAGCAGACCATCGGGCAGAAGCTTCCGGAGGGATTCCAGAGAGCAGAGTTCCAGCTTGAGCATGGTTTCGTGGATGCGATTGTGGAGCGTAAAGATTTAAAGATGACGCTGTACCGTATTTTATATATGCATCGCGCACAGAGCGGATATGCGAATTTTGATGTGCTCAGAGCTGACGATTGCTATGAGCCGACAGAGCTCATGAAGGAGCGCGCGACGAAGTCAAAACCGTTCACTGCTTGGGAAAAAGTAAAGGCAGCCAGAAAAGTGGACCGCTGTGCATCGGTGGATTACATGGAGCACATTTTTGACCACTTTATCGAACTGCACGGAGACCGCATGTTTCGTGATGATCCGGCAATCGTCGGAGGAATTGCAGAACTGGACGGTCAGCCGGTTACCGTGATTGGTGTGCACAAAGGAAAAGACTTAAAAGACTGTATGCGTCATAACTATGGCATGCCATCTCCGGAAGGATACCGGAAGGCACTGCGCCTGATGAAGCAGGCAGAAAAGTTTGGACGTCCGATTATTACGTTTGTGAATACTTCGGGAGCATTCTGCGGCATGGAGGCAGAAGAGCGCGGGCAGGGAGAGGCGATTGCCCGTAATCTCTATGAGATGTCCGGATTGAAGGTGCCGGTATTGTGTATTATGATTGGAGAAGGCGGAAGCGGTGGAGCGCTTGCACTTGCAGTGGGAAATGAGGTCTGGATGATGGAAAATGCGACATACTGCGTGCTTTCGCCGGAGGGATTTGCATCGATTCTGTGGAAAGACGGCAAGCGCGCCAAGGAAGCCAGTGGCGTGATGAAGATTACGGCACAGGATTTGAAGGAGCTTCAGATTGTAGAAGAAATCATCCCGGAGTATGGTATGGCAGACAAAGCAGCATGCGAATCCATTTCACGCTATATGAAGGGACATATGAAGGAATTTTTAAAGAGGCAGAACGGCAAGACTGGGGAGCAGCTTGCTGCAGAACGTTATGCGAGATTCCGGGCATTCTAAGGCATGGAGGAGTAATATGAATGTAAAGATAAAAGGAACCGGAAGCGCGGTTCCGAAAAAATGCGTGACCAATGATGATTTGAGCATGCTGATGGATACCTCGGATGAGTGGATTCGGAGCAGAACAGGAATTGAAAGTCGTCATCTGGCAGTGGAGGAGACAACGACAAGTCTGGCAACAGAGGCTGCGAAACGAGCACTTGCCGATGCCGGGATTACTGCTGATGAATTGGACCTTATCATAGCGGCAACAGTAACGCCGGACCGCTTTCTGCCGAATCTTGCATGCGAGGTGCAGCGGGAAATCGGCGCACAGCATGCCGTTGCTTTTGATATCAATGCCGCGTGTTCGGGCTTTTTATTCGGGCTTGGCACGGCGGCGATGTATCTCACAAACGGCGTCTATCAAAATGCGCTTGTCATCGGTGCGGAGACGTTATCTAAGATTATGGATTGGAATGACCGGAGTACGTGCGTACTATTTGGGGATGGCGCCGGTGCGGCAGTTGTGAGTGCAGAGCAGGAAAAAGGTGGAATCCTCAGTATGGTACAGGGGTCAGACGGCGCGCGGGGCATGGTGTTAAATTGCGACAATCGCCCGGTGAATAATCCGTATATAAAAAATGATACGGCGTTAGCTTATGTGTCTATGGATGGGCAGGCAGTCTATAAATTTGCAGTTCGCACAGTCCCGGAATCTATTGAAGCAGCCGTGAAAAAAGCGGGTCTTACCATAGAAGATATCGACCTTTTTGTATTGCATCAGGCAAATTATCGAATTATCGAATCGGTGGCAAAGCGTCTGCATCAACCAATGGAAAAATTCCCCACAAATCTACAGGAATTTGGAAATATTTCCGCTGCCAGTGTACCGATTTTGCTTGATAATGTGAAGAATCGTGGTATGATAAGAACGGGTAGTCGAATCGTACTGGCGGGCTTTGGCGCAGGTCTCACATGGGGAGCAATGGTGCTGGAATGGTAGGAAGGATGTAGCTTCTGTGCCGTCAGTAATACGCGGATACTGCCATGAACAGGAGTACATGTATGACCACAGATGAAACATTAAATGAATTGTTAGTAAAACTATTTAAAGATATCATGGAAATCGAAGGACGATGTCTGGTAAGCGGTGAGTTTAAGGATATTACCTATAATGATTTCCATGTGATTGAAGCGATAGGGATACAGGAACCAAAGAGCATGTCCACGGTAGCCAAGTTGATGGATGTCACCACCGGAACTCTTACCAAGGCGATGGACGGACTTACGGATAAAGGCTATGTGATTCGGGAGCGGAGTAAGCAGGATAAGCGTGTCGTCTGGGTGTACCTGACGGAGAAAGGGAAGGCGGCATACGCGCATCATGAGGAGTTTCACCGCAAGATGATTGCCAATATCAAAGCGCAGCTTACGGAGCAGGAGACGCCGATTCTGATATACAGTCTAGCGAAGCTGATTGATTACTTCCAGGAAGAATATGGAATCGAGGAAGACAAGTAGGAGGATACACATGAGCAGAGGAATCGCTGGAAAAAATAACTGGGCATTGTTCCTGCTTTTGCTTGCAGGAATTGTTTTAGGCGGATTTATTGGGAATCTGACAGCAGGAGTGCCGGGACTTAGCTGGTTGAATTATGGGCAGAGCTTTGGATTTGCAAATCCAATCGTATTGGACCTTGGTATCTTAGTGATTACATTTGGTCTGTCAATTAATATTACGATTGCCAGCATCATTGGAGTGTTGATAGCTATCATTATCTATCGCTTGATTTAAAAATATCATATAGGATAATAAAATTATCGTCGTATTTCACAGAAAAGCCTGGCATATTCAGTCGGGCTTTATCAATTTAACGGATTAAAGAAAAAAAGATTGCACTCTGGAAAATTTTATAATAAAATAAATTTGCTAATGTTGTGCTGGAAACAAAATTCTGGCATTGCACTGGAAACTATATTTTTTATTATAAAGGAGAACGTGCAAAATGGGATACGTTGATGAAGTACTTGCAAAGGTAAAAGAAAAAAACGCTTCTGAACCTGAATTTTTACAGGCTGTTGAAGAGGTATTGGATTCCTTAAGACCTGTGATCGATGCAAATGAGGAATTGTACAGAAAGAATGCGATTCTTGAGAGAATTACAGAGCCTGATCGTCAGATTATGTTCCGTGTTCCTTGGGTAGATGACAAGGGACAAGTTCAGGTTAACAGAGGTTACCGCGTACAGTTCAACAATGCCATTGGACCATACAAGGGAGGTTTAAGACTTCACCCTTCTGTAAACTTAGGTATTATTAAATTCTTAGGTTTTGAGCAGATATTTAAAAATTCTCTTACAACACTTCCAATCGGTGGTGGTAAAGGTGGTTCTGATTTTGATCCAAAGGGAAAATCAGACAGAGAGATTATGGCATTCTGCCAGAGTTTTATGACAGAACTTTCCAAATATATCGGAGCAGATGTTGATGTACCTGCAGGTGACATTGGAACAGGTGCAAGAGAGATTGGATTTATGTTTGGACAGTATAAGAGAATCCGTGGATCTTTCGAGGGTGTTCTTACAGGTAAAGGTCTTACTTACGGTGGTTCTCTTGCCCGTACACAGGCTACAGGATACGGTCTTTTATACTTAACAAATGCACTGTTAAAAGATCATGACATTGATATTGCCGGTAAAACATGTGCAGTTTCCGGTTCCGGTAACGTAGCAATCTACGCAATCGAGAAAGCACACCATTTAGGTGCGAAAGTAGTTACATGTTCTGATTCTACCGGTTGGATTTATGATCCGGAAGGAATTGATGTTGAATTATTAAAGGAAGTAAAAGAAGTAAAACGTGCACGTCTTACAGAGTATGCAGCAGCAAGACCATCTGCTGAGTATCATGCAAAACAGAATGGTGAACACGGTGTATGGCAGTACAAGGTAGACTTAGCGCTTCCGTGTGCAACTCAGAACGAATTAGACCTTGAGGATGCTAAGATGTTAGTAGCAAACGGTGTTACTTCTGTAACAGAGGGTGCTAACATGCCTACTACATTAGAGGCTACCAAATACTTACAGGCAAATGGCGTATTATTCGTAGGTGGTAAAGCTGCCAATGCCGGTGGTGTTGCAACATCTGCATTAGAGATGAGCCAGAACTCCGAGAGACTTTCCTGGACATTTGAAGAAGTTGATGGAAAACTCAAGGGTATCATGGAGACAATCTATGCTAATATCAGTGACGCTGCAAAACGCTATGGTGTTGAGGGCGATTATGTTGCAGGTGCTAATATTGCCGGATTTGAAAAGGTTGCAAATGCTATGATTGCGCAGGGTGTGTGCTAATAACCATCCGGTAATCGGTTGCAACGACAAAATTTTATTATGATAGTAATAAAAAAGTTCAATGGTCTTTATTTTCTTTACCATTGAACTTTTTTTCTGGTTTTGCGCTATAATGGTTTAAATGCTTAAGCAAAGGAATGATATCATGAATAAGGAAACAGAAAATGAAATCAAGGCACTTGCCGTTGAAGTACAGAATACGCAGAACATATTGACTGCGCTGGGAGATGAAGTGCGACAGCATCTGATTTTGGTGATGATGCAGTCTGGGCAATGCTTTGGAATGCGTGTAAATGACATTGCGGCACAGACAAATCTATCCAGACCGGCTGTTTCCCACCACCTGCAGATACTAAAACATGCGGGAATTGTGAAGATGAGGCGTGAGGGAACAAAAAACTATTATTACTTTGATGCGGATATGCAAGCGTTTGATCAACTGATTCATATGCTGGTTCATGCAAAAGAAATCATGCTCCGACTGCCTGACAGAAGCGGAGAAGATTGCTAGAGAGAAAAAGAAAACAAGTGAGATGACAGGAGGAAAGAATCATGGATATTATGGAAGCAATGCGGGAAAGACATGCGGTACGTTCTTATAAGAACAAGCCGTTAGATTTGGAAGTACAGGAAAAATTAGAGCAATGCATCGAGGAGTGCAACCGGGAAAGTGGTTTACATATTCAGCTTGTCACAAACGAGCCGCAGGCGTTCGATAGTATGATGGCTCATTATGGGAAGTTTTCCGGTGTGACAAATTATATCGCCATGGTAGGGAAAAAAGGACCGATGTTAGAAGAACTCTGCGGATATTACGGTGAGAAAATTGTGCTCTACGCACAGCAGTTGGGACTGAATACCTGTTGGGTTGCCATGTCCTACAAAAAAATATCCACAGCCTATACCGTGGATGCCGGTGAGAAGCTGGAGGTTGTCATTGCGCTAGGATACGGAGAAACAAATGGAGTGGCGCACAAATCCAAGGAACCTGCCGCGGTCAGCTCTGTGACAGGGACTGCACCGGAGTGGTTCCAAAAAGGCGTCGAGGCAGCGCTGCTTGCACCGACAGCGATGAATCAGCAAAAATTCCATCTCAGCTTAGACGGCAATCGGGTGTCTGCCAAAGCAGGCGTCGGATTTTACAGTAAACTAGACCTTGGTATCGTGAAATACCATTTTGAACTCGGCGCGGGAAAAGAAAACTTTTCATGGTAAAAAATACGCGCGCAGTTAAACCTGCGTGATAATGTTGTAAATAATGTCTATTGCAGGTTTTATGGAATCCTCCGGAAGAGATGAGTAATTTATGACGAAAAAATGCTCTACATCTTCCGGTGGCTGTGCATAAAAACTCGAAAGTGCACGAATCCGGATTCCATTCTGTTCTGCCAGAAGGCAGAAATCCTGGTCGCTTAAATCCGTCTTTAGGTTAATAATAAAATGCAGACCGGCATCTTCCTCCATGATTTTTACATAAGGGGCAAGCCTGCTGTTGCGTAAGGCATGAAGAAGAAGATCTCTTTTGGAATGGTAGTAGGTTCGCATGCGATTGATGTGCTTTTCAAAATATCCTTCCTCAATAAATTTAGCCAGGGTGTATTGCTCAAAATTGGAAACGGTACAGGAATAAAAGGAAAGTTCCTTGTAAAATTTGTTTGCCAGATGTTTGGGCAGCACCATATAGCTGATACGTACGGTGGATGCAAGGGTTTTGGTAAACGTATTAATATAGATTACTTTTTCCAATACATCGATATTTTGCATAGCCGGAACGGGCTTGCCTGTCATACGAAATTCAATGTCATAATCATCTTCAATAATATATCTGGAATCCGCTTTGGACGCCCATGCTAATAGCTCATACCTACGGCTGATGGGCATAACAATCCCGGTCGGAAAATGATGCGAAGGGGAAATATGGATAATATCAGGCTTTCGCTGTTCTAACTCATCAACGTTTATTCCATACGAATCCATAGAGATTAAATCGCAGGCTACGTTGTGTTTCTGATAAATACGATAAATTTTATTGTATCCGGGATCCTCAACCGCATATCTTTTGTCAAATCCAAGCAGTTGGATTAAAAGTCCATAGAGGTATTCTGTTCCGGCTCCGATAATAATCTGTTCCGGTTCTACATAGATATTTCTAAATTCCCTTAAATGTTTTGCAATCGCTTTTCTTAATTCCAGAATTCCACCGCAAGGCGGATTTGTAACCAACTCCTGCTGATAGTCATTTAAAATTCTACGAATGAGCTTCGCCCAGATGGAAAACGGGAAATTATCGGAGTTTGTCTGGTTGCTGGTAAAATCAGCAAGGTAATGTGAAACACCGGAGGAAAGCTGTACGTTTTCCGAAGACAGTATGGAGCTCTTTTTGGAATCTACGGTTTTGATATCTGATACAAAAAAGCCCTTTTTCGGAATGGAATAAATATAACCCTCTGCAAGTAGCTGGGCATAGGCATTTTCAACGGTGATGATGCTTATGCCCAGATTTTTTGCAAAAGTCCGCTTGGAAGGAAGCTTTTCACCGGGGCATAAAATCTGCTGAATAATATCGTTTTTGATGCACTTATACAGATGCTGGTAAAGGCAATCTGACCCTATATCTGTAAAAGAATATGTTAGCATTTTGAAAAATAACTCCAATCTGACCTTACTGAATATATTTAAAATGAGTATTTTATAAAAGGTCAGTTGCTATTATACTTCATACAAGTTTGATTGTAAATGCTGAAAATACAGCAGGAAAACTAAGAAAGTATGAGGAGTAAAAGAAATGACAGCAAGCAGATATGAATTAAACAAAGAACTGGCACAAATGTTAAAGGGAGGCGTAATCATGGATGTTACGACTCCGGAGCAGGCAAAAATTGCGGAAGAGGCAGGAGCCTGTGCAGTTATGGCACTGGAAAGAATTCCTGCAGATATAAGAGCAGCAGGAGGAGTTTCAAGAATGAGTGACCCTAAGATGATTAAGGGAATCCAGGAAGCGGTTTCAATTCCGGTCATGGCAAAGTGTAGAATCGGTCACTTCGCAGAAGCGCAGATTCTGGAAGCAATTGAGATTGACTATATCGATGAAAGCGAAGTGCTTTCTCCTGCGGACGATGTGTATCATATTGATAAGACGAAATTTAAAGTACCGTTTGTATGTGGAGCGAAGGACTTGGGAGAGGCGTTAAGAAGAATCGAAGAAGGAGCTTCTATGATTCGAACCAAAGGTGAACCGGGAACGGGGGATGTGGTGCAGGCAGTACGACATATGAGAAAAATGAATCAGGAAATTGCAAGAATTACTTCTATGAGAGAAGATGAACTGTTCAACACTGCCAAGGAGTTGCAGGTATCTTATGAGCTGGTAAAATATGTGCATGAAAACGGAAAACTCCCGGTGGTTAATTTTGCTGCCGGCGGCGTGGCAACACCGGCGGATGCTGCTCTTATGATGCAGCTGGGAGCAGAAGGTGTTTTTGTGGGTTCCGGGATTTTTAAATCAGGAGATTCAAAAAAACGCGCCGCGGCAATCGTGAAGGCTGTAACCAATTATCAGGATGCGGGAATGCTTGCAGCACTTTCCGAAGACCTCGGGGAAGCGATGGTGGGAATCAATGAGCAGGAAATTGAATTATTAATGGCGGAACGGGGAAAGTAAAATGATCATTGGTGTTTTAGCACTTCAAGGTGCATTTGTTGAACATGAGAGAGTCTTGCGGGCATTGGGAGCGGAATGTTTTGAAATCCGTCAAAGAAAAGATTTAGAGCGCCACATGGATGGATTGGTTCTTCCCGGCGGTGAAAGTACGGTGATGGGAAAGCTTCTGGTGGAGTTGGATATGCTCGAAAATATAAAGGAACGAATCATACAGGGACTTCCTGTATTCGGGACTTGTGCGGGATTGATTCTTCTTGCAAAAAACCTGTCAAATGATGGGAAAAAATATTTTGGCACGTTACCTGTTACGGTAAAAAGAAATGCATACGGAAGGCAGTTGGGAAGCTTTGCGACAGAAGCAGAAATGAAGCCCATCGGAAAAATCCCAATGACCTTTATTCGTGCACCTTATATCGAAAGTGCAGAGGAAGGAGTCGAGGTGCTAGCAAAGGTTGACGGAAATATAGTTGCTGTGCGGTATCAAAATCAGCTTGGCGTATCCTTTCACCCCGAGGTGACGGAAAATCATTCCGTGCATGCTTATTTCTTACATATGTGTGAAAAACGGTAAAAGCAGAAATGTGATGTGTTTCACATAAAAAATAGGAGCATTATGCTCCTATTTTTTTAATGACATCTTTGTACAGCCTTTGCATGAAAATCAGCGTCATGACAAAGGAAAACAGCTCCGCAATCGGGAACGCCCACCACACAAAATTGACATTGCCGGACAAGGCCAGCAGAAATGCCGCCGGGAGGAGTACCACGAGCTGTCGCGCGATTGAGACCATCATGCTGTAAACAGCCTTGCCGAGTGCTTGAAATGCGCCGCTGCATGCGATACCGATGGCTGCGGGAATAAAGCTTATGCTGATGACCCGCAGTGCCGGGATACCAAGCGCTAACATGTGCTCGGAGGCATTGAACATTTGAAGCAGCAGGCCTGGAATTGTTTGGAATAAAATAAATCCAAGCGTCAATATGGTAAGTGCATACAAAACGGTGTGCTTCAAAGTTTTTGTCACGCGTTCACGCTTCTGTGCACCGTAGTTGTAAGCCATAATCGGGATGACCCCACTGTTTAAACCGAATACCGGCATAAAGACAAAACTCTGCAGCTTAAAGTAGACGCCAAATACGGCGGTTGCAGTAGAAGAAAATGTAATCAGAATCCGGTTCATGCCATATGTCATGACGGAACCGATTGCTTGCATAATAATAGAAGGAACACCGATACCGTAAATCTGACGGATGATGGTGCCGTTTGGACGAAAACCTTTTAACTGAATGCGAACTTCGTGGTTCTTTGTCTGATTCAAGATAATACCTACGATTGCGGCAACAACCTGACCAATGACAGTGGCAACGGCAGCACCGATAACACCCATCTTAGGAAGCCCCAGAAGACCGAAAATCAGAATCGGGTCTAAGATGATATTTACAATCGCACCAATCCCCTGGGTGAGCATGGAGTAGATTGTTTTTCCGGTGGCCTGAAGCATACGCTCGAACATTACCTGCACAAACACGCCGAAGGAAAAACAACAGCATACAGTCAGATACTGTTTCCCGTATAGCACGATTTCCTCGATATCCGTCTGGCTGCGGAAAAACGGTTCTGCAAAGAACAGCCCAAGAATAAGAAAAGCCAGATAGCTTAAGATGGCAAGAAAAATACCATTTTCCGCAATTTTATTTACCTTGTCAAAATCTTTTTCACCGAGCGAACGCGCAAGCAGGGCATTCATACCGACTGCGGTTCCGACACCGACGGCAATCATCAGATTTTGAATCGGGAAAGCCATTGACACGGCGGTCAAGGCATTCTCGCTAATCTTTGCGACAAAAATACTATCTATAATGTTATAGAGTGCCTGTACTAACATGGAAACCATGATTGGCAATGACATGGATACAATTAATTTATCAATGGGCATAATCCCCATCTTATTTTCCTGCATAGGAGACCTCCTTTGTCAAAAAATTCTTTATAAGCATACCTTTCCTATACTAACACCCAATGGATATTAATACAAGCCATGAAAATAGAAAGCTGTGTAATATTTTAACATGAGTGTTTTAGACAAAGCAGTTTCTTGAAAAAATTTCCTGTAAGGTAGAATAAATAAGTAACATTTGATAAAATAGAGAAGAAACACAAAAGAATCGAAAGGAAATCAGTATGAACATTTTATTTTTCCTGACGCCGAAAGAGACCGTGGCATATGTAGAGGAGGACGATACCCTACGGCAGGTCTTAGAAAAGATGGAACATCACGGTTACACTGCGATACCGCTTTTGGCCAAGAACGGCAGATACATCGGAACGATTACGGAGGGGGATTTACTCTGGTTTTTAAAGGACCGCAATTTCCCGGATTTAAAGTTGCTTGAGGAGATGCCAATCACATTCATCGAACGGCGCAGAGATAATCAGGCTGTTTGTATTCAGGCGAGTATGGAGGATTTATTTGATAAGGTGACAAACCAGAACTTTGTTCCGGTTGTAGATGACAAGCAGGTGTTTATCGGAATTGTAACCAGAAAAGATTTGCTCCTTTATCTTGCAAAGAAGGCGCAGAAATAATGCTGTAGGAGTCTGTCATTTGAAGGTTTTAACCGGAGAAAGCTATTCGGACAGGTGTATCATGACATCCGGGAATAAACGGGATGCTGTATACATAAATATGTTTCACAAAAGAAAGGGGAAGTTATATGGAAAGTTTTGTACCACTTATTGTAACTGTTGTTGTAGTGGCGCTTATCGTGCTGCTGTTTGCAATCGGATATGTCAAAGCGCCGCCTGATATGGCGTATATCATTTCAGGTATCAAGAAGAAATCCAAGGTCGTCATCGGAAAGGCGAGCATCCGAATTCCGTTTTTTGAGCGACTGGATAAGTTAAATCTCAGATTGATTCCGATTGATGTAAAAACAAGCAATGCGGTTCCAACGGCAGACTACATTAATATCAATGTAGATGCGACAGTCAACGTTAAGATTAGTAATGACCCGGAGAAATTAAGACTTGCGGCAGAGAACTTCTTAAACAAGAACACAGAGTATATTGCGGGGGTTGCAAGAGAAGTTCTCGAGGGAAATGTCCGTGAAATCGTCGGTAAGATGAAGTTGGAAGAGATGGTTTCCGATCGCCAGAAGTTTGCAAATCTGGTAAAAGAAAATGCGGAACCGGATTTAGCGGCAATGGGACTTGACATCATCAGTTTTAATGTGCAGAACTTCGTAGATGGCAATGAGGTCATTGAAAACCTTGGTATTGACAATATCGTTAAGATTAAGAAGGCGGCTGCGATAGCGCGTGCTGAGAGTGAGCGAGACATCAAGGTTGCACAGGCATCGGCAGATAAAGAGTCCAACGATGCTGCAGTTGCGGCACAGACAGAGATTGCCAAGAAGCAGAATGAGCTTGCCATCAAGAAATCCGAACTTCAGATGGAGGCGGATACCAAGAAGGCTATGGCGGATGCCGCATATGATATTCAGAAAGAGGAACAGCGTAAAACGATTGAGGTCGCAACTGCCAATGCGGATATCGCGAAGCAGGAGCGTGAGATTGAGTTAAAACAGAAAGAAGTTGCAGTAAAAGAGCAGGCCTTAGAGGCTGAGATTAAGAAGCAGGCAGAGGCAGATAAGTACGCTGCACAGCAGAGAGCGGATGCCGAACTTTACCAGCGACAGAAGGATGCGGAGGCGAAGCAGTTTGAAGCACAGCGTGCAGCGGAAGCGAGAAAAGCACAGGCAGAGGCAGAGCGCTATGCAAAAGAGCAGGAGGCTGCCGGTATTCGTGCAGTCGGAGAAGCGGAAGCGTCAGCGA
Organism: Roseburia sp.; assembly: GCA_022771695.1. Taxonomy (GTDB): domain Bacteria; phylum Bacillota; class Clostridia; order Lachnospirales; family Lachnospiraceae; genus Roseburia. Next base: position 25,191 of record JALEKJ010000036.1, on the reverse strand, counting down.
TTCAGGCAAAGGGTATTGCGGAAGCAGAAGCCATGGAGAAGAAGGCAGAGGCTTATGCGAAGTATAATAAGGCAGCTGTCGCCGAGATGATGATAAAAGTTCTGCCTGACATTGCAGGTAAGGTGGCAGAACCGCTCGGTCAGATTGACAAGATTACCATTATCGGTGGCGGAGAGGGCAGCAATGGCGTAGAACAGGTTGCCGGCAACGTACCGGTCGTGATGGCAAAGGTGTTTGAGAGCATGAAAGAAGCGACAGGTATCGACCTTGCAGACATTATCAATGCGGATTCCTATGATGCACAGGTGAATCGGAATATCAACCTTTCCGGGTTGGATTCTGTGAATGTAGTAGTGAAAGATGATGCTTCTCGGAAGGGGAATACCGGGGTAACACCGGAAAATTAGAAAAGAATGTGAGTTGTAAGAGAAAAGGGCGTTTGACAGAAATGATCTGTCAGACGCCCTTTTTGAACAATAGAGAAGGTTATTTTACCAGACTCTCTGCATAATCTAGGGCCTCTACGATATTCGCGCGGAAGTTTTGCTCTCCTAAGTAGTCGACAAATCCATCCTTTTTCATAACGGACATCGGTTGCTCATTGACATGAGAGAAGATGAGCGTGATGTTCTTCTTTTTTGCACGGTCGGCAAGCTCGCGAAGTGACTTCATCGCGCTTGCGTCAATTGCAGGTACGCTTCTCATACGAATGACGATAACTTTTGTGTACTGTTTGCTGTCGATTGCGAGAAGCTGGTCAGCGGCTGCAAAGAACAGCGGACCACTGATTTCAAAAACACGGATGCTGCGAGAAACCTTGCAAAGCTTCTCTGCCTCTCCGGGAGTGACATCCGGCTGTTCCGTATACTTCCAAGCCTTGACATCGGCAGTTTCTGCCATACGCTTCATAAAAAGCATGGCGGCGAGAACGACACCGATTTCGATTGCGACAACGAGGTCAAAAAGGACTGTTAATGCAAAAGTGGTAACCAATACAATGACATCGCTCTTAGGAGCCGTTTTACACAGACGGAAGAAAGAAGACCAGTCTGCCATATTCGCTGCAACCACCAAAAGCACGGCTGCCAATGTTGTCATTGGAATCAATGCGGCAAGAGGCATAAGTGCAAGCAAAATGATAGTCAATGTAATGCAGTGGACAATACCGGCGATTGGCGTGCGCCCACCGTTTCTGACATTTGCTGCAGTTCTTGCGATAGCACCGGTTGCAGGAATTCCGCCAAAGAGACCGGAGAAGACATTCCCAAGTCCCTGACCGACTAATTCGGCATTGGATTTGTGCGTGTCACCAATCATGCCGTCGGATACGACGGCAGATAACAGGGATTCGATTCCCGCTAAGATGGCAATCGTAAAAGCAGGAGAAATCATCTGCTGTATCAGCTTCATGGAAATAGAAGGAATCTGGAAGGTAGGGAAGGATGAAGAAAGCTCTCCGTATACACTTCTGATTGTGTTGACCGGCAACTTAGCGAAATATACAATCGCGGTTGTGATAATAATCGCTACCAGAGACCCCGGAATCTTATCGGTGACCTTTGGCCAAACCAGCATGATTGCGATTGCAACAAGACCGATGACGGCAGCAGTCAGGTTGATGGTACCGATATTCTGGATATAGGCGCCTACTTTCGGTAAAAATTCAGATGGTACGGAAGCGATGGAAAGACCAAGAAAATCTTTGACCTGTCCGACAAACAAGGTGACTGCAATTCCGCAGGTAAATCCTGTCGTAATCGTGTATGGGATATATTTAATCAGTGAACCGAAGCGGAAGATACCCATAAGAATCAGCATGATACCTGCAAGAATCGTAGCTACAATCAGACCATCTGTACCATAGTCGGTAACAATGCCGTAAATGATGACAACAAAAGCGGCAGTTGGTCCGCCAATCTGCACACGGCTTCCTCCGAAAAAGGAGATAAAGAAACCTGCGATAATTGCAGTGTAGAGACCCTGTTCCGGGCTGACGCCGGATGCGATTGCAAGAGCGATGGAGAGAGGCAGTGCAATAATTGCAACAATGATACCGGAAATGATATCGCGGATCGCCTGCTCCTTGGTATAACCTTTCATGACTTCAAATAGTTTTGGCTTTAGTTCGTTCATAAATTCCTCCTGTGTTTGGGTTATGTTAAAAATAACTAAAAAATATTAAAGTTTTATAAAATTCACACAAGTTAGAATTCTAGCACTGTAGGATGCAGATTTCAAGGGAAAATACGGAAAAATAAAGGGATATGTGGTACAATAAACTATACATTTTCTATAAATTGAGGGGAGGGCATTGTGGAAGAGAAAAATTCTTATCAAAAAATCTATGAAGTGGTACGGCAGATTCCGGCAGGTAGTGTAGCCACATACGGACAGGTAGCGGCACTTGCGGGGAACAAACGGTGGGCAAGAGTTGTTGGATATGCGCTTCATGTCAATCCGGATCCCGAGGGGATTCCGTGCTATCGTGTGGTGAATCGGGAAGGCAGGCTGTCGGATGCATTCGCTTTTGGCGGAGTGAATCAGCAGAAAGTTTTGCTCGAGGCAGACGGAATTGAAGTGGTGGATAATAAGGTGGATTTAAACCGGTATCAGTGGAAAAAGCTCATATATTGAGAGCAATCGATTAAAAAACTGCAAATTATGTGAAAATAGTGTGGATGTAGGGGAAGTTGTGATATAATTCTTATATATACAAAAGATTGGGGGGAACACTATGGGAAAAGAAATGATAGCGATGCTTCTTGCTGGCGGACAGGGGTCGCGCTTATATGCACTGACACAGAAGCTGGCAAAGCCGGCAGTCCCGTTTGGAGGGAAATACCGTATTATTGATTTTCCACTGTCAAACTGCGTAAATTCAGGAATTGATACCGTCGGCATCTTAACGCAGTATCAACCGTTTGTGCTCAATGAGTACATTGGTATGGGGCAACCGTGGGATTTGGACCGTTTGCATGGAGGGGTACATGTACTGCCGCCATATCAGCAGGCATCCGGTTCCGACTGGTATAAGGGGACGGCAAACGCAATTTACCAGAATATTTCATTTATTGAGCGCTATGACCCGCAATATGTCATCATACTTTCGGGAGACCAGATTTGCAAGCAGGATTATAGCGATTTTCTAAGATTCCATAAGGAGAAGAACGCGGAGTTCAGTGTGGCAGTCATGGAGGTCCCGTGGGAGGAGGCACCCCGCTTCGGACTTATGGTGACGGATGAGGATGACCGTATCACAGAATTTCAGGAGAAGCCCAAGGAGCCAAAGTCAAATCTGGCGTCTATGGGTATTTACATCTTTAACTGGGATATTCTTAAGAGATATTTGATTGAGGATGAGGCGGATCCGAACTCAGAGAATGATTTTGGTAACAACATCATTCCGAATCTGCTTCGTGACGAACGCAGGATGTATGCATATCGTTTTGAGGGATACTGGAAAGACGTAGGAACGATTCCTTCCTTGTGGGAAGCAAATATGGAAGTCCTTGACCCGGAGCACAGCGGGATTGACTTGTTTGATGAGGAGTGGAAGATTTACAGTCGTAACAGTGGTATGGCAGGACACCGCATTGGCGCAGAGGCTGTGGTAGAGAATTCTATGATTACCGATGGCTGCCGCGTAGACGGACATGTGAAGCATTCGATTCTGTTTTCGGGTGTGCGTGTTGGGAAGGGTGCGGAGATTGAGGACGCGGTTATTATGGGCGGCACCACGATAAAGGAAGGTGCTGTGGTGAAGCATTGTATCGTGGCAGGTGACGTTGTAATCGGTGAGAAAGCGGTGGTCGGCGCGATGCCGGATGGCGATAAGAAGGGAGTGGCAACCGTAGGCTTCGGCGTATATATCGGAGACGGTGCGACAGTCGGACCGAATGCCATGGTAGATAATAATGTAAAGGACGGTGAAGAAGTATGGTAAATTCTAACGCAGATGCATTGGGAATTATTTTCCCGAACAGTTATGACTTCGTTGTGCCGGAGCTTGCGAGTGACCGTTCTATGGCATCCATACCATTTGCAAGCCGTTATCGTATGGTAGACTTCGTGTTATCTAATATGGTCAACTGTGGCATGGATAACATCTCGCTGATTGTTCGCAAGAATTATCATTCTTTGATGGATCACCTTGGCTATGGGCGTGAGTGGGACCTTGCCCGCAAGAACCGGGGATTAAATATTGTGCCGCCGTTTGCTAAAAAGTCTGTAAAAGTATACAACGGCCGCGTGGAAGCGTTGGCAAGCATCTTGGAATTTTTAAAGTCACAAAAAGAAAAGTATGTGATTCTCTCGGATGCCAACATCGCCATGAACTTTGACTTTGCGGCATTGATTGAAGCACATATTAAGACGGGAGCAGATGTAACGCTCGCATATACAAGAGAGGAAGTCCCGGAGAATTTACGCGCGGAGCATGAGAATAACGAGAACTTCTACTATACAATGGTCATAGAAGACGGTCGCGTAAAACAAATCAAGACGAATCCGTCCGACACAGGTATTCAAAACTATTATATGAACATCTGTATCATGGGACGGGAGGAATTGATTGATATAGTCGGCAGGGCATACGTACATGGCATTGCTTACTTAGAGAGGGATATTTTTTCACCATATCTGGATAAACTGAACGTGCAGGGATATTTGCATGAAGGCTATGCGGCGAGAATTGTAGATATGAAGAGCTACTTCAGAGAAAACATGAAGCTGTTGGAGGAGGAAAACTTAGATGCACTGTTTTCCAAGGCTCCAATCTATACGAAGATTCGTGATGATAATCCGACGCGCTACGTGAGCGGAGCGAAGGCAAGGAAAATTATGGCGGCAGATGGTTGCCTGATTGAGGGGGACGTGGAAAATTCCATTCTTTTCCGAGGCGTTAAAATTGGCAAGGGCGCAAAAGTGAAAAACTGTGTGCTCATGCAGGACACGATTGTAGAGGCCGGAGCAGATATTGAATACGTGATTACGGATAAGAACGTAGCAATTACAGCAAATAAAGAGATGGCTGGAAACGATGCGTTCCCGGTATACGTGATGAAAGGCGAGACCGTATAGTTCGTGTTGCTGTGGTGGATAATATACACAGAAATGCATGGTAGATGGGGCTGCCAAATGTGGCAGCCCCATCTTGCGCAATAAGGGATAGGAGAACTTGATGAGAAAGAAAGAACTGGCAAAGGAAATTATTGAACGCTTAAAAATAGAATACCCAAACACCGGCTGCAGTTTGGAATATGATGATGCGTGGAAGCTGCTGGTCAGTGTGAGACTGGCGGCACAGTGCACGGATGCCCGCGTGAATGTTGTTGTGCAGGATTTGTATGAGAAATTCCCAACGGTAGAAGCACTTGCGGCTGCAGATGTGGCGGATATCGAGGCGATTGTCCGTCCGTGTGGACTGGGTAACAGCAAGGCACGGGATATCAGCGCATGTATGAAAGTGTTACGTGATGAGTATGGTGGAAAAGTGCCGGAGGACTTTGATGCCCTGCTTGCATTGCCGGGGGTCGGAAGAAAAAGTGCCAATCTGGTGATGGGAGATGTGTTCGGAAAGCCGGCAATCGTCACAGACACACACTGCATTCGTCTCGTTAACCGCATGGGACTTGTAGATGGAATCAAAGAACCAAAGAAGGTAGAGATGGCGCTCTGGAAGATTATTCCGCCGGAGGAGGGAAACGATTTCTGCCACCGCATGGTGGATCATGGAAGAGAAGTATGCACGGCTCGTACGACTCCACATTGTGAGCGGTGCTGTCTGGCAGACATCTGTCCAAAGGTGGGAGTAAAGTAGGAAAAATTTCCTGTGAGATTAAAATAAATCAAATGAATTGATTAAAAACGCACCTTGTATGCCAAATTCAGGTATGATAGTATAGACAAATAGAATAAAAGAAATCAACTTTCTTGAAGAATTTGGAGGAAGAGATGAACGTAGCAGCAAAATATGGAAAATCATACTTTATGCCACCGGAAGTAACTTATGACTGGGTGAAGAGGGACACAATTACAAAGCCGCCAATCTGGTGTAGCGTAGACTTACGTGATGGAAACCAGGCACTTATTGAGCCGATGGGACTTGAGGAGAAGCTGGAGTTCTTCCAGATGCTTGTAGACATCGGTTTTAAGGAGATTGAGGTCGGTTTTCCGGCAGCCTCCGATACAGAATATAATTTTATGCGTGCGTTAATTGAGCGTAATATGATACCGGATGACGTGACCGTACAGGTATTGACTCAGGCGAGGGAGCACATTATCCGTAAGACCTTCGAGGCAGTAAAGGGCGCGCCGCATGCAGTGATTCATCTTTACAATTCGACCTCTGTTGCACAGCGTGAACAGGTATTCAAAAAGAGCAAAGAAGAGGTAAAACAACTGGCAATCGATGGCGCAATGCTGCTTAAGACACTTGCGGAGGAGACCGACGGAAACTTTACATTTGAGTACAGCCCGGAGAGCTTCCCGGGGACGGAGGTGGACTATGCGGTGGAGGTCTGCAATGCAGTTTTAGATGTATGGCAGCCGGATGCAGCGCATAAAGCAATTATCAATATCCCGACGACGGTACAGATTGCAATGCCGCATGTTTTTGCATGCCAGATTGAGTATATCCATAAGCATCTGAAATACAGAGATAATGTTATTTTGAGTGTTCATCCGCACAATGACAGAGGATGCGGAATCAGCGATGCGGAGTTTGGAATCCTGGCAGGCGCAGACCGTGTGGAAGGCACATTGTTTGGAAACGGAGAGAGAACCGGTAATGTGGATATTGTAACCGTGGCAATGAACATGGTTTGTCATGGTGTAGAGCCGGGACTGGATTTTTCCAATATTTCACATATCCGCGAGAAATATGAGCAATTTACCGGTATGCGTGTGTATGAGCGTACACCGTATGCGGGGGATTTGGTATTTACAGCATTCTCCGGTTCTCACCAGGATGCAATCTCTAAGGGAATGGCGTGGAGAGAAGCAGGGAAAAGCGGGGAACGATGGGATGTGCCATATCTTCCGATTGACCCGAAGGATGTCGGAAGAGAGTATGAGTCCGATGTTATTCGTATCAACAGTCAGTCGGGAAAGGGCGGCGTAGCCTTTATCTTAAAACAGAATTTCGGTATCTCTTTGCCGGATAAGATGAAAGAGGAAGTCGGTTACATGGTAAAAGGTGTTTCTGACCGCCGCCATAAGGAACTTTCGCCGGAGGCAATCTATCGGATTTTTGAGGAAGCTTACATAAATATCAAGGACATCTTCGATGTGCCGGAGTGCCATTTTGAGCAGAAGAACGGTATTACTGCAAATGTAACGATTGAGCAGAACAAGGAACGAAGAGTAATCGAGACGACTGGAAACGGACGCTTGGATGCGGTCAGCAACGCAATCAAGATGTACTTTGGCATCAACTACGAACTGGCAGTATATGAGGAGCATGCAATTTCAACAGGTTCTTCTTCCAAGGCAGCCGCTTATGTAGAAATTATTTCCGGTGGCAAGAACTATTGGGGTGTCGGAATTGATGAGGATATTATCACCAGTTCTATTGCGGCATTGGTATCTTCAGCCAATAAGATGGCAAAAAGTGAGAACATTGTCGAAGGACGCGAGGAGCGTATTGTCGATATTATGAATTACATACAGAGTCATTATGCAGATGTGACATTGGATGTACTTGCAGACAGTTTTAATCTTTCCAAGCCGTATCTTTCTAAGTACATTAAGGAAAAATCCGGCATGACATTTCAGGATGCGGTAAAGAAGTCTCGCATGAAAAAGGCATGCACCATGTTAAAAGAGACCAATCAGACGGTGGAATCCATCGCGGCCTACGTGGGGTATGAGAACGTGGAACATTTTAATCGGTTATTTAAAAAAACGTATGAGATGACACCGGTGCAGTTCCGTAGAAAATATCAGTAAATACTTACCGATAGAAGAGCAGGAAAAGTATCCTGCTCTTTTTGTGCAAAAATGTCGAAATTTGCAGGAATCTGCTGACAACAATATGTGGAAAATGCTATAATATTACTGGATATCTTTTGTGCGAAGGGAGGAGTAGGGATGGATATGTTAACACATGTGAGTATTAATTTATTTCCTATGGTTATGCTCCTCATTATATATGCAAACAATCACAAGAAAGTATCAAAGGCTCCGGATAAGATTCTGTTTGATATACTGACACTTCTGACTTTGGGACTTGTTGTATCGGGAATCATAGGCTATGGGCTGGAAGGAACTCCCGGAAACAACGCCAATACAGGCTTGTGGGTTTCTTACATGATTTACACGATGAGTATCGCAGTAGTTGCAAGCACTTGGCTTATCTATGTAAGCTCTCGCCTTAAGATTTGGGAATCAAAAGCGTATGTAAGCCGCGTTACAAAGTATTTATGTGGGCTGAATATACTTTTCGGAATATTTGTTGTGGCAACTCCATGGACGCACTTATTGTTTTTTATTACAGAAGACAACAGATACCAGACGGGAAAGTGCCACTATCTGCTTTATTTTGTAAGTGTTGCACTGCTTTTGGCGAGTATGCTGGTGATTCTTCAAACTTGCAGACGGGAGGCATCGGCGGAGCGGAGAGCAGAATGCTATTACTTGTTGGGATGTGGCATTCCGCCGTTGGTCGGACTAACATTACAGTACTTTTTCCATGATTGGTGGGTCGGTGCCCCATGCTTATCCTTGACTCTTCTTTTTATTTATCTGAACACACAAAATCGCCAGATTACAACCGATGAACTCACCGGACTCAATAATCGCAGGGAATTTGATCAACAGGTTGTGAAGAAAGCAGAGCAGGCAAACGGCAGTAATTGGGGAATGTTTATGCTGGATGTGAATGATTTTAAGAAAATCAATGATAATCTGGGACATATTGTGGGGGATGAGGCTCTTTGGGAGACGGCGGATATCTTGCGGCGAACATTAGGGAAGGAGAAATCATTTCTGGCACGGTATGGCGGTGATGAGTTCGCAGTGATTGGGGAGTGGGCAGACGGTGATGAGGCTCGTATAGCGATTGCAGCAGTGGAAGATGAGGTAGAGCGTTTTAATAAAGAAGAGGGAAAAGCATATAAGTTATCGTTCAGCATCGGATATGCGATGTGGGATGAGGCAGATAATCCGGAGGAACTTGTGAAAAAGGCAGACGAGCGGATGTATTCTGAAAAAGCGCGTAAGAAAAACGAAGCATCGAAACATGCTTGACAGAGGGGGCGGCACCAGTGGATGCGGTTACTTATTTACAGATTAATTTAATACCGGTTTTGGCATTGATTATCATGCGCATAAACACAGGGCGTACGCTCACATACTCCTGGCGCAGCCGCGCACTGCGTTTTATGATGGTACTCCTTGCCACGATTATGTTGACTAATATGGCAGGATGGATGCTGAATGGGCAGCAGTTTCGGGGCGCGTATACATTGTTATGGGGCTTTAACACCGCGTATTTTGCATTGCTTGAGTTCATGGCCTATCTTTGGTACCTTTATGTATGCGACGTGCTGGATAACGGAATTGGGCAACGCGGAATCCGTGTGCTCGGACCGGCTGTGCCGTTAATTATTTTCCTGGCAGTTTTGATTAGTAATCCGTGGACAAAACTGATTTTCTATATTGATGAACAAAATTTTTACGTCAGAGGTAAAGGATTCCTGCTTCATACAATAATAACAACCGGTTATGTGCTGTTGGCATCGTTGAGGGCATTGTACCACTGGCGGAAAGAAGAGCAGGACGAACGGCGAAGTGAATGCCGATTGCTTGCATGTTTTGCGATTCTTCCTATGGGTGGAGGTCTGCTTCAGGTGGTATTTTACGGGTTGGAACTGTTGTTTCCGTTCACGGCAGCATCTATGCTCATGGTATATATCAATGTGCAGCAACGTCAGGTAACACGAGATGCATTGACCGGTCTTAACAATCGAAGACGGTTAGACCAGTATCTGCTGGAGTTAGAGGAACAAAATTGGGCTGGCGATTCCTGTCATTTGTTGTTGCTGGATGTGAATCACTTTAAGAAAATTAATGATATGTTTGGTCATGTGACAGGTGACCATGTACTAAAGCTTGTAGCAGATCAGCTAAAAAAGGTATTTGGTAATACCAGATCGTTTCTGGCGAGATATGGCGGGGATGAGTTTGTGATTATCCTAAAGGGAAAGACAAACAAGGAAGTCGAAGAGTCTATCCACGTCTTACGGGACGGAATTGCGAAAATGAATTGGGGAGAAGGAAGCCCCTGGAAAATTTCTATCAGTGTCGGATGCGCAAGATATGGTGAGGTCCCTATGAAAACAGTCAGGGAACTTTTGAATTTAGCGGATATGCGCATGTATGAAGAGAAAAAGAAGAATAGATAGCGGTGAAATCAGCCATACTACTGGTAGTGCCGGGATAAGGCAACGTAGATATGGAGGATTTGTATGCAGAGTAATCATAACACAATCAGACCTTTTGGCTTGCGGGATAAAATAGGGTATATGTTTGGCGATTTCGGCAATGACTTTACCTTTATCTTCGCAAGCTCTTTTTTGATGGTATTTTATACAAAAGTGCTTGGAATCAGCGGCGGAATGGTCGGCACCTTATTTCTTGTAGCCCGTTTTGTGGATGCTTTTACCGATGTGACAATGGGGCGCATCGTGGACGCAATGCCTCCGGCAAAGGACGGAAAATTTCGCTGCTGGATTAGACGTATGTGCGGACCGGTAGCGTTGTCAAGCTTTCTTATGTATCAGACGGCGGTGGCGGGTGTGCCGATGGGCTGGCGCATTGTGTATATGTATGTGACATATCTGCTATGGGGCAGTATATTTTACACATCTATCAATATTCCGTATGGCTCCATGGCATCTGCAATTACCGCAGATCCAAACGAGAGGACCTCGCTGTCTACATTCCGCTCTGTCGGAGCAACATTGGCGGGGCTTGTTATCGGAGTCGGTACTCCTATCTTTTTGTATGCGACGGATGTAAACGGTAATCAGGTTGTGCGTGGCGGAGCAACGTTTACGATCATTGCAGGCGTGTTTTCTGTACTGGCAATCATTTGTTATCTGATATGTTACCGATTGACGAGTGAACGTGTTCCGGTGACGAAGGATCCGGATGCCGAGGAACTGACATTATTGGCAACGTTTCGGGCAATCGGAAAAAGCAGGGCGTTGCTTGGCATTATTGGAGCAGCAGTATTCCTTTTGCTGAGCCAACTTTTAATTAACACGATGAATAATTACATTTATCCGGATTACTTTGGAAATGCAAAAGGAATTTCTGTTTTTACCTTACTGTCCACGCTGGTAATGCTTGTAATTGTTGCGCCGCTCAGTGTGCCGATTTCCAGAAAATTCGGAAAAAAGGAAGCGTCTGTGGTTGGAATGCTCTTCTCGGGTGTGGTGTTTACACTGATGTACTTTTTAAGAATTCGAAATATGTGGCTGTTTCTGCTGCTCTCAATTTTGGGGTATTTGGGTATGGGCTTTTTCAATACAGTTATCTGGGCAAATATCACGGATGTCATTGATGATCAGGAGGTAAAAGTCGGACACAGAGAAGATGGTACTGTCTATGCGGTCTATTCGTTTGCAAGAAAAGTTGGTCAGGCGTTGGCGGGTGGCATTGGAGGCTGGGCGTTAGAGATTATCGGATATGAGTCGGCTGCTACGGTACAGACCGCAGGTGTGCTGTCAGGACTTTACGCAACTGCAACCATCATACCTGCAATCGGATTTTTTGCAGTGGCAATCCTACTCTGGTTCGTGTATCCGCTAAACAAGAAAATTGTTGAGAAGAACGTGGCAATACTGGAAGAAAAACGCAGAAAGTAAAGTGCTAAGAATATGCTAAGGTTTTAACGAATGATTGCATTTTTGTGAAAAAATCTGTATATTGAAGAAAAGGGAGTAGTTGGCATCTGTAAGGATGTGTGCGAAGCCGTCAGTACGATTCCGGGATTGCACCGGAATCCGGCTCGTAACGAAACAGCGAGACTTTTGTTGCAATTTCGAATGATGATTGCGGCGGAGGTCTTTTTTTATTTCCTCCGTGGCGGAAGGAACGGAGGAAGAAAAATGGAATTGTTGATTCAGTTTTTGTTGTTGGCAGTGGGATTTGTAATGCTGGTAAAGGGCGCAGACTGGTTTGTAGACGGGTCTGCCGGAATCGCAGACCGTTTCGGCGTACCACAGCTTGTCATCGGTCTTACGATTGTTGCAATGGGGACGAGCGCACCGGAGGCGGCAGTCAGTATCACTGCGGCGTTAAAAGGAAGCGCAGATATCACAATCGGAAATGTAATAGGAAGCAATATCTTAAATATCTTAATTATTCTTGGCATTACATCAGTAATTGTCCCGATAGTAGTGGCAAAATCGACGATTCGTTATGAGATACCATATATGCTTCTGATTACGGGTCTGCTTTTGCTGCTTGGATATACCGGAAATGAGATAGGGTTTAGTGAGGGAATCATACTTTGGCTGGCATTTATCTTTTATCTTAGCTATCTGTTTGTGATGGCAAAGAAGAATAAGGAGGAAGTGCAGGAGGACGCACAGAAACAGCCAATTTGGAAGCTGATTGGGGGCGCCGCTGTCGGTTTGGTTTTGATTGTATGGGGCAGTGATGTGACCGTCGATGCAGCAACTGCGATTGCACAGTATGTAGGATTGAGTGAGCGATTTATCGGTCTTACAATTGTTGCGCTTGGAACATCTCTGCCGGAATTATTTACGTCAGTCTCCGCGGCAATCAAGGGAAAAGCCGATATAGCGATTGGGAATATTGTAGGAAGTAATATTTTTAACATTCTTTTTGTAGTCGGTACGACAGCGCTGATTACACCGGTTACTTTTGCATCCGGCTTCGTCATCGATACATTGGTGGCAATCGCAGCCGGCGCTTTGCTTTTTTCCTGTGTGATTTATGGTCAGAAACTTACGAGAGGCGGAGGGGCTTTGATGTTGCTTGGCTATATAGGATATTTTATTTATCTTTTGAAGTAGGAAAACTGCTAAAGCTGTGTTAAAATACTCATAATGAAGAAAGGGTGGTGGAATCTATGACGGATATCAGAAATTGCAAGAAGATGATTGGTATCATGATAGCCGTGGTTCTGCTGTCCTTTTTTGGTGCGACACAGGAGAAATTGCCGGTGAATACGGTGGTTGAGACACTTAGTGCAGAACAGTGTGCAACGGATGTTGTAGATAACAGGATTGCGGGTACCGGAGAAATACCTGACCGGGGAACGAGGATTACAGCCGCAAAGAGTATGTTGGACGAGGCTGTGACGCGCGAGCAGAAGACGACGCGCGTGATGCCGATTCGTTTTCTTGCGGTAGTGTGCATGTTACTCTGCGCAATATGGGTGGTGTATCGCATAACAATCCGGCGCTTTGGCTGTCGCATGATTGATTTGTGGGAGAATATTATTTATATTCACCAGATTGACGGAGCGAAAGGAAATGTCCTTCTGTATACATAGTAATTGATGTGTTTGTAATAACAGGAGGCATTTTTGTGGAAAAAAATAAAATAGGTGACAGGGTAAAGATTTTACTGATTGACGAAGATGAGAGTATATTTTACCTGATTCGCAGAGTACTTGCGAAGGAGAATTATCGAATCTATACCTCAAAAAGCGGACGACAGGGAATGGAGATGAGCACCAGTATCTGCCCGGATCTGATTCTGATGGATACAGCGCTTTCCGATATGGATGGGATAGAACTAATCCGATGGTTCAGAGAGTGGACGGACTGCCCAATTCTTGTACTCTCAGAGCAGAGCGGTTATGTGGATAAGGTAAATGTACTGTATACGGGAGCCGACGATTACATTGTCAAGCCGTTTCATGAGCAGGAGCTTGCCGCGCGGGTTTATGCGGCGCTTCGCAGACGTATTCCGAGCGGGCAAGGTGCATGCTATGAGGCAGGCGACTTGAAGATTGATTTCTCCAAGCGGCAAGTTATATTGTCTGGTGAGGAAGTGCATTTCTCGCCCGTGGAATACCGGATATTAGAGTGCCTTGCACTTAACGCAGGTGCAGTGGTGACATATCAGATGCTGTTAGAAAAGATATGGGGTCCATATGCCAGCAGTAGTAGCCGTATTTTGCGTGTGAATATGACCAATATCCGTAAAAAGATTGAGAAGGTTCCAATGGAGCCGAACTATATTATTACGATTCCGAGAGTGGGATATCGTATGCAGGAAAGCCGGACGGCTTCTGTAAGCTAGTGCCATCTGCTGTCAGATCCTTTGGAGGATGAGTCCTTTTCCTGAAAGTATGTGTCATAGATGCCATAAGCAAACCCCCCGATGATGACCAAGATGCCGATTACGGCAAATACATATTCTGCAGTGCTCATAGGTTGTCTCCTTTCTATTCTGTGCTGCAACAAGTATAGCAGAAGAAAAGGTAAAGAAAGCGTTCGGGTTTCGCAGAGGATATTGTGTGGGGAAAGAACACTTGCTACAATAGGGATGCAATGATTGATAGCATGAGTGTTAGTGCCAAATGATGGAGGAGACAGATGTCAGAAAATGAGGATGGGGACGCGAATCCTTACCATAATCAGATAGTGAATTGTGAAAGGTGACAGAGGCATAGTTGCGCTTTTTTAAGCGTGGCTATGCCTTTTTGTGTTTTCCTGAATCAGGTATTTTGGCAGGCATAGGCTCATGCAAAACAGCTATGAAAAGAAAAGGAAGGTTTTTAAATTTATGGAAAGTGACACGTTATCGATTGTAATGATTGTAGGTTGTATTATGCTGTCGGCTTATTTTTCGGCGACGGAAACAGCGTTTTCTTCGCTCAACCGCATCCGCGTAAAAAACATGGCAGACAAAGGAGATGAAAAAGCGGCATTGGTGCTTCGGATTGCCGCAAACTATGACAGTATGCTTTCTACGATTCTGATAGGGAATAATATCGTAAATATTGCAGCAACATCACTGATTACAGTGCTTTTTGTAAAAATGCTGGGGGAGGATATGGGGGCAAGTGTATCTACGATTGTGACAACGATTATTATATTGATTTTTGGAGAGGTATCGCCCAAAAGTATTTCAAAGGAAGCACCGGAGCGGCTCGCAAAATTTTCAGCACCATTGCTGCGTGTCTTTTTGCGGGTGCTTACACCGCTTAATTTTCTGTTTCGTCAGTGGAAGAAGCTGTTGTCGTGTATCTTTAAGATATCAGAGGACACAGGAATTACAGAAGAAGAACTGCTTACTCTGGTGGAAGAGGCGGAAGCAGGAGGCGGTATCGGCAAGGAGGAGAGCAGTTTAATAAGAAGTGCGATTGCATTTAATGAATTGGTGGCGATGGACATCTTCACACCGCGTGTAGATGTCGTGGGAATTCCGGTAGATATTTCCAAGGAAAAAATAGCGGAAATTTTTGCGCAGACAGGTTATTCCAGACTACCGGTGTATGAGGAGAATATGGATCATATTATAGGAATTCTGTATCAAAAGGATTTTTATAACGTAGTTTTTGGAACAGAAAAGGTGATAAAAGATTATGTGCGCCCGGTATTGTTTGTTGCAAAAAATAAAAAAATCGATGATTTGATGAAGGAACTCCAGCAGAAAAAGATGCATATTGCCGTTGTGATGGATGAGTATGGTGGTACAGCAGGCATTGTGACATTGGAGGACATTCTGGAGGAATTGGTAGGAGAAATCTGGGATGAACATGATGAGGTTGTTTGCGATATGGAGCTGCTGGAAGATGAAGTTTATCGTGTTTCCGGAAAGGCAAATATAGAAAAGGTATTTGAACAGCTAGGGATAGAGCGTAAGTTTGCTGTGTTGACGGTAAGCGGCTGGGTTATGGAACAGCTCGGATACATACCGAAGGAGGGCGACTGTTTTACAAATGATGGACTAACCGTGACGGTCACAAAAATGTGTGACAAGAGAATCGGGGAAGTACATATTTCTCATGTGAAAAATGGGACTAAAGGACTGGAAAAGGGGCGTTTTTTGGCATAAATTGTAAAAAAGTGTTAAAAATCAGAGCTTTTTTAGGAAAAATGTGGAAAAAGAGAAGACTTTTCGTTATAATAGAAGTAGTATGATTAGAACAGAAAAGGAAGCGGGGAACTATGGGAAAAAACAAGAAGAACGCACGGAAGCAGAAGGGAAAGACATTGATGTTTAGTATCCGCAATAAAATTGTGGTTTGTTTTTTAGTGCCGATACTATTTATGATTATTTTGGGAACGATGTCTTACCAGAAGGCTGCCAGCGGAATGAGCGGATCCTTTAAAGAATCTACACAACAGACCATCAATATGGCAGCGGAGTATATCGATGTAAGTAATTCTTTCATCGAAGCGGAAGCGTTGAAATATGTGGTGGATAGCGATCTTGGAAAGTATTTCCTTGGAGTGTATGACAATGATGCGACGAAAAGGCGTACCTTGATCGATCAGGTAAAGACAGATATTCTGGCATCTCAGGTTGGTAACTCTTTTATCAGTAATATTCATATTGTTACTGAAAGCAAGACATCGATGATATCTACGAAGAGTAAGGCACAGCAGGGAATCTATGATAAGTATATGGAGGAAATGGCACCGAATGGAGCGCTCGCTAAGTGGGATGACCATCACGATGCGCTAGACGAGTATCTTTTGATTCCGAAGAAGGATTACATCCTGACCTGTCAGAGAGAAGTACAGAACGGAAAGGCGGTTATTGTCATCGATGTTAAGGCGGGTGCGATTCAGTCATTCTTGGAAGGACTTGATTTAGGCGATGGCAGTATCGTGGGATTTGTTACCGCCGGAGGCAGAGAGATTGCTGTGCTGCGCGAAGCGGGGGCAGAGAGCGGAACGCTCATAAAAGATCAGGTTGTATTTGCCGATAAGGACTTTTTCCTGCAGGCGGGGGAAGAATCCGATGCGAAGGAAGTTGTTTATGAGGGAAAGACATATCTGTTTTTCCACGATACAAGTGAGAAGACCGGAGCAACGGTGTGTGCGCTTGTACCGATACAGGTTGTGACCAGTCAGGCAGAGTCAATTAAGCAGTTGACGATGCTTGGAGTGCTTGTTTCCAGTATTATTGTAATATTTATCGGTGTATGGATTGCATCCGGAATCCGTAAGAATATGCGCCGCATTTCCGGTAGCCTTGAGGTTGTGGCACAGGGTAATCTGGCAACCCAGGTTGCAGTTGCCGGACGCGATGAGTTCCAGGGTCTTGCAGCGGCGGCAAATGATATGATTGCCAATAACAAACAACTGGTACAGAAGGTAAGTATGGCGACTGATAAGCTTGCGGTATCTGCGGGAGAAGTAACGGAAGCTTCTGGCGTGATTCAAGAGTACTCAACGGATATTACGCATGCAATTAATGAGATTAATGACGGTATGGAGAAGCAGTCGATTCATGCACAGGAGTGTGTGAGCAAGACGGGTACGCTGTCTGAAGAGATACAGCAGGTCAATCGAATTGCCAGAGAGGTAGAAACGCTCGTATCGAATGCAGAGGAGATGATTCGCCATGGTATGGAGCTTGTAACGGTTCTGGGTGAGCGTGCGAGTCAGACAACTGCGGTAACTGCACAGGTTGAGGAGAGTATTCAGGAGTTAAAGAAAGAGTCTGAGATTATCAATGAGTTTGTCGGCATGATTACAGATATATCCGAGCAGACAAACCTGTTATCCTTAAATGCATCCATCGAGGCGGCGAGAGCCGGAGAAGCAGGACGTGGATTTGCAGTTGTAGCAGAAGAAATTCGTAAGCTGGCAGATAACTCTGCAGAGGCGGCCGGTGAGATTCGCAACAATGTAGAACATATCAGTGCACAGACGGTTATAAGCGTAGAGAGTGCAAAACAGGCGGGCTCCATGGTTGCTTTACAGACGGAAGCTGTACAGGAAGTAACCGGTGTATTCCAGAATATGAATCAGGCAATGGAAGATTTGTTTGAGAGTTTGAAGATGATTTTGGAAGGAACCGAGCAGGCTGATAGAGAGCGTGAGGACGCATTAGAAGCTGTACGGAATATTTCCCAGATTATTGAGGAAACAGCGCAGAGCGCAGAAGTTGTTAAGAATGTTGCAGAGAACTTGCAGCGCAATGTGGAGAATTTGAATGGTACTGCGGAAAGCTTAGACGAGAATATGAGCGGACTTAAGACGGAGATTGCAGTATTTAAGACAGAGTAGGAATAGAGATGTGTACATAAAAGGAGCGGTCATTTTATATGACCGCTCCTTTTTGTAGGATGGATTTTTTGCGTCTCTATAAGAGATTGGCCTCAAACTGTGCCTTTAAAAGCTCCCGTGAGAGCATTGCGGCATAGAAGGAATCCAATGCCAGCGAATACACATTGGCATACTGCACATAGTGCCAACGCAGATTTTCTTTCCAGTTCGTCAGTGTAATCAGCTTATCGTCCTCTAAATGAAAATCAAAGAGGTTATTTCGCAACTCATACATTGCGGCGTAGCGGAAGGTGTTTGCAAGCATGCGACATGCGGCATCGTGCTCCATGGAAGAGGTAATGATGATGTTGCCAATTCGCTTAGTTCCTGCAAAACGGGAGGATGCGCCCGAAAGAGCTTGAGCGGCATCTTTTTCGACGAGCGTATCAAAATCTGTGTTGTAGTAGTTTAGCGTAGCGGCAACTAAGGTATCGACCAATTCAATAAAGGAAGCATGGCAGATACAGCGCTTTTGCTCGAAATATTCGTCCATAAAATCAAAGAGGATAAAGTCTTCGCAGGTAAAATGATAGGATTCTTCGTATGCATCCGTAAACTTAGGAAGCAGTGATGGTAGCTGCGCTCCATGTTTGATTGTTGCCAGATAGAGTGCAGCATAAAAATCGGAACCTGTCTGCAAGAGGGAAGATAGCTGCAGACCGGTATCCTGCAAGCAGAGACTTGCTGCAACCGGACAATATCCTGCAAGCAGTTCCTCAAAAAAGGAAAGTTCTTCGGGATGGCCGGCGCTTATCAGAGAAATCGCTGCATACAGATACAGCGGTTCGTATGTCCCTTGCTTTAAAGATGGCGAGAAGTAATAATCTTCCATCAAATAGTCTTCTATAACGGTAAACGCCTGTGGCGTGAAAGGGCAGGATAGAGATTCCTTTAATCTGGTAGGAAGTGCGGCATCATCTTCACCCACAAAGGATAGAAAGCGAAATGCAACATAGGAGAGGAAACGCTTTTTCTGTGACTCGTCCTGTATGTAATCTAAAATAAATTCAGATGGAAATAATTGGTCTTTAAATTGTTCCATGATAGCTCCTTCTTTCTGCTGTGTGAGGTATGATTACCTCCGGCAGGCATAATGATAACATATTTTTAAAAGGGATGCCATCCCTATGAGGTTTCTGCGGAATAATCCTAGGTTTCTTCCGTGAATAAGCTTCCATTTTTTGATATCTGTGCTACAATAAAACATAGACAAAAATGAGAGAGTGGAGTTCATAGATGGAAAAACAAGATTGTGGAACAGCAGAAAAGATAGTTAGGGAGATTTTAAGCTGGGTTCTTCCGTTTCTATTTGCACTTATTGTGACGCTGGGACTTAAGAATTATATTATTATTAATGCAGATGTACCGACAGGGTCGATGGAGAATACAATTATGCCGGGGGACCGCTTAATCGGGAACCGTCTGGCATACATAAAAGAGGGACCGGAGCGTGGAGACATCATTATTTTTAAATATCCGGATAATGAAGAGGAACTGTATGTGAAGCGCGTGATTGGTCTTCCGGGAGAAACGGTTGATATTAGGGACGGTGAGATTTATATCAATAGTGCTGAGCAACCGTTAGAGGAGAAATACCTGAAAGAGATATGGACGGTGGCAACCGGAGATTATCATTTTGAGGTTCCGGAAGATGCTTATCTGGTGTTAGGAGACAACAGAAACGATTCTTGGGATGCAAGGTATTGGACCAATACATATGTATATAGAGATAAAATATTAGGAGAGGCAGTTGTTGTGTACTGGCCGTTTCAGAATATTGGAAAACTGAAATAAGGAGGAGTGGCTATGGTGGCGCTTTTGGCGAAGATTTTTATTAAGGAGAAGGATGACAAGGTAAAAATTCGCCAGTCGTATGGTGTCCTCTGCGGAGTGGTGGGAATCCTTCTGAATATCCTGCTATTTCTGGGAAAGTTTCTTGCGGGAACAATCAGCAATTCTATTGCGATTACCGCCGATGCATTTAATAATTTGTCGGATGCAGGTTCATCGTTCGTGACATTGGTTGGATTTAAGCTTGCGGGGGCAAAGCCGGACCCGGAGCATCCCTTTGGACATGGACGAATGGAGTATGTCTCCGCTCTGGTAGTCTCCGCGGCAATCCTTTTGATGGCATACGAGTTAATTAGAGACTCCATCAATAAGATTCTTCATCCGGAGGATACAGAGTTTTCGGCGTTGGTATTGGTAATTCTGTTGGTATCGATTATGGTTAAGCTGTATATGGCATATTACAATCGGAATATCGGGCAGAAGATTGACTCGGCAGCAATGAAGGCGACTGCTATGGACAGTTTGAGTGATACCTGTGCGACTGCGGTTGTCCTGATTGCAACTTTAGTAGGACACTATACCGGGCTTCATATTGATGGCTGGTGCGGTGCGCTGGTAGGTCTGTTCATACTTTATGCGGGCTTCAACGCAGCAAAGGAGACATTAGACCCGCTGTTAGGGCAGCCGCCGGAGGATGAGTTTGTGGAGGAAATACAGCAAATTGTCATGGCGCATGAGGGAATCTGCGGTATTCATGATTTGATTGTCCATGACTATGGTCCGGGACGCCAGATGATTTCTTTGCATGCAGAGGTTTCGGCAGAAGGCGATATTTCAGAAATACACGATCTTATTGATAATATAGAGAATGAGCTACGGATGAGGCTGGGCTGTGAGGCCACAATACATATGGATCCGATTATCACGACAGATGAACATATTCGTGAATTGAAGGAGACGGTTGTGTCGATTGTCAAGGAGATAGATGAAATCCTTTCTATGCACGATTTCAGGGTGGTATCAGGACCGACCCATACGAATCTGATTTTTGATGTGATTGTGCCGTTCAAATTTCATATGACAGATGATACGTTGATGTCTACGATTCAGACAATGGTAAAAGAACGTCTGGGAAGCAACTATTATGTGGTAATGAAGATTGATAAATCATATGTAAAATAAGAGATAAAAATAAAGAACAAGCTGTGAGCTTTTATTGAGAAGTTCACAGCTTGTTCTTTATTTGATTCATATAACTATTTTAACCTTGTAATGATTGGGGGTGTTGTCTCTGAGCTTTCGGTTTCAGAACTTTCAGCTTCAGAAGATTGTGTTTCGATTTCGGAACTCTCAGTATTTTCGGTCTCAGTGGTTTCGGTCTCAGTATTTCCGGCCTCGGTGGTTTCGGTCTCGGTGGTTTCGGTCTCAGTGGTTTCCGTTTCATGTACCACATCCGGATCGACATAAATAACTTCTCCAACGCCTGCACGAAGCAGGATGCTCTTAGAACCTAAGATATTTACCGTAATAATATCGCCATCCTTTACATTAGCAATATCGGTAGAAATCATGGTAGGTGTCAGATACTTGGTCGAAACCTTGGAACCATTCACAAAAATTTTGGTGTTCTTTGTGAAATTAGAACCATAAACGGTTAAGGTATCGCTGTAATTGTTCTTGCGAACGGAGGAAATTGCTACATCCTCAACGTCCATCACAAGCTCCGTTGCAGGATAAAGATCCTCGCCGTTATATGCGTAACGTTTGCCGTATAACAGGTCATATTGTAGATTTTCAAGTCCTGACAAGTATGTTTCGGAGTCTGCCTGTGTCTGATGATAGCGAAGAATGGTTCCCTCGTGAATACCAACCTGACCGGTAACTTGCGCTAACAACTGATAAGCAGTAATGTCGGCATCTTCCTTTGCAAGCCCCATATTGTTCCAAGTAATATATTTGGTCTTAAAAATACTTCCTGATTTCATATCTTCATCAGTAAGTCCCATGGTTGGAAGGTGGTCACCGAAGAATACGATAATCGTGTCTTCCCCGCGTTCATCTACCGCAGTAATCAAATCGCCAATAAAATCGTCTACCTCGTGAATCATGTTCACGTAATATTCCCACTGATTATTGGAAGCTTCATCAGCGGCACCGGTAACAAGGATTGCCGGATTCTCTAATACCTTTTCGGTTGGATAGTCACCGTGTCCCTCAACGGTAATGGTATAGACGAAATCGGACTGTCCCTCGGTGGCATCCATTGCTTTTACTGTTTCACCGACTAAAACATCGTCTGTCGGCCAGCTTCCGATTGGTGTGTAGTCGGTAATGTTCATCAGCTCTTTGCTGGTGAAGGAGTCAAAGCCCATCATGGAGAAAGCATTGTTACGGCTGTAGAAGGTCGCTGTGTTGTTATGTACAACATGTGTACCATAGCCAATCCGGGAAAGGTCGGAAGCAATACTCTCGCAATCCGTCTGTTTTAAAATGGTCTTGTATGGATATTCACCGGTACCGAAATACTGCATGCTCATACCGGTTAAAACCTCGAATTCTGTGTTTGCGGTTCCTGCACCAACAACCGGAACGGTTAAATAACCGGTCGAGAAGTTATCCTCGAGATAATGGAAATTCGGGATTGGATCCTCGGACATATTTAAAAAGTTTACTTCGTACGGGTCAGCGAAAGACTCCAATAATACGCAAATAATATTTGGCTGGTTTTCAACATCTACGTTCGTCTTGGCACTTGCAGAATTTACAAGCGTTCCGATTGCATCAATCGTCTCCTCAGAGTAATCTGCCGGCTTATTCATACCACGACCGACAACACTGGTAGAGAAACCATAAACAAATCCGTAATCGGAATATCCTTGCGCAATATTGGAAAAATAAGATGCAAGGATATTAGAACTCTGAGCAGCTTGTGTAGTAACCGGGATACCAACAAAAACAAACACAAGAATAGAAACCGGAACTAATACAGCGTGACGCTTTCCCTGATACTTTGGACCCTTTGCAAAGAAAAGTCCTAAGAATACGAAGAAAGCGACGACAACGGAAACAACGATGGTTGCCTCTGTTGCGGTAAAATAAGTCGTATTCTGCATCTGGAATAAGTCAGAGATACATTTTAAATCTGTGTAGCTGAAAGGTGTAACACGATTTGAAAGAATCAAGCCGTTTACGGTTCCTAAAAATATCCACAGACCACTGATTAATAAACGCAACTGTGCACGATATTTTGTTAGATAAACCAATGTAAGTGACGCGAAAATAATCAACGCATTATATAAGAATGCGAGTGTATGATTATTTAGAAATGTAATAGCACTGACAAGGTTACGTCTGGATATTACCTCAATTACAAAAATTAAAAAGCACGCCAGAATAAAATGGAAAATCAGCGAGTATTTGTTTAAGAAAGCAATCCGTTTGTAGAACTTTTCACTGTGTGGTTTCTTTTCCGGAATCAGTGCTTTTACGCGATCTTTTATAAACTGCAATTTGGAAAGCAGTGGTGATAGCCTGTGCTTTAAAAGAACAAATTTCTCTTTCATAATGAATCCTCCCAATTAAGTGCTTGCATATATATGCGGCAGCCCGGCTGCCCGATTTCTTATGTGTAAAATAAACGTAAAGTTCATGTAAAAACATAAATTTCGATACTAAGAGAATATATCGTTTTTCAAGGAAAAAATCAATCGGGAAGATGTATAAAAAAGTCTTAAGATTTACTGAAATTCTATTAATTATGAATAAAACGTGAACAAAGTATGTCCAAATGAGTATTTACCTATTAATAAAGTCGCTGCTCACAGTACCTATTTTGCAGGAATTGAACAGGAAAGATTTTTGCGATATAATAATTACATTCTTAAGGGAAGAAAGGAATACAGATGAATCTACTTGATATTATCGGTCCGGTAGATAGAAGCCAAGAGGAGAAATTATGCTCAGAAAGAATGACATAATCGAATTGAAAATAGAGGACATGGGCGTAGACGGAGAGGGCATCGGAAAATATGACGGAATGGCCTTTTTCGTTAAGGAAGCTCTGATTGGCGATGTGATCCGGCGCGCATCATCAAGCTGAAAAAGAACTATGGTTACGCCAGAGTGGAGGAGATACTAGAGCCGTCCAGTTGTCGTGTGGAGCCAAAGTGTGCACTTCATGCACGCTGCGGCGGCTGTCAGATACAGGCGATGGATTATGCTAAGCAGCTTGAGTATAAGCAGAATAAGGTGCGCGGAAATCTGATTCGTATCGGTGGCTTTGTGGAAGATTTTGTAGATGAAGTCATGCTGCCGATTGTGGGTATGGAAAAGCCTTACCGCTACCGCAATAAGGCGCAGTTCCCGATTGGAACGGATAAGGACGGCAACCTTATTGCAGGCTTTTATGCGTCCCGTACGCACAGTATTATTCCGGTAGAGGACTGTATGCTCGGTGTGCCGGAGAATAAGCAAGTGCTCGCATGTGTACTTTCCTATATGCGGGAAAATCATGTGCAAGCTTATAATGAGGCGACCGGGAAGGGGTTAGTGCGACATGTGTTGATTCGCTATGGATTTACCACGAAAGAGATTATGGTCTGTCTGGTTATTAACGGGAAGAAGCTTCCGGCGCAGGAAGATTTGATTGGAAGATTATGTAAACTTGATGGAATGACGAGTATTTCCGTGAACAAGAACACGAAGAACACGAATGTGATTCTGGGAGATGTGACGGAGACTATCTGGGGACAGGCTTATATTGCGGACTATATTCACTTGAGAAAGTGTGGGGTAGAGGGTGCGGCACAGTCAGAAGCAAACAGTGACGGGCAATCTGCAACAGAACAGCAACCGGAAGCGGACAGTGCAAATGAATTTGTCCTGACCGACACCGCGATTGCTTACCATATTTCCCCTCAGTCCTTCTATCAAGTCAATCCGGGACAGACCGAGAAGCTTTACAGTCTCGCGTTAGACTATGTTGGCTTGACCGGAAAGGTGTATGGCGTGGAAATCGTACCGCAGGCAACCGAGGACGCGAAGAACAACGCAAAGCTAAACGGCATCACGAATGCAGAATTTTTTGTGGGCAAGGCGGAGGAAGTACTGCCGGAGTTCTATGAGCGCGAGA
>JALEKJ010000030.1 GCA_022771695.1 Roseburia sp. | reverse complement strand
CTGATTAATCCTGTTTTTTGTTGCTGTGAAGCATAGCCCCTCAAGAAGAACCCTCAAACCAGCCCCTCAAGAAAGCCCCTCAAACAAAACCCTCAAACTGTACCCTCAAAAAGGTAGCCCCTCAAAAACTTTGATTACCCTATTTAAAAAGATGCGCTTTTGCGCATCTTTTTTTGTGGGAGTGCATACAAATTTATGAATTAATCTTGTGGAGTACATGGTGAATCATCGAATTATAGCAGTTATTCTTTGTCTTGCTTTATTATTTCAATCGGAGGTGACCATCTGTGCGGCGGAGGTACCGAAGGAGACCGAACTATATGCAAAATCGGCAGTTTTGATGGATGGAGACTCCGGGCGTATTTTATATGAGAAAAATGGATATCAAGCGATGGCAAATGCCAGTACCACAAAAATTTTAACATGCATTATTGCATTGGAGAACTGTGAACTTGACAGTCGAGTGACGGTGTCTTCCTACGCCGCGTCGCAGCCCAAAGTTCATCTGGGAATGCAAGAGGGGCAGATTTTTTTTATGAAGGATATGCTCTATGGTCTGATGTTGGAGTCTTTCAACGACTGCGCTGTGGTGATTGCAGAACATATTGCGGGAGATGTGACGAACTTTGCTGATATCATGAATCGGAAGGCAGAGGAGATAGGTTGTACGGACAGTTATTTTATTACACCAAATGGTCTGGATGGAAAAGATGACAAGGGGTTCCATCACACAACGGCGTCCGACCTTGCTAAAATTATGCGCTATTGTATTAAATTATCGCCAAAATCGAAGCAGTTTATAGAGATTACTCAGGCGGGAACGCACAGCTTTTGCGATGCAGAGGGGAAAAACTCTTACAACTGTAGCAACCACAATGCTTTTTTACAGATGATGGACGGTGCACTTTCCGGGAAAACAGGATTTACAGGAACCGCAGGCTATTGCTATGTCGGTGCGTTGGAACGCGACGGCAGAACCTATATTGTAGCTTTGCTCGCCTGTGGATGGCCTAATAATAAGACATATAAATGGTCTGATACAAAAAAACTAATGAATTACGGGATTGAGAACTTCCGAAAAGAGGATTTAAGTGAACTTAAACCGGAGAAGGAACGGCTTGCACCGATTATGGTGAGCGATGGACAGGGAGATAGTATTGGAGGAGAGACATGGGTGGAACCCGTTTTAGAAAATTATAATGGATGTTTTTCAATTTTGCTTGCAGAGGGGGAAGAAGTAACAATCTGCTATGAACTTGCGGATAAGCTTTATGCACCGATAACAAAAGGTGCTTATATTGGAAGAATTACTTACAGGCTGGGAAATGAAGAGCTGGGAGAGTGCCGTGTGACGGCGGGAAGCGGAGTGAAAAAAATTGATTTTAACTGGTGCTTTGCGCGAACACTGGAGCAGCTTTGGCTGACGAAATAACAAAGAGTGTAATAAAAGTGTCAAGAAATTAACAATTTACTTGAAATATTGGAAAAAAGTAACTATAATTTAACATAGCGGAATTTGTTGATTTTTACATAAGGACGCAGAAAGCTTATTTTATTCACTATGAATCCATATCAAATGATATGGAAAACAATTTATAGATGGAGGGCAAAAGAATGAATAGTAGTAATGGTAGCCTGGCTATGCAGCGCATCACCAGGTTAGTCGATGAGAACAGCTTTATGGAAATCGGTTCTCTCGTGACAGCAAGAAGTACAGACTTTAATCTTGCAACAACGGATACACCTTCCGATGGTGTTATCACGGGCCACGGACTTATCGATGGTAATCTGGTATTTATCTATAGCCAGGATGCTTCCGTATTAAACGGTACCATCGGAGAGATGCATGCGAAGAAGATTGCTTCCGTGTATGATATGGCGATGAAGATGGGAGCTCCGGTCATCGGTTTTATTGATTGTGCAGGAATCCGTTTGCAGGAATCCGTGGATGCATTAGACGGATTTGGTCAGATTTATGCAAAAGAGGTTGCAGCATCCGGTGTGATTCCACAGATTTCAGCTATTTTTGGCAGTTGTGGCGGTGGACTTTCCGTTGTTCCGGCATTGTGTGATTTCGCATTTATCGAGGAGAGCAAGGGCAAGATGTTTGTAAACTCTCCGAATGCAATCGATGGTAATCGTGTAGACAAGTGCGATACTTCAGCTGCTAAGTTCCAGGGCGAGGAGAACGGTTGCATTGATGCTGTCGGAACAGAGGATGAGATTTTGGCATCTATCCGTGAGTTAGTGGGCATGCTGCCACTGAACAACGAGGGCGATGTATATACATGTGAGTGTGAGGATGATTTAAACCGCGCATGTGAGAATATGGCAGTTATGAAGGGGGATCCGAGATATGTCCTTTCAGAGGTTTCTGATGGACATGTATTCTTTGAGACAAAGGCTTCTTATGCAAAGGATATGGTAACCGGCTTCATCAAATTAAACGGCATGACGGTAGGTGCAGTTGCAAACTGTACGGAAGTTTATGATGAGGAAGGAAAGAAATCTGAGGAGTTTGACGCTGTTCTTTCCGCAAAGGGATGTGAGAAAGCAGCTGAGTTCGTTCAGTTCTGTGATGCATTTGAGATTCCGGTTCTTACATTGACGAATGTTAAGGGGTTTAAGGCTTGCATGTGTGCAGAGAAGAGACTTGCCAAAGCACTTGCACATATGACAGCAGCTTTTGCCGGTGCTACCTGCCCTAAGGTGAACCTGATTACCGGAGAGGCATACGGAAGCGCATATGTAGCTATGAATTCCAAGTCTATCGGAGCAGATTTCGTATATGCTTGGCCGGACGCGAAGGTTGGCATGATGGATGCAGAACTTGCAGCCAAGATTATGTATGCAGACGCTTCCGCAGATGAGCTTTCCGAGAAAGCAAAAGAGTATGATGCATTACAGGGAAGTGTTGCGACAGCAGCGAGAAGAGGCTATGTTGATCTGATTCTGGATCCGGCTGATACGAGAAAGTATCTTGTGAATGCATTTGAGCTTTTATATACAAAGTATGAAGGTGTACCGGATAAGAAACATAGAACAAAATAGAAAGGTGAAGTTTATGAAGAAAAAATTATCTCTTATGCTTTGCCTTATCATAATGGTGCTCGGTTTATCTGCTTGTGGAATTGATAAAGAAACATTTGATTTCTATGGCTTGAAATATTCCGACTGTGAGTTGATTATGAGTCAGAATGTTGAGCAGATTACTGCCATGAGTGAGGAAGAACTGGCATATTACGAGGCAAGTGCAGATGAAGTATATACAAAGTTATTTTCCGGCTGGCTGACTTATGCTCCTGAACTTGGGGCATATCAGGGGATGGGAGAATTCTCTTTAGACAAGGCACAGGATACATTGACATTAGAGCAGATTATCAAATATGAAAATCGTGACCTGTGCATGACCTTCGTCCTTGAGTATAATTACGAGACTAAGCAGGTGGAGATTGTCGATACCAATGCAGATCTTGTATATACACTTGGCGAAAAGATGACCAAAGCGGGACTTAACACCTTGATGGGTATGGGAACCGTATTCGTGGTTCTGATTTTAATTAGTTTGATTATCTACTGCTTCAAGTTTATCTCTGTAATTCAGGATAAGATGGCGGGACGTAAAAAAGAGGCACCAAAGACAGAAAACGTCGTGGCAGAACAGAGTGTTTCAAACGAAGAATCGTCTACGGATGATTTGGAACTCGTTGCAGTTATTTCTGCAGCAATCGCAGCAAGTGAAGGAACTTCTGCTGATTCATTCGTAGTACGTTCTATCCATAGAAGATAATAAGGTTCAGAGGGATTATTATATTTAGGAGGAAAAATTAATGAAAAGCTATACAATTACAGTAAATGGAACTGTTTATGATGTAACAGTAGAAGAGAACGGTGCAGTAAGCGCACCGGCAACTGCACCAAGACGTGCCGCAGCAGCACCGGCAGCAGCGCCGGCTGCAAAACCAGCAGCCGCTGCAGGCGCAGGAAGCGTTAAAATCGAGGCAGGAGCAGCCGGAAAAGTATTTAAGATTGAGGCGGGCGTAGGTACTGCTGTCAAGAAGGGTGATACAGTCCTTATCTTAGAGATTATGAAGATGGAGACTCCGGTTGTTGCTACACAGGACGGTACAGTAGCAAGCATCAACGTAAACGTTGGTGATATGGTAGAAGCGGGAGCATTACTTGCAACATTAAACTAATTTTATTAGGAGGAAAACAATGAGCTATTTTACAGAGACAATGGGAAACCTCCTGCATCAGACCGCTTTCTTTAACTTGACATGGGGAAACTTTGTAATGATTCTTGTTGCATGCTTTTTCCTGTATCTGGCTATTGCGAAGGGATTTGAACCGTTGTTGCTCGTTCCGATTGCATTTGGTATGCTGTTGGTAAATATTTACCCGGATATTTTTGCAAGCCCTGAACAGATGAGCAATGGTGTGGGTGGTTTGTTCCACTACTTTTATATCTTAGATGAATGGTCTATTTTACCTTCTCTGATATTCCTTGGAGTTGGTGCAATGACAGACTTTGGACCGTTGATTGCAAACCCAATCAGCTTCCTTTTAGGAGCAGCTGCACAGTTTGGTATCTTTGGTGCATACTTTATGGCAATTTTACTTGGCTTTAATGATAAGGCTGCTGCTGCAGTATCTATCATTGGTGGTGCGGATGGTCCGACTTCTATTTTCCTTGCAGGAAAGTTAGGGCAGTCTGGACTTATGGGACCAATTGCCGTGGCCGCATATTCTTACATGGCACTTGTTCCCGTGATTCAGCCGCCAATCATGAAGCTGTTTACCACAAAGGAAGAGCGTGCGATTAAGATGCAGAATTTAAGACCTGTTTCTAAATTAGAGAGAATCTTATTCCCAATCGTTGTAACCATCGTTGTATGTACGATTCTTCCTACAACAGCACCACTTGTTGGTATGTTGATGCTTGGTAACCTGTTCCGTGAGTGTGGCGTGGTTCGTCAGCTGACAGACACGGCATCAAACGCATTGATGTACATCGTAGTTATCCTGCTTGGTACTTCCGTAGGCGCATCCACGAGTGCTGAGGCATTCTTAAACGTAACAACACTTAAGATTGTTGCATTAGGATTAATTGCATTTATGTTTGGTACAGCAGCCGGCGTATTATTCGGTAAGCTGTTATGTAAGATTACAGGTGGCAAGATTAATCCACTGATTGGTTCTGCCGGTGTGTCTGCCGTTCCTATGGCAGCGCGTGTATCCCAGAAGGTGGGAGCAGAGGAAGATCCGACAAACTTTTTACTTATGCACGCAATGGGACCAAACGTTGCCGGCGTTATCGGTACTGCAGTAGCAGCCGGTGTATTTATGGCAATCTTTGGAATTTAGGAGGATAGAATAATGTCAGAAGTTGTTAAAAAACCTTTAAAAATAACAGAGACTGTTTTGCGTGATGCGCATCAGTCTTTGATTGCAACCAGAATGACAACAGAGCAGATGCTGCCAATCATTGATAAGATGGATCAGGTGGGTTATTACGCTGTTGAGTGCTGGGGTGGTGCTACATTTGATGCATCTCTTCGTTTCTTAAAGGAGGATCCGTGGGATCGTCTTCGCAAGTTAAGAGACGGATTTAAAAATACCAAGTTACAGATGTTATTCCGCGGACAGAATATTTTGGGATATCGTCCATATGCGGATGACGTAGTAGAGTACTTTGTGCAGAAGTCTATTGCAAACGGTATCGATATCATTCGTATTTTTGACTGCCTGAATGATCTTCGTAATCTGCAGACAGCGGTTACCGCTTGTAACAAAGAAAAAGGACACGCACAGGTTGCATTGTCTTATACCTTAGGTGATGCTTACACCTTAGAATATTGGACTGAGATGGCAAAGAAGATTGAGGATATGGGTGCAGATTCTATCTGTATCAAGGATATGGCAGGACTTCTTGTTCCGCAGAAAGCAGATGAGCTGGTTCGCGCATTAAAAGAGTCTACGAAGCTTCCAATCGAGCTTCATACACACTATACTTCCGGTGTTGCTTCCATGACATATATGAAAGCAGTAGAGGCGGGATGCGATATCATTGATACTGCAATGTCTCCATTTGCACTTGGAACTTCACAGCCTGCAACTGAGGTTATGGTAGAGGCGTTTAAGGGTACGGAATTTGATACAGGATTAGACCAGAATAAGCTGGCTGAGATTGCCGATTATTTCCGTCCGATGCGTGAGGAAGCATTGGAGAGCGGATTGATGAACCCGAAGGTATTAGGGGTTAATATCAAGACTCTGTTATATCAGGTACCGGGCGGTATGCTTTCTAACCTGATTTCTCAGTTGAAGGAGCAGGGCAAGGAAGACAAGTACGAGGAAGTGCTTGCAGAGGTACCACGTGTGCGTAAGGACCTTGGTGAGCCGCCACTTGTTACGCCTTCTTCACAGATTGTCGGTACACAGGCTGTGTTTAATGTGCTGATGGGCGAACGATACAAAGTTGCTACAAAAGAGACCAAAGATGTATTACTTGGTAAGTATGGTCAGACTGTAAAACCGTTTAATCCGGAAGTTGTTGATAAGGTATTAGGCGAGGAGAAGAAAAATGCAATCACCTGCCGTCCGGCTGATTTGCTTGAGCCGGAGCTTGACAAGATTGAAGCTGAGATGAAGCAGTGGAAACAGCAGGATGAGGATGTATTGTCCTATGCATTGTTCCCACAGGTTGCAACGGAGTTCTTCAAATATCGTGAGGCACAGCAGAAAAAAGTAGATGCGACTATTGCAGATACTAAGAACGGAGCTTATCCGGTATAATATTAATTATATGAAATGAGGATGCAAATGCATCCTCATTTTTTTATAAAATTTTCTCATGTTTTTGCACAGTTTTTATTTTGTACTGTTTGGAACATATACATTGTACAAGCTTTGGGGTAGAATAATGATAACGCATTAACGAGTACAAAGATATGTATAGGAGGAAAAGGAATATGGCACAGTTTGTTAAATTGCATCCGGACACATTAAAGGCACTGCGGGAAGTTAATCCAAGATTGATGTCTTATAACGTAGAGTTTGCTGAGGTTACGGGAGGCACTTTTTGGAAAGCATATACGCCGGGGCAGGTTGCCGGAACAGAGGAATTCTACGTAGAGCCTAGTGCGGATGGGATTGCTTCCATGTACAAGGACTTGATGCAGGTATATCCGCCGATTGATTTGTATAATGAAAAATTGCGTAAGCTTGCAAAAAACCTAGGACCGGCTTGGGTACGTGTTTCCGGTACATGGGCGACGAAGACTTATTATGATTTTGACGGAACAACAAACGGTAATGTTCCGGAGGGATATTTGAACGTACTGACCAAAGAACAGTGGATAGGGGTTCTTGATTTCGTAAAGGAAATCGGTGCAAAACTCATGATTTCTATGGCAAACTGCCCGGGACTTCACTCTGCGGAAGAACCATGGAATCCAAGCGAAGCAGAGAAGATTTTTGGCTTGAGCAAGGAATACGGCGTTCCGATTAGCGCGGCAGAGTTTGCAAATGAACCAAACATGTTAGAGGAGACCGGTTTCCCAAAGGGTTATACGGCTGCTGATTATCGTCGCGATCAGGATTTATTCTTCAAGTGGCTGCGTGCAAACTATCCGGATTGTATCTGCGTCGGACCGAGCAGTGTTGGAGAAGGTCTTACACTTGGAATGGACGGAGAAGGAAAGAGCGGAGGTGTCGAGCAGCTTGTCGGAGAAAACTGTAGTACGGCAGATTTGTTAGAGGGAACGACAGAGCCGCTTGATGTGTTCAGCTATCATTATTATAATGGTGTTTCCGAGCGCTTGGCATCTGTTATGCCACAGGGACATTGGCAGGCTGAGGAAGCAAATACGGAAAGTTATCTGGATGTTGCATTGAACTGCGCACGCGTGTATGTTCCAACTCGTGACAAGTACTGTCCGGGCGGAGAAATGTGGGTGACAGAATCCGGTGATGCAGGAGGTGGCGGAGATACTTGGGCGTCCACATATCTGGATGTGTTCCGTACCTTAAATGAACTTGGTGGATTTGCGACAATCACCAATGGTGTCATTTTCCATAATACATTGGCTTCTTCTGATTATGGTTTTTTGGCACGTCAGGTATTCGACCCGCGCCCAAATTATTTCGCAGTGTTGCTGTGGAATCGTTTGATGGGAACTACTGTTTATGATACAGCAGAGCCAATCCGCGAGGGTGCACATGTATTTGCACATTCCCGCAAGGACGGAAAAGAAGGTGTTGTATACTTAGTAATCAACAATTCTTTGATAGAGACGACAACTGTGGAACTTCCAAAGGATGCCGAGCGCTATACGCTTGCGGGGGAGAAAGGCAATGTACGCGCAACCGTAATGACATTGAATGATAAGCCACTTGTTTTAGGAGAGAACAATTCTCTGCCGGAACTGGCTCCTGTTACTCAGAAATCAGGAACTGTTGAGCTTGCTCCAGCAACCTGTACATTCTTTGTAATATAACTTAATAATTGAAAGTCAGAGACAGGAAGACAGGTTCCTGTCTCTGCTTGCGTTATAAGTCCGTGTAAGCGCGAATAGCTATCGAATAATGCCACACCCAATTTTTTCGCCGGAATTGCCGGAAGGCTGTGTATGGAAGTCATCCGGCATACTGTGGATGATAACAGAGCGACCAATGATTTCCGGCGAGACAAGCCGCTTATCGTAGAAAGCGGTCCAAGCGTAGCCCTGATTGCCAAGAAGCGGAATCAAATCACCGGAATGCTGTGGATGCATAGCCGGTTGAAAAGAGTAATGTTCGCCGGTTCGTGTAAAATTGGCAGAACAGTCACCATTTTCATGGATATGCATGGCATAGAAATTCGTGCTTCCGGGAACATTCACGTTGGGAAGCCCAAAAAATTCGGCTTCAATTAACATCCCTTCATAATCAGTGTTGTAGAATTTGACCAGACCGGAAAGCCCCGGATTGGCGCGGTTGCCGGTTACCCATGCCATTGCATCCGGCTGGCGGTTTAACATGGTTCGGATAAAACTAAGTCCAGGTGTGATATCTCTCATAAAAACTCTTTTTGTTTATTCTATGCACAATATGGAAAGATGTGTTTTCCTGCGAATGTATTTCGCTTGAATGCGTATGTAATTTCTTGCAAAATATCCGGTATTTGATATAATCTAAATGTTGGTGATTTTATCATCAAGGCAGTACGTGGAAACGCATGTTGTATCATGCACAAGACCGTGCGGAAATGAGGATGATTATGAGCAATACAAATGACCTGAGTAATCGCATCAATGATGCGTATGGCAAATTGAGCAAAGGACAGAAATTGTTAGCAGCATATATTACTGACAATTATGACAAAGCAGTATTTTTGACAGCGGCGAAGCTTGGAGAAGTAGTTGGCGTCAGTGAGTCTACCGTTGTACGCTTTGCAACACATTTGGGCTATAAGGGTTATCCGGAATTTCAGAATGCGTTAGAGGAACTTGTGCGCAATAAGCTTAATTCTATCCAGAGAATGGAAGTCACCTATGGTCGAATCAGCCAGTCCAAAATCTTAGAGTCTGTGCTCAAATCTGACGCGGATAAGATTCATTCGACCCTAGATAAGATAGATCAGAATGCGTTTGAACTTGCGGTGGATACCATCTTACATGCAAAACACATCTATATTATCGGAATTCGTAGCTGTGCGCCGTTGGCAAGCTTTATGGCGTTTTACTTTACACTCATGTTTGAAAATGTACATTTGATTCAGACAAGTAACTCCAGTGAAATTTTTGAGCAGATGGTGCGCATCGGCAAGGAGGATGTCATTATTGGTATCAGCTTTCCACGCTATTCCATGCGCACATTAAAGGCGATGGAGTTTGCGAACAATCGCAGCGCGAAGGTTATCACACTGACTGACAGCGTACATTCACCGATGAATCTATATTCTTCCTGCAACCTGATTGCAGACAGTGATATGGCATCGATTGTAGATTCGCTTGTGGCACCGCTTTCCGTCATCAATGCGTTAATTGTAGCGCTCTGCATGAAGAAGCAGGGCGAGGTTGCACAGACACTTGAGATGCTTGAAGATATTTGGGACGAGTATCAGGTGTATGAGAATGATGAAATCAATTATATTGATGATTCTATCAAGATGCGTTATGCCAAAATAGGAGATAACGATTTTAATGAGTAAAGTAATTGTGGTTGGCGGAGGACCTGCCCGGATGTTTGCAGCGATTGCGGCTGCAGAGAACGGGCATGAGGTCACTTTGCTTGAGAAGAATGAGAAGCTTGGAAAGAAGCTCTACATAACGGGAAAAGGGCGCTGTAATATCACCAATGCAGGTGATATGGATGCGTTGTTTGACAATGTTATGACGAATTCCAAGTTTTTATACAGTGCGTTTTATACCTATGATAATCAAAAAGTGATTGATTTTTTTGAGGAGAATGGACTTCCGACAAAGATTGAGCGTGGTAACCGCGTATTCCCGGTTTCGGATCATTCCTCGGATGTGATTGCTACCTTGCAGAGGGTTTTGAAGGCAAAGAACGTGGAGATAAGACTTTACACGAGAGTAGAGACTTTGCTTACCGAAAACAGCGGGGAGATGGAACAGAAGGTTGTCGGTGTGCGTTTATCGGATGGCAAGGAGCTTCCGGCAGACGGTGTGATTTTGGCAACGGGGGGCTTTTCCTATCAGACGACAGGTTCCACTGGAGACGGTTACCGCTTCGCACGTGAAGTTGGACATTCCGTTACGGAGATTCATCCGTCTTTGGTGCCTTTTTATGCAGTCGAGTCGTATGTGAAGGAGATGCAAGGACTTTCACTTAAGAATGTCCGTGTGCGTATTCGTGATGGTAAGAAGCTTTTGTACGACGAATTTGGAGAGATGCTTTTTACGCATTTTGGCGTGAGCGGACCGCTCATCTTAAGCGCGAGTGCGGCGATAAAACCTGCGCTGACAAAAAAGCAGCTTCCAATGGAAATTGATTTAAAGCCTGCGCTGACGGAGGAACAGCTTGATCAGAGATTGCTTCGCGAGTTTGAGGAGGCAAAGAATAAGCAGTTTAAAAATTCCATCGGACACCTTTTCCCGACAAAAATGATTCCTGTGATGTTAGAACTTGGCGGAATTGATCCTGAGAAAAAGGTAAACGAGATTACAAGGGAGGAGCGACAGGGGTTCATCCGGTTAATCAAGGCATTTCCGGTGACGCTGAACGGTCTGCGGGATTTTAACGAAGCGATTATCACACGCGGAGGTGTCAAGGTAAAAGAGGTCAATCCGTCTACGATGGAATCTAAGCTTGTGAAGAATCTATACTTTTGCGGAGAACTGTTGGATTTAGACGCCATGACAGGTGGGTATAATTTGCAGATTGCATGGTCTACCGGATATCTGGCAGGTAACAGTATTTTTTAATAGGGAAAGGAAAATAATAGAATGAGTATCAATATAGCGATTGATGGACCGGCAGGTGCCGGAAAAAGTACCATTGCAAAGAGATTGGCAAAGGAGTTGGGATTTATTTATGTCGATACCGGAGCGATGTATCGCGCTATGGCATATTACTTTTTGTTACATGACATCAAAGCGGAGGACGAGGGTGCAATCGCCGCAGCGTGCCCACAGGTGGACGTGACGATTTCCTATGAGAATGGAGAACAGCAGGTTATCTTAAACGGGGAGAATGTCAACGGTGTGATTCGTACAGAGGCAGTCGGCAATATGGCGTCGGCGAGCAGTGTTTATCCGGTGGTAAGAAAAAAGCTTGTAGAGTTACAGAGACAGCTTGCGGAGAAATCAGACGTTATCATGGACGGAAGAGATATCGGTACCTGCGTTCTGCCGAACGCACAGGTCAAGATTTATCTGACGGCAAGCTCTGCAACAAGAGCACAGCGCAGATACGATGAGCTTACGGCAAAAGGCGTTTCCTGCGATTTGGCAGAAATTGAAAAAGATATTATTGAGCGCGATTATCGTGATATGCACCGTGAGACGTCGCCGCTTATGCAGGCAGAGGACGCGGTATTGGTGGACAGCTCGCATCTGAACATTGATGAAGTTGTGTCAGAGATTCGTCGTGTTTATGAGCAGAAGGTCAAGGCATAATAGAAAGGATTATACAATATGAAGGTTACTCTGGCAAAAAGCGCAGGATTCTGCTTTGGAGTAAAACGTGCCGTCGATACGGTATATGAAGAGATAAAAAATGGTGGTGCAATTTATACCTTTGGTCCGATTATTCACAATGAAGAAGTCGTTTCTGATTTGGAAGAAAAAGGAGTTGTCGTGGTCAATGAGATAGAGGAATTGCGCAGCCTGCCTAAGGGGACGGTCGTTATCCGCGCACATGGCGTGGAGAAGGGGGTTTGCGAGCAGATTGAACAGATGGGATTTTCTATTGTAGATGCGACATGCCCGTTTGTGCTTAAAATACATCGTCTTGTGGAGCGCTATAGCAGCGAGGGTTGTCAGATTGTCATTGTAGGCAATGAGGCACATCCGGAGGTGAAGGGAATTAAGAGTTGGTCGTCTGCGGAGCATACGGTAGTCATCGGCAATCAGGAAGATGCAAAAAAATTTGTGGCAGATTCTGGAAAAAAGGTCTGTATTGTATCACAAACGACATTTAATTACAATAAATTTCAAGAATTAGTTGAAATTATAAATGAAAAAGGTTATGATATAATTGTTTTAAATACAATCTGCAATGCGACGGAAGAACGTCAGACAGAGGCGAAAGCGATTGCAAGCCAGGTGGATGCGATGATTGTAATCGGTGGCAAGAATAGCTCTAACACGCAGAAGTTATTTGAAATATGTAAAAATGAATGCAAAAATACTTACTATATACAAACTGTAAAGGATTTGGAGCCGGCAGGTTTTCAGTCCGTCGATAACGTAGGTATTACCGCAGGGGCTTCTACCCCAAACAAAATTATTGAGGAGGTTCAAAAGAATGTCAGAAATGAGTTTTGAACAAATGCTGGAAGAATCATTTAAAACAATAAGAAATGGAGAGGTAGTTGAGGGTACCGTTATCGATGTGAAACCTGATGAGATCGTTTTGAATATCGGCTACAAAGCAGACGGAATCATTACACGTAATGAATATACCAATGAGTCAAACGTTGACTTGACAACAATGGTATCCGTTGGCGACACCATGGAAGCAAAAGTCCTGAAAGTGAATGACGGTGAGGGACAGGTAATGCTGACCTATAAGCGACTTGCCGCTGAGAAGGGAAGCAAGAGATTGGAAGAGGCATTTGAGAACAAGGAAGTATTAACTGCAAAGGTTGCACAGGTATTAGACGGTGGTTTATGTGTAATCGTGGATGAGACAAGAGTATTCATCCCGGCAAGCCTTGTATCTGATTCTTACGAGAAGGATTTATCCAAATACAAGGATCAGGAGATTGAGTTTGTAATCAGTGAGTTCAATCCAAAACGCAGAAGAATCATCGGTGACAGAAAGCAATTATTAGTTGCTAAGAAGATGGAACAGCAGAAAGAGCTGTTTGCTAAGATTAAAGTTGGGGATGTATTAGAAGGAACTGTTAAGAATGTAACAGACTTTGGTGCATTTATCGACTTAGGCGGAGCAGATGGTCTGCTTCATATTTCTGAAATGTCTTGGGGCAGAGTAGAGAGTCCAAAGAAAGTATTCAACGTTGGCGATACTGTGAAGGTATTCATCAAGGATATCAATGAGACTAAGATTGCGCTCAGCATGAAGTTCCCGGCAGAGAATCCATGGAATGGCGCTGCTGAGAAGTTTGCGGTAGGCAATGTTGTAACGGGTAAAGTTGCTAGAATGACAGATTTTGGTGCATTTGTAGAGTTAGCACCGGGAGTAGATGCTTTATTACATGTATCGCAGATTTCTAAAGAGCATGTAGAGAAGCCGGCTGATGTATTAAAGGTTGGTCAGGAAGTAGAAGCAAAGATTGTTGACTTTAACGAGGATGAGAAGAAAATCAGCTTATCCATCAAGGCTTTACTGGCTCCGGAAGAGGCAGAGGAAGCAGATGCAGATGTTGCAGATGTAGATATCGAGGCCGTTGCACAGGAAGAGGAATAATCAGTAGAGACTTTTGTCCTGTAAATAAATTATATATAGGCTTGCACATATGTGGAAGCCTATTTTAATACAACAGGAATATCCTGTTGTATTATTTTACATCACTGTATAGGTAAAAAGTCATGGAAACGGAGGATAAAGGATGCTGGAAACAGATAACTACGAAAAGTTTAAAAAAGATATTTTGGCGTTGGCGAAGATTGATTTGAACGCATACAAAGAGAAACAGATGCGCCGAAGAATCAATACGTTGATTACTAAGAACAATATCAAGACTTATGATGAGTATGTAGCGTTGATTAAAAAGGACAAGGAAAAGTTTGAGCAGTTTATCAACTTCCTTACCATCAATGTATCCGAATTCTATCGCAATCCTGAGCAGTGGAAAATTTTGGAGAATGAAGTGTTCCCGAAATTAATTGAGAAATACGGAAAGAACTTAAAAATATGGAGCGCAGCATGTTCAACCGGAGATGAGCCATATTCTTTGGTTATGGCATTGTCAAGACATTTGCCACTTGAGAATATTAAGATTATTGCAACGGACATTGATAAGCAGGTTTTAGATACTGCGCGTATGGGACTTTATAATGAGAAAAGTATTGCGGCAGTGCCGGATGACTTGAAGAAAAAGTACTTTACAAAGGTGGGAAATTCTTATCAGATTTCAGATGCAGTGAAGAAGCGTGTAGAGTTAAAAGAGCATGATCTCTTAAAAGACCCGTATCCAACCGGGTGCCACCTCATTGTGTGTAGAAATGTTGTCATCTATTTTACTGAGGCGGCGAAGGATGAGATTTATGCGAAGTTCCATAAGGCACTTGTGCCGGGCGGTGCTCTTTTCATTGGAAGCACAGAACAGATTATGAACTATCGCGAGATTGGATTTAACAGAAATAAGTCATTCTTTTTTGAAAAAAACGAAGGATAAAGAGAAACCTCATGCATTTATGCATGAGGTTTCTTCGTGTCAATATGTGCAAGCAGATGCTTGATATATTGCTCTTGTAATGCGGTAGAATTAATAAAATCTTCGGAGAGTTCAAAGTAGCTCTTTCGGTCGCGCGCGTTCCTACGAAAAGCGGGTGCAAACAGGTCTTCATACTGAGGAAGAAAGATTGCATGTTTGCGCACATAGCAGTTGGAGATAGTTGCTTGCTTGCGATGCTCGCGGTCAACCCCTGTGGCAAGATTTTTATGAACGGCACGGTCTTCTTCCGGCAGATAATAGTAGTCCTTCGGGTGATTAAAGAAATAGCGCAGTTCGCCATCGAAAAGCTTCACGCAAAGGAGTATGTCCGTGTGACGGAAGGACAGATAACAGCCGTCGCAGCGATATGAGAGAGCCTTTGGAACCGGAGGTGCACCGGATAAGGTAAAGATAAGCTCTTTTTGGGTGTCTCCATTAAAGGTGCGGGCCTCATTTGCTTCTAATGCAGTTGGCGTGAGTTTGCTTGTCAGAGCTTCCCGGTAAGATAATACCGGAAGGAGTTTGGGCATATAGAGAACATCTTCGTAGTTGTGCTGACGAAGCAGTGATAGGGCATCAGCGGTCGGATGTTTGATATATGCTTTATAAACTTCAATGAGCTCGCCGCCGGAGAAAGTATCCTTACGATCGATGCCAAGGAAGAGCTCAATGGATTTTTGTTTTAGACTTGCAAGACCAAGAAGCGCTTTCG
Organism: Roseburia sp.; assembly: GCA_022771695.1. Taxonomy (GTDB): domain Bacteria; phylum Bacillota; class Clostridia; order Lachnospirales; family Lachnospiraceae; genus Roseburia. Next base: position 23,763 of record JALEKJ010000030.1, on the reverse strand, counting down.
ACTTAGAGACTTCTTTATAGATATCAATATAGATAAACTCATCAAAAGGCGATGAAATTTGCAAACTGTTACATTTGGCTTTTAAATAAGGGATGTCAAATCCGATACCGTTAAACGTAATAATGGTATTATTCTGTGCAAGCAATGAAAAGAAAGCAGTGATGACCTCTGATTCTTCGTTACCTGACTCTGCAAAAAATTGATCGATGATGAGCATATCTGCTTTTCGAGTTGCACATCCGATCAGATACAGATTGGAACGTGCGGGAGAAAATCCGGTTGTTTCAATATCGAAAAAGATTGCCTGTTCTGTGAAAAAACGGTCTGTCATAGGCTCTGAAAAATCAAAAGGCAATTCTTCGTGCCAGGTAATCATAGTGTGGCATCCTCCTTTTTGTGGCGTCTGCACACAGTATAGCACAAATTTTGCTAATTGGTGAAACGAATCAGCTTAATGATAGAGTTTATTAGAAATTGTGAAATATTTATCAAGAAGTTTGTGAAAAAATACAAAAAATTTGTTCAATTTGTAGAGGTTTGTGTTATAATTTAGGGGATAGTAATTCTATGGTAATAGCATGGAATAAAATACAAATAAGAGAAAGTGGGGCACGAAAAATGGGTTCAAAAACATTTAAAGGTGGCGTCCATCCTTATGAAGGAAAGGAATTGGCAAAAGATCAGCCGATTGTAGAAGTTTTACCCAAGGGTGATCTGGTATATCCGCTATCACAGCATATCGGTGCACCGGCCACTCCGATTGTAGCAGTAGGTGATAAGGTGCTTAAGGGGCAGAAGATAGCAGAAACAGGCGGCTTTGTATCTTCTCCGATTTATGCTTCCGCATCGGGAACTGTGAAAGCGATTGAGCCGCGCCGTGTGGCAGTTGGTGATATGGTGAACTCTATTGTGATTGAGAATGATGGAGAGTTCAAAGAAGTGGAGTACACCGCATGTGACGATGTGACAACACTGTCAAAGGAAGAAATCATTGCGAAGGTCAAAGAAGCCGGCGTTGTTGGTATGGGTGGTGCCGGATTCCCGACACATGTGAAGTTATCACCGAAGGAGCCGGAGAAGATTGAGTACATCATTGCAAACTGTGCAGAGTGTGAACCATATCTGACTGCGGATTACAGACGTATGCTTGAAAATCCGGAAGAGTTGATTGCAGGTATGAAAATTATTCTTCAGTTGTTCGACAATGCGAAGGGTGTGCTTGGTATTGAGGATAATAAACCGGATTGTATTGAGAAGCTTACAGAACTGGTAAAAGATGAGCTGCGCATTGAGGTATGTGCATTGCAGACGAAGTATCCACAGGGTGGTGAACGACAGCTTATCTATGCAGTGACAGGACGTTCGATCAACTCTAAGATGCTTCCGGCAGATGCGGGATGTATCGTTGATAATGTGGAGACCATTATCTCAATCTACAATGCAGTCAAGCTTGGAAAACCTGTGACCAATCGTGTGTCTACTATTACCGGTGATGCGATTGCCAATCCGGGTAACTTCTTATACAGCATCGGAACTAATTATGCAGAACTGGTGGATGCGGCCGGAGGATTTAAGGAACAGCCGGAGAAGATTATCTCAGGTGGACCGATGATGGGATTTTCCATGTTTAGCTTAGATATTCCGACAACCAAGACTTCTTCATCTTTGCTTTGCCTGACAAAGGATGAAGTTTCCATGATGGAGCCGTCTGCATGTATTAATTGCGGACGTTGTGTGGAGGCTTGTCCGGAGCAGTTGATTCCGTGCAGACTGGCACAGTTTGGCAACCGAGGACTCAGTGAAGAGTTTGAGAAATGGAATGGGCTGGAATGTGTTGAGTGCGGAAGCTGTAGTTTCGTCTGTCCTGCAAAGAGACAGGTCGCTCAGTCAATTAAGACCATGAAAAAACAGGTGCTTGCGGCAAAACGTAAAAAATAACAGCAGCACTGGGATATTTATATAACATAACAAGAGAAAACAAGAAGAGAGAGGTGGATTATCGTGAGTGATTTATATCATGTTTCATCATCACCACACGTGCGTGCCAAGGACACCACAAGCCGCATCATGCTGTATGTAATCATTGCATTGCTTCCGACCAGCATCGTCGGTATCTATAATTTTGGGTTAAGAGCACTGGGATTAATCGTAGTGACGATTGCAAGCTGTGTGGTTCCTGAGTGGGTATATAATATAATCGTACATAAAAAGAATACGATAGACGATTTGAGTGCAGTCGTTACCGGACTGTTGTTAGCATTGAACTTGCCATCAACCCTTCCGTTCTGGGAGGCAGCATTGGGTGGTGTGTTTGCAATTATCTTTGTAAAATGTCTGTTTGGCGGCTTGGGACAGAACTTTATGAACCCTGCATTGGGTGCAAGATGCTTTCTTTTGATTGCATTCGCAGCGGATATGACAAATTTTGTGACAGACGCCTATACGGGAGCGACACCGCTTGCAGCAATGCGTAACGGTGAGGCAGTGAATACCATGGATATGTTGATTGGACGCACCGGAGGAACCATCGGTGAGACATCTGCGATTGCAATTTTAATCGGTGCCATTTTCATGATTCTGATGGGAGTCATTGATCTTAGAATTCCGGCATCGTATATCGTGTCATTTGTTGTATTCATGTTGTTGTTCGGCGGACACGGATTTGACGGCAATTATATTACCGCACAGCTTTGCGGAGGCGGTTTGATGCTGGGTGCGTTCTTTATGGCAACAGACTATGTAACATCCCCGATTACTCCGAGAGGACAGATTATTTTTGGTATTTGCTGTGGTATCCTGACCGGATTGTTCCGTACACTTGGTGCGAATGCAGAGGGCGTTTCTTTTGCAATTATCTTAAGCAACCTGCTTGTACCGATGATTGAGAAGGTTACAATCCCAAGAGCATTCGGGCAGGTAAAGGAAGCCAAAAAGCAGGAAGGAGGCAAATAGGATGAATAAGAAGATTGTACATGACGCTTTGATTTTATTTGCTTTTACTGTTGTACTTGGACTTTTGCTTGGTGTCGTATATGGTATCACCAAGGAGCCGATAGCGAAGGTAAATTACGAAAAGACACAGACTGCATATAAGCAGGTGTTTGAGGATGCAGCTTCTTTTGAAGCATATGAAGGATTTGATGCAGATGCTGCCAACGCGCTTGTTGCACAGAACGGCTATGCGGATGAGATAGAGGATGCGCAGGTGGCAAAGGATGCGAGCGGTAACGTGCTTGGTTACGTCATTACCGTAACTGCAAAGGATGCCAGCCAGTCTACCATTACATTTTCAGTTGGTATCCGCAGCGATGGAACAGTAAACGGCTATTCCATTACTTCCATTTCGGAGACTCCGGGACTTGGTATGAAAGCGACAGAGGAAGCTTTCTACGGACAGTTTGAGGGCAAGAACGTGGACGCGTTCACCGTTGTGAAATCTGTTCCGGCTGCAGACAATGAGATTGAAGCCATTTCCGGTTCCACCATCACATCTAAGGCTATGGCAAACGGTGTGAATGCCTGCATCGTTTACTTCCAGAATGTATTGGCAGGAGGTGCAGAATAATGAAAACGAATATGGAACGTTTATTTAATGGTCTGATTAAAGAAAACCCGACGTTCGTGTTGATGCTTGGTATGTGTCCGACTTTGGCGGTTACTTCCTCAGCAATGAACGGACTTGGTATGGGACTTTCCACAACAGTGGTATTAGTATTTTCAAATTTACTTATTTCCGCATTCCGTAAGGTAATTCCGAACGGTGTGCGTATGCCGGCATTTATTGTTATCGTGGCATCCCTTGTTACGATGGTTCAATTTATTATGAATGCATATACACCAAGCCTTTCTGAGTCCTTGGGTGTGTACATTCCGCTTATCGTTGTAAACTGTATTATCTTAGGACGTGCGGAGAGCTATGCTTCTAAGAATCCGGTAGTTCCGTCCATCTTTGATGGTATCGGTATGGGACTCGGATTTACATTCGGTCTTACCTCCATCGGTCTGCTGCGTGAGATTTTGGGCGCCGGACAGATTTTTGGATTCCAGGTACTTCCATTGGCAGACAAGGCAAACGGTGTGGCAGGTTTTACGCCGATTACCATCTTTGTCATGGCACCGGGGGCTTTCCTCGTATTGGCCTGCTTAGTTGCAGTTATGAATATCGTGCGTGCCAAGATGGAAGCAAAGGGCAAACCGCTCGCAGCACCATCCGGATGTCTTTCCGGTGATTGCGCAAGCTGTGGACAGTCTGCAATGTGTACCGGCCGCAGTACAGTAGCAGCAAAAGCGGATGCATCCGCTGAGAAAACAGAATAGGAGGATGGGTACAGATGAAAGAATTACTTTTAATTGCAATCGGTTCCGCGATTGTGAACAACGTCGTATTAAGTCAGTTCCTTGGTATCTGTCCGTTCTTAGGTGTATCCAAGAAGACAGAGACTGCCGCCGGTATGGGTGGTGCGGTTGTATTCGTTATTACGATTGCATCTTTTGTAACAGCAGTGATTTATAAATTTATCCTTGCCAATGAGTATCTTATGAGCAAGGGAATTGATCTGACATACTTGCAGACCATTGTATTTATTCTGGTTATTGCAGCATTGGTTCAGTTTGTGGAGATGTTCTTAAAGAAGAATATGCCTCCGCTATACCAGAGTTTAGGTGTATATCTTCCGCTTATCACAACAAACTGTGCAGTGCTTGGTGTAGCGCTTACGAATGTGACCAAGGAGTACAATGTTTTACAGAGTGTTGTCAATGGTTTTGCGACAGCAGTAGGATTCTTGATTGCAATTGTCATTATGGCAGGTTTGCGTGAGAAAATTGAATATAATGATATTCCAAAGCCATTCCAGGGCACAGCGATTGTACTTGTGACAGCTTGTCTGATGTCCATTGCTTTTATGGGATTCTCAGGAATGATTTAAGGGGGAAAAGACGATGAATATTACAGCAATTTTAGTTGCAGCCGTCGTAGTCGGCGGTGTAGGTATCTTGATTGGATTTTTCCTTGGTATCTCCGGAGAAAAGTTCAAGGTAGAAGTAGACGAGCGAGAGACAGCCATCTTAGAAGTCCTTCCGGGAAATAACTGCGGTGGTTGTGGTTATGCAGGATGTTCCGGTCTTGCAGCGGCTATTGTAAAAGGCGAAGCTCCGGTAGGACAGTGTCCGGTCGGGGGTGCTCCGGTAGCGGCAAAGGTCGGCGAGATTATGGGGGTTGCGGCAGAAGAGGGCGCACGCCAGGTGGCATTCGTAAAATGTGCAGGAACCTGTGAGAAAGCAGGCAGGGACTATGAATATACCGGTAATGAGGATTGTGCCTCCATGGCATTTGTGCCGAACGGTGGTCCAAAGTCTTGTAACTATGGGTGCCTCGGATATGGAACCTGTGTAAAGGCATGTCCGTTCGATGCAATTCATATTGTAGACGGTATTGCGCTTGTAGATAAGGAAGCCTGCAAGGCATGTGGTAAATGTGTGGCTGCCTGTCCGAAACACTTAATTGAGCTGGTACCATACGATGCAAAGCATCTGGTGCAGTGTAGCTCTAAGGATAAGGGCAAGGATGTTATGAAGGCTTGTTCCGTGGGATGTATCGGATGTCAGCTTTGTGCAAAGAATTGTCCTTCGGATGCAGTTCACGTAGTTGATAATATCGCATATATCGACCAGACAAAGTGTACCGGTTGTGGCGTTTGCGCCGAGAAGTGTCCAAAGCATATCATTTTATAAGGATATGCAAAGCATCTTTTGATGCTTAGAAGATTATCCTGTAAGGGATTTGCTTTTGGAAAAACAATCATGCGTATCGCAGAGGTTTTGGAATTCAGTTGGATTCTAAAACCTCTGTTTTTTTGAGATAAGTTTGAAAATTAAGGGATTAGAACATGAATAGATTTAGAAAACGTTATATCGGAGATAAGGCATTCTACAAGATGATTTTGGTTATCGCTTTTCCGATATTGGTACAGAATGGAATTACAAATTTTGTGGGTCTGCTTGACAATATCATGGTAGGTCAGCTAGGGACAGAGCAGATGTCTGGAGTTGCGATTGTCAATCAGGTAATGAATGTGTTTAATATCTGTATTTTTGGTGCAGTATCCGGTGCATCTATTTTCAGTGCACAGTTTTACGGACAGGGCAATCACGAGGGTGTGCGCAATACATTTCGATTCAAGCTAATCTGCTGTAGTTTGATTACATTATTGTGGATGGGGATATTTCTGCTGTTTGGTAGCGGACTCATTAACATGTTTTTGCATGACGATGGTGCAGGGGATATTGCCATGACGCATGCAGCGGGAATGGAATATCTGCTGGTGATGCTGATAGGAATTATTCCATATATGCTGACGCAGGTTTATGCCAGTACGCTTAGAGAGACCGGAGAGACTCTGCTTCCGATGATAGCGGGAATTGTTGCCGTGTGTATCAACCTTTGCTTAAACTATCTGTTGATTTTTGGTAAGCTCGGCTGTCCGAAGCTTGGCGTTGTCGGTGCTGCGGTAGCAACCGTGATATCGCGCTTTTTTGAGATTGGAATCATTGCGATTTGGACACATCGACAGAAAGAACGCAATGTATTTATTCAGGATGCTTACCGTACCATGCATATTCCCGGCAGCTTGGTAAAGCAGATTATCTTAAAGGGAATGCCGCTTTTGATTAATGAGACCCTTTGGTCAGCAGGACAGGCGATTTTGATACAGTGCTATTCCATGCGCGGGCTTAGCGCTGTGGCGGCACTTAATATTTCGACAACGGTATCGAATCTGTTTAATATCGTATTTATCGCGCTTGGAAGTGCCATTTCGATTGTGGTAGGACAGCAGCTTGGTGCAGGAGAGTTGGAAAAAGCTGTGGATACAGACCGTAAGATGATATTTTTTTCCGTGGCTTGTTGCGTGGGTATTGGTGGTCTGCTGTTTGCATGTGCACCGTTATTCCCGGAAATTTACAATACCTCGGCTGAGGTAAGGAGCCTTGCAACGGGACTGATAAAGATTTCTTCAATATTTATGCCGCTATATGCATTCTATCATGCATCCTATTTTACGCTCCGTACCGGAGGAAAGACGATTATTACATTCCTCTTTGACAGTTGTTATGTGTGGGCGATTAATATTCCTGTGGCATTTATTTTGAGCCGCTTTACCGGAATACCGCTCTTACCAATCTTTTTTGTGTGTCAGAGCGTAGAAATTTTTAAAGCTGTCGTCGGCTTTGTTCTGCTTAAGAAAAAAGTCTGGGTCAACAATATTGTTGAGACCATCGGCTAAAAAAGACTGTCACAAAAATTATACACATCGTTTTTGTGATAGTCTTTTTAACGCTTGGTAAACGGTATGGTTGTCCCGATGCCGGAGCTGGTGTGAAGCTCATAATCATCCGTGATAAAGACGGCTTCCGTATCCGGCAGACTTTCGATGAGCGCCATGCCGTCCTCTAAGCCCAGCGAAAAACAGGTCGTGGAAAGAGCATCCCCGTCTACAGAGTTTTCCGTGATGATTGTGACTCCCAAGAGATTATTCCGATAAGGATAGCCCGTGGAAGTGTCTAATATATGGTGGTAGAGTGTATCGTCTACGGTGAAGTAACGCTCATAGATGCCGGAGGATACCACAGTTTCGTCGGTGACTTCGATGGAGGCGATTGCAGAGCCGTCCTCGGCAAACGGTTTCTGAATGCCAACGGTGTAAGCGTCTCCGTTTTCTTTTGGTCCGAGGGCAAGAAAATTGCCGCCCAGATTGATAAAGCCATTTGTAAATCCCTTTTCATTGAGAAACGCTTTCATTCGGTCTGCGATATAGCCCTTGGCAATACCGCCTAAGTCAAGCTTAGTATTTGGATCAAGTAGCGTGACTTCATTTCTTTCAATTCTGATATTGTGATAATCTATGGTGGCGAGCGCGGACGCAATGTCCTCCTTGACAGGAATCATCGATGCATCAGTCTCCTCCAATAACGCTTTGGTTGAGATGTCCCAGAGGTCGGAGAGCTTTCCGATTGTGATGTCGAATTTTCCTTCACTTAATTCGCCGTAAGCAATTCCTTTTTCCAATAATGCAATCGTTTCATCGTCTACCGCTACAGGGGTACCATTCGCAGCATTGATTCGTGAAATATCACTCTCCGGAATCGTATTTGAGAAGAGATTTTCGTATTTCCTCGCAAGTGCGAAACATTCATCCATTGTATCCTCGTCTACATCCTGGTAAATTGTGACGGTAATAATCGTGTTAAAATAAAATCCGGATTTGCTTGTCGGGGTAGTAGTTTGATTGCCACATCCGGATAAAATCTGGCAAAATATGAACAGTAATGCAAATAGAATGGATAATGATTTTTTCATAGTAATTCCTCTTTTTCAAAAATAAAGTAGAATCCTATAAAAATGTACCATAAAAAGTGTGCTTGAACAATGAAATTTATATAGAAATAATTTTGCCATTTTTGCTAAGATATGATAGAGTTATACAGTATGATGTGGTTACTTGCAATTTACATATAAGGGGACTAGAGGATGGAACAGAAGAATTTTCACTTTAGTGAGAGAAAAAGGGTTGTCGTTAAGATTGGTTCTTCTTCATTGAACTATGAAGAGACAGGAAAATTAAATTTTACAAAATTGGACCACTTGGTACGGGAACTTTGCAATTTGAGAAATCGTGGTATGGATGTGTGCTTAGTTAGCTCAGGAGCGATTGCTGCCGGCAAACAGACCTTGGGGATGGAGGAACGTCCGAGGGATATCTCTACGAAACAGGCTTGTGCTGCAGTAGGACAGGCGCGCCTCATGATGATATATCAGCGTATGTTTGCTGAGTATAATCAGATTGCCGGACAGGTACTTATGACAAAAAATACAATGGTCAATCCGGTATCGCGTGAGAATGCGAAAAATACATTTGAGGAATTGTTCCGTCTGGGCGTCATTCCGATTGTAAATGAAAACGATACGGTCTCTACCTATGAGATGCAGTTTGGAGACAATGACACTTTGTCAGCTATCGTAGCGTCTTTGGTAGGAGCTGATTTGCTGATTCTTTTATCGGATATTGACGGACTTTTCACGGATGATCCACATAAGAATCCGTCCGCCGAGCTGATTGAAGTAGTTGAGCATATGGATGCTTCGATTTATGGTATGGCAAAAAGTTCTACCGGAAGTGATGTGGGAACAGGAGGCATGGCGACAAAGCTGACTGCGGCGAAAATTGCGACGCGGTCCGGCGCAGATATGATTATTGCGAACGGAAAGGATGTATGTATTCTGCATCATATTTTTGAGGATTCGTTTAAGGGAACGATCTTTCAGGCTGACAAGAGCGAATCGTTCCGCATAGAAGATTTTATATTAGAGACGATTGGATAAATTAGGAGTAAGAATGAAACAGGAACAGATTGATAGAATCAATGAACTATATCGCAAATCAAAAGCAGAGGGACTGACGGAAGCGGAGAAAAAAGAACAGAATATGCTGCGCAAGCAGTTTGTTGCAGATGTGCGAAATAATCTGACGGTGCAACTGAACAATATTGATATGATAGATAAGGACGGTACCGTGGAGAATTTAGGAGAAAAATATGGAAAGAGCAAAAAGCTTTCCTGAAGAACCGCGCGAAATACGTCTGCGGCATAAAAGGCTTAGAGATGGGATGTCGTGTAAGGAAGCGGAGAAAGCAAGTCAGGTAATCTGCGAAAAGTTATCTGAGGCAGATTGGTATGCAGCGTGTAATTGGATTTATGGATATTATCCGCTTGGCAGAGAAGTGGACTGCCTTAGCTTTTTGAGAAAGGCATTGGAAGAAGGCAAACGTGTGGCGCTTCCAAGGACGGAACAGGACTCTTTGCGTGTTGGGGAACGCCGTATGGACTTCTATGAGATTACATCGCCGGAACAGGTGGCGGAAGGCAAATTCGGCGTTCTGGAACCGAACGTGAAGTGTCCATTGGTGCAGGAAGAGGATGCTATAGTGCTTGTACCTGGGGTGGTCTTTGATCGGATGGGGAATCGCTACGGTTATGGTAAGGGATATTACGACAGGTACTTTGCCAGATTCCCGAAGCTGTACAAGTTGGCACTTTCTTACGAACATCAGCTTGAAGAGGAGCTTTGGGTATCTGAAACAGATGTGAAGATGGATGGCATTTATACAGAGCGGCAGTGTTATCTGCTGGCGGAAAGGACTGGAGAGAGGCATGGAATTACTGGAAATCTGTAAAAACGCAAAAGAAGTGAGCAGGCAGATTGGCACATTAGACACAAACACGAAGAATAAGGCATTGATTGCAGTGGCTGATGCGCTCGTGGCACAGGCGGATGCTATTATAGAAGCAAATGCAAAAGATTTGGCGAATGCAAAGGAAAATCATATGCCGGATGGTCTGGTTGACCGTCTGATGTTAAATCACTGCCGCATCGAACAGATTGCAGAAGGGCTTAGACAGGTTGCAGATTTGGAAGACCCGATTGGAGAAGTTCTTTCCATGAAAAAGCGTCCGAATGGACTGATGATTGGCAAAAAACGTGTACCGCTCGGTGTTGTCGGAATAATTTATGAAGCGCGTCCGAATGTGACTGTGGATGCGTTTGGACTCTGCTTTAAGACCGGTAACGCAGTTATATTAAAAGGTGGGAGCGATGCAATCCATTCCAACATTGCGATTGTTTCTGTGATTCAGAATGCTCTCTTGGAAGAGAGTATTCCGGAGAAAGCAGTTTCTCTAATTGAAGACACGAGAAGAGAGACAGCGGCAGAATTTATGAAGATGAATGACTATGTTGATGTCCTGATACCGAGGGGGGGTGCAGGTCTGATTAAAGCAGTTGTGAATCAGGCAACCATTCCGGTGATTGAGACGGGAACCGGTAACTGCCATATTTTTGTGGATGAGACAGCGGACATCGATATGGCAATCGATATTATCCGTAATGCTAAAACGCAGCGAATTGGCGTGTGCAACGCATGTGAGTCATTGGTTATTCACGAAAAAATTGTTGACGAACTGATGCCGCGGCTGGTTCGGACCTTGCAGGAAAGTGAGGTTGAAGTGCATGCAGATGAGAGATGTAAGATGGCGGCACTTAAGGAACAGCCGGCAGACAGTAAACCTGTGCGTACGGAACTCATAAAGACAGCGACCGAGGAAGACTGGGGAACGGAATATTTGGATTACATGATTTCTGCAAAGACGGTGTCTTCCATTGATGAGGCGATTGCGCATATCAATCGCTATAATACCGGGCATTCGGAAGCAATTGTGACGAATCATTATGCACATGCAGAACAATTTTTAAATGAGATTGACGCGGCATGTGTCTATGTCAATGCGTCTACACGTTTCTCGGATGGATTTGAATTCGGATTTGGAGCGGAAATCGGAATCAGTACACAAAAATTGCATGCGAGAGGTCCTATGGGCTTAGAGGCGCTTACCAGCACCAAGTACATTATTTATGGCAACGGGCAGATACGCGAGTAAGCAGGAAATAGCAACACAAAAAGGAGATATGTGTGTGAAAAAGGTGATAAGTATCATGCTTGTCATAGGAATGATGATGTGTTTTGGCGGATGTGGCGGTGCTGCATCAGATTCGATGTCAGACATATATTATGATAATGAAAAGCTTGGCAGCTACTACAGCAGTTACAAAATGTCGGATTTTACACAGGAGATTGAAGGCAGTCAGATTTCCGGAACATACGAAAAGCTGAATGGTATGGTTTTGCTTTGGAATTATGAGGTAGAAGAAGATATCGCATTGGACGTCAACTATAGCATGAAAGTTTCACAGGGGAAGGCGAAGCTTGTCATGATAGACCCGGATGGAGCAGTCGTTACAATCGCAGAATTATCAAATGGCGTTACGGCAGACGTGATGAAGACGCAATCGTTTTCCATGCATGATGGGTTATATCGTCTAAAGCTTGTAGGGACAGATAACGCGGTTGTAGACTTTGCGGTAGAGATAGCAGGAGGCGCTTTTTACGGTGTAAAGTAGCCGAGATGGAAGCATAGAATAGAGATAGTAAGGATTAGAGAAAATGAAAAAAAAATTGGAACTTAATATCATAGATAAGAAACAGATACCGGAGGTAGAGCCGGAGCGTCAATATTATTTTATGGATATCGCGAAAGCATATGTAAAACAGCTTGCAGAACGAAAAGGGAGTCCGCTGACCTTTCATGTGACGACATTTGGTTGTCAAATGAATGCCAGAGATTCTGAAAAATTAGTTGGTATTCTGGAACATATCGGTTATGTGGAGACTGAGACAGAGAATGCAGATTTTGTTATCTATAACACTTGTACGGTTCGTGAGAATGCGAATAATAAAGTATATGGTCGTTTAGGCGTGTTGCAGAGCTATAAAAAGAAAAATCCGCATATGATGATTGGTCTTTGCGGCTGTATGATGCAGGAGCCGACGGTGGTGGAGAAACTAAAGGAGAGCTACCGCTTTGTAGACTTGATTTTTGGAACGCATAATATCTACAAATTCGCGGAGCTTATCGTTACGTCGATGGAATCCAATTCTATGACGATTGATATCTGGAAGGATACGGATAAGATTGTGGAGGACCTTCCGGTAGAGCGTAAGTATTCCTTTAAATCGGGTGTCAATATCATGTTCGGATGTAATAATTTCTGCAGTTATTGTATTGTTCCATATGTAAGAGGACGTGAGCGTAGCCGTGAGCCAAAAGAAATCATCCGAGAGATTGAGCACTTGGTGGCAGATGGTGTCGTTGAGGTGATGTTGCTCGGACAGAACGTAAATTCCTATGGGAAAAATCTGGAACATCCAATGTCCTTTGCACAACTGTTGCAGGAGATTGAGAAGATTGAAGGCTTAGAGCGCATTCGATTCATGACATCTCATCCGAAGGATTTGTCGGATGAATTAATTGAAGTGATGAAGCATTCGAAAAAGATTTGTAAGCATCTGCATTTGCCGTTACAGTCCGGTAGTAGCCGTATTTTAAAGATTATGAACCGACATTACGATAAAGAGCACTATCTGGAATTGGTGGACAAGATTCGAACTGCTGTGCCGGATATCGCACTGACGACAGATATTATCGTGGGATTTCCCGGTGAGACAGAGGAAGACTTTGAAGAGACGATGGATGTGGTGAGAAGGGTGCGCTATGATAGTGCATTTACATTTATTTATTCGAAGCGTACCGGAACACCGGCGGCCGCAATGGAAGAGCAGGTAGCGGAGGATGTTGTAAAAGAGCGTTTTGACCGTCTGTTAAAAGAAGTACAGCGTATTTCTGCAGAGAAAGCAGGGACGCTTACCGGTCAGACATTGCCGGTACTTATTGAAGAAATCAATGAGCATGATGCGAGTCTTGTAACCGGACGTCTTGGTAATAACTCTGTTGTGCACCTTCCTGGAAACGCAGACATGATTGGCAGGATTTTCCCTGTGAGGCTTGAGGAGTGCAGAGGATTCTACTATGTAGGAAAAGTGGATGAGGCGTAGTTCGGATACGCAAAGCAGAGGCGGGAGGAAATGACAATGTACTCGTATATAAAAGGTAGATTGACAGATATGGAGGATGACTTAGTTGTAGTGGAAGCCGGTGGAATCGGCTATAATATTTATACGACAGGACAGACTTTTGACTATCTGCCATCTATTGGTGAGGAAATAAAATTGTACACGTATCTGAATGTCAGAGAGGATGCGATGATGCTTTATGGATTCCTAACCAAAGATGACTTGCGTGTGTTCAAACTTTTGATTGGCGTGAGTGGTATCGGACCGAAAGGAGCGCTTGCGATTCTTTCAGTGATGACGACGGATGATTTGCGATTTGCAATTTTGGGAGAGGATGCCAAGGCAATCGCCAAGGCACCGGGAATCGGTGCAAAGACAGCGCAGCGTTTGATTTTAGAGTTGAAAGACAAATTTTCCTTGGAGGATGCATTTGAGCAGAAACTGGTGCATACTGAGGAAAAAGAGGCAGATGCTGCAAAGAGTGCAAAGAACGAGGCAGTTCAAGCACTTGTTGCACTTGGATATTCTTCCTCTGAGGCACTTAAGGCTATTGGAAATGTGGAAATTACACCGGATACCGATGTTGAAGATATCTTAAAGGCTGCTTTGAAGAATATGGCATTTCTGTAGAAATGAAATTAATCGCGCACATATATATGTAAAATGATAACAAAGAGGTCGATAGTATGGAGAAACGGGTCATTTCCACGCAGGTACAGGAGGAAGATTTAAAAATTGAAAAGAGTCTCCGTCCGCAGACGTTAGACGATTATATCGGACAACAGAAAGCGAAAGAGAATTTAAAAGTCTATATTGAAGCAGCAAAAGCGAGAGGAGAATCCTTAGATCATGTTCTCTTCTATGGACCGCCCGGACTTGGAAAGACGACGCTTGCCGGAATTATCGCAAACGAAATGGGAACGCATATGAAGATTACTTCCGGTCCTGCCATCGGCAAGCCGGGGGAGATGGCGGCAATTCTTAGCAATCTCCAAGAAGGGGATGTTCTTTTTGTGGACGAGATTCATCGCTTGAACCGTCAGGTGGAGGAAGTGCTTTATCCGGCAATGGAGGACTATGTCATTGATATTATGATTGGAAAAGGCGCTACGGCGCGTTCGATTCGTCTGGATTTGCCGAAGTTTACACTTGTCGGTGCTACGACGAGAGCGGGACTTCTGTCGGCACCGCTCCGTGACCGTTTTGGAGTAGTACATCATTTGGAGTTCTACACGGTTGACGAGTTGAAGACAATTATTTTGCATTCGGCACAGACGCTTGGGGTGGAAATAGACGAGGAGGGAGCCTATGAGATGGCGAGACGTTCCAGAGGAACGCCACGTTTGGCAAACCGTCTGCTAAAGCGTGTCCGGGATTTTGCAGAAGTGAAATATGATGGGAAAATATCAAAGGAAGTAGCATCTTTTGCATTAGATCTTTTGGAAGTAGATAAGATGGGACTTGATCAGAATGACCGAAATATACTAAAGGTGATGATTGAGAAGTTTTCAGGCGGACCGGTTGGATTAGATACTTTAGCGGCGGCAATCGGCGAGGATGCGGGAACAATCGAAGATGTATACGAACCGTATCTGGTAAAG
This sequence comes from Roseburia sp., assembly GCA_022771695.1. GTDB lineage: Bacteria > Bacillota > Clostridia > Lachnospirales > Lachnospiraceae > Roseburia. The sequence goes on along the minus strand of JALEKJ010000030.1, from coordinate 8,641 downwards.
AATGGATTTATCAACCGTACTCCGAAGGGGCGTGTGGTGACGGAATTTGCTTATCAACATTTTGGTCTATCACATTAATTGTGCACGAGTGTTCCAAAAGTTGTTGCTTTTCCTAGGATATGCCATTATAATATACTATATATTGTGAATATAGATACTTACATCGGATATATATGGTATCTGATTAGGGAGGATGTAGGTTATGTCAGAAAAGACAAGCGCCGAAGTGATTATTGGTGGTAAAGTATATACCTTAAGCGGTTATGAGGGCGAGGAATACTTACAGAGAGTTGCCACTTACATCAACAATAAAATTAATGAATTCAATGGGATGGAAGAACTCAGACGCTTTCCGAGTGATATGAAAGCGACACTGTTACAGCTTAATATTGCGGACGATTATTTTAAAGCGAAAGCACAGGTTGAGAAGCTTGAACAGGAGATTGAACAGAAGGATAAAGAAATCTATGACTTAAAGCATGATTTGATTTCCAATCAGATTAAAGCAGAGAGTGATGAGAAATCCCGTAAAGAGTTAGAGGCGGAGAACCGTGAGTTATTGCTGAATAAGGCAAAGCTGGAAGCGAGCCTTGAAGACGCATTGCTAGGAAAAGTGCCGGCAAAGTAGACAACTGAAGAAAATGAGATGGGACGGAGAGGATACTTTTTTCGTCCCTTATTTTTTCTTGAAAGTGGGAATGGTTCGGAGAAAGGACATGAACATGGCAGAGCAGAAAAAGAAAAATGAAATTGAGGTGTTGGCACCGGCAGGCTCTTTTGAGACGTTTCAGGCAGTCATTCGCGCGGGTGCAGATGCGGTCTATTTGGGTGGTAGCCAGTTTGGGGCGAGAGCTTATGCCAATAATTTTGAAGAAGAAGAATTGTTAAGAGCGATAGACTATGCACATATACATGGGAGAGAGATTTATCTGACCGTCAACACCTTGTTTAAGGAAGAAGAATTGCAGGAACAATTATGCAAGTATCTGCGCCCGTACTATGAGCAGGGACTGGATGCAGTCATTGTGCAGGATATGGGAGCGCTTGCACTGATACGACAGGAATTTCCGGGGCTGGATATCCATACAAGCACACAGATGACTGTCACAGGAACCTATGGTGCCCGTTATATGAAGGAGCTTGGTGCAAGCCGTGTTGTGACAGCGCGCGAGATGTCACTTAAGGAGATTCAGCGCATTCATGAGGAAGTAGACATCGAGATTGAGACTTTTGTGCACGGAGCGCTTTGCTATTGCTATTCCGGACAGTGCCTGCTCAGCAGCATGCTTGGTGGGAGAAGTGGAAATCGAGGCAGATGCGCACAGCCATGCCGCTTGCCTTACGAAGTGTTTAACGAAGAAAAGAAAAAGGTTGCGCTTACCGGGAATTTTGTGTTAAGCCCGAAAGATTTGTGTGGAATTGCGGATATTCCTATGCTTTCAGAGAGTGGTGTTTATTCGCTTAAGATTGAGGGAAGAATGAAGCAGGCGGAGTATGCGGCAGGCGTCGTGTCTCTGTATCGCAAATATGTGGATAATTATTTAGCGGACTTAAATGAAGCTCGCGTGAAAGGTATGAGTGAAGAAGCGGCAAGGGCTTTTGCCAAAGAACATTATATGGTAGAAAAAGCGGATATGACGAAGCTTCTTGATATGGGAAATCGCAGTGGCTTTACAGATGCCTATTATTACAAAAATAATGGAAAAGATATGATTACCTTCGGAAAGCCAAACCATGCAAAGACGAATGAAAGCTTACAGGAGGAAATACGAAAGCGTTATGTCTATGCGAAGGCAGAAGGGTCCGAAATAAAAGAAAAAATCAATGGAATCTTAAGACTAAAAAAAGAATCTCCTGCTACAATAGAACTATCGGCAGGGGAAATCCGTATTGAGGTAGCAGGGGATGAGGTTCAGCCGGCGCTTCGGTCACCGCTTTCTTTGGAAAAGGTGGAAGCAAGCATAAAGAAAACCGGAAATACGCCGTTTGCGTTCGACAAGTTAGAGATTGAGATGGATTCGGACGTTTTTTTGCCCGTACAGGCAATCAATCAGTTGCGCAGAGAGGCATTAGAACAGTTAGAGTTGGCAATGCTTTCTGATAAGCGAAGAACATATGCGGTGAATAAGGAAAAATATCATAAGCAGGAAGAGTTGTCGCAGGTACAGGGCAGTCAGGAAATCAAAGAACGCTATGTGGCTTCTGTGGAGCAGCGCAGTCAAGCAAAATCTGTGCTTGGCAGTGTGTTTGTAGATGCAATATATTATGACAGTAGCTGCTATGACAGGGGGATGATGTTTTCGCAACTGAAGGAGGATGTTGATGCTGCACACGAAGCAGGAAAACGGGTCTATTTTATTCTGCCGGCAATTTTTCGCAAACGCACAGCAGAATTCTATGAGAAGCACCTTAGGAACTTTTTGGAGCTTGGATTGGACGGAGTTGTGGTAAAAAGCTATGATGCAGCATTTTTTGCAAAGGAGCATTTTAAGGAATCAATGCCCATCATCTTAGACCATAGTGTTTACATATGGAATCGTGAAGCAAAAAAAGTCCTTTGGGAGTTTAGACCGTTGCGCGATACTGTACCGCTGGAGCTAAACCACAGAGAGATTCTGGCTAGAAATAACGAGAGCAGTGAGACTTTGATTTATGGATACCTGCCGCTGATGACTTCTGCACAGTGTGTCCATGCGAATACATCAGCCTGTGATAAGCATAAGACGGTTACCTATTTAAAGGATCGATATGGAAAATTTTTCCCGGTGAAGAATAACTGCAGTGAATGCTACAATACCATTTATAATACGACGCCAATGGTATTATTCGGCTCAAAAGATGAGTTAAATGAAGCGGGAATTTCAACATATCGGCTTGCATTTACCGTTGAGGATGCGACACGGGTGCAAGAAATTTTACATATCTGTGAGGAGTCTTTCCTTTCCGGTAAGAAAAACTTTAAGGAACTATTGAACAGCGAATATACGAATGGGCATTATAAGCGAGGGGTAGAATAGCCATATGACAAATCTGATTGTAGAGATATCAAAATATCTGATGACATTATTGTTCGCTTGCTACACGTATGAGTGTTTTTCGGCATTTCGCGGAAAGCTTAGCGAGGAAAAGAAAAATAGAATATTCAAACGTCAGATGGTTTTGATGTATCTCATTCATCTCGATGCATATCTGGCAATTTTTGCAGTCACGGATGATATACTGATGATTTTGTTTTATGTATTTCAGGTGATTTTTGTGGCAGTCACGATTTCATGTTACCAAATGCTTTACAAAGGAGCTTCCAGGCTTTTGGTGAATAATATGTGTATGCTGCTTTTAATCGGATTCATTATGCTTACCCGATTGTCTTTTGACAAAGCGGTCAAACAGTTCTTAATTGCTTTGGCGGCAATGATTGTGACATTGATGATACCGTTTTTGATTCGGAAAGTGCATTTTGTGCGGAAGCTGACATGGCTTTATGCTGTTATCGGTATCTGTGGACTTGCGGCAGTTGCCATCTTAGGGGCAACGAGTTATGGGGCAAAGCTTTCGATTGCAGTGGGGGGCATTTCCGTTCAGTTGAGTGAGTTTATCAAGATTATTTTTGTTTTCTTTGTGGCCTGCATGTTATACGAGAGGACGGATTTTAAACAAGTATGTATTGCAACTGTGATTGCGGCGATTCACGTTTTGATATTGGTCCTATCGAAAGATTTGGGTGGTGCATTGATTTTCTTTGTCACATATCTAATCATGCTTTATGTGGCGACAAGGAAACTTTTTTATCTGGCAGGAGGTGTGCTCGCAGGAAGTATTGCGGCGGCTGTGGCATATCAGTTATTTGCTCATGTGCGTGTGCGTGTGTTGGCTTGGTCGGATCCGTTGAGTGTTATTGACAATGAAGGGTATCAGATTTGCCAGTCGCTGTTTGCGATTGGAACTGGCGGTTGGTTTGGCATGGGACTTTATCAAGGGATGCCGGAGAAGATACCGGTTGTAGAGCAGGATTTTATATTTTCAGCAATTTCGGAGGAATTGGGCGGTATTTTTGCATTGTGTCTGTTAATGGTATGCGTGAGCTGCTATTTGATGTTCTTAAATGTGGCAATGCAGATGAAAGAACAGTTCTATAAGCTGGTTGCATTAGGGCTTGGCACAGTTTATGGATTTCAGGTGTTTCTTATGATTGGCGGTGTGACGAAGTTTATTCCGTCTACCGGCGTTACACTGCCACTGGTCAGTTATGGAGGAAGTTCACTCTTGGCGACGATGGTAGTATTTGCGATTGTCCAGGGGATGTACATTCTTAGACAGGATGAGGGAAATATAAATGAAGCAAAACGAACAAAACAAAGAAAAACAAGGTTTGACGAAGAAATTGAGGAGTTATCTTGATAATACCGAAAAGGTAAAAAAGGGTAAGAAAAACAAGGAATTTACAGTTGTTACCTACTCGTTTCTCGCTGCATTTCTTTGCCTGATGGGATACTTTGTGTATTTTCAATATGGAGAAAGTGAACAGTTTATCAATAATCCGTATAATAAAAGACAGGAGCTCTTTACAAGAAGCGTTATTCGCGGTGATATTTATTCGGCGGATGGCGTAACGTTGGCTCAGTCGGTTGTGGATGAGGACGGAAACGAGACGCGCCTTTATCCATATGGAAGAATCTTTGCACATGTTGTGGGGTATTCTACCCATGGAAGAAGCGGCATTGAAGAAATGGCGAATTTTAGTCTATTGCGTTCTAATATTTTTTATATGGAAAAGGCAGTCAACCAGATACAGGGAGAAAAGAGTCCTGGTGATAGTGTCACAACAACGCTTGACTATGATTTACAGTTACGGGCATTTGATGCGCTTGGTACTTATGATGGCGCGGTCGTGGTCATGGAGCCGGAGACTGGTAAGATTCTTGCGATGGTATCAAAACCGGACTTTGACCCCAATTATCTTTCCGAGGACTGGGAAGGTATGGTGTCAGAAGACAGTGACAGCTCTGCACTTTTAAATCGCGCAACGCAGGGACTATATCCGCCGGGTTCTACGTTTAAGATTTTTACGACATTGGCGTACATTCAACAGAATCAAGATTATAACGAATATGTATATCAGTGTAATGGAAAATATACACTTGATAATAAGACGATTCACTGCCATAAGAACAAAAGTCATGGCACAGAGAATCTAAAGGATTCGTTTGCACATTCTTGTAATTCGTCTTATGCGTCCCTTGGTATGACGCTGGATATTGAGCAGTTCAAAAAAATGTGTGACGGACTGTTGTTCAATACGGCATTGCCGACAACGTTTGAATCCTCGCAGAGCAGCTTTGTACTGTCGACAGAGGATTCCGCTTCTACAATTATGGAGACCGCCATCGGTCAAGGAAAAACACTGGTTACGCCGTTCCATATGGCACTTATCACATGTGCGATTGCAAATGATGGTGTTTTAATGCGCCCGTATGTGATTGACCATACAACGGATGCTGAGGGAAATATGGTAGAGCAGTATACGCCAAAGGCGTATGGAACGTTGATAGCGGAGGAAGATACGGCAATCCTGCAGGAGTATATGCGTGCGGTTGTGGAAGAGGGAACTGCAACGAAGCTTTTAAGTGACAGTTATGAGGTTTATGGTAAGACCGGTTCAGCGGAATTTTCGTCCAGTTCCAATGCAAGTCATTCATGGTTTGTCGGCTATGCACACCAGGAGGGGAAAAAAGATATTGCGGTTGCGATTATTGTAGAAGATTCCGGAATCGGCAGTGAGTATGCAGTGCCGATTGCAAAAGAGATTTTTGAGGAATACTATATAGAAAAAGAATAGAAGGTTATGGAGTGAAGATGCTTGACAACCAGTTGCACGGAAGTCGAAAAAGTATTATACTGAATTTAAATTAGGAAAATGGGAGAAATTTTTCCATTCTTGACAACCACACAGGAGGTATTGCAATGATCGAAGCAACGAGTTGTGGTGGTGTAGTAATATTCCGTGGCAAGATACTGCTCTTGTACAAGAATTACAAGAACAAATATGAGGGGTGGGTGTTGCCCAAAGGGACCGTTGAGACGGGCGAGGAATATAAGGATACGGCTGTGCGAGAGGTACAGGAGGAAACCGGTGTGAAAGCGGGAATCATCAAGTATGTAGGCAAGAGCCAGTATTCTTTTACCGTGCCGGAGGATACCGTTGAGAAAGAGGTACATTGGTATCTGATGATGGCGGACAGTTATTACAGCAAACCACAGAGGGAAGAATATTTTGTGGATTCCGGATATTATAAATTCCATGAGGCGTATCATCTGTTGAAGTTTCCGAATGAAAAGCAGATATTAGAAAAGGCCTATAACGAATATTTGGAATTAAAGAAGAGTAATTTGTGGGGAAATCACAAATACTTTTAAGTACACGGATAAAAATATCCGTTGCCTGGGATGGGAGTGAGATTGCGAGCGCACATGACATGGCATGATGATTTGTATGTAGGAGAGAGTATTGTACATAAGACAAATAGAATTAAATGGAAGATATGCCATAATGCAGGACAGTTGAACATTTATGTCATCGCGCTGGCGTCCAATGAGAGTAATCTTTTGGATATCATTCCTGCGAAAGAATTGCTGCAAAAGGGATACCCAAAGCAGAATCTCTATGTCGTAGGTCTTGCAAAGGGGTATGATGAGGCGGTAGAGGTGGCAGCATCTATTGTGGATTTGGTGTATCATAAGACCGGCGGCTTTGCGGTTAAAAACTATCTGACGGGAAATCATTAGGCGGGGAGGAAGGATGTCGGTTATATTATTCATACTTAAATTAATCGGAATCATCCTGCTTGCCCTGTTGGGCATTATCCTGTTGCTGGCGCTTCTTGTACTGTTGGTACCGGTGCGCTATCAGGTGCTTGGACAGGTGGATGATGAGATAACGATTCACGCGAAAGCTAGTTGGCTCTTGCATCTGATATTATTTCACGCAGACTATCAGGAAAAAAAGTTCGATTCCGTTCTCTATATATTCGGAATCCATATGAAACCCAAGAAAAAAAGTGTTTTTGAGGAAGAAGATTTAGAGGAAGAAACAGACGAAGAGAAAGACTCGGGGAAAGTGAGTGCTGCGGTTACGGGAAGAGAGGCAAGAGAGACATCGTATGTAGATGAAGCTGTAGCTGTGCCGCAAGCGGATGTTCCGGCGGCAGAGGGTGTTGACATAGAACATGTGCATGGAGGTCATCAACGCAGAAGCCTGTTCAACCGAATCATGACAAAGATTCGAGAGTTTCTTTCACTCGTTCAGTCAGGAATTCGAAGTTTTTTTGCACAACTGCACAGAATAAAGGTGGGGATACCTCAGTTATTAAAAAATGCCTCGGATTTAAAAGCGGTTATCACGGATGAGGCAAATAGAAATGTGATTTTGGCAGTCGTGGCAGAACTGAAATATCTTTTCGGGCATTTTAAATTTAGGAAGCTTGTCACAGATTTGCGATTTTCGGCGGGTGACCCCGCCGCGACGGGACAAGCGTTGGGAATTTTGAGTATGTTTCCAGTTTTATATCAATATCAGGTAAGTGTCATACCCGATTTTGAGAGCGAAGAGTCTTATGTCAAAGGGACATTTGAAATCAAAGGAAGAATGCGAGTGATACATTTTGTAGCATCGGTTATAAGACTTTGGAAGAAGAAAGAAGTTCGTATTTTTGCAAAGAAGCTGCTCGACCGATAAGGAAAATGAGCCGTATAGAATAGAAAGGAAGGTTATCAGAATGGCAGACAACAGCTTTAATTCAACAGTAGAATCTTTATTTAAGGGAATGGACAGCTTTATCACGACAAAGACTGTCGTTGGAGATGCAATTCACATCGGAGACACAATCATACTTCCGTTAGTGGATGTATCTTTTGGTGTAGGAGCGGGTGCTTTTTCGCAGGAGAAGAAGAATAATGCAGGCGGAGGTATGGGTGGTAAGATTACACCAAGTGCAGTGCTGGTTATTCAGAATGGAACAACAAAGCTTGTGAATATTAAGAATCAGGATGGAGTGACAAAAGTTCTCGATATGATACCTGATTTTGTAAATAAGTTTACTGCAAAGAATGATGTTACAGCACAGAGTGAGGCTCCGACAGAAGAGGAACAGAAAGCAAAGGAAGCTGCCGGCAAAGAGATGGAAGAAATCTTAAAGGACTCAGTAAATAAAGAGCAGGAATAACGCGGACAGAGTGAGGCGGAAAAAATAGTATAGTAGTACAAGAGAAAAGCATATATTATAATGATATATGCTTTTTTTTGGTGGTTCTATGAAACGGATAATAGGATTTGCACTGTTTTGTTTCTCAATGGGAATGTTGGTCATGCTGGTTATCCATAACCGTTTCTTTGGATTTATATTGATTGTGATTACCATGTTGGCAGGATATTATATTTTTTGCTGTGACTAGAATTTGCTGTGGAGGGCTTTTAAGAAATCTTCCAAATAGAGGGAATACAGTTTTGAGTCTGTGAAAGTTTTTCTGTAAATAAAGATTTATGGGGTCTTCTATGATAAAATTTAAAATCATAGGAGGCCTTTTATTATGGCAAGAGAAAAGAAACCCGTACACAAAGTACAACTGACCGAAGGTAAACGTAACA
>JALEKJ010000029.1 GCA_022771695.1 Roseburia sp. | reverse complement strand
TGTTACGTTTACCTTCGGTCAGTTGTACTTTGTGTACGGGTTTCTTTTCTCTTGCCATAATAAAAGGCCTCCTATGATTTTAAATTTTATCATAGAAGACCCCATAAATCTTTATTTACAGAAAAACTTTCACAGACTCATTAATAAAGGGTCTGACATCGGCCAGACCCTCAAACTAGACCCTCAAACCGGACACTCAAACCCGACCCTCACGAAGAACCCTCAAAAACTATGCTGTTTTTTATGCTTGCCCCTCACGACAAACCCTCAAATAGATTGGCAAACCCTCAAAAACTTTGATTACCCTTTAAATATCCATCTTCATATTCATTTCTGCTTCAGCTTCCTGTTTGAACTCCTCGACCTGTACCGGATTTAAAACCGGCAACTCATCAATGGACTGTACGCCAAAGCTCCGCAGGAACTCTTCTGTTGTTCCGAACAAAAGCGGTCTGCCCGGTGCATCCAATCTGCCGAGCTCACAAACCAGATTATACTCCACCAGTTTATTTACCGCATGGTCGCAGGAAACACCACGAATTTTCTCTATCTCAACCTTCGTAATCGGCTGCTTGTATGCGATGATGGAAAGCGTCTCAAGCAATACATCCGTCAATACATGACGCTTCGGCTGCTTCGCTATCTTGATTAAATACTCGTACATCTCGCTCTTTGTACACATCTGATACGCACCGTCCAACTCGATGATACGCACACCGATAGACTCATCCTCGTAATGCTCCATCATATCATCTATAATTTTCTTTGTCTGTTTTTTATCTAATTCCAGCACGCTTGCAATCTTCTCCAGTTCCACAGACTCTCCCATGGTAAAAAGGATTGCTTCTATAATCGCCTGATATTTCTTCTCTTCCATACAAACTCCATCATCCATACTATGTCAATGCATACGCATCGCTTATTCTAAGCCACGATTTTTGACCGGATATTGATATCATCAAAGGTGTGTTCCTGAGAGATAAATATCTTACCTAATTTCATCAGCTCTAAGATTGCAAGAAAGGTTACGATAATCTCCATCTTGCTCGCCTGGGCTTCCAAAAGATTGCGGAAGCTGAACTGACTGTGTGTCATACAATAATTCTCAAGGTACGCCATCTTATCCGAAAGAGATACTTCCTCCTTCTCAATCTTGCCGAACTTAGAACGAACAGGGTCAATCTTGTCCACCTGTTTTTTCATAATAGACTTAAAAATTTCATTGAGCTTTGCCAACGTCACGTCCGAAACCAAGTCTTCCATATTGATTGGTTCTTCGTATTCTGCAACCTCCGGCGGAAGTGTCGGCTCTTTAAAAAGAACTCGCTCCGCATCCATCTGACGATCACGCAGCTCATATGCCATACACTTGTACATCTTATATTCCAAAAGCTGCTGTACCAGCTCTGCTCGCGGATCTTCTTCTTCCTCTTCCTCCGTCTCGACTGCCGGCAGAAGCATTCTTGACTTGATATCAATCAATGTCGCTGCCATCACAAGGAACTCACTGACTACGTTTAAGTCCTGACGCTTCATCTCTGCAATATATTCCAGATACTGATTCGTAATCTCCACAATCGGGATATCATATATATTCACTTTGTTCTTCTCAAGCAAATGTAAAAGCAGGTCAAGAGGTCCTTCAAAGACCTGCAGTTTGATTGTCATATCCATAATAAATAATATGCCTTTCTTATGTCGTGCCATATTCATCTTCTGCCTGACTTATGGCACAAACTTCCCTTAACGTAGTTATTTTACATTGGTTTCCGGTAAAATTCAAGAGGAATTTACCATATTTAGTATTTCATTTCCATTTTTCCACTATAATTAGTATTTTTATGTAAATCAATCAAACGAAAATGCCTTATTACACAGGCACGCGATTATGTATGCAAGATTGTGTGCATAATGTACGTGCCATCCCGCTAGAATAATATAAAAAGTAAGTCACGGAGAATTTTCTTGAAACGATTGCTTTCTTTTTTCTTAAGCCTGATACTCATAGTATCTGCACTTTCCACAGATATTCTCGCATCAAACGTATCAACAGAGGAGACCGATACTGCAATAGGGACAGCATCCGATATTGCCCTTACGGTTTCCGCCCCAAGTGTCCTGTTAATGGAAGCCTCCACCGGTACCGTTATCTACGAAAAGAATTCACATGATATTCTGCGTCCTGCAAGCATCACAAAGATTATGACGCTGATTCTGATTTTCGATGCATTAAAAAGCGGACAGATTACGCTAAATGATACCGTCACTGTCTCGGAGTATGCCGCAAGCATGGGCGGCTCACAGGTTTACTTAGAGCCCGGCGAAACTCAAACAGTGGATACCCTGATTAAATGTATCAGTGTCGCAAGTGCCAATGACGCCTGCGTCGCTATGGCAGAACATCTCTGCGGCTCTGAAACCGAATTCGTGCGACGAATGAATGAACGTGCAAAAGGTCTTGGCATGAACGACACAACGTTCGTCAACTGTTGCGGACTCGAAGTAGAAAACCACATGACAAGTGCCTACGATGTCGCTTTGATGTCACGCGAACTCATCACCAAGCACCCGGAAATACATAACTACTGCACCATTTGGATGGAAAATATCACCCATAATACAGCAAAAGGTTCCAGCGAATTCGGTCTGACCAACACGAATAAACTCATCAAACATTACGAATACGCCACAGGATTAAAGACCGGCTATACAAGTCTTGCGAAATACTGTGTCTCTGCCACCGCGAGCAAAGATGGCATGAACCTGATTGCTGTCATCATGGCAGCACCGGATGCCAAAAGCCGTAATGCAGACGCTGTCACTCTGCTTAATTACGGATTCGGTCAATGTCACCTCTATTCCGATTCCAACGAGGATAAACTCTCCTCTCTTGAAATCGAAAAAGGCATTGAAGAATATGTCGGCATCACCTACGAGAGTCCATTTTCATATTTGTCCACAGACGGTTCTGACCCGAGTGGGATTGAGAAAAAAATACAACTACCGGAAGTTGCCTCTGCCCCAATCAAAAAGGGGGATGTTGCAGGCAAAGCCGTCTATCTTCTTAACGGAAAAGAAGTCGGTTCCGTCAATATCCTTTACATGGATGACATCAAAGCTGCAACGTATAAGGATTACTTCTTAAGAGCACTGCAATTCTTTCTAACATAAAAGAGACTGTTGCACCAAGAAGTATTTTGGATGTGCATAATTTTTATTATGAAAAGTTATGTCATATCACACTTCCAGTGGAGACGAATTTCACGGAAATGTAATATAATCAAAGTTCCGAAAATAAAAATTATGCACATCTATCATACTGTCTCGTGCAACAGCCCCTTCTTTTACTATTTACCACTACATCAGTGGTGCAAACAATCGAAGCATACTCTGCAACACACGAATCGGCAATGCACGCTTTGTACAGAATTCCAAACTTATCTCCTCAGAGCATGCAAAAGTCTCCAGACAATCCTCTTTTACCTGCATAACTGCTTTTGAGCGGTACATCCAGACACCACATTCAAAATGCAGATACAGACTTCGGAAATCAAGATTCACGCTTCCAACAGTTGCAATTTCATCGTCACATACAAAACACTTTGCATGAATGAATCCGGGTGTGTACTGATAAATCTTCACTCCGGCGCGAATCAGCGGCTCATAGTAGGATTGCGTCAGCAGATAAACCATCTTTTTATCCGGGATACCCGGAGTAACAATACGCACATCCACACCACTCTTCGCAGCATTGCACAATGTCACGAGCGTCTCGTGGTCGATAATCAGGTAAGGTGTAAAGATATACACGTAATCCTTTGCCTTACTGATAATATTCAGGTAAATATTTTCACCGACATTCTCATGGTCAAGCGGACTATCTCCGTACGGCTGCACAAAACCGTCATCTACAAATGGCTTTTTCTGATGGACAGATGGCAGATACTGCGTGTAATCCTCTGAGGAACGTATAATGATATTCCACATGCTAAGGAACATATTCGTAAGGCTCCAGACTCCCTCGCCCTCAATGCGCACTCCGGTGTCCTTCCAATAGCCAAATCGTTCAACCTTATTAATGTACTCATCTGCTAAATTAATGCCCCCGGTAAATCCGACCGTACCGTCAACCACAAATATCTTCCGGTGGTCACGATTGTTCATAATAACCGACATAACCGGACGGAACGGGTTAAATGCTGCGCACTTGATGCCCTTTTTCTGAAGCCGTTTATAGTATTTTGGCGGCAACGTACTAATGCAGCCCACATCATCATAAATCAGACGTACCTCCACGCCCTGTTTTACTTTTTCCTCAAGTATATCAACAATAGACTGGAACATATATCCTTCTTCAATAATGAAGTATTCCATAAAAATGTAATGTTCTGCCGCCTTTAGTGCCTCAAGCATATCGGGGAACATATCCTCTCCGCTTTTATAGTACTTTGTAGAGGTATTCCGATAGACCGGAAAATGCCCGAAATCATTGATATATTTTGATTGATGGTAGACCGAAGCGTCCGCCTCCTCCAACAATTTCTCAGTTTCCATATCACGTGTCAGACAATCAGAAACCTCCTGATTCACTTTTTCCATATGCCGTCTTACATACTTGGTGAGGTCCGAGCGCCCGAACAGGAAATATAAAAGCGTTCCCAGAATCGGCGATAATAATATCAAAAATGTCCATGACAGTTTATTGGCAGGATTGCTCCACCTATTTACAATAACAAGCACCAGAATAATTGCGATTGCACGGATAAACAGATTGGCATAAGTAAACTGATAGCTGAATTTCCATAATACAACAAATAGCCAGGATACCTGCAGTAATATAGCTACTCCGACAAGAGCAAATCGTCCAAACAAAAGATGCGCAATTTTCTTCATAAGTATATTCCCCTTCCAAACACAGCGTTCCACAGACTCCTCTGTCATCATTTGGTGCACTGCATGTTTCATTCTAAAGTTTTTCTTAAGAAAAGTCAACTCATCCCCTCTTCACACTCGTATACTACGCTTCCTATTTACATTCCACGCACAAGATTGTCTACATGAATCACACCCCAGCATTTCTTTCCAAGCTGCTCTCCTCTCGGATACGCCCGCTCGTACAACCGCAATTTCATCTCTGCCGGTGTCAGATGCGGATATTTCTGGAATGCTAATGCCAAAGCACCTGTTACGACCGGAGCTGCCATCGAAGTACCGCTTTTTGCCCGGTAACCTTTTCCGTCTCTGTCACAACTTGTAATATTCGTTCCCGGTGCCAATATCTCGGGCTTTACAATACAGCACTCTGTCGGTCCCATACTGCTGTAACCGCTCTTCAGCCCTTTTGCCGCGCTATCCGCCTTGCCGTCATCACAGCTTCCGACGGTAAGTATCTTCCTCGATATCCCCGGAATTGTCACCGTGTTATCTTTTGGACCGTTGTTACCGGCTGCAGCCACAACCATGATTCCCCTTTTCCATATATCGTCCACTGCCTCCAACAATTCTTTCTGTTCCCGTTCCCCCGCACTTGGAAGCATCCCCACCGATATATTCAAAAGTCGAATGTTATATACCTCTTTCTTTTTGACAATCCAGTCGATGCCTTCCAGTACTTTTGCCGTATTACCATTCCCTTTGTGATCTAATACCTTTAGCATAATAAGATTTGCCTCCGGTGCAATCCCTCCATAAATGGGATTTCCGTCTGTATCACGTGACATTGTACCATCTCCCGCCATGATTCCCGACACATGAGTACCGTGTCCGTTATCATCATACAAGCCTATACGTCCATAATAAAAATCATGAAATGCAAGTATTCGTTTTCCAAAATCCACATGAGGTGCGATTCCGGTGTCCATAACCACTATTGTTACATTTTTCCCGGTTAATCCGGATTTATATGCATAATCCGTATGGATTAGTTTTTTGACTCGATTCATAAAAATGCCTTTTCTTATAGCGTATGCAAAAAGGTCAGGAAATGTTTGACATTTCCTGACCTAATAGTAAACAAATGATTTACTTTATGCCTCTGCCGGTACGTCCTTGATGGAGAAGCTGATTCTTCCCATCTTGTCTTTTCCTAAGCAGACAACCTTAACCTTATCACCTAATGTAAGGACATCTTCCACATGATTGATTCTCTCTTTCGCAATCTTAGAGATGTGAACCATTCCTTCTTTGCCCGGTGCAAACTCTAAGAATGCACCAAACTCCTTAATACTTACAACAGTTCCGGTAAATATCTGACCTTCCTCAAAATCTGTTGTAATAATTTGAATCATCTCTACCGCCTTATCCATCATGGCAGCATCTGTACCGCATACAGATACGGCACCATCGTCTGTGATATCAATCTTCACACCAGTGCGATCGATAATCTCATTGATAGTCTTACCTCTCTGACCAACTACATCACCAATCTTTGCAGGGTCAATCTGAATCTGGATAATCTTCGGTGCATACGGACCAACTTCTTTTCTTGGCTCTGCAATCGCCTTGGACATAACCTCATCCATGATGTAGAGTCTTGCCTCTCTTGTTCTTGCAATCGCTTCCTCTACGATAGGTCTTGTAAGACCATGAATCTTGATATCCATCTGGATAGCAGTGATACCCTTATGAGTACCGGTTACCTTAAAGTCCATGTCTCCGAAGAAGTCCTCAAGCCCCTGAATATCGGTAAGAACAATGTAATCATCATCTGTATCGCCGGTTACAAGACCACAAGAAATACCTGCAACCATAGACTTAATTGGAACACCTGCAGCCATAAGTGCCATACAGGATGCACAGGTGGATGCCATGGACGTAGAACCGTTAGACTCAAATGTCTCAGATACGGCACGAATTGCATATGGGAACTCCTCCTCGGAAGGAAGTACTGCCATAAGCGCCTTCTCAGCCAATGCACCGTGACCAATCTCACGACGTCCCGGACCACGGGAAACTTTTGTCTCACCTACAGAGTAGGCCGGGAAATTATACTGATGCAGATATCTCTTAGTCGTAATATTCTCATCAAGCCCATCAATCTTCTGTACTTCCGATAACGGAGCTAATGTTACAACATCACAAATCTGTGTCTGCCCACGTGTGAACATAGCAGAACCATGTACTCTAGGAATCAAATCTACCTCTGCAGCCAGTGGACGAATCTGATTGATGGCACGACCATCCGGACGCTTGTGATCCTTTAAGATCATCTTACGAACCGTCTTCTTCTGATACTGATAAACTGCCTCGCCTAATACAGCAAGCCACTCCTCATTATCTGCAAATGCCTCTTCTAATTTTGCAGTAATCTCGCGGATATTCTCTTCTCTCTTCTGCTTCTCATCGGTAAATACTGCCTCTTCCATCTGCTCCGGAGTAACAATCTCCCTAATAGCAGCGAACATTTCATCCGGAATGGCACAGCTTGTATACTCATGCTTTGGTTTACCTACCTCCGCACAAATCTTGTTAACGAACTCAATGATGGTCTGATTGATGTCATGGCATTTGTAGATTGCCTCAATCATCTTTGCCTCCGGAATCTCATTTGCTCCGGCCTCAATCATGATAACTTTCTCGGCGGTAGATGCTACCGTAAGCTGTAAATCTCCATTGTCCCAATCCTTCTGGGATGGATTCACGATAAACTCGCCATCTACCATACCCATCTGAGTGGTCGCACAAGGACCCGCAAACGGGATATCGGAAATCGTGGTAACAAGTGCAGAACCAATCATACCGACAATCTCAGGACGGCACTCCGGATCAACAGACATTACCATGTTGTTAATTGTAACATCGTTGCGGTAATCCTTCGGGAATAAAGGTCTCATCGGACGATCAATAACACGGGATGTAAGAATTGCATTCTCAGATGCCTTACCCTCTCTCTTATTGAAGCCGCCCGGAATCTTTCCAACTGCATACATCTTCTCTTCAAACTCTACACTAAGTGGGAAGAAATCAATCCCGTCTCTTGGCTTGTCTGATGCTGTAACAGTAGACAATACGGTTGTTTCACCATATTTTAATAATGCGGCACCATTTGCCTGTGCACAAACTCTGCCGATATCTACCGTAAGAGTTCTGCCTGCAAGTTCCATTGAATAACTTTTGTACATGCGTATTCTCCTTTAATTCTTTCATTCTATCTTTCAGCAGAATGTCCGAAACTACTGAAATGCACATACATCACCTATCATGCCGGGTATGTATATTTCAGTGGTCTCGGAAAGATAATTCTGCCAGAAAACTATTTTACAAGCTGCCGGTTTAAACCGACACTTATATAGTGAAATAGAGCGGGGATAACTCCGCTCTATTTTCAAGCGGGCATCTCTGCCCGCCTGTTGGACTATTATTATTTTCTCAGACCTAAACGCTCGATTAAAGAACGATATCTCTCGATATCAATTTTCTTTAAGTAAGCTAATAAACCACGTCTCTGACCTACCATCTTTAACAGACCACGTCTGGAATGATGATCATTTGGGTTCTCCTGTAAGTGAGCGGTAAGCTCCTCGATACGTGCTGTCAAGATAGCAATCTGTACCTCTGGTGAACCTGTGTCATTCGGTGTTCTACCATACTCTGCGATAATACTCTGTTTCTTGTCCTTTGCGATCATGTTCTGATCCTCCTTCTTCTTATTCTTGGATAACACCACTACGATGTCTCCGGGGCACTTTATCGCCCATCGCCCAAAAAACATATGATACTCAGTAAAAGGTCGGAGTGTCCATCTACCGAATATGGGCTAAACTCATACTTAGGCATTATAACATAGGGTATTCCACTTGTAAATGCCTAATTTATATTTCATCAAAACACCTTTAGTCGTTGATGATTCGAACAACTTTGACCGGAGTACGATAGTATGCACCGGAAATCTTAATGCCGGTTCTGGGACTGCTTGCATGTACAACCTGTCCGTTACCGATATAGATTGCCACATGATTAATACCGCTTCCGTTACCATAGAAGAACAAATCTCCCGGCTTCGCTTCGGACGCAGAAATCTTCGTACCGCAATTTGCCTGAGATCTGGAGGAATGCGGCAAAGAAACTCCAAAGTTCGCGTACACGCTAAGTACAAATCCGGAACAATCCGCACCTCTTGTCAAGCTGGTTCCACCCCATACATATGGGTTTCCAACAAACTGTGTCGCATACTGTACCAGAGAAACGCGCACATCTGACACGCCCTGTCCGTAGCGAACCTCTGTCATCGTCATCGCTTTCGGCAATTCTGTGGAAATATCCACATAATCTGCGCACACATATCCCTCATCACTATCGACATTGACCTTTACCCAACCATCTAATACTTCGATAACCTCAAGTTCCTCTCCCATCGGCATAGATGTTATGATGGTACACTCGGTATTCGGCTGTTCCCTTACATAAAGAGTCATTGTCGTAACTGTCGCAATCGTCTGTTTTACTTCTGCCGCCCGAATCAAAGCAGCATCGCCGCTCAACAGATACTCTGACTTTACATATCCTTCTACCTCGCCGGACTTAATTTTCGTCCAGTCGCCTTCAATTCCAAGAATCTCGCATCCTGCATTGTTCGGCATCTTACCTACAAGCTTCGCCTCTGTCGTGGCAGCCTCTCTGACATTCAAGTTACCGTCTACATCCGCGATACCAAGATTCGTATATCCGAATGTCTCTTCCTGTCCCATAGCAGTCATCACTGTATCCGTCTCAGAAACCTCTGCCGCAGCAACCTCAATAGAGCTGCTTATATAATCGGAAACAGCGCCTGTAACACCCGCTACAGCGGTAGTGTTTTCTGTATAAGTTTCGAGTTCTGTGCAGAACTCGGAAGAAATACCTGCGCGGGCATTCCCGCCTGCAACGATATTTATATCTTCGATTGGATTTGTATATGCAATACTAAATGCGATTGTGCCGGCAAGAAGTAATCCTGCCACTCTCATCATTCTTGCTTTCATAAAACCTCCTGAGCTTTTCACGTATCAAACACTTGTGCAGAACCCAACTCTATTCTGCCACTCCATTTTCCAGTATAACAAGCATATTTTACGCTGTCAACATAATTTTGTAACAATTACGTAATATTTTGCATAACTACTTGCCATATTGAGGAGTAAAGTGTGCGAAACACACACGCCTATCTCATAAAAAAGGTTCTTCCATATGCAATATCGTTCTGCATCTGGTTCTTAAGTTCCTCTATCGAGGAAAACTTGCGCTCGGCTCTCACTCGACTGAGAAACTCTACCGTCACAACCTTATCATACACATCTCCCGCGAAATCCAACAGATGTGTCTCAACACCAATCGGATTTCTCATTCCTACCGTCGGTTTACATCCCACATTTGTGATGCCCCGGTATTTCTGTTCACCAATATATACTTCCGTCACATAGACACCGTTTGGCGGAAGCAATTTTTCTTCCGCCGGGACCTGATTAATCGTAGGAATTCCAATCGTTCTGCCAATCTGATTTCCATGTTCAACCACGCTTGTCACAAAATAGCGATATCCCAACAGATGATTTGCTTTCTCAATATTTCCCTTTATGATTTCTTCCCTCACAAAGGTACTGCTGATATCCCGCGCATCCTCCTGCATTTTCTTGACAACAATCACCTCATAATCGTACTTCCTTGCATATTGTCGGAGCATCCGATAATCGCCTCTTCGATTATGTCCAAAATGAAAATCCTCACCCACGACCATACACTTTACATGAAGCTGCCTTACAATCTTCTCGATAAAATCCTCTGCTTCCATGCACATGATTTCCTTTGTAAATGGACATTCTACCAAATAGTCGATACCAAGCTGTTCAAAGATATGTACTTTCTCATCATTAGTGGTCAGCACTTTAACTTCTGCATGCTCCACATTTTTTCTTGGTGGAATGTCAAATGTGAAAATAGCTGCGGAAAGTCCCTCATTCTTTTTGGCCGCCATATGTTCGAGCAGCAATTCATGCCCTCTGTGAATACCGTCAAACTTTCCAAGCGAAAGCACTGTATTTTCTTCTATATAAAAGTCTGTTGTGTTTCTGATATATTTCATAATCAAATAAATACCTTCAATGGTTTATAGTCTTTCCTATCTGTTTGAAATTTATAAATACCGACAAACCGCTCTTTTTCATCGTAGACACGTACAGAATCTTTCTCCCAGTCCGAATCATATGCTACAAACATTTCCGGACGTATACGGTTTCCATTGTATAAAAGCTTGTCAAATTCTTTTTTTACAATCGCTTTCTTATATTGCAAAAATACGGAATCCGTTGTCTGAAGGAAGGAAAATTGTTCCGATGTCCACTCCTCTTTCGGCAATCCATCCGCTTCCTTCGTGACAAGTGCCTCGATTTCACTTAGGCGCAACGCATCCTCCACTTCAAACTGTGCTACACGGGTGCGAAGCAAAGACTCCATACAGGCACCGCAGCCCAATTTTTCTCCAATATCCTGACAAAGAGTGCGGATATAGGTACCCTTAGAGCATGCGACGCGCATCCGTACACGTGGAAGTTCGACAGACAAAATTGTGATATCAAGTATTCTGACCGGTCGAGCAGCACGTTCTACCGTAACTCCCGCTCTCGCCAAATCACACAGTTTCTTTCCGTTCACTTTCAGTGCGGAATACATCGGTGGCATCTGCATATATTCTCCGATAAAACTCATAATCGCATTCTGCACTTCCGCCTCTGTCACCTTTACCTCTTTTTGCTCCAGCACCGCTCCGGAAACATCCTGCGTATCTGTCACAATTCCAAGCAGCATCACTGCTTCGTACTCTTTATCTTTATCCGTCAATAAATCGCAAACTTTTGTGGCTTTACCAAGACACACAGGTAACACGCCCTCTGCATCCGGGTCAAGTGTCCCTGTGTGTCCGATTTTCTTTGTCTTAAGGATTCCACGCAGTTTTGCAACTACGTCAAAAGATGTATATCCCTTTTCTTTATAAACGTTAATAATTCCATTTATCATATCTGCTCTGCAACCTTTGCTACAATTTCCTCGACAATTCGTGCCGCATCGCCTTTTATTGAGCAACCGGCTGCACGTACATGCCCGCCCCCTCCATAGGAAACGGCAATCTTCGCCACATCAACGTATTCGCAGGAGCGCATACTTACCTTATAACCGTTCTCCTCCGTCTGATAAAGGAAAACAGCCACCTCTACATCCTTTGTAATCCTAAGCTGATTCACGATTCCGTCCAAGTGTTTCGGTAATACATCGTATTCCCGCATCTCCTCTAATGTAATAACACTGGAAATACATTTGCCCTCCAAATGAAGCTTACTCTTGAGTAATGCAAGTCCGCCGATACGATTCTGATTGTAAGTCTTTGTGTAATAGGTCTCATCCACTATTTTGGGATAGTTAATCCCCATATCCATCAATGCACCCGCAATCTCCATCGTCTTTTTCGAGGTACAGGAATACTGAAACACACCGGTATCATGTACCATTCCGGTATAAATACACTCTGCAATTTCCTTTGTAATGCGCTCTTTCGGCAGCAGTTCATACACGAGCTCACATGTGGAACTCGCCTCCGGAAATATGTAGTCCTCATCCGCGAATCCCGTATTGCTCACATGATGATCCACGCAAATTGTCTTTTTCGCATTTTCACAATAGCGTGCGGCGTCTCCCAGTCTACCGATATCTCCACAGTCCTGTGCAATAAAAAGGTCATAGGTCTTATCTGCAGAACAATCCGAAATAATCTCATCTGAGCGACTTAAAAATTTAAAAATATTCGGAATGGGCTCTAAATATAATACCGCTTCAATCTGCGGATAATAAGTCTTAATATAATTATAAGTAGCAAGGCAGGAGCCCACGCAGTCGCCATCCGGATGAATATGTCCGGCAATGGCAACCGTGCGCGCTTCTGTTAAAAATTCATCAAAATTTGTCATCCTGCTCATCTTCTCCGTTCTCCTCACGAATATCTTTGGTCACATCATCAATCATCTTTGACATGCGAACGCCATACTCGATGGACTGATCTAAGATAAACGTAATCTCCGGTGTATTGCGAAGGTTAATACTTCTCGCCAGTTCGCGACGAATATAACCCTCCGCACTTCTTAAGCCCGCCAATGTATTCTTCTGTGACTCTTCATCACCCAGAACACTGATATACGCCTTACAAGTCTTCAAATCAGGCGCAACCTCTACGGTCACCACGCTGGTCATCGGATTAATCCGTGGGTCTTTGATTTCCCCGCGGATGATATTCGACAACTCGCGCAGTACTTCCCCGTTGATACGGGTATTTTTGATGCTATTTTTTCTCATTCTATCGTGGTACCTCCACCATCTTATATGCTTCTACAATATCCAGCTCTGCGATGTCATTAAAGCCCTCGAACACAAGTCCGCACTCATATCCGGCTTTTACTTCCTTCACATCATCCTTAAAACGTTTCAGAGAAGCCAAGTCACCCTCGAAAATCTGTGTACCTTCACGTGAAATACGAACCTTACAGCCTCTCTCGAAGGTACCGTCAAGCACATAAGAACCGGCAATATTTCCAACACCGGATGCTTTGAAAATCTGGCGTACTTCTGCGTGACCCAATACTTTCTCCTCGAAAATCGGGTCTAGCATTCCCTTCATTGCCGCTTCGACATCCTCGATTGCGTTGTAGATAACTTTATAAAGTCTTACATCGACATTCTCTTTCTCGGCTGTCACTTTCGCAGTTGGGTCCGGACGAACGTTGAATCCGATGATAATCGCATTGGATGCGGATGCTAAGCTGACATCAGACTCGTTGATTGCACCGACACCGCCGTGGATTACTTTTACAACTACTTCTTCGTTAGACAGCTTCACGAGACTCTGTTTTACTGCTTCCACAGACCCCTGAACGTCTGCCTTTACGATAATATTCAATTCTTTGACATTTCCGGACTGAATCTGTGAGAACAGATCGTCTAAGGACATTTTTGCCTTGGTATCCTCAATCAGACGGTTCTTGCTCTCAGAAATATAGGTCTCTGCAAACGCACGTGCTTCTTTCTCTGTATCGGTGGACACGAATGTCTCTCCTGCCTCCGGAACGGAAGAAAGGCCTAAAATCTCTACCGGAGTAGACGGACCTGCTTCTTTTACTCTGCGTCCCTGATCGTCAATCATTGCACGTACTTTACCGTAGCAACTTCCGCAGGCTACCGGCTGACCTACCTTTAAGGTTCCCTTCTGTACGAGCACAGTTGCCACTGCTCCGCGTCCCTTATCCAACTGTGCTTCAATGACAAGACCTCTTGCATTTCGCTTTGGATTTGCCTTCAACTCAAGCACTTCTGCGGTCAGGAGAATCATCTCAAGCAGGTTTTCAATACCCTCTTTCGTATGTGCGGATACCGGACAGAAAATGGTGCTTCCGCCCCAGTCTTCCGGAATCAGTTCATACTCGGATAATTCCTGTTTTACACGTTCGATGTTTGCACTCGGTTTATCAATCTTGTTGATTGCAACAATAATCTCAACCCCCGCTGCTTTTGCATGGTTGATTGCCTCTACCGTCTGTGGCATCACGCCGTCATCGGCTGCCACCACTAAGATAGCAATATCGGTAGAATTTGCACCACGCATACGCATTGCAGTAAACGCCTCATGTCCCGGGGTATCCAGGAATGTGATATTCTGGTTATTAATAGATACCACAGACGCACCAATGTGCTGTGTGATACCACCAGCCTCTTTGTCTGTCACGCGCGTGGAGCGAATGGCATCCAGTAATGATGTCTTACCATGGTCAACGTGACCCATAACACAAACAACCGGTGGACGTGCCACTAATGTTTCCTCTGCATCATCCTCTTCCTTAAGAAGTTCTGCAATTACGTCAATCTTCTCCTCCGGCTCACAGATGCAATTAAACTCTAATGCGATTTCCTCTGCCGTCTCGTAATCCACTTCCTGATTTACGGTTACCATCGTGCCCTTTAAGAACAGCTTTTTCACAATGACAGACGGCTGTACCTTCATCTTATCAGCAAGATCTTTGATGGTTAATTTTTCTGGAAGGACAAGTGTACGGATTACCTCCTCTTCCTGCTTCGGCTGTGGCTGATGCTGTGGCTTCTTCTTGCCGCCGTTCTTCTCGAGGTTGACGAAACGCTCCTGCTTCTTACTGCCAAGTGCATCGTAGTCACCACGCTGTCTATTATTCTTATTGCGGTCCTGACCACGGTCTCTGGACTCTTTACCTCGCAGTTCTTCCGCTGCCGGCGCCGCTGACTCCTTATTGAAACGGTCGATCTCACGGTCAAGTCTGCCACCAGGTTGGTTACCGCGATACGAGTTGCCGCGATTGCCGTTTCTATCACCTTGATTGCCATTCTGATTCGGTCTACCATTCGAGAAAGGTCTTTGATTGCCATCCGGTCTGCCTCCCCTGTTTCCGTTAAAGGTTCCCTGTCCCGGTCTTGCCGGTCTCTCTCCCTGCGGGCGACGATCTCCATTTGCAGGGCGACGATCTCCACTTGCAGCACGGCGTTCTCCGTTTACAGGACGACGATCTCCGTTTGCAGGGCGACGATCGTTAGTGCTATTCTGCGCATACACATTCTCATATACGTTCTCGTATACATTTGGGCGATTCTCCGTCTTTGGCGTTTCCGGTGCTTTTTCTACCGGTGCCTGCTTTGCCGCCTGCTGTGCCTTTTCTGCTGCCATGCGCTCTGCTGCCTCTGCCTCTTTTACTGCCTCCGGATTGATGACACGTTCAAAAGCCTTCCGCACATCATAATCGCTGACAGGTCTGCTCTGACGCTGCTCCGGTCTCCCTCCCTGTGGGCGTCCGTTTCCCATTGGACGACGGTCGCTGTTGCCCGGGCGACCGTTTGCAGGTCTTCGGTTACCATGCGCTGCTCCCTGTTTACTATACTGTGCATTAAATACTGCAGTTATACTTGATTTCTTCTTTGGGCGCTCCGGCTGTTTAGCCTCAGCATTCTCTTTTGTTGCAGGCGCAGTTTCTGCTTTCGGAGCTGTCTCTGCTTTCGGAGCTGTCTCTTTCTTTGCAGTTTCCGTCTTCGATGCAGTTTCTTTCTTTTCAGTTTCTGTTTTCGGAGCTGCCGTTCCCTTTCCGAATTTGCCGCGAACCAAAGCCTGTGCATCGTCTTCCACACTGCTCTGCGCTGCCTTTACAGCAGTTCCGTTTGCGTTTAAAAATTCAATAATCTGTTTACTTTCTATTCCTAATTCTTTTGCAAGTTCATGAACTCTCATTTTTGCCATATATCTTGTTTCCTCCCTTATTCAGTTGTTAACATTTGCCTTAATTTTTCTTCTATCGAACGTGCCAGTCCCTCGTTCGTGACTGCAAGCGATGCCCGAAACTCTTTTCCTACAAAATGTCCAAGTGTCTCCTTATTGCCATACAGATACATAGGAACTTGATAGAATTCCGTCATATTTGAGAACATCTTCTGCGTGTTCTCGGAAGCATCCGATGCCACAATCACAAGATATGCCTTTCCTTCTTTGACGGCCTTCTCTGTAGAAAACTCTCCGCTTGCAACACTGCCGGACTTCGCTGCGATACTAAGCATGGATAATACCTTATCTGGTTTCAAACTCCTCCATCTCCTTTGTCAGCACTTCATATACTTCTTTGGGAATTGGCATTTTCAATGAGCGTTCCAAACCCTTATTCTTAATTGCCGCTTTTAAGCACTCACCGTTCGGACAGATATAAGCTCCTCTGCCGTTTTTTCTTCCTGTCGCATCCAGAAGAATTCTGCTTTCCGTCTCATCTTCGGTCGCTGTCTTGATGACGCGAATCATATCTTTTTTCGCCTTCATCTCTCGGCAACCTACGCACTGACGCATTGGAATTTTCTTATTTGCCATTCTCTATCATCCTCTATATTTACTCTTCATAGGCGCCGTCTTCGTACTCGCCTTCTGCATACTCATCATCGTAGTACTCATCATCCTCATAGTCGTTCTCATAATCGAGGAAATCACCGGACTCTCTCGCCTGTGTCTCACTCTTGATATCAATCTTGAAACCGGTGAGTCTTGCTGCAAGTCTTGCGTTCTGTCCTTCTTTTCCGATTGCAAGGGATAACTGATAATCCGGTACGACGACCTTTGCTGACTTCTCTTCCGCATCTGCGATAACGGAGATAACCTTTGCAGGGCTAAGTGCGTTCTCAATCATCATCGCCGGATTCTCATTCCAGGTAATAATGTCAATCTTTTCACCACGCAGCTCATTTACGATTGCATTGACTCTCGCACCGTTCATACCAACACATGCGCCAACCGGATCTACATCCGGATCATTGGACCACACAGCAATCTTGGTTCTGCTTCCTGCTTCTCTGGCAATCGCCTTAATCTCAACGATACCTTCCTTTACCTCGGTAACCTCAGATTCAAACAAACGTTTTACCAGCTCCGGATGTGTTCTGGACACCAAAATCTTTGGTCCCTTAGATGTAGATTTTACTTCCAATACATATAATTTGATGCGCTCTGTCGGCTGGAAAACCTCACCTCTTACCTGCTCATTCTCTGTTAAGATTGCATCCACCTTGCCGAGGTTGATGCTGACGTTTCTTCCGACATAACGCTGTACCACACCGGTAACAACATCCTTCTCTTTGCTGTAGTACTGATCAAACAATACCTTGCGCTCTTCCTCGCGAATTTTCTGTAAAATAACATTCTTCGCATTCTGTGTTGCAATACGTCCGAATTCTTTGGACTGCACCTCGATATTGACGATATCGCCAACCTCATATTTGGAGTCAATCATTTTCGCATTTACAACGCTAATCTGCTCAACCGAATCTTCCACCTGCTCTACAACCGTCTTCTCCTGAAATACATGATACTCACAGGTCTCCGGGTCGATGCTTACCTTTACATTCTCGGATTTTCCGAAATGATTTTTGCAAGCTGTCACAAGAGAATTCTCAATCGCCTCAAGCAATGTCTCTTTACTGATATTTTTCTCCTGTTCTAATATATTCAACGCTTCTAATAATTCATTATTACTCATTATATTATCCTCCTATTATTTGTACTTAAGCGTATTTAAAAATCAAAAGCCAGACGAATAAGTGCGATATCGCTCTTTTCAAATGTGAGTTTCTCGCCATCCTCCTGCTCAATGGTCACCGTTGCATCGTCGTATGCTGTCAAGATTCCATAAAATTCTTTTTCACGGTTGATTGCACGATAAGTTCGTATCTCTACTTCCTTCCCCATGCTGCGGACATAGTCCTTTTCTTTTTTCAGCGGTCTGCCAAGTCCCGGTGAACTCACCTCGAACACATAGGAATCCTCCACGAAGTCTTCCCGGTCTAGAATCTCATTCATCTCTCTGGCAACTGCCTCGCAGTCATTCACGGTAATTCCGCCTTCCTTATCAATATAAGCCCGCAGATACCATGTACCGCCTTCCTTTACATACTCCACATCGACCAGTTCGAAATTCATTCGCTCAATAATCGGAGTAATCAGTTCTTCGGTGCGCGCTTCATAACTCTCACGCTTTGACATGTGTACACCTTCTTTCTCAATATTCAATTTTTATTATTCAGCGCTTGGTTCTGAATCATTACGACTTTTCACTATAAACGTGAATTGAGAGAGGACAAACGCCCTCTCTCAATCTAGTCATCGTGTTATCATATTAAGAATAGCACCTCAACCCGCAAAATGCAAGTGTTTTTTACCTCTTAATATCGTAATTCATATTCATAAGGTTGCGGATGCTCTCAACATCATCCGTAATGTTCGCATCACCGCGAATCGTGTGTTTGATTACACTGCTTGCCACCGCAAAATTGACCATATCCATCGGCTTATAATCATGCATCATCGCGTAGATCAGCCCGCTTGCAAATGCATCGCCACCGCCAACACGGTCTAAAATATTAAACGTAAACAGTTTGCTCTCAAAGGTATGGTCTTCGTACCACAAATATGCCTTCAAACTGTTCTCGCTACCACTGTGTGCATAACGAACATGTCTTGCAATGCATTTTAAATTCGGGTAACGCGCCACAAACGCCTGGAATATCTCATCCTGTTGCTCATAACTCGGTTGTAGCGGCACTCCGTCCTTCACATCACCCTTGCTGTGGTCATTTTCATCTCTCCAGAGATGGTATGGCTCAATGCCGAGCAGTACATCCACATATGGCAGACACTCCGTACAGAAGTCTCTCGCTTCCTCCCACGTCCAAAGCTTGCTCCGAAAGTTACCGTCAAAGCTGACTGTAATGCCCTTTTCCTTCGCCACCTTCAGGCAATCCATCGTAAGCTTTCTGCAGTTCGGTGCCAATGCCGGTGTGATACCACTTAAATGCAGCCATGTATATCCGTCTAACAAATCCTCCAAATCCACCCTGCTAAAATCGTACTCCGTGATTGCGCTGTGCTTCCTATCATAGATAACCTTGCTTGGACGAATTCCATATCCTGTCTCTAAGTAATAGCTGCCAAGTCTGTGCGACGGTGTCTCCTCCGGTGTGCTTAAGATAACTGGCGTACAATGTACATCGTTGCTTCGCAACAAACGGATTGCACTCTTACCGAGGCTGTTGTCCGGCACTACCGTAAAGAACGTGCTGTCCACACCCAAATTAGCCAATGCCAAAGCGATATTTGCCTCACTGCCACCATAGCTTGCTTCAAAGCTGTGCGTCATACGAATCTTTTCATAATTCGGAGGAGTCAGACGTATCATAATCTCCCCGATGGTAATAAATTTATTATCACTCTCGTTCTCATGCAGTAACGGATTTTTGTGTTCCATACACGGGCCTCCTTATCAATCAGTGCATCTGATATTTGCTATCTTTATTTTAGTCCAGTCACAATGCAATTTCAACCAAAACCCATGCTCTAGTGCAGATTTCTATGCAAAAGTCTATGTTCATTCCCCTTTAATAATCCGTCATAAAGCTGCTTAATCGCAGGATTTTCATCCGGGAACCGAATGTTTGAGTTCGCATCCACTTTATAGATACCTTCCATACGTCCTTTTCTGGTCCGCGGTCCCGCCTGTGCCGGCTGTCCTCCGCCCATAATACAGCCTCTGCGGCATGCCATCACCTCGACAAAGTCGTACTCTTTTTCACCGCGCTTTATTGCTTCGAGCAACCGCCCTGCATTCGCGAGTCCATGTACGATTGCGATACGCACTTCCCGCTCTCCAAGCGTTACGGTCGTCTCTTTGATTCCTTCTTCTCCACGGATTCCAGTAAAGCTGATTGCATTCAATGTCTTATAGTTTTTCTCCGTAGCAAGATGACGCAGCACCGCTTCCGTCACACCTCCTGTTGCGCCGAAGATAGCGCCTCCGCCGGAGGCAATGGAAAACGGCATATCCGCTGCTTCTCCGCCAAGCTTTTCAAAACGGATTCCCACCTGCTTAATCATGCGGATAATCTCTACCGTTGTCAGCACATAGTCCGTATCCTGTCTTCCGTCCGTAAAGTTATCCGGGCGCAATATTTCTCCTTTTTTCGCTGTACAAGGCATGATGGACACGACCATCGTCCGCTTTCCGTCTTCCTTATCCTTCTTCGCATAATACTCTTTGATTACCGCCGAGAGCATTCCCTGTGGCGAACGGCAGGTCGAAATATGCTCTGCAAATTCCGGATATTTATTCTCGCAATATTTTACCCAGCCCGGACAGCAGGAAGTAAATAACGGCAGCTTCTCATTTTTTTCAAGACGTTCCACAAATTCTTTGGATTCTTCCATAACCGTAAGGTCTGCCGCGAAATTGGTATCATATACCTCATCAAATCCCATGATACGCAACGCCTCTACCAGCTTACCAAAGGAATTTTCCCCTTTTGGTATTCCGAAATGATCTCCCACCGCAACGCGAACTGCCGGTGCAATCTGGGCTACCACGCGCACATTCTCATCCTCAATCGCATTCCATACCTGCGTGACATTTGTTCGGATAGAAATCGCTGCAGTCGGACAGACAGACGCACACTGTCCGCATCCCACACAGTCTGTTTCTGCCAGTTTTTTGTCAAATGCAGGCATAACTTCCATCTTAGAGCCGCGATTTGCAAAGTCGATTGCCCCTACCCCCTGAATTTCGTCACAGGTACGTACACAGTCGCCACAAAGAATACACTTATTCGGGTCTCTGACGATACTCGGAGAACTCATATCAAGTTCTTTTTCTTTCCGGTTATTTAAAAACCGCACTGCATGTACGCCGACACGATATGCCAGCGACTGCAGTTCACACATGCCGTTCTTATGGCAAGTGGTACAGTCCCTGCAATGGGATGCCAAAAGCAGTTCAATGATAAGCTTGCGGTAACGCTGCACTTTCTTCGTATTTGTATAAATCACCATGCCCGGTCTAGGCTGTTCCGAGCAGGATGCAAAAATTCTTCCTCTGTCATCCTCCACCACACACAAACGGCATGCTCCATAAATTGACAGTTCTGAATGATAACAGAATGTCGGCAGATCAATCCCGGCTTTTCGGATGAGTGACAGCACATTTTTCTCGCCTTCAATCGGCACACATTTTGAATCGATTGTAATATAGTCCATGATTATTTCCCCTCCAACAAACTTCTCTAGTTTTCCGTATAGATTGCGCCAAATGCACAGTTCTCCATGCAGGCTCCGCACTTGATACACTTCGTTGTATCAATGTGAAACGGTTCCTTCACTTTTCCGGTAATTGCTTCCACCGGACAGTTTCTTGCACATTTAGAGCAGCCCTTACACTTGGAAGGATCAATAATGTAACGGCGCAACGCCTGACAATTACCGGTACGGCAGCGCTTATCCATCACATGTTCAATATACTCGTCACGGAAATTCTTTAATGTACTTAAAACCGGTAACGCAGCACTCTTTCCAAGACCGCAGAGTGCCGTATCGGTAATTGCCTCACCAAGCTCCTGCAGAATATCCAACTGTTCCATCGTACCTTTTCCTGCTACAATATCTTCCAATATCTCAAGCATTCGTCTCGTACCCTCGCGACAAGGAACACACTTTCCGCAGCTCTCATTCTGGGTGAAATTCATAAAGAAACGTGCCACTTCCACCATACAGGTATTTTCATCCATGACAACCAGACCACCGGAGCCAATCATCGCACCAAGTTTCTTTAATGAATCAAAGTCAAGCTTCACATCCAGATTGCTGGTCACCAGACACCCCCCTGATGGACCGCCAATCTGTACCGCTTTAAATGGCACATCCCCTTTGACACCACCACCGATATCGTATACAATCTCGCGCAGGGTTGTACCCATCGGTACCTCAATAAGTCCCGTATTCTTCACACTTCCGGTCAGTGCAAACGCCTTGGTTCCCGGGCTCGTCTCCGTACCAAGCTGGTGATACCACTCTGCCCCGTTTGAAATAATTAACGGCACGTTCGCATATGTCTCGACATTGTTGAGTACTGTCGGCTTCGCAAAAAGTCCCTGTTCTACCGTTCTTGGTGGTTTCGTACGAGGCATACCGCGCTCTCCCTCAATGGATGCGGTAAGCGCACTTCCCTCTCCGCAGACAAACGCTCCCGCGCCCCGGTTAATATGAATGCGGAAGCTGTAACCGGAACCCATGATATTATCCCCTAAAATCCCTGCTTCCTCTGCCTGCGCAATCGCCACCTTCAGACGCTTGATTGCGAGCGGATACTCGGCACGCACGTAGATATAGCCTTCCTGTGCACCGACAGCATATCCTGCAATAATCATACCCTCAAGCATCTTGTGTGGGTCGCCTTCCATGACGCTTCGGTCCATAAATGCACCCGGGTCGCCCTCATCACCGTTACAGACAACATAGCGGATTTTTTCTTTCTGTCTTGCTACCTGTTTCCACTTGTAGCCTGTCTGGAACCCTCCGCCTCCGCGTCCGCGCAGATTTGACTCCAAGACTACATCCACGACTTCTTCCGGTGTCATATCAAACAATGCTTTTTCCAATGCCTGATACCCACCAACTGCAAAATATTCGGATATGTTCTCTGCGTCGATATGTCCACAGTTCTTTAAAACCTGTCTGGTCTGCTTCGCATAGAACGGAATCTGCTCCTGTTCTTTGTATTTTACGCCGTTTAACTCATACAACAGACGCTCCACCGGTCTATCATGCAAAATCGTCTCTTGAAAGATTTCTTCGCAATCCTCTTCTTTTACTTTTATGTACAAATAATTGGACGGCTCAATACGCACCAATGGTCCCATCTCGCAGAAACCGTGGCAACCGCTCTGCTTTACCCCCACGTGCGCCGCCTCCGGTGCGAATGTGATATCAACACCTTCCATCCCCTCCGTCAATGTCTTAAATCTCTCATAAATCTGCTGAGAGCCGCCTGCTAGACATCCGGTTCCTGCACAGATCAAGACACGCTTGGTCTGACTCTTCATCTCAGCGATTGCTGCCTCTCTCGCCAGCCTTAAATCGTCTCTGGAATTTATCTTCATTTTACTCTTCTCCTTTTTTCAGCGCTGCAATTAGCTCTGTCACCTTCTCCGGTGTCATTGCCGGGTGTACCTTATCATTGACTGTAAGCGCCGGAGCCAGACCACATGCTCCTAGGCAGGATACGGTCTCAAGGGTGAACATCATATCATCTGTCGTGTGTTTCTCGGCACTCAAGCCCAGTTCTTCTCTTAATTTGTTTAAGATTGCCGTAGATTTTCTCACATGACAGGCTGTACCGTCACATACCTTGATAATGTACTTCCCCTTCGCCTCAAAAGAGAAATTTTCATAAAAAGTTGCCACGCTATAGGCTTTCGCCTCACCGATTCCCAACTTCTCTGCAACATAGCTAAGAAGCTCCGGCGGCAGATAGCGATATTCTGCCTGGATATCCTGAATGACAGGTATCAGTGACTTCTTCGCAATTCCATGCAGCGCGATGATTTCATCCGCTTTGTCATAGTACGACTGTTCTAGCATTGTAAAAACCTCCATTTATTTTCTAGCAAAAGTTCGTTACTATTTTAACATATTAGACAACTTTTGAAATAAGAATGTTAATTTTTTCACATTTTTGTCAGTATTATACAATATTGTTTTTCTGTTTTCGTCATTATGTCTGATACTTTCGTACCGCAAGCACTTTTTTTGTCGTGTTTATCATATCTCGATTTGTCTGAATTGTGTATATTTTTAGTATTTTACAAAAATTAAAAAAATGCTTGCTTTTTTTATTTTGCATGTTATAATAGCTATTGTTCGGTTCGTTGGTCAAGCGGTTAAGACGCCGCCCTCTCACGGCGGAAACAGGGGTTCGATTCCCCTACGAACTGCTACTGTTAGTAATAACAGCCCAACCCGAGAATGCTGATAGCTTTGAGCTTTCGGCATTTTTTATATAATCAGGAATTACACATTTGTTCTTATATTAATTTCTACATATCAAAGAAGAGCCCCCCTTGCCGGCGGCTCTTCTTTGCATTTTACGCATGAGGCAGGTACATCAAATCCTCTACCACTTCATGTACATTTTCGATTTTCTTTACTTTTCCCACATTCTGTCCGCAGAAAACAAGACCATGCTCCACGTCTCCCTGTACTGCAGCCACCAACGCTTTGGTAATGCAGTATGGAATCTCTGCAGGCTTGCAGCTTCGTATGCACCGGTAACAGCGTTCAATCTTCTGCTTCATTTCCTTTGTCTCTTGAATGAACGCATTATTCAATGCTCTTCCCGGCATTCCTACCGGACTTTTTATAATCTCTACATCCTCTTCTTTGGCATTCACATATGCCATTTTATACGCGTAGGATGCATCACATTCTTCCGTTGCCACAAACCGGGTGGCTGCCTGAATACCGTCTGCCCCCAGTTCTCTCATATGCAGCGCATCCTGTACATCCCAGATGCCTCCTGCCGCAAACACCGGTATCTTTTTTCCATATTTTTCTTCATAGCATTTCTTCTCCTCAATGATACCTGTGAGTTCCTGTTCAAAATTCCCCTGCGCATCTTTGCTCAACTGCTGAGGAGAAAAGCCCAGATGCCCGCCTGCCAACGGTCCTTCCGCAACGATAAAATCCGGTGTCCTCTGATATTTTTTGTCCCATGCTCGCAGAATTAGTGAGATTGCTTTTCGTGAAGACACAATCGGTGCAATCTTTGCAGCGCCCTCTTTTACCAATTCCGGTAGATCCATCGGAAGTCCTGCTCCGCAAATAATTGCATCTGCGCCTGCGCGCACCGCCTCTTTTACATGCTGGCGGTACTGCTGTAATGCCACCATCACATTGACACCGATCATGCCTCTTCCACCGGCAATTTTCTTTGCCTTTTGAATCTGCTTATGTATTTCTCGTACATTGCATTCCAGTTCGTTTCCCATAAAGTCCGGATTTAAGAAACCAATCTGCGCCGTAGAAATCACGCCCATTGCTCCTTCCGCTGCAACAGCTCCCGCAAGCCCTCCAAGGCTTACACCAACACCCATTCCCCCTTGAATCAGTGGAAGTTCCAAATTCCATCCATTAAACGCTTTCATGTCAAATACCTTTTTCATAATTCCTCCTTATATAGTTTTGATTACTATGTTTCATAGTCTATCATACCTTGATATTTAGAGCAATAGAAAATGTATATTTCTATTCCAAGCAGATTTGCACAAAAAAAGAACCATACCGTCCGGACAAACTTATCCGATACGGATGGTTCTTTCTTCCATTATGCAATTATAGCTGAAACTTACGCCCTAAGCTTCATATCCATTCGGATTATTTTTCTGCCATCTCCAAGAATCCTCACACATCTCACGAATGCCGTACTGCGCTTTCCAGCCAAGCTCGCGCTCTGCCTTGGATGGGTCGCAATAGCAGGTTGCAATATCACCGGGTCTTCTGTCTTTGATGACATAAGGAACTTTAATGCCGTTTGCTGCCTCAAAGTTCTTTACAATATCAAGCACACTATAGCCATGTCCTGTTCCAAGGTTATAGATGCAAAGTCCGGCTTTCTCTTCAATCTTCTTGAGCGCTTTTACATGTCCAATCGCCAAATCTACGACATGAATATAATCTCTGACACCCGTTCCGTCCGGAGTATCGTAGTCATTTCCAAATACACCAAGTTCTTTTAACTTGCCGACTGCAACCTGTGTCACATATGGCATCAGGTTATTCGGAATACCATTTGGATTCTCACCCATTGTTCCGCTCTTATGCGCACCAATCGGGTTGAAGTAACGAAGCAGAATCACATTCCATTCCGGGTCCGCCTTCTGAATATCAGAAAGCACCTGCTCTAACATAGACTTTGTCCAGCCATATGGATTTGTACACTGTCCCTTCGGGCACTCCTCCGTAATCGGAATCTGTGCCGGGTCTCCGTATACCGTCGCAGAAGAAGAAAAGATAATATTCTTGCATCCATGTTGACGCATCACATCTACAAGCACTAACGTTCCGGCAATGTTATTGTTGTAATATTCCCAAGGCTTTGCAACAGACTCACCTACCGCTTTGAGTCCTGCAAAGTGAATACAACTGTCAATCTTCTCTTCTGTGAAAATCTTATTTAAAATGTCTCTGTCTAAGATATCTCCTTTGTAGAACTTTATATCCTTTCCCGTAATCGCTTTCACTCGCTCCAAGGATTTCTCTGAAGAATTGCTTAAATTATCAAGCACTACTACTTCATATCCTGCATTCTGTAATTCAACACATGTGTGACTGCCAATATATCCGGCACCACCTGTTACTAAAATTGCCATAACCCTTCCACCTTTCATTTCCCTCGTTGTACGGGCATTCGCCCTAAGCATCCATGCTCACTTTGATATTTTTCGCCCGCAGTGCCACTCGGGAAATATTCATTTCCCTCGTTGTACGGGCATTCGCCCTAAGCATCCATGCTCACTTTGATATTTTTTCGCCCGCAGTGCCACTCGGGAAATATTCATTTCCCTCGTTGTACGGGCATTCGCCCTATCAAGCCGCCCAAGAGCAAATCCGGCTGCAAGCAGCCGATTCGTTCTTGGAGCGACTTGGCACTGCTCATTGCTTACGCTCATTATATCGTATCAGTTTTGAATTGTATATAAGAAAAATGTACGAATTACATGTAAAAATGTTGCATCTTGCTCTTTATGCTTTTATAATAAAGTTCAAATTGACTGCATATTCTACAAATAAATGGCGGAGGGGCAATCACATGATAAAAAATTACAAAAATTCATATAAAGTAACAGAAAAAGAGCTGGTCTCTCTGTCCGTCTACAATGTCGGATTTCAGAAATGTGACCCGCTCTATCAATGGGGCCCCGGTATCCGGGACCACTATCTGATTCACTATGTCATCTCCGGAAACGGCTATTATAAGCTGAACCAGCAGATATATGAATTGCATGCCGGTGACACTTTTTTGGTCTATCCAAATACGGAGGTCACCTACTATGCTGCAGCAGAAAATCCTTGGGAATATGCCTGGGTAGGCTTCACCGGAAGCGATGCCTCCATGATATTAAAAGCCACCGACTTTACGCCTGATGTACCTTTTATCCGCAACACGCCTCTCGGTGACTCTATTCACAGACAGATTCTGCATATCTATGATGCGCGCGGCAACGAGTTTGAGCATGCAGTAGAAATGACCGGACGTCTTTACACCATGCTGGCACTTTTTATGCATGGCGCTTCTCACTCCAACACGCAGAACTCTGCAAACAGTTATGTGCAAAAAGGTATTGAATTTATCTCATCCAATTACTCGTATGCGATTACGGTCGAAGATATCGCTGACTATGTAGGTGTCAGCCGAAGTCATCTGTTTCGCTCCTTTGAAACAGTGCTCGGTCGCTCGCCGAAGGAATACCTGACAGATTTTCGCATGAAACAGGCATGCTACCTTCTCGAGCACTCTGATTTGTCAGTTACTGCCATTGCAAATTCGCTCGGTTTTGACAACAGCCTGTACTTTTCCAAGACCTTTCACAAGCAAAAAGGAATGTCGCCCAAAGACTTTCGCGCTGCCGCAAGTTCTTCCCGGTAACATTCCTTCTATATAAAGCGTCATTCTTCTGTTCCATCCAGCAATGCGACTACCTCTCCCGCAAGCACTGCCTTGGTAAAATCATGGATGTCTGAAAGCTTACGTGCAAACACCATGCCACCGCCAATCATATTTACGGTATGCTGGTCAGAGCCTGCCGTAAACGGCAGCCCATGCTCTTTTCCATATTCTAATGCCCGCTCATTAAAGAGCGGATTCTTATGTGAATAGCTGTGCACGCTTGAATGTGTGGCATTCACTCCTTCTACCGCATCGACATACTCCGGAAACAAACGAATCTTTGGAATATAATCCTCCTCGCGGAACGGATGTGCATGTACTACAATGCCACCTCCTGCATGCACAAGCGCAAACTGCTCTTCCACCGTCGCGTCCTTAATCTCTGGATGTGTAAAAAGCCATTCCTTGTCCAAGCCATAAATCAGAAATTCCGTTCCACGATATCCCGCTTCCCAGCCAAAAAATACCTGTAAGCCAATCTTATCTCCCTCTTCCCTGGCATGCTCATAGCCCAGGCAAAAGTGCTCCACCCACTCCCGCCACGATAGCTTGCGGTTTACTGCAGTGTTGCCATAATAAAAATGGTCCGTGATGATAATTCCGGTATATCCCGCCTCCTTATACGCACGTGCCATTTCTGCACCTGTATTGTGTGCACAGGCACTGGATTCTGATGTATGCATATGTGTCTCATATAAATATCCCTTGTGTTTCATTCCCGATAATTCCTCTATTCCTTTTGTTCTAAACCGCTACTCCAACGCACCTTTTACTTTTTTCTTGTTCATCAGACGCTCATCGCGATTGGCAAACGCATGGACTCTTCCTTTTAACAACAACTTACGCCCCTGCTCACTTCTGGTATATACCAAATCATAGTGTCTGATGTATCGCTTCATACATTTGGCAAATGCCTCTGCAGTTTCTTTCTTCTTGCCAAAAATCTCCGGCACTGCATAATACGCAGTTTTCCCACTTCTCAAAAACTTCCTTATCAAAAGATATCGCTGATTGTCAATGATTCCAAAAAACTCTGCAACGCATTGTGCAAACAAAGCCTTATCCCGACCACTGCCGCCTCTTAAGTATACACCATGAACGGTAGGTGTCGCATCTTCAACGACTACCTTGCAGCCCTCTTCCTCGAGCAGATTCTGCTCCTTCAACGCTTTTAGTATGCCCCGTCCCACAGTCTTTAGTCTTCGATATGGAGAGAACGCCATAAACAGCTTTGGGAATGCAAGGGAAAGCCAGGCGATGCCAAATAGGGCAAGCAGTGTCGCAACGCTGAGCATTTCGTTTACTCCACTAAGTCCGGCCGCGAAATATGATGCCAGAAGAAAAACCACAGATAAAAACAAATCCCAAAATGCTTCGTAGAGCACCGCAACAGTCAACATCTTATCCGGGATCTCACTCTCATCGACAATTTCCATCTTGTCATAAATCGCCAGAGCATGGTTCCAGCGCTCCTTTAACTGCGCACGTTTTTTAGATTCCAAAAGCATCTCTTTGTTGATACGTTCAATATTGGATTTTCGATATGGCGGCTGTATCACTGACAACCTCTGCAAACCGCTCTCAATGGTATCTTCCGTGTAATGGAGTCCCAAGAAATGCTCCATTCTTCGTTCCAAGAGAATAAAGTCCTCACTCAGTTCCTCCGAGCCATTTCCTTCCTTTGCTTCCTTTTTCCTTAACTCCGTCGGCTTGATGCAGACCAAATGCCAGATATTGCTGGTCTTCTCCGGATTCTCCTTCATCACGCGAATAGCACGTCCGCGCATCTGATTGCTCAACATAAAAGAGCCCACGAAGCTCGCAAGAATCAACGAATTGATACACGGCGAATCCCATCCCTCTCCAAGCAGCGACTTTGTTCCGATAATAATCTGAATGTATCCCTGCTTAAAAATCTCTGTCACTGCCGACGTTAAGATATGTCCGTCACCCTGCACCTTTACCTGTACATAATCCAATTCACTCAACTGTCCTACGGCAGCGAATGTCACCTTTTTATCACCCAAAATCTGCATCAAAGCTTCCTTGGCATTTGCCGGAATAATGACAATCGTTCCGCAAAGCACACCAAGTCGTGGCGGATTCGCACTGCCTGCAAAATGCTTTCGCAGCACTTCAAAGAACGGAAGCACTCCCAGAATCGGTGTGTCAGAATCCGCATCGCATCCCAGCTTTTTTTCATATGCCTTGCGAATATAATCGGTAAGAACGAGCATGCGAAGTGTATCTCCCATGGAATCATATTCGCTTTCCGCGATTTTTACAATACTCTCTATTTTCCCCTTTGAATTTAACAGCAACTTCTCAACTGTCGTGCTGTCTGTCAACATTACCTTGCGCCGCTCAATCAGGCCATCCTGCTTTAAACGTGCCAACAGCATTTCTCGATAGGTTTTATTGCAAGGGAATGACTCCTCATCCTCATACAGAAACTTCTGAAGCAGAATCTCCATCCACTTTGGTTCCATTTCCGGCAGTTTCTTTACTCCAAGCAGTTTTAAAAACCGTTTCGGATACGCTAGCTGCTTTTGATTTAGGAAGATTAAAAGAGATGCCAGATAGGCAGGATTATCTAACATGACATCATCTGTCACAGTCCCACGGATAAAAGGATGCCCCATAACTGCAGTTGCAAGCTGCTCATCCCGCAAAAGTTCTTCCACCAGAGCATTGCTCTTCTCATGAAAATGCGCAATACTTTTCATCTCTTCCGCAGTCGGATAATTGAAATATACATAATCCTGGTGCGGGCATAAGGAGCCTTCTTTTACCAGCTCCGGAATCGTAATCTCTTCATCAATCTCACCACACATATCCATGTAGCGTGTCCACATGGCAGGCGAGGAATCATAAGGCGGCGTTGCAGTTAAGGCAATGACCTTTAAATCTCCTATCTTTCCCTTAAACTCCTCTAACGCCTTCCACCATTCACTGCGCAGATGGTGGCATTCATCCAGACAGAGCACCTCGATTCCATTGTCCTTCATGACAGATACCAAATCAACACCTGCAAAATCCACCTGCTCCGTCTTTTGTTCTGCGCTGCCGTCGTCGTCCGTATCTGCCTCATCTGTCTCCTTTATGGTTCCGGCGTAGCGAGTCATCGCACTGTGAAGTGCCTGATAGGTTGCTATGGTAATCTGCGCAGGATGTTTCAAATCCTGTGAACAGTAGTCCCTTACATTCGCCCTCTCCGGCAAAAATGCCTCTGCAATCCTCGCTTCCCACTGCTCACGAATCGTAATCGACGGTGCGAGTATCAATGCAGGCTTCCCCATTCTTGCAATCAACTCTATTCCCAGTGTCGTTTTCCCAGAGCCCGGTGCTGCGACGATATGTATTTTCCCATCCGCCAAATATTTGTCTGCATTTTTTAGAACACGCGCCTGATAGGTGCGCCAGGTTCCTTGAAACTGTAAGAATGGTTCCATAATTTCCCCCTGCATTTTATTATTCTGTTTTATCATAACATAATTATCATTTCAAAAGCTATGAAATATGTATAAAAAATGAGGGCAAACCAAATCATGCTATGACCTAATCTGTCCTCAAAAATTAATTTCTCTTTTTCAGAATCTACACATATATCATTACTCCACTTTTTTCCAAAAGTAGTATCTCATTTTTCCTCATCGCTTTATATTTGCCATCATCTCTTTGGGACTAATTCTAAATGTACGGATAATCGCTATATCCATAAAAATAAAACTACCAAACATCAAAATCACGCCAAGAATATAGTCGCTTGCAACAACAAGATTGTTTGCTTCTAAATAATAAATTGTATATACCGATGCAATCGCCATAATCCAAGCTGTAATTAACCCCGGAGTATACGGTTTTTTCATCTTTTGAATAAAAATTCCTATAGTATGCACAAAAGCCTCAAACAATCCAAGAACAACAGGAATTAAAACAAGGAATGTATATTTATCGCAGATATATGGAATGCAGGTAATAATTATCCAATATAGGATGACAATCATTCCGGATATGTCAAATTTTTCTTTTTCCTGTTTTAACCCGATTTTTTTTGCCATGAGTTCAAAGATGCCACCAGGAAAACGCTTTTCCTCCCACTCGTGAAGAACACCTAAAACCATAAACAAATTAATCAATTTTCTATAGTCAGATATTTTGGGGTATAAAACACCGTCAATTACTGTAAAAACTAATACGAATGCAGTAAATAACTCCAAATAATACTTTAATACGAATTTTTTCATAAACATTACGTCTCCTATTGTGCAACACTATGTCGCATGATATGATTATACGTAGATTGAATGTACTTATCAATCGTCATTTCTTGCATTTTTGTTGCATAATAAGGAGTTCATATGAAAAAGAATCCTGAACAAACTGAGCAAACCAGAAAGAACCTTAAAGATGCCTATTGGAAGCTGTTCATTACAAACAAAAAGCCAACAGTCGATGCTGTGTGTCGTGTTGCAGGATATAATCGCTGTACTTTTTATCGTTACTACGATAGGTCTAGTGCTATTTTAGAAGAGATAGAAACTGAATTATGTTCTCTGATTCATACAATCGCCCAGACTGCTATGGAGAGAAACGACTCATCCTTATTTCTAAAAGAAATGGTACTGTTGTTTGAAGATAAGGGGGACTATATATGCACTCTTCTGGGTGAGAATGGCGACCCGAAGTTCATGAATATGGTCAAAGAACAAATGTCACCAATCCTACTGAAGTTTTTCAAATTAGAACAGTATCCCCATCGTGATTTACTCCTTACCTTCTTTTCAAATGCACTTTCACAGACACTTTCCGAGTGGTACAAAACAGGAAAAAAAGTTAAGTTGGAAGAATTAACAATTTTTATTTCAAGTCTTATCTACGGTGCATTATCAAACATAAATGAGCCCCCTACTTAATTCATACAAAAAACAGGGACAACCCAAGCCTTACTACGACTTGGTTTGTCCCCGAAAATTAAGGTCTATTTTTTTTAGAACTTTCCAGCTTTGTGAGCTTCTTCGATAGCTACGGCAACAGCAACGGTCATACCAACCATTGGGTTGTTACCTGCACCAATCAGACCCATCATCTCTACGTGAGCCGGTACGGAAGAAGAACCTGCGAACTGTGCATCAGAGTGCATACGTCCCATAGTATCTGTCATACCGTAGGAAGCAGGACCTGCAGCCATGTTATCCGGATGAAGTG
>JALEKJ010000022.1 GCA_022771695.1 Roseburia sp. | reverse complement strand
AAAGTTTTCCCGACGAACCTCTCGGTTCGTTTTCAGATTAAAATCTGGCTTATCTTGGTTCAACCAAGATTTACTGTTTTAAGGTACTTCTATTTAATAGAAGTGTTCGTCTGCTTTTTCAAGCATTCTGAAATCTCTTTTTCAGGTCTCTTTCGAAACCCGGAAGAAAATCTATGATTTTCTTCTTGGCGAACTTTGTTCGCCGTAGAATCTTTCAAGGTTTATTCACTGTTCAGTTATCAAGGTACTTGTTGCCATCCGTTCTCGGCGACAGCTTATTAACTATATCACCATCGAACTTATTTGTCAACAACTTTTTTGCTTTTTATCACTTTTCCAAGTGATTTCGTGTTCCGTTTCTGGCTCACAGTCAGCTTGATTATGATATCGCACACAGTAGCTTTTGTCAATAACTTTTTTCGACTTTTTTCAAAATCTTTTAAGT
Organism: Roseburia sp.; assembly: GCA_022771695.1. Taxonomy (GTDB): domain Bacteria; phylum Bacillota; class Clostridia; order Lachnospirales; family Lachnospiraceae; genus Roseburia. The sequence goes on along the minus strand of JALEKJ010000022.1, from coordinate 26,396 downwards.
CATAATTTTCACCACAATGTATTAAATCAAGCTAGCGGAGAAGGAGGGATTTGAACCCTCGCGCCGCTGTTAACGACCTGCACCCTTTCCAGGGGTGTCCCTTCGGCCAGCTTGGGTACTTCTCCGAATTAATTATCATTATAAAATTATCTAACGTATCTTCTCGATATCACCCGGAACATATGTTAGTAGCGGAGAGGGTGGGATTCGAACCCACGCGCCCTTTCGGACAAACGGTTTTCAAGACCGCCTCGTTATGACCACTTCGATACCTCTCCGTGCCACTTCTCAAATCAGTGCAGAAATAATATTACCATTCAAACACATTGGTGTCAACATCTTTTTTTACTTTTTCACAACATCTTTCAGGTATGCTTCTGCCACCAGCAAATCCTCCGGCGTCGTTATTTTAATGTTCCGGTAGCTGCCCTCAATCACACGCACTTGCCGCCCGGTCATTCGTTCTAAAACCATTGCGTCATCCGTAACCGTATCATCCTCCAAAGCAACTACTTTTTCATAAGCATCCACAATCAAGGAATAGGAAAAACTCTGCGGTGTCTGCACCTGCCAAAGTTTCTTTCGCTCCGGCGTCTCTTTTGCAAAACCATCTGTGCCTACCACCTTAATCGTATCCTTCACCGGCATTCCAACTACACAAGCGCTACACGCCTTTGCCGTCTCGATTGAACGCGCAATGATATCCTCTGTCACGAATGGTCTTGCCCCATCGTGAATCAAAACATAATCCGAACCAACAGCCGCCTTAAGTCCTGCATAAACAGAATGATAGCGTTCCCTGCCGCCTTCAACAATCGTCCTCACTTTATGTATGTTGTATTTGTCTACAATTTCACGTTTACAGTACGTAATCTCGTCTACACCTGTCACAAGCACAATATCCGTCACTGCACTTTCATCAAATGCTTTTAGAGCATAATAAAGCATCGGCTTCCCCGCCAACACCATGTATTGCTTGTGCACCGTACTGTTCATACGTTTGCCGGAACCTGCCGCAAGTATAATTGCCGTTATTCTTTCCATACTAATTAACGTTCTCCCAGCTTCAAGTTTGGAACAGCATTTAAGTCCAAGCCATCCCTTTTGCCATTCACAAAATCATAATAAGCCGCAGCTCCAATCATCGCCGCATTGTCCGTGCAGAAAATCGGGGACGGATGATAAAACGCTACCCCCTTCTTCCGACACGCCTCCCGCATACCTTCTCGCAGTGTTGCATTGGAAGCCACGCCTCCTGCAATTGCAAATTTATCAGCACCAAATTCATCAATCGCTTTCATTGCATTTCCAATCAGCACATCTGTCACCGCTTTCTGAAAGGATGCTGCGATATCTGCCTGTACAACAGGGATTCCCTTCATCTGGCACTGATTGAGATAGTTAAGTACAGCCGATTTCAGTCCACTAAAGCTGAAATCATATGGACCATCTGCAATCTTGGCGCGTGGAAACTCCACTGCATGAGGATTGCCCTCATGTGACACCTTTTCAATCTTAGGTCCACCCGGATATCCAAGCCCGATTGCACGGGCAACCTTATCAAAAGCCTCTCCTGCAGCATCGTCTCTTGTCTTCCCAAGTATCTCGTATTTGCCATAATCAATAACTCTCACCAGATGTGTATGTCCACCGGACACCACCAGACACAAGAACGGAGGCTCCAGTTCTTTATTCTCAATGTAGTTTGCACTGATATGCCCCTCAATATGATGTACACCTACCAACGGAAGGTTTCTCGCATAGCTGATTGCCTTCGCCTCTGCCACACCTACCAGAAGCGCTCCCACAAGTCCCGGACCATAGGTAACACCAATGGCATCAATCTCATCCAATGTAGTATTCGCCTCCACAAGCGCCTGTCCAATCACCTGATTGATTTTCTCAATATGTTTTCTCGATGCGATTTCCGGCACCACACCTCCATAAAGTGTATGGAGTGCAATCTGGGATGAGATAACATTCGAGCGCACATCCCGTCCGTTTACCACAACTGCCGCTGCTGTCTCATCGCAAGAACTTTCGATTGCAAGTATTTTAACTTCTTTATTACTCATTAGAAGAATCTCCTTCAATTCGATAGAACACCAGAATCTTCCAGTTTCCATCTTCATCTTTTCTCAGTACATACATCTGTTTGGTACGGCTGTACGATTTATCCTCATCCAGAAAATACGCTGCAGTCACATACGCACACTCATCCCCATCGACGGTCTGAAAATGCACATCATTGCTATCGCAGACATCACTGCTCATAATTGTCTTTGATTTTGCCTGAAAGTCAGCAATATCTGATTTGAGCGCGCTAAAATAACTGTCTCGAGGATTATTTTCCAATAACTCTTCGTCAAAGAGCATTCTCGCCTGGTCCCCCAGTGCATACAATTCCTCATCTGTATACGTTTCATTATAAAAGCATTCCTGAATGCGATTATATAGTTTTACAACCTCTCGCGGCGTCGCCGGATAATTCGTTTCAAGGTCTTTCGTAATTACCTTCTGAACCTCCGTCAGTTCTACATTATCCTCAGCACTCACACTCCTATAAACCGCGAAGTAGTAATACGCTCCCACGATTAATGCAATCGCAAGCACTGCGACTATGACTCTGCTTGTCTTTTGCTTCATAATCAACACCCTCCTTTTGACTATTCTTCTTCAAACAACAGTTCTACCGACTTTCCATCTTTTCCGAGGTAGGAATTTTCAAATATGTCGCGTACTTTTGGCATATATTCCTCCGCACGAACTAACGACGGCGAAAAATGTGTCAACCACATTTCCTGCACTTTGGCTCGCGCCGCAATCTCTGCCGCCTCATAAAAGGTCATGTGTTTATACTGTTTCGCCTTTGCAAGTTTCTCTTTCTCCGCGTACATTCCTTCACAAATAAGAAGGTCCGCTCTCTCTGCCGCCTTTACCAGAGATTCTGTTGGTCTGGTATCCGTGCAATAGGTTACTTTAATCCCTTTGCGTGCCGGTCCAAGCACCATCTCCGGCGTATAGGTGTTGCCATCCTCCGAAAGAATCGTCTCTCCCTTTTGGAGACGGCTCCAAAGCTTCTGTGGAATTCCATTTGCTTTCGCCTGCTCTAACTGAAATCTGCCTGCACGCTTAATTTCTACTGTATAGCCATAGCAGACAATATTGTGATTCACGCGAAAAGCATGAATGTGATATCCATTTATCTCAAAATCTGCCTCCGGCTCGGTAATCTCAATATATCGAATCTCAAACGGCAATTCCGGTGCTATCACGCGAAGCGCACCCGCCACACGTTCAAGTCCCTTCGGGCCAATCATCGTAAGCGGTTCCGTGCGCTCTGCATTCCCCATGGTGAGAAGCAACCCCGGCAATCCGCTGATATGGTCGGCGTGATAATGTGTAAAGCACACTACATCAATCGGCTTAAATGTCCAGCCTTTTTCCTTGATTGCCACCTGTGTGCCCTCACCACAATCAATCAAAAGGTTACTGCCATTATAGCGCATCATCGCCGCCGTCAAGAACCTGTGCGGAAGCGGCATCATCCCGCCGGTTCCCAAAAGACATACATCTAACATGAATTACTCCTTTATACTAACTCTGTATTCTCCTCAATCTTTGGTGCAATCGCAAATCCCTGCACCATTTCATCACAGCATGGCTCGCATAACTCCACACTGTATATCTTTCCATCCTTATTTTCCGAAAAATATCCCCAGACCTTGCGCACCGTAAGAAACGATGTCTTGTCCCTTTCTTCCTCAAGGCAGATTTTCCTGCCACAACGGTTGCAGTATATCACGCCATCCTTTCTGCTCATAGAAATTCCTCCATTTTCCCTTGTGTCTTATACTTGCACATTATATAAAGAACTTCTACCTATATATAGTGGGAATTACTGGCCATATATCATGATATAGGCATCCTCTTTCGGCAACTCATAAAAACCTTTGCGCACGCCCCGGTTCACAAAGCCGTTCCTCTCGTACAATCGAATTGCACTCTCATTAGAAATCCGTACCTCCAAGACAATGGATGACAGCCCTCGCTGTCCGGCTTCTTTTTGCATTGCCTCAATTAACATTCCCCCGATTCCGTGGCAACGCATACACGGTTCTACCGCCACATTGGTAATCTCTCCTTCATCCATTGAAAAGTACATTCCGATATAACCTATGATTTGAGAATCCTCTTCTGCCACTAAAAAAATCGTGTTCTCAAGATTTAATGCCTCAAGAAACCCCTGTCTGCTCCACGGTTTTGAAAAAATTTGTGCCTCCAACGCCGCAACCGCACCGGCATCTTCCTGCTGCATGTCTCTAATTGATATCATGCTTTTTCCCTTCTTCTGCAAGTGCCTGCTGTTCGTAGCGCTCACGCACTGCCTGAGATAATCTCAGATACTCCGGCTTATGTGCCTCCGCCGTCTCAAAACGACCTTCTGCCATATAGCGCAATCCAAGTGTTGCAACCGCACCCGCGCGCTGCTTGTTCATATGCGCCGGCGCAAACGAATATGGCACAGTAAGATGTTCGGCGATGTAATCACCGAAAACAGGTACACCATCTCCCAGAAATACGACAGCAGTTCCGCGCTCATTGATATCCTTCACAATCTCATCAATTCCAACCGCGCACTGCTCACGCAGGACGATGAGTTCATTCTGTTCAAAGCGATATAACCCGGTATAGGTCTGATTTCTTCTGGCATCCATGAGCGGGCATACCATATCGCGATGTCCGACCAGATTATACGCAAGTGCATCCACCGTCGGCACATTGATAATCGGTTTATTCAGCGCAAACCCCAATCCTTTTGCCGTAGCAGAACCAATACGGAGTCCGGTAAAAGACCCCGGTCCACCCGCAATCGCAATCGCATCAATCGTGCTAAGCTCCAGCTCTATCATCTCCGCCACTTCATGCAGCATAGGCAGAAGTGTCTGTGAATGCGTCTTTTTATAGTTCACTGTGTATTCACCTAACAGATTATCGTCACAGACAACGGCAACGCTCGCTACCAGTCCGGAACTATCTAATCCCAATATCTTCATTCGTTGCCTCCCAGTATTCCCTTATGGTGATTTTCCGATACTCAAATCCCTTATCCAAGTCTTTTTCTATCGTCACTTCATGACGCCGCTCCGGCAATATCTCTTCAATCAGATTTGCCCACTCAATCATACAAAGACCGTCTCCGTAAAAATAATCCTCATACCCAATTTCGTCCATCTCTTCGATATCACCGATACGATAAACATCAAAATGATAGAACGGCAGACGCCCCTCTTCATAAATCTGCACAATTGTAAATGTCGGGCTGCAGACCGACTCCGTAATCCCGAGCCCCTCCGCAATTCCCTGCGTGAACACAGTCTTGCCTACACCAAGGTCTCCCATAAGGGTATATACCTCCCCCGGATTCGCACGCTCTCCGATACTTTTTCCAAGTGCGTGCGTCTCTTCCGGAGAATATGTCTCATAAATTGTCTCTCTCATAAAGGCTTCCTCTTCCCAATCCTCTGATTCTTTTATCCGCTAACACATACGCATCTTCACACGGTGCTTTGCAAGTTTCGCATTCGCAAGCTCTGCAAGCGGAACATATGCTTCTCCCAACTGTTCTCTCGGAATAACATAAGCATTGACACGGTTGCTATACACCAGCACATTATGCTTCGTCGCCACCATCCGATAAATCTGCTCCCACTTAAGCTCTGCACTCGCCTCCCCTTGTGAAACCTGAAAGCCTGTCTCTCCCACTGCATAATGCAAGGTATCGGAAAGCACCTCAGAAGCAGCTATGCTATGCTTGGATCGCACATACAGAGTAATTGGCAAATAAAGAAGAAACACAAATCCAAACGCGATATAAAGAATCGTATAGGTCATCGTCACCTCACCATAATTCCTTCCCGCCATTACCCAAAAAAGAATCGCAGCCAAAACAGAAACCCAACCATGAACCCCCGAATATATCTGATACATGTTAAAACGATACATATCCCGCGAAGTCAATTTAATATCAAACTCTACTGTCATAAGAAGTCCTCCCATCCGTATCCTTAAAGTATAGCATTTTTCCCGTAAAAAGAAAAGACGCTATCGAAATAGCGTCCTTCCAAGTCTCTTAACGTTGCGTTCCTTTTAAAATCGGTGAAATGTGCTTATAAATCAAGAAGGTGATTCCCGCTGAAAGTAAGCCCTTCACAAATGTAAACGGCATATTAAAGATAATTAAGCACTGTAAGATGTTCTTCACTGACGGCAAAATAGCTTGGTATAAAGAAAGTACCATGTCCTCTGACATGAAGTTATAATATACCGGATAGGTCAAAAAGTAATTCGAAACCACACTGAATGCCGCCATAACTGCTGCCCCTAAGATTGCACCAAGGACCGCATTTTTACGGGTTTTCTTATGTTTGTAAACCAATCCCGCAGTCAATACAAAGGAAGCTCCCAACAGGAAGTTCGACAGTTCCCCCACGCCGCCTGTGCTCGTAATCATCAGGTGTAGCAAGTTCTTCACTAAGCATACCAAAACACCGCACATTGGTCCCATCGCAAAAGCCCCAATTAACGCCGGAAGTTCAGAAACATCCATCTCGATAAAGTCAGGAATCAAAAACGGAATTGGGAAATCGCAAAACATCAGAATAAATGCCACCGCGGAAAGCATCGCTGTCACCGCTATATAGCGTACATTCCCTACACCTTTTGCCTTTCCTGCCGTAATTGTTCTGTCTCTCATTGTGTTGTTTGTGTCCATATCACTCGTCTCCTTTTCTTTTCTCGGAATTCGAGGGATGAAGTATGTTAATTTGCAAATGGTAAACCGTATCTACCGGTTTAAAAAACCCCCGGCATATATCCGGGGGCATAATTGCGACTATTGACACCAGCGTTCCTGCTAATGCATTTTAACACGCTCTCTTCTCTCATCCAGACTATACTGTCGGTTCCGGATTCTCACCGGATCAGCCGCTTGCAACAACAAGCGGGTCACGGACTTTCCAATCAAAAAGATTAGAATCACCGTCGGTCGGGAATCTATGATTATTCATATCACCCTGCCCCGAAGAATTCCTTATTAATTTTACACCTTTATTCTATGCGCCTGCCATGCATCTGTCAAGAACAAAAGAGCACACATTACATAGAAATCTTATTTCATCGTCAACTGAATGCGCTGCTTTTTCAAATCAACGCTCATAACCTTGACTTCTACAATATCTCCGACGCTGACCACTTCAAGCGGATGCTTGATGTACTTATCACTCATCTGAGGGATATGCACCAAGCCATCCTGATGTACCCCGATATCCACAAATGCACCGAAGTCAATGACATTTCTGACGGTTCCCTTTAGCACCATGCCCGGCGTCAAATCTTTCATCTCGAGAACATCACTTCTTAAGATTGGCTTTGGCATGTCCTCACGCGGGTCTCTCGCAGGCTTTTCCAGCTCCTTTACAATATCCTGTAGCGTCATCTCTCCTACTCCAAGCTCTGCCGCCAATTTTTTATAATCATGTATCTTCTTTGAGATTCCCTCAACCCTGCGTTCCTTGACGTCCTCCATAGAATATCCCAGGCGCTCTAATAACTGCTTTGTCGCATCGTAACTTTCCGGGTGTACTCCCGTCGCATCCAGCGGATTCTTTCCATCGTTAATGCGCATAAATCCGGCACACTGCTCATAAGCCTTCGGGCCCAATTTTGCCACTTTAAGGAGCTGCGCGCGGGAAGTAAATCGCCCGTTTTCTTCGCGATATGCCACAATATTTTTCGCAATCACTTTACTGATACCTGAAATATACTCAAGTAAGGAAGCGGAAGCCGTGTTCAAATCAACGCCGACTTTATTCACGCAATCCTCCACAACGCCGCCAAGCGCTTCGCTCAACTTCTTCTGGTTCATATCATGCTGATACTGACCAACACCGATGGATTTCGGGTCAATTTTTACCAGCTCTGCCAATGGATCCTGCAAACGGCGTGCCATAGAAGTCGCACTTCTCTGTCCCACATCAAAGTTCGGGAATTCCTCCGTCGCAAGCTTGCTCGCAGAATATACGGAAGCGCCCGCTTCATTTACAATAATGTACTGTACCTTTACCGGAATTTCTTTTAACAGCTCCACAATAACCTGTTCGGACTCTCGGGAAGCCGTTCCGTTTCCAAGAGAAATCAGGGTAATCTTGTACTTGGAAATCAATTTCTTTAAAACAGCCTTTGCTTCCTCCACCTTATTCTGTGGGGCAGTCGGATAAATTACCGTCGTGTCGAGCACTTTTCCGGTAGGGTCTACAACCGCGAGCTTACAACCGGTACGGAATGCCGGATCCCATCCAAGCACGACTTGTCCTGCGATTGGTGGTTGCATCAAAAGTTGCTCTAAGTTCTTGCCAAATACCTTTATCGCGCCGTCCTCTGCGCGTTCCGTCAGTTCGCTTCGTATTTCACGCTCAATCGCCGGTGCAATCAGTCTGTCATATGCGTCTTCGATAACCTCCTTTAATACAGGAGTTGTCTCCTGATTATCTCTGACAATCACCTGCTTCTCTAAGTAGCGCAATATGTCCTCTACCGGCGCTTCCACCTTCACCGACAGGAACTTCTCATTCTCCCCTCGGTTCAATGCTAAGATACGGTGTCCTGCAAGCTTTGCAACCGGCTCATCAAATTCGTAGTACATCTCATAGACAGACTCTGCTTCCGGGTCCTTCGCCACGGAAATGATTCGTCCTTTTTTCATCGTGAGCTCACGGATTCTGCTACGGTAATCCGCCTCATCGGAGATAGACTCCGCGATAATATCCTTCGCACCTGCGATAGCATCCTCTGCCGTCTCTACACCCTTTTCCGCATCAATATATTTCGCTGCCTCCTCCGTCAGGGAGGTCTTAATCATCTGTAGGGAAATCACGCTTGCCAGTGGCTCTAAGCCCTTTTCCTTCGCGATGGTTGCTCTGGTGCGGCGCTTCGGCTTATAGGGACGATATAAATCTTCTACCACCACCATCGTCTCAGCCGCCACAATCTGCGCGCGAAGCTCGTCCGTCAGCTTCCCCTGCTCCTCAATACTTGCAAGCACCGTCTCCTTACGTTCTTCTAAGTTGCGCAGATAATTCAATCTCTCAAACAGGTTACGGAGCACCTCGTCATTCAATGCCCCTGTTGCCTCTTTTCGATAACGCGCAATAAAAGGAATGGTATTTCCCTCATCAATGAGCTTTACCGCTGCTTCGGTCTGATGCTTTTTAATACCAAGTTCCTCTGAAATCTTTGCAATAATATCCATGTCAGTTCCTCTTTCTTTTTTCTAAGCATACTCATTATATCTAAAATAGCATGCAATCTCAAGCACTTATAGCGCCATCAAATCCACGTGCCAGATAACCAGCGCCAGATTTTTCACCAGAAAGTTGATTATAATAATTCCTAGCGCAATCCACATATACACTTCGCGAAAATGCATCGCAATTTTCACCTTTCCACGAGAAATACGCTCCACTGTCTGGCTTATCATAAACCACGTTCCGCAAACAGCAATAAAAGGAACGAATGGGTGATACACAAATGCCTGTACAAACTGTCCCGCAAAAAGAGCTCTCAGTGCTCTCGTGCCTCCGCATCCCGGACAGTAAAGCCCCGTCAGCGCATGCAGCGCGCAAGGTCCCAAAAGTGTGGAAAGATTCATACCTGTGATATGTAAAAATACGCCCAGCAAAAGAAGCGCTGCAAGGATACACCAACCCACAATATACAGACCTGTGTCACTTTTTTCGTCTTTCTTAAACATACTCTTTCGTCTCCCTGTCATTCTTGTCAAAGTATACCCCGATTTGCGTCTTCTTGTAAAGTCTTACAAAACCATAGCGCATTGTCTTCTTGTGTGCTATAATGTAGCAAAATGAAATAACCCACAAGTTACAAAGGAGGTGCGCCATGAGTTCATATAGTATTACGTTTGGTTCTATGCCCACAGCATCTGAGCTTTATCCGAACTATCTGTCCACGTCGTCTTCTGCCAAATCGGAAGATGCAAACGCTACCGGCATGGCAAGCCGCACCTCTTCTCCGGGAGAGTGCCAGACCTGCAAGGAGCGTAAATACATGGACGGTTCCAACGAGAACGTCTCCTATAAGGCTGCAGCACACATCTCTCCGAGTGCATCCGGCGCGGCTGTTCGTGCTCATGAGGGAGAACACGTTGCAAACGCCTATGACAAAGCAGCAGAAAATAACGGCAAAGTCATCTCCGCTTCCGTATCCATTCGCACTGCGGTCTGTCCGGAATGCGGACGCACCTATGTATCCGGAGGTACGACTACGACCACCATTCGATATTCCGCTGAATCCAATCCATACCAGAAGCAGCAAAAAGCACTTGATGCTTTACGTTTTACCGGCAGCAATATCGATTACGTCGCATAATCCAAGGAGCACACACATGAAAAACACACGTAACAAATTTATTTTTTCTTGATACAACTTACGCACCCGCGGTGCAGAAAGTCTTTCCTTTCTGGACCGTGGGTGCGTATTTATGTATAGATTATACTTTTATTAGGAGGAGCTTTCTTATGAACGAAAAAGACGGAGCAATCCGCGACGCCAGCAAGCTTGGCGTTCCCAAAATGTTAATCTTAGGTTTACAGCACATGTTTGCCATGTTCGGCGCGACCATTCTGGTACCGATTCTGGTAAACAGCTACTTTGGCGAAGATGTTCTCCACGTACAGGTTACACTCATCTGTGCCGGACTCGGAACACTCTTTTTCCATCTCTGTTCCAAATTTAAAGTACCTGCCTTCTTGGGTTCATCCTTTGCTTTTCTTGGCGGTTTCGCCACCATCGCAAATATGGATGCAGGTGTTTTTGCCGACATGTCTAACGCAGACAGGCTTGCTTATGCCTGTGGCGGTATCGTAGTAGCCGGACTTTTGTATCTGGTACTTGCACTGATTATCAAATTAGTCGGTGTCAAAAAAGTAATGCGGTTTCTGCCACCTGTCGTTACCGGTCCAATCATTATCTGTATCGGTCTTAGCCTTGCAGGTTCCGCAATCAGCAATGCTTCTACAAACTGGCTTTTGGCTATCATCGCTCTCGCCACTATCATCATCTTCAATATCTGGGGCAAGGGCATGTTCAAAATCATCCCTATTCTAATGGGTGTTATTATATCCTACTGTGCCGCACTTGTTTTCAATGCCTTCGGCATGACAAATGCAGACGGTTCTGCCATTTTAGATTTTGCTAATATCAGCAGCGCCGCATGGGTTGGTGTACCACAATTTTCTCTTTGCAAGTTCAATATCTCCGCCATCTTAGTTATGGCCCCGATTGCACTTGCCACCATGATGGAGCACATCGGCGACATGTCCGCCATCTCAGCAACCGTCGGCGAAAACTACATGGAAGATCCTGGACTTCACCGCACCTTAATCGGAGACGGTCTTGCCACGGCTTTATCCGCTCTGGTCGGCGGTCCTGCGAATACAACCTACGGCGAGAACACAGGTGTACTTGAGTTGAGCAAGGTCTATGACCCGAAGGTTATCCGCATTGCAGCATGCTATGCCATCCTGCTCAGCTTCATTCCGAAGATGTCTGCTGTTATCGGCTCCATGCCTTCCGCGATTATCGGTGGTGTCAGCTTTATGCTCTACGGTATGATTTCCGCAATCGGCGTCCGCAACGTAGTTGAAAATCATGTAGACTTTACAAAATCCAGAAACTTAATTATCGCAGGTGTCATCTTCGTCTGCGGTCTGGGCTTTTCAAATGGTCTGACCTTTACTGTTGCAGGGACTTCCATTACCTTGACTTCTCTGGCAATCGCAGCCCTTGCCGGAATTATCTTAAATGCGATTTTGCCGGGCAACGATTATCACTTTGGTAAGGATATGGCAGTCGATGCAAACCGCGGTCTTGACATGAAGCCAAATCTGCACGAGGATACCAGCTACGAGGATACGGAAGCATAGCTTCTCCGAAGCCCAGCTTTTGCGATTTAGCGCAACACGGTATTTCCTCTAGCGTAAAAACAGCAGTTCGCAATGAACTGCTGTTTTTATTTTATGATATCTTTATGATTACTTTGCCGAGTCCACAGGATACCTTTACATTTCCCTGTGCATCCGGATTGTTTCTCGTATGTGTACTTCCGATTCCACTCATGCGGTTTCCGTTCACGCTGACCTTGCCGATTCCACAGGAAACATCATAATTATAATCTGCTTCCTTTCCTTCCAAATCGATATCACAGTGACCGACACCGCATTCTACATTCAGTCCGTTTTGCACTTTGCCATGCATCCCAAATTGTCCGACACCACACTCCACATTCAGCGCCTTTGTCTGCACATCCCTAATTTCTACGGAGCCTGCACCGATTTCCACATCTACGCGCTCATCTGCCATTATTTTTCCCGTTTTTACTTTACCCGCACCAGTTTCAATGCTGATTTTTTCACACCAAAGATCTGTCTCCTGCAAAGAAGCACTTCCTGCACCGAGCTTCAGTTCAAACACTGTAAGTTTCTTTCCTCGCGGTAAGGTTACGGTAATATGCGATGTGTCTGTATCTTTTATAATATGTTTCTCTCCGTGTCTCCATTGTTGATATCGGATACGAAGCTTGTCGCCAGAAATCTCATTTGCATATTCCGCATCAGGTTCCACTTCCGCCTCTACGATAATTTCCTGCACATCTTCCATCTTCACAGCAACAGCGGCACAGTCTATATCCAAAGCAATAGCGTTTATAACATCCGCTGAAATTGTTTCTCTCTCCTTTTCCATTGCCCTCTCCTCACTTTTCTAGTTTTTAGATATAATGGATATTGATTGCGCCAAAGTTTGCAGAGCCGTTGATAAAAAGAATCGTACTGCTGCTTCCGATGCTATTCCCAATTTCATTGACTGCGCCAAAGGAACGCTCTAAGCTGTTACGAATCTGCCACTCCTTCGGAATGTACAGATTGGTCTCTCCAAAATTGTTCTCCACATTGACAACTGCGGATTCGCACTGAATAATGGCATTATCAAAATATACGGACAAGGTTCCGAAGTTATTTTCTATCTGGGCATTTTTAAAATTATCGGAATTGATATAGCGAATCGCGGAGCCAAAGTTGTTTTCACAGCGAAGTTGTTCTCCGGTGCACTGTTCACTGCTACTTCCTGCATAACCGGTGCTTCCGTTCTGCAACTGTTTTAAGCGCTTCTTTTTCTTATAGTTGCCAAAAATCATAGATAATCCGATGCTTCCGAGCAATGCGGCTCCAAGTACGGTCCAGGGTGTCAGCGCCGTAATTCCGAGCTGATCATCATAGACGATACAAAGAAAAGCAATCGAGAATAAAATTCCGAAGAAGTCTACATTTCTGATTCCCTCAATGAACATCCAGATTAAAAGTACCGTAATCAGGATGCTGAACACGCCGACATCCGGCAGAATTCCAAATTTGCTTACAATGACATAAACTGCTGCGAGGATAAAAAAGATTCCCCAAAATACTTTGCTACTTTTCATGTTTCAACCTCTTTTCTTCTAGTTTGCTGATTAACGGTTTGTAATAGTACCGTGATACATACACCTGTTTGTGCGTGCCCTCAAATGCCACCACACTCGACGCCGTCAGGTTCCGGCTGATGGAGTAGATATGTCTGGTGTTTAATATCGTTGACTTCGATACTCTCATAAATACTCCCGGGAGGATATCCTCCAGCTCATACAATTTGTACTTGGTCTGATACATCTCTTTCTTGGTATGTGCGCTGATTCCGCTATCGTCCGTTTCAAAAAACAATATCTCGTCGAGCGCCAGATAGTACTCCGTATTTCCTTTGTAAAAAGGAAACCTCTGAGATGCATTCACGACGTCGCTGACCGCTTTTTGGACCGCTGTCACTTCTTCAGTCAGCCCTCTGCATCGGATGATGACCTCATCCTCTGCCATGCCCTCGTCAATCTCAATCCGTATTTTCATTCGTCTAAACTCCTTATGCCTTCCCGTTTTCCCTTGACATGTTTTTAGTATAAAAAAATTACCTCCTGATGTAAATAGCTTTACATCAAGAGGTAATTTTTTGAAAGTAAGTGGTTAATTTTATGCGTTCAATTTCTTAAGTTCTGCCACTGCAGTATCCAGATAAGGATTCTCCAAATCCTCAAACTCACCGGAATCTGCCTTCTTTGCATATTCCGGGTCGAGCGGGAGCTTTCCGAATACCGGTAAGCCAAGCTCATCTGCCACAGCATCAATATTGCTATCGCCAAAGAGTTTAATCTCCTTGCCGCAATCCGGGCATTTTAGATAGCTAAAGTTCTCTACTACTCCAAGCACCGGAATGTTCATCATATTTGCCATATTATATGCTTTCTTGACAATCATCTGTACCAGCTCCTGCGGAGATGTCACAATGACAATTCCATCCACCGGAAGAGACTGAAATACCGTAAGTGGCACATCTCCGGTTCCCGGCGGCATATCCACAAAGAGATAGTCAACATCTCCCCACACCGTCTCATTCCAGAACTGCTTTACCACACCGGCAATGACCGGGCCTCTCCAGATAACCGGGGCTTCCTCATCATCCAAAAGCAGATTGATGGACATGACTTTCATACCATCTTCTGTCTCCATCGGCACCATGCCCTCTTCCGTTCCGTATACCTGACCATGAACACCAAACATTTTCGGAATGGACGGACCTGTAATGTCAGCATCCATGATTCCGACCTTATAGCCCGCCTTGCTCATGGCAGATGCCAAAGATGCGGTGACAAAAGATTTGCCAACACCACCCTTGCCGCTGACGACGCCGATGACCTTTTTGATATTAGAAGCCGCGTTCATCGGCTCTTTGGCAATTCCGCTTGCTTTTCCCTTTGTATTGCTTGGACATCCCTCGCAACTTTCTTTACTACAGCTAGATGCCCCGCTGCAACTACTATTTTCCGGCATAATATGCCCTCCTTGTCTTTTATTACAAATATGTCTGTTCATTGACATATATCCTCTTCGCAACATCTTAATTATACACTGTTTTTTTGTTTTTTCCAGTCCTTACAACCTTTTCTACTGTTCTTTTTCCTGTACAGATAAAAACTGCGTTCAAAGCTCCTTCATTCTCCGGTAAAACGTAGCTTTGGACAATCCGGTAAGCTCTAACGCCTCCTCCAGCAATATCTCACGCCCACGGAACCGCCGCACTGCCTCCTCGAACAAATTCTCGTCTACCGGCTTTCTCTTGCGCCCCTGATACACGCCCTTGCTCTTTGCCTTTTCAATCCCTTCGGCTTGCTTTTGCCTGCGTTCTTTTGTGTCCAATTCATACATCATCGCAATCACCGGCATAAAGACCTTATAATCTTCCAATTTCAAATCCAATCGTTCCTTACGTGATACCAGATGAATCCCATAATGCATCAGCCGATTGAGCATCTTGGTACATTCCTTGGAGTTATGGCCCAGAACCTGCAAATTTGCAACTGTAATCTGATCTCCATACTGCCCGTCTGCAACCAGGCGCTCTAATTCTTTCCGATCTGCTGCGTATGCATTCCTGCCGGCATCACGTGCCCGCTCCACAATCAGATTATCCACCGCCGCACGCAAATCGGTTCGTATCAGCCATTCCAATCGGTCATAATAGGTAAGATTCACGCTGTCCAAAAGCTCCCACAAATCTTCACGGTTCGGTCCCGGCGTCCGCTCTGTCATAAAAACAGGCACATAGTTCACCCTGTAATAATGTTCCAACCGCAGTTCCATATCAATGCCGGGAATCCCCTGAAATATATCAGAAGACAGCGTATCGATAATCTCCCAGAAGGGTGTGATGATATATTGGAACTCCTCGTTTTCAAAAGACTCATAGGTAATCCGCCCTACCTGTATCTTATCCCCATCCGGCGTTACCGCCTTGATAATGCCACTGTTCCGATATGACGGCTCCCCCGAGATAGGAGTCGTATATTCATTGCGTGGCTCCCAATCTCTGCATACATAGGTTCTTCCCATACATACTCATTCCTTTCCTGTCAGCCTTTGATAAGTTTCCTTTATCAGCTTCTCGTAGCGTGCTTTCAATATCACCTGATAAAACCGCTTTCTCATAGCAGAAATTCCCTCCATCCCATCTATAAAGCCCGATACCCACTCCATATCCGCGCGCTCATAGATACGCAAAAGTGCCTCATTACATTCCGGATAACGCATGCTGCTTATCACCTCATAGTATGAGCTCTTCCGACCATTCAACAGAATCTGAGAAGTAGGAAACTGAAATATTCTCCGCTCCAACTCCTCCTTGGAATCCAAAACATTCTGCATCTTATCATCCGTATTCAACTTCGGAAAAAGAGAAGAACCGTTGTCATAAATTGGGGCAATACGGTATTTATTATTCTTCTTTATAAAACCCCAATTCGCTCCATGCCTGTCAAAGTTGCCAATCCATGCATCCACCACATACATATCCCAAAACTTCTTACAGGTTTCCGTGACATTGGTAAGCTTGGTATTCTCCATAAGCATCTGCATGATATCCTCATACGTATACTTATAACGTTCCCTGTCACGCTCAAGAGAACTGTCTCCTACATCGTTAAAAGGAACAAAGCTCTCCCCTATCGAAAGAAAATCCTTCATAACAACGACTTCCTTCCCGTCACAGGTTCCGAGCATCGTCTGTTGCGTCTCTAAGCCTGCATTGGCAAAAATATGGGAACCCAGATACTCGGAAACATGACTGTATGTCATGCCGTCCGGCGATTCCTTGGCATATTTCACGATATACGCCTCACCAGCTATCAATATTCCCTTCTTGCGCTCTGCTCCTGTATAGAACCTGCCGCTTGATGCATATCTCGAATAATCCATGCTTCCTCCCTATGACAACCTAAAATCCTTTCTCACTTATAAATAATCCTAGCATTCAAAGCAAATCGTGTCAATAGAGTATGTTTTGTTTTTGAGAATGTTTGTATTTTTATATCATAGCACACTTTTTCCTCTACAAAAAACCGGCAGAGCATTTTACTCTGCCGGTTCTAAAATCATCTTGTAAATATATTATGAATAATGTAACGCCTTTTTCAATGCACCGGAAACTGCCGCTCCAATCACGAAGCAGACCAACGCCTCCACCACACCATTCACGCCAACAAACATAACGATAAACGGAATCACCTTTGTCATACCAAACTGCTCTCGCATGGTTCCTGCAAAAAGTGTCACCAATGCCCCCATAAAAAATGTCGTATTTAAAAGTGGGCAGCAAAGGTTTGCCAAGGTAATAGAAACACCGGACGGCAATGCAGTTTTACGCAGTCCTTTGTAAATCAAACCGGTAAGCCAGCCTTCCAGAATACGCGTCGGAACGCACACAAGAAATGTCAAAATCGGATTTACTCCAAGAAGTATCGTTCCGAAAGCGCTCATACCGAAGCACTGGATAAAGCTTGTAATTCCAAATACACCACCTAAGATTGCTCCCGCTGTCGGTCCAAGTGTTACTGCTCCTACCGCAACTGGTATCACAATCAGGGTAATTTCAAGTCCTGCTGTCTTAATATAACCAATCGGGGTAAAAGCCATGAGTAAGATGATAGCAACAAGAAGTGCCAATTCCACAAGATATTTTGTGGAGAATGTTGCGGTCGAAGTTTTCGACGTGTTCATAGTCTTTTCCTCTTTTCTTATAGTTATTTTTTATTCATCTCATGCAGTATAGCACTTTGTGAAATACTTATCAACTTCTTATACGGCAAGACCGCACTTTTTTCTCCATGAGCCGCTAAAATAACGTGCCACAAAGCAGATGACACGGAAAATCCAGTCAATCACCATAGCAATCCACACCCCGATTGCCATGAACCCCATGTAGACACCAATCACATAACTCAAACCAATACGAAATGTAATCATAGAAAAAATTGCAATTACCATAGTATACTTTACATCGTTGCAGGCTCGCAGCATATTCGGCAGCACAAAGGATGCAGGCCACAGGAGAATTGCCATACCATTGTGAATCATGACCAATATGTAAGATAACTGCGTCGTCTCCTCACTCAGTCCATAGAGAGAAAGAATCCATGGCAATGCCAGCAATATCAGGCTATTAACGATTGCTGTATACAGGTACGTGATTCCCATAAGCTTTTTCGTATAATAACGCACTTGCTGTTCATCCTGTGCTCCCACGCAGCGCCCGATTACGGTAATCATGGCAAGATTCATCGCCTGACCAACAATGCAGCCCATACCGTCCAAGCTGTTTGCAACACCGTTTGCCGCAATCTGCACGGTACCAAACCCGGCGATAATACTCACCACAAGCACTCTCCCCAACTGAAAAATTCCATTTTCAATACCGCTCGGAATACCGATAAACAGTATTTTTTTCACCACATCCCACTCAAACAAAAAGCGTCCTCTGCTTAAGTAAATCATGTTCTTAGGATTCTTCAGCAAAAAGTATAGCACCATGCCGGCTACCGCGCGAGAAACAAGGGACGGAACAGCCACTCCCGCAACCCCCATCTTTAATCCATAGATGCAAACCGCATTTCCCAAAATATTGATAATGTTCATCAACACGGAAACTTTCAGTGTAACCGCTGAATTCCCCATTGAACGAAACAATGCCGCGCTGGCATTATAAACTGCCAGAAACGGAAATGAGAACGCAGAAATAACCAGATATATCAGTGCATTTTGCATGACATCTGCTTCTATTTTTCCAAAAAACAAGCTCAAGATTGACCTTCGCAGTAAGATAACAATCATAGAAATTCCGACTGCAAATATACATGCTGTATAAATCAGTTGTTTTGCAGAACGACACGCTGCCTCCCTATTCTTTGCCCCTATGTACTGTGATGTCACGACCGCTCCACCCGTGGAAAGCGCCGCCAAAACGCTGATAATCAGATTATTGAACATATCTACGAGTGATACGCCGGATACTGCCGCCTCGCCCACAGAAGAAATCATCATCGTATCTGCCATGCCGACGGTAATCGCCAATGCCTGTTCAAATAACAGCGGAACAATCAGTTTTTGTAAATCTTTTTTACGAAACAGCATCTCTTCGTTCATTGCTTTATTCCCTACACCTGCTAATGTTTTCTGATAAATCATGCATATGATAGCACATTCCTTCTACACGTACAAGAAGCCGCATACAACCAAATGGTGTATGCGGCTTCCATCTCTGTCTTACAGCTTACGCCTGACAGTTTTTATTTACCCATTTCCTCTTTTAATGCAGCGGTCAAAGCCGGAACAATCTTATTCAAATCGCCAACAAGACCATAATCAGCAACATCGAAGATTGGAGCATCCTCATCCTTGTTGATTGCAACGATAAGATCAGACTCTTCCATACCGGCTACGTGCTGAATTGCACCGGAAATACCGATTGCAAAGTAAATCTGCGGACGAACGGTCTTACCTGTCTGTCCTACCTGTAAATCAACCGGCTGCCAGCCATTCTCTACAACTGCACGGGAGCAACTTACAGTACCACCAAGTACCTCTGCCAAGTCCTCTAACAGTTTGAAGTTCTCTTTAGAACCTACTCCACGACCACCGGATACTAAAATCTTAGCATCCATAATGTTTGCGGTGTTCTTCACAGCCTTTACAACATTTAAAATCTCAACATATCTGTTGTTTGGTGTAAATCCAGGGTTGAACTCCACTACATTTGCTTTTGCACCGGAAATCGGATCAATCTTCTGCATAACGCCAGGACGAACAGTTGCCATCTGTGGGCGGTTGTCCGGGCAAGCGATGGTAGCGATGGTATTACCACCAAATGCAGGACGAGTCATCAATAACTGATTGTGCTTCTGCTCGTCTTCTTTTCCAGGTGTAGCAACCAATGGGAAATCGCCAATCTCAAGAGAGGTACAGTCTGCAGTAAGACCGGTCTTTACTCTTGCGGATACGGTAGGACCTAAATCACGTCCGATTGCGGTAGCACCAACCAACATGATTTCCGGTTTGAACTCATTGATGACAGATGCCAATGCATGTGCATATGGCTCTGTTCTGTATTCTTTTAATTCAGAATCGTCTACAACGATAACCTTATCAGCGCCGTACTCAGCCAACTGATCTGCTAATCCCTTTACGCCGGAACCAATCAATACGGCTGTAACTTCTGTATTTAAGTCTTTTGCTAAATCTTTACCTTTGCCAAGCAATTCAAAAGCAACGCCGTCTAATACGTTATCAACCTGCTGTGCAAAGACAAATACTCCTTTATATTCTTCTAATGACATCTTATTCACCACTTTTCCTTATTTTTTTAGATAATGTGTTTCTCTTTGAATTTGCCAATTAAGTATGCTACGGATTCAGTCGGATCAAGATTTACTTTTTCACCGGCTCCTTTTGCAACTTTATCAGATGCTTTTGCAATCTTGGTCGGTGAACCCTTTAATCCAAGATCGGAATCATCTACATCCTTAAGGTCCGCTCTGCCCCAAACGGTAACCTCTTTGTCACATGCGTCGAAGATTCCGCCCGGTGTCATGTAACGTGGAACGTTCAGCTCAGAGAGTGCTGTAATTAAGCAAGGCATTTTTGCTTTCAATTCATGATATCTGTCTTCATACTGTCTCTTAACAACAACAGAATCTCCTTCTACTTTGATATCTGCTGCATAAGAGATTACCGGCAATCCAAGATGTTCTGCAATCTGTGGTCCAACCTGTGCGGTATCACCATCGATAGCCTGACGTCCTGTAATGATTAAATCGTAATCCAAGTTACGAAGTGCACCGGCGATTGTTGTGGATGTAGCCCATGTGTCTGCTCCACCTCATACTCTGTCTGTTACAAGAATTGCGTCATCTGCTCCCATTGCCATTGCTTCACGAAGAACTGCGTCAGCCTTTGGAAGTCCCATGGTAAGAACTGTAACTTTTGCACCTGTCTCATCTTTGATTCTCAATGCCGCTTCAAGACCGGCTTTGTCATCCGGGTTCATGATCGCAAGCATTGCTGCTCTATCAAGTGTTCCGTCCGGGTTAAATTTTACTCCACCCTTTGTATCAGGAACCTGTTTAATACATACTACGATATTCATGTATTTTCCACTCCTTATGTTATATTCTAATTACTTAAGTAAAGCACCAGAAATTACCATTCTCTGAACTTCGCTTGTTCCTTCGTAAATCTCTGTAATCTTAGCATCACGCATCATACGCTCTACATCATATTCTCTGATATATCCGTAACCACCTAACAGCTGAACAACTTCTGTTGTAACAGCCATTGCTGTCTCTGCTGCAAATAATTTTGCCTTTGCTGCCTCTACAGAATATACTTTCTGAGTAGCTTTGGCCATAGCTGCTTTGTATACTAACATCTGAGCTGCCTCAATTCTTGTAGCCATGTCAGCTAATTTGAACTGAGTATTCTGCTGTGCTGCGATAGAACGTCCAAACTGCTTTCTCTCTTTCGTGTAAGCAATTGCTCTATCCAATGCACCCTCTGCAATACCAAGTGCCTGAGCAGCAATACCGATACGTCCACCGTCAAGTGTATGCATAGCGATTGGGAAACCTTTTCCTTCCGGTCCTAAGAGATTTTCCTTTGGAATTCTGCAATCCTCAAAGATTAACTCGTATGTAGAAGAACCGCGGATACCCATTTTCTTTTCTTTTGTTCCGAAGGAGAATCCAGGAGCACCCTTCTCTACGATAAATGCGGAGAAGTTCTTTTTCTTTCTTCCTCTCTTGTCTTCTGTAATGCTTGTGATAGCGATTACAATATATACATCAGCAACTTTACCATTGGTAATGAAACATTTTGATCCGTTCAATACCCATTCGTCACCATCCAAAACAGCTTTGGTCTGAGCACCCTGAGCGTCTGTACCAGCGCCCGGTTCTGTCAATGCAAAAGCACCAAGCTTCTCACCTGTTGCAAGTGCTCTTACATATTTCTGCTTCTGCTCTTCTGTACCGTAAGTAAGAATCGGATCAATGCAAAGGGATGTGTGTGCAGATACAACAACACCTGTTGTCGCACAAACTTTTGATAACTCTTCCACACACATAACATATGTTAATGGGTCACATCCCTGTCCGCCGTACTCCTTTGGTACCGGAATTCCCATGAATCCGTATTTTGCCATTTTCTTTACTGTCTCTGCCGGAAACTGTTCTGTCTCATCCGTTTCCTGTGCAAGAGGTTTTACTTCGTTTTCAGCGAATTCTCTGAACAGAGAACGCGCCATTTCATGTTTCTTGTCTAACGTGAAATCCATGATTTCAATCCTCCATCAGATTAGTTATCAAGTTTACTATCCTCTACTGAGCGTCAACCGGGGTCTGTGTACGGTCTGCGTTAGATACGTAGAAACCTTTGCCGCTCTTAGCACCGAGGTTGCCGCCGCGAACCATCTTACGGATTAACGGGCAAGCACGATACTTGCTGTCACCTGTCTCTTTGTAAAGTACGTCCATGATTGCAAGGCAGATATCAAGACCGATGAAATCACCTAACTCAAGTGGTCCCATTGGATGATTTGCGCCGAGCTTCATTGCTGCATCAATACCAGCGATGTCGGAAACACCTTCCATCTTGATGAAAGCAGCTTCGTTAATCATTGGGATTAAGATACGATTTACAACAAATCCTGCTGCTTCATTTACCTGTACCGGTGTCTTACCAATCTCCTCGGAGATTTTCTTGATTGCATCTACGGTAGCATCCGGAGTATTCACGCCTGCGATAACCTCAACTAATTTCATACGGTCTGCCGGGTTGAAGAAATGCATACCAATCATCGGACGAGTAAGTCCGTTGCCAATCTCTGTAATAGAAAGGCTGGATGTGTTAGAAGCAAAAATACACTCCGGTTTTGCAATCTTATCCAATTCCTGGAATGTGGTCTTCTTAATGCCCATATCCTCAAATGCTGCTTCTACGATTAAATCACAGTCTGCGCAAAGGTTTTCCTTTAAGCCCGGTGTAATCTTAGCAAGAATCGCATCTACTGCTTCCTGTGTCATTTTTCCTTTTTCTACAAGACGTGCATAGCCTTTTGCGATTTTGTCTTTTCCGCCGTCAGCCCACTCCTGCTTAATATCACAAAGTACTACTTCATAGCCCTCTACCTGAGCAAATGCCTTTGCAATGCCCTGTCCCATGGTTCCTGCACCGATAACTCCAACTTTCATGTTGAATCCTCCTGAATTTTATATATAATTTTATAAACTGTGTCCTTGATTTTCACATGACCGTTTCACGCATTAGAAGAACGCTGCTTTTGCGTTCTTCTAATGCAAAGCCAGAAGTACTTAGGCACCGCACCCTCTGGTGCGGTGTCTTAGTACTTCTCTTTGCTAGTCTCTCTCAACGATGGTAGAGCATCCCATACCACCACCGATACACAATGTAGCAAGACCTCTCTTAGCGTCTCTTCTTACCATCTCATGTAACAGAGTTACAAGAATACGGCATCCGGAAGCTCCTACCGGATGACCTAATGCAATCGCGCCACCGTTTACGTTAACCTTAGACATATCGAAGTTCAAGTCTCTTGCTACTGCGATAGACTGAGCTGCGACTGCTTCGTTTGCCTCTACTAAATCAATATCGTTAATGGTAAGTCCTGTTCTCTCTAATACCTTTCTGGTAGATGCAACAGGTCCAACACCCATAATCTCTGGTTCAACACCGCCAAGTGCTCCGGCAACCCAAGTAGCCATCGGAGTTACGCCAAGCTCTTTTGCTTTCTCCTCACTCATAACAACAATTGCTGCTGCACCATCATTGATACCGGAAGCGTTACCTGCTGTAACAAGTCCGCCCTCTTTACCAGAGCAGCACTTTAAGTTTGCAAGAGACTCTGCCGTTGTACCAGGACGTGGACCTTCGTCTGTTACGAAGTCAACAATCTCTTTCTTAACCTTTACAGGAACCGGAACGATTTCATCCTTAAACTTGCCCTCAGCGATAGCCTTCTCGCACTTCTGCTGGCTGTTAGCGGAGAACTCATCTAATTCCTGACGTGTAATTCCATATTTATCACATACGTTCTCTGCTGTAATCATCATGTGATAATGGTTGAATGCATCTGTCAATGCATCGTTCACCATCGTATCGATGATTGTTGCATTGTTCATACGATATCCAAAACGAGCTTTGGTCATAGCATATGGTGCCATGGACATGTTCTCCATACCGCCGGCAACAACGATGTCTGCCTGACCTGCCAAAATCATAGTAGCTGCTTCATTTACACACTTCAAACCGGAACCGCAAACTACGTTCAGTGTAACTGCCGGAACCTCAATTGGAAGACCTGCTTTAATGGAAGCCTGACGTGCAACGTTCTGTCCCTGTGCTGCCTGAATAACACAGCCCATCAATACTTCATCCACCTGCTCCGGTTTTACGCCGGCTCTGTTTAATGCTTCCTTAATAACGATTGCTCCTAAATCTGCTGCCGGTGTGTTGCTTAATGCTCCACCCATTTTAC
Organism: Roseburia sp.; assembly: GCA_022771695.1. GTDB lineage: Bacteria > Bacillota > Clostridia > Lachnospirales > Lachnospiraceae > Roseburia. The sequence goes on along the minus strand of JALEKJ010000022.1, from coordinate 1,862 downwards.
CGATTGCGGTACGACATGCGCCTGCTAAAACTACTTTCTTTGCCATTTTGAATTCTCCTTTCAATTTTCGCACAAAACCCTACCTTTTTGCAGAGAATTTGTCCCCTTCTCAAAAATAATTTCGCTGAAAAACGATGTTAATTTTTTAACAATCTTTTGTAAAAAAAATAAATTCAAACTTTGCAGTTGAAATTTACATTTTTCCCCTTTTTTCTTTTCATGGACATTTTTTACAATCAGCGTTTTTTCTAGGTTTTCGCTACTTTTTTATGCTATCATATTTCGATTCTAAATGCAATAACTTTCTTCTTTTTTCATAATTGTAAACTTACATTTATCACCCTTAAGACCTGTATTCGTGCCTCTTTTTCTCCCTTTTTTTGTTAAAAAATTATCATGCACGCTCTCCAATTTCGACAAAAAAAGAGCAATTCTTGTGTATTTTTCACAAAATTGCTCTTTTTACTGCTTAGTAAAATACATGGTTGCCTATGACAGTGCCTTGAATAATTCCGTTATTTCTTCGGAAGTACAGACCGTTTAACGTGATGTTACCGTTTAAGACTTCCTGCGCCGCTTGAAGACAGGCACTGTTGACCCCCGCTTCCAAACGATACGCCAAACGTCCGCTGGCAACCGGTGAAAACTGTCCGCTCTGATAAATCACACCCGATATCGTATTCGGAAAGTAAGAGCTCTTCACACGATTTAGGACAACACTGCCCACTGCAAGCTTACCTTCATACGGCTCTCCGTCAGATTCACACTGGATAATTGCGCCAAGCAGATACAAGTCACTGTCTGTCGGCACATAAACCACCCCCGAGGTATCTTCCTGCTCCTGCTGTTTGATTGCCTCCAGACGCGCCGCATCCTCGCGTGCCTTCTGTTCTTCCAGTTGCTGCTCGTAGGCAATCATATTTGCAAGCTTTTTCTCCAGCTCATCCACATTCTCCTGTGCATTGGCAAGGTCCTCATTCGCTTGTGCAAGGTTTGTCTGAGCCGTGCTAATCAGGCTGTTGACACGGTTCTGGTTCTGCTGCATTTCTTCCTGCAGCGCCACCAGTTCTTCCATGTCTTCCTCAAGTGCCGCCTTCTTATCCGCAACCTCCTGCTGTATTTCCTGAAATTCCGTCAGCTTCTCCCTATCGTATGTGTTAATCTGCGCAATATACTCTGTCCGATTCAAAAAATCTCTGATTGATGTAGACTCAAATAATGTCTGCCATGCGGACGTATTACTGTTTTCATACATGAATTGAATACGAATCTTCATGTCCTCATATTGTTCCTCGCAGCGCAACTCCGCTGCCGCAAGATCGTCCTTCGCTTCATCGATTTCGTCTTCCTTGGCAGCAATATTCGCCTCCAATTCGTTCATGGAAGATACAATATTCTGAAGTTCCCCGTTCAAACCGCTTAAGTCTTCCTCAATATCATCCTTCTTATCGGAGATATCATTCACTTGAGCCTGTGCATCATCCCTCTGTTGTTGCAGGCTGTCAATCTGATTTTTGGCATCATCAATATTCTGTTGCGTGGTTTTTGCATAAGATGTATTGACAGAAAGCATGCCAAGCACCAATACTGCCCCCAATAATCTTTTCCACGAAATGTATCTCATAAATACCCCTTTTCTAATAAGAACAAACTCCTACACATATTCTAACAGATTGTATTTGACCTTTCAATATGCTATGATATTGGTAGATATATCTTATTGTGGGATTACAATACATGTGTTACAACTGAATAATTAAAATGCGAGGATACCGCTCTTATGTTATATTTGAATCACCACAAAACAAATCTACCAAAAGGAGCATCCTCGCATGGCAAGTATAACACAAGATATGAAGTAT
>JALEKJ010000020.1 GCA_022771695.1 Roseburia sp. | reverse complement strand
GGCTCATCCATAAGGAATACCTTAGGATTACGAACGATTGCACGACCCATAGCAACACGCTGTCTCTGTCCACCGGAAAGAGCCTTCGGCTTACGGTCTAACAATTTCTCAAGGTCAAGAATCTTAGCAGCTTCTTCTACTTTTCTCTTAATCTCGTCCTTCGGAACCTTTCTCAACTTAAGACCGAATGCCATGTTATCGAATACGGTCATATGTGGGTACAGAGCGTAGTTCTGGAATACCATTGCGATATCTCTGTCCTTCGGCTCAACGTCGTTCATAAGCTTTCCGTCGATGTAGAACTCACCGGAAGAAATCTCCTCAAGACCTGCAATCATACGAAGTGTAGTAGATTTACCACATCCGGATGGTCCTACGAAGATGATGAACTCCTGATCCTCTACTTCAAGATTGAAATCCTTAACAGCCTCAAAGCCGTTTGGATAAACTTTGCAAATGTTTTTCAATGATAAACTTGCCATTGGTGTAAATACCTCCTAAAAATATTGTTCGTTTTTAACTACTATTACTATACAAAAAAAGAACCCAAAACACCATAGACCGCCTACACAAAGAATTTCGTCATTTCTTGTAGAATGTCACAGTGATTTGGGTTATTTTACATTCCATTCGTCAAATCGACAGGTTTTCCCTTTAAAACCTGTCATTTTGACGAAACATATTTTTAATTCTTACCGGTACTTCCAATGCCGCCTCTGTCCGCATTGCCAAGGCTTTCTACTTCCTCAAAGGAAATCACCGGCTGATGCTTCTGTATACGAAACTGGCAAATGCGGTCATTGATGTGAATCTCGGTATCACGCATTGCAAGTACCGGCATCATCCACACATCATTATCTCCGCAATAGGTTTCATCCACAACCCCCATATGGTTCGTCTGGATAATTCCAAAGTTCTTATAAGTAGAGCTTCTCGGTACAATAACCGCCTCATACCCCTTGGGCAACTGCATGGATACGCCCAGCTTAATCAGCTTAAAATCGCCCTGCTTTAACACGACGTGCTCTGCGGAGCGCAGATCAATCCAGTCGCTCTTTCCATCAATATATGTCAGTTTTTCAATCTCATTGGAATGATATTTGATACGAATTGTCTCTTTTTCCATTATTCTTCCCACTCTAAATCACTATGTTCTACTTTCTTATCGCGCATCATCAGCTCTGTCACAGCCTCTTTCGCCGGCTTGTCAAAGAAAAGTACCTGATTTACGGCTTCAATGATTGGAATCTCCACATCATACTTTTTTGCAAGTGCACATGCAGCCTTTGCCGAATACACGCCCTCTACAACCATCTTGACTTCATCCATCGCCTGCTGCATCGTATACCCCTGTCCAATCAACATTCCTGCCTTGCGGTTACGACTATGCTTGCTCTCACAGGTCACAATCAAATCGCCGATTCCTGTCAGCCCACTGAGCGTCTCTGCCTTGGCTCCCATTTTCGTCGCAAGTCTGCTCATCTCGGTAATACCGCGAGTAATCAGGGCCGCCTTCGTATTATCTCCGTATCCAAGGCCGTCTGCCATCCCTGCCGCAAGTGCAATGACATTTTTAAGAGAACCGCCAAGTTCCATGCCAAGCACATCCGGGCTTGTGTATACACGGAAGACTTCATTCATAAAAATGTCCTGTACGCCTTCTGCAACACGCTTCTTTGCTGCTCCGGCTACCACTGTTGTCGGCAAGCCAATGCCGACTTCCTCTGCATGACTCGGTCCACACATGACAGCCACCTCTGCCACCGGAATCTCTTCTTCCACAATCTCGGAAAGCGTCATAAGTGTCGCTTCCTCAATTCCTTTTGCCACACAGACAATCACCTGACCTTCTTTTACGAAAGGTGCCATGCTCTTTGCAGTACTTCTGGTAAATACAGATGGAACCGCAAGAATGAGGTATTCCTTTTCGGATACTGCTTCCTCCAGATTTGAGGTAAAAATCATATCCTCCGGCAGCTTTACGCCCGGAAGCTTCTCCACATGCTCATGTTTTTCTTTTAACATGGCAATCTCTGCTTCCACAATGGACCAGACGGTTACTTTATTTCCATTCGTATACAGTACCTTTGCAAGGGCGATTCCCCAGCTTCCGGCACCGATGACTGCTACATTCGCCATACTACTTCTCCTTTTTTAGACCAAACTTATTCTCAGTTCCGGTAAGCAGGCGCCTAATATTCGCCCGATGACGCCACAGTGCCATCGCAGTAAAGCATGCACTCACAATATAAAACTCCGGCAAATATGCCGCGTCGACCTTTAAATATCCCAGTTGTCCGAATACGATTACCTGAATCAGATAGCTGACCACCACAAGAATCGATCCTAAGGATACATATCTGGTAATCGCAATCGATACGATGAATAAAAACAAACATATTGGTGCGGCCATCGGGCAGACTGCCAGAATCATACCGGAAGTACAAGCAATCCCCTTTCCACCTTTAAACTTCAGATAGAACGGGAAGTTATGACCTAACACCGCTCCAAATCCCGCATAGAGTCCTAATATCTTGACTGCCTCCGGATATGTTTTGCCGAAGAGGACTTCTACCAGAATCACTGCAAAAATCGCCTTAAACAAATCGCCTGCAAATGTAATAAGTCCTGCCTTTACGCCAAGCACACGAAGGGAATTTGTCGTACCCGCATTGCCGCTTCCCTCGTTGCGGATATCAATCCCCTGACTCTTTCCATACAAATATCCGGTCTGAAAAAGACCAAACACATATCCGATTGCCACTGCGATTACTCTTGCAACTATCATGACTGTTCTTCCTTTCTCTCTCGTATAATAAATTTCAGCGCTGTTCCCCGGAAACCGAACGTATCACGGATTCGATTTTCCAGATATCTGGTATAGGAAAAATGCATCAGTTCCTTGTCGTTCACAAAAATAACAAACGTTGGCGGTTTCACCGCAACCTGTGTCGTATAGTAAATCTTTAAGCGTTTGCCCTTATCCGAAGGTGGCTGCTGCATTGCTACCGCCTCTGCCACAATCTCGTTTAACACGCCGGTTGCCACACGCATGCTGTTATTCTCAATTACCACATCGATTAATTCAAAAATCTTATTCAGACGCTGCCCGGACTTTGCCGAGATAAAAAGAATCTCCGCATATGGCATAAAGCTCAAAATCTGGCGAATCTTTTCGGTATGCTTGTAAATGGTCTTATCGTCTTTCTCGATGGCATCCCACTTATTTACCGCAATGATGATGCCCTTTCCTCGCTCGTGTGCGATTCCTGCGATTTTTGCATCCTGTTCCGTCACCCCTTCAGTTGCATCAATCACGATAATGCAGACGTCTGCACGTTCCACTGCTGTCACGGCACGGATAATACTGTAACGCTCAATCTCTTCCTTAATCTTATTCTTGCGGCGCAGACCTGCGGTATCAATAAAGACATATTCTTTACCGTTATACTTGATGTCAGTGTCAATCGCATCACGCGTAGTTCCCGCGATATCGGACACAATCACGCGCTCCTCCTGCGCAAGCTTATTAATCAGAGAAGACTTTCCGACATTCGGTTTTCCGATAATCGCCACCTTCGGGCGCTCGTCTGCTTCCTCTTCCTTGTCATATGCAGGAAAATGTTTTACCACCTCGTCCAACATATCGCCCAGTCCAAGCATGGAAGCTGCCGAGATTGGCATCGGATCACCAATACCTAAATTATAAAACTCATAGACATCCGGCATATACTTCTCAAAGCTGTCCACCTTATTTACTACCAGTACAACCGGCTTTCCGGAGCGGCGAAGCATATCCGCCACCTTGGAATCCGAATCCTGCAATCCCTGTCTTACATCCGTCAAAAAGATAATAACATCCGCTGTCGCAATGGCAATCTCTGCCTGCTCTCTCATCTGAGAGAGAATAATATCCTTACTGTCCGGCTCAATACCACCGGTATCAATCATTGTAAAGTTATAATCCAGCCAGCTAATGTCTGCATAGATACGGTCTCTGGTCACACCCGGCGTATCTTTTACTATGGAAATCCGTTCACCTGCAAGTGCGTTGAACAGTGTGGATTTTCCCACGTTCGGACGCCCTACAACTGCCACTACTGGTTTACTCATCTATCTCCCTATCCTTTCTTAAATCCAAACCTGATTCTATAATGCCAGTCCTGCTGCACAATGCAAATCATCTATACCCTGCCAAGTATCTACACGATACCAAGTATCGCATCAAGCAAATCCTGACCGCTTGATTTTACAATATCTGTCTCAACTTGTAAAGCCACATTCAGCTCGGAAAGTGTCATGTCATCCAAGAACACTTCCTCGCCGCTACGCAAGAGGTTGCATGGCAAAAGCAGCCTCTCCCCCAATTCTTTTCCCTGAAGCTGCGCCTTAATATCCTGTCCGGTCAAAAGTCCGGATACGGTAATGCGCTCGCCGAAAAAGTCATTGCGTATCGGATATACCATCAACTTATAATTCGGGAACACCTCCATAAAATCTTCCGCCATCTTCTGCAAAAACGGTGCCATCAAAAGCCCTGTAACCATCGACACCACATGCTCGTCATCCCGATCCGGCAGTTCTCCCTCCGGTGTGCCCTTATCTGCCATGCGCTCCTTAAGTGCCCCAAGTGCTTCGCCAAACTCGTCTAACAACAGCCGAATCATTCCCACGCCATTCTCCAGTTGAATATAACCGTCGTAGTTATCCTCCTCGGGCAAATCCATCTCCGCAAGCAGGTACCACTCATCACTCGCGTGGATAAAATGGGTTCCATGGCTCTCCATACAGACCTTCTGCCACTTATGGATTGTGGCAAGCACTTCTCTCGCATCTTCCTTCGTAAAAGGCTCTAATGGATAGAGCCCCTCCCTGTATTTTGAAAGTCCCACCGGAACCACCGACACACTCTCCATATAAGGAAGATACTTCGTCAAATCGCGAATGGAACGCTCCAGCTCCTCCCCGTCATTCACACCCTTGCAGAGCACAATCTGTCCGTTCATCTCAATGCCCGCCTCGTAGAGCATGTCAATCTTCTTTAGCGCTTCGCCCGCAAAACGGTTATTTAGCATCTTGCATCTTAACTCCGGGTTCGTCGTCTGCACGGAAATATTAATCGGCGCCAGCTTGTACGCAATGATGCGGTTTAAATCCTTTTCCTTCATATTCGTAAGCGTCACATAATTCCCCTGTAAAAAGGAAAGTCTTGAATCATCATCTTTAAAATAGAGCGTTTCACGCATTCCCTTCGGCATCTGGTCAATAAAACAGAAAATGCATTTATTGTGACAGGATTTATAGTCATCCATCAATCCGTTTTCAAAAACGATTCCCAAATCCTCATCATAATCTTTTTCTATCTCAAGCTCCCACTCTTCACCATTGCTCTTTTTTATCAGGACATTTAAGTACTCATCGTGAATCAGATAATGATAGTCAAAAACATCCTCAATTTCTTTTCCGTTCACCGAGAGCAAAATGTCTCCCGCTTCAATTTCCATCTCCTCAGCAATACTGCCCGGTTCAATGCGATCTATGATATGTTGCTTCTTATTCATATGCTCTCCTAAATAATATATTTTCGCACGCATGCGCATCATGCACACATTTCTAACCTAGTTTACACTAAAAAAGACGGAATAACAACTTATTCCGCCTTTTTCTTCGTTCTAATCATAATATTCACTGTTTGTGCACAATTTCCATGTATCGTCCGTAATGCCAAGTTCTTCTAACGCCTTGATCGTATACTCGCACTCCGGTCCAAACGTAATATAGCTGTTGGCCTGCGATACGTACTCCATCACCATCTGCGTCTTTTCGGTATCATAATAACCGTTGTAATTTGCATAATAATCCCAGATATCATGATAGCCATTGCGATTATAGTAGTCGAAGGAAATATTGTTGTAATATCGTTCCTGTTCGTCTCCCGCTACACTGTACAGATAGTACGCCGCATAATTGCCCTCTTCAATGTCTTTTTCCACCGCTTCTTCAAGCGCCTTCGTCTCCGCCTCACTGAACATATAATTCCGGTACTCATTGTCTTCATTGTACAAATCAATGTATCCGGAAATATACTGATTCGTATCATAATTTGTACCGAGGATATAACTTTTTAAATTCTCCGGTTTGCGCTCCCATGCTAAAATCTTTGCAGCCGGAGAAGTCTCATTCTCCACATATTCCTCGGTTACCGGAATCGGATAGCGGCGTTCAAACATGGAGCCATCCTTCAGGTAATACCGAAATGTTGTGTAATAATAGCCATGCCCCTCCTGCTCAATTTTCTGATATTCCTTTTTCCCGGCAATTGCATCGTGCTGCAGTTCCAATAACTGCGGAATATCCTCTTTCTTCACTTCAATCGGATAATCCATATTTACAAATGCTGCCACAATCTCATCTTCCTGCGGCATAGACCGCTCAATCCCGAAGGCATCCACTTCAAACAGCGTGAGGAATAATACCGCAACTACCGTAAATCCCGCCCACTCTATGAAACGCTTCTTTTTAAACACCCGGAAATTTTTTCGAAGTAACATCTCTGCTGCAAAAAAGCAAATGAACCCGGTTACAATCATGCAAAATACGGTACACGCATAAGCATTCAACGAATGTGCTTCTCTTAATATGCTTGTAAAAGTAAGGGACAGCAGTATTCCGCCACAAAATGCCACGCCCCAGCGGAACAACGGCTTGACAAAACCTACGCTGATCCAGTCGCCGGCAGTCTCAATCTGTCTCTTCCGATACACCTGATATGCAATCACTGTGATGAAAACCGCAGCAAACGCATAAATAGCTACCAGATGCACTCCTTTTATCTCAATTCCTGTTATGGTATCCAGTTCCCTCGCATAATTTTGCTTTACCCACAGATTATTATTCAGATAATAAAGTGGGGACAAGATACAGGATTTTCCGGGATTCCATCGTTCCGTGACACCATAAGTGAGCAATTCCATCACCGAATTTACGATATACAAACACCCCACATACAGGTAGTTCAACACCAGATAATACACCGGCATCGCCAACAGTTGTCCGGTAAACATTGCTACGAATACCGCCAGCGAGTACGCAAAAAAAGACAACCCAAGCTGGCAGAGCAGACCCAAAAACAGATATTGGATACAGGTAATCTCATTTGCCAGACATACCAATACCGATACAAAGAATACGATTATCTGGGGAATCACTAAAAAAGACAGGCCCGACAGATAATTGGTCACATACAGTTCCAGTCGGTTCACCGGAAGCGCATGCATCATATTCGCATTTTTTGCAGAATACAGATAAGAAAAAACGGCAAGTGCCACCGCACCCGCAAACACAAAAATCGTTATCGGCTCCATCATCATATTTACCGCACGATACATAATCTCATGCATGCGCGATGTTTCATTATAATTATCAAAATACCATTCCGTTGTCGCTGACTGCCAGATATTAAACGGACCAATTAAAAACATGAAACCAAGATAGGCTACCCAAAGCGGCCAATAGTGTGTCAGATTCTTTTTAAATATCGTCCGGTTAAAACAAGATGTCTTTGACTTCATAATCTGCACCTCCCATCTCATAGATAAAAATCTCTTCCAGTGTCAACGGCAAAACATCCACAATCGTCGGATTGCTTGCAGCAAGTGCAGCCTCCGCATCTCTCGGGTTGCCTTTTACAATCATCGTGTATACACGACCGGTATTTGACATATGAAGCACCTCAAAGCTCTCAGGTAACTTCGGCATTCCGGACTGGCATGCCACCTGAATCTTCGATACGCTTCCCTGTAAGTCGCTCAACGAACGCTCCACTCTGACACGCCCCTCATGCATAATGCCAACATGGTCACAGACATCTTCCAACTCTCGTAAGTTGTGCGAGGACACCAAAACGGTCATCGCATGCTCTGCCACCTCAGACATGATAATACTCCAAATCTGGCGCCGCATCACAGGGTCAAGTCCATCCACCGGCTCATCCAAAATCATAAGTTCCGGTTTACAGCAAATGGCAAGCCAAAAAGCAACCTGCTTTTGCATCCCCTTTGAAAGACGTCTGATATTTCTTTTCACATCGATATTCGGAAAAAATTCCTGCAAACGATAAAAGAGCTTCGCATCAAATTCCGGATAAATTCCTTCATAGAAGCGCTTCATCTCCATCGTGTCTGCCTGCATAAAATAGAATAAATCATCCGGTATGTACGCCATCTTAGCCTTCACCGCTTTATTCTCATATACCGGCTGCCCGTCAATGAAAACCTCTCCGGCATCCGGTCTGTAAATTCCGGTAAGATGACGAATCAAGGTTGACTTTCCCGCTCCGTTCGGACCGACCAGACCATAGATTGCGCCCTTTTTTACATGCATATCCACGCCGCGTAATGCCCTAAATCCATCAAACGACTTTTCTAAGCCCCTTACTTCTATCATGCGTTCTCTCCTCCTTCTGCAAGACTGTCTATTCGCTCAATAAGCGCTTCCTTCTTTACCGACAAGAAGTACAGCTCCTCGACAATCTCATCAAATTCTTCCAGTAATTCATGCTGTCTCACATCATAGACTCCCTGATGCTCTGCCACAAAGGTTCCTTTTCCTGCAATCGAGTAGACATACCCCTCGCTTTCCAGTTCACGATAAGCTTTCTGAATCGTGTTCGGGTTGATTGCCAGACCGGACGCGAGTTCACGGACGGACGGCAGCTTCTCATTGGCAGAAAGAGAATTAGAGATGATAAGCTTGCGAAACCCCTCTTTGATCTGTTCATAAATCGGTTTTGAATCCCGGTAATTTAGCTGAATCAAATCAGACCTCCCATCTGTACCAACTGTACTATTTGTTTTAATACAGTTAATATAGCATGAGAGGTCTGCGCATACAATAAAGATAATCGCATGAAATTCTTAAGGTTTTATGAACCTATATAAGCTTTCAATAATTCAAACGTATTCTTCACGCCATCCACATGGCTTCGCTCATAGCCGTGAGACGCGTAAACACCTGCGCCAATCAGCCCATGGCGCACATCATAGCCGGCGGTCAGTGCCACATCCGCATCGGAACCGTAATACGGGTACACATCTACCGCAAAATCCACCTTTGCTTTCTTTGCAGCGGCAATCAGTCCGGTCACCACATCATAATGATACGGTCCGCGGCTGTCCTTTGCGCAGATAGACACCTGTGTCTCCTCACAGGCAAGACCCTCTCCGACGCATCCCATGTCTACTGAGATAACCTCGGTCACTCCTGCAGGAATGGAAGCTGCACCGCCGTGTCCTACCTCCTCATACACGGTGATATGCTGGTAAACCATGCGCTCCGGCGTGATATGCTCCTCCTTTAAGTACTTCGCGTAACCGAGCAGAATGCCGACACTTAACTTATCATCTAAAAAACGGCTCTTGATATAACCGGTTTTCGTCACAACCGTGCGCGGGTCGAAGCATACAAAATCTCCCACCATGATACCAAGCTTTTCCACATCCTCCTTGGAATGCACCTTCTCATCCAACACAATCTCCGTCTCATCAAAAGTGCGCTTCTTGTTATTGTAGTCTCCGTTTACATGAATGGACGCGTCGACAAGCTGCAATGTTCCTTCAAACACATCGCCGAAGCGCGCATGCACGCGGCAGTTCTCCGCCTCCGCATTGTTCGCATTCATACCGCCAATCGGTGTCACCTTCAGACGACCGTTAGCCTTAATCTCGGAAACCATCGCACCGAGTGTGTCGATATGTGCCTCTAACATCACAGCATTGTCCTTATCCTTGCCGCCAAGTGCTACGAGCACGCCGCCCTTTACCGTAAGCTGCGGCTCATAACCAAGTTCCTTGTATGCCTGCATCACATAGGCTGCAACATCCTTCGTGAAACCGCTCGGACTGTCAATGGCAAGAATTTTTTTCGTCTCCTCTACAATATAATCTACATAATGTTTTGTTTCCATGTTCTTAATTCCTTTCCCAATCATAAGCTTTAAACATTATAGCACTTATCCCAAACTTTTTCTTGATATAAATTTCCACCTACTTCAAGCACAGAAATCCGCCCAGATTCCCCCGCTTTCCATGACTTGCCCGATGCGAAAAAAGTATTTTGCTGTTACAGCAGGTACAGACATCTGTCACCGCGATATGTTCCTGTTTCACGCCAGCCTCCTGCAGCACGATTTCATTCGCTCTCCACAGATTCAGGTGATACTTTTTCTCCGCCGCGGCTTCGGTGTTCGCATTCTTCGGGCTCGCCTTAAGTATTTCCTCTTCATGGCCTGCGAACTCACACGCAAACGCTTCGGCAACATCCGCACTGATTTCATAGCAGTCCTGACAAATCGATGGTCCGATGGCGCAGATAATGTCCTCCGCTCTACTTCCGTATTCGTAGCTCATCGCTTCCACAGTAACTTTTCCCATGCGCGCGACCGTGCCGCGCCAGCCGGAATGGCTCATACCTATTGCCTTATGTACCGGGTCCACAAAATACAGCGGCACACAGTCTGCAAAAAACGTGGACAGCACAAGCCCCGGTTCATTGGTAATCAGTCCGTCAATGTCTGTGTAATCACGCTCACGCACAATTCCTTTCCCCGCATCTTTCGCTGTCACCTTCCGCACATTTACCGTATGCGTCTGATCCGTAAAGACAAACTTCTCATACGATACGTCCAGAACCTCAGCGAGCCGTCTGTAATTTATCTCGACTGCCGCTCTGTCATCTCCACGTGAAAAGCTTAAGTTCATAGTAGAAAATATCCCCTCGCTTACACCGCCAATTCTTGTAGTAAAGCAGTGTTTCACAATTCCGGTTTCCTCTAACAGTGGGTATTTTAGCACAAGTACCTGCGCCCCGTCCTCTGTCCCATGCCACTCTTCGCACAACGCACTGTTTGTGCCCTTCTTTTTTATCATCCCAATTTTTCCACTCATCATTTTTCATCATCTCTATCAAACATCAAGTATCAATTCTCCGTTTTTCCTCTCTGCCCTGTCCTCTGTTCTCTGTTCTTCCAAAAGTATCCCACTTAATATCCTGCATAGTCAAACGCATTCCGAATCAGAGATATCTCATCCCCAAGGATTGCCACGACATCAAAACGGCAGGGTGTGTTCTCATCATAGCCATTTGTCAGGCAAAAGTAAGATGCCACCCTGCTGATAATATGCTGCTTCTTTGCGTTTACTGCCTCAAGCGGATTGCCACTCCCTATGTTCTTCCGATACTTCACTTCCACAAACACAAGATATTCCCCATCCCTGGCAATAATATCAATCTCTCCATATCGACAGCGAAAATTATATGCGACAATCTCATATCCCTGCCGCACTAAATACTCCCCTGCCCGCTTTTCATAAGCTGTTCCGACCGCCCGTTTATTCAATCTGCTTCCCCTATCTGTTCATCCTGTGACTGTCACATACCACTATATCAGCCCCGAATTCTTAAGCTTCGCCTTCATATGATCCATGTCGTCTACAAACACAAGAATCTCAGCCACCACCTCATAGAGCTCCGGTGGTATCGTGCTTCCGATTTCAAGCCGGGAGAGCGTATCCGCCAACCCGCTGTCCTGATAAAAAGGCACGTCATTCTCTTTTGCCGTCTCAATGATACGATCTGCCACCGCGCCTTTTCCGGCAGCTAGGATTTTAGGTGCCACATCCCCCGGCTGATATGCGACTGCTACCGCAGTTTTTTGTTTTTCCTTTTCAAAAGTCTGCTCTGCCATGTCTTCCTCCTATGCCCGCACATCAAACGAATATCTGTGAACACTGCCCGCCGATACCTTGCCCTTTTTCACAAAATTCTCCTTAAAGTTCACATCTCGCTTCTCATTCGTAATGGTAATCGTACAGTTATATCCTTTGCTTCTAAGGCGCTTTTCCAAAATTGGAAGATGTTTTTCCACCAAATCATAGGAGGTATCATCCTCAAAGTAAAAGTTTGTCTTCACCTGTTTATCCTTCATACGCACCGACACATCAGTCTCCCCGAGATTCTCCATGTCCAGATGCAAAAATGCCGTCAGCTCCGCTTCCGGGTCACTTAACTGCTTCTTATTGGTGTAAACGTAAAGTTCTCCGTTCGCATTCTGACCGGACATCTTAAGTGGTATCTGTACATAATTATAAATCTGGTTCATCTGATTCATAAACTCAATGTTTCCACGAATATCTGCCGCCGTCTGTAAAAAAGAATTCTGTGTGATTCCGGCCGTCTTCATTGCAGATTCCACCTGCGCCATTTGACGATTCATCTTCTCATACAGCTTTGTCATCCGCTGTTCTTCCTTTAAATCCTGCGGTTTTATCAGCCACTGCTGTTCTACCATATTGCGAAGCAACATCTGAAATTCTTTTCCTGCAAAAAGCCTTTGCACACCGGAAAATCCAAGTTCTCCGTTCTCTGACAGTGCTCCCTGTAACGTTCGAAGGAACTCACTTACCGGCATATCCTTATTTAAAATCATTTTTGTCGCAATCTGTGCTTCATCTGCTGTTTCCGGTTCTAGCATCTCAGACACAACAACCGTATCATCCTGCATCGTATCAACAAAAATCTCTTCCGCATTGCCATTTACAAAGAGCGCAGAGTTGCCCGTAAGCGTCGGGACCTCCTGTAACGCTTTGCCAAGCGATTCTAACTGTTCCTCAGAAAGCAAACTGCCCAGGGTTTCAACGGACACCGGATTTGACGCATTCTGAATACGCTCCGCCATATCTCCCTGCCAGATAACCTCCATTTTCGCCGCGCCATCCCCCATTATCGCCGCCAGCCTAGCCGCCTGTGTCCCCTCTAAGTTTACGCTGCCACCAGACGCTACATCCTGCTGCAATGCCGTCGCTTTACCGGCAGCATCCTGCTCTGCCGTTTGCTCTGCTGTCTGCGGTGCCATAGCAGCCGGCTGTGCTGTTTCTGACTGTAGTGTGTCCTCTGTCATAAATATATCTACAATCCTGCTATATAATGCAAATGAATCCGCCGGTGTCATCGCTTCATCACTGAGAACCTCTGCCATCTGATTTACTGCCAATTCCATCTCATTCAAAAGTGCATGCCGATCGGACAGATAATTCTCAAACTGCGTGGCCATTGTCTCCGTCACCGGCAATCCCAACTTCGTCATCTGCACAATGGTCTGCACATTTGACTCCGGGTTTGCATTTAATATTTTTACCATATCAAGAATACTCTGCCGGTCTACAGACATATTCTCCTGCATCATGGCATCTACCATCGCAAGCGTCCGTTCCGTCACCGGAACCTGTGCCGCTGTAAGCGCACCTGACAGAATCGGATTGCTTGCATTTCCCAAGCCACTATAAGGACGGATAGAAACCGTCAAGCCATCGTTAGACTTCACTTGAAAAAACATAGCCGTTCCGGGCTTCATATCTACCTTTCCCTCTAGGCGTGCGGTAAGCACCTGCCCATTTCCCAATGCCAGAGTTACTTTTCCGCCTTTTACAGAGTTCACGGTTCCTTCAAACACACTTCCGGCAGACAGCTCTCCTATCGTTGACACAAGCTTCTGTGTGCCCTGCGCACTGCGCAATTCTTCCGTGCCATTGCTCACATTCCTGTTATATTGTCTAAGCATATCTGATATGTGCATCTTCGTCCCTCTTTATATAAAATTCCCGATAAAGCTCCTTCTGTGAATCGGTGTTGGTCCGTATTTTTTCAATGCCTCAATATGTTCCGCCGAACCATACCCCTTGTTGGATGCAAAACCGTATTCCGGCATAATCTTGTGATATTCTACCATCATCCGATCTCTCGTAACCTTTGCCACGATGCTTGCCGCGCCGATGGAAATGCTCTTCGCATCCCCCTTGATAATTGGCACCTGACGCACCGATACTCCAGGAATTGTCACTGCATCGTTTAATAATATATCGGGTGTTACACTCAATTTGCTTATAGCTTCCCGCATCGCTTCATAGGTTGCCTGAAGGATATTGATTTCATCAATGCGCTGAGGTCCTACAATTCCAAGCCCAACTGCAACTGCCTTTTCCATGATGATATCGTAGAGTTCTTCCCGCTTTGCTGCAGTAAGTTTCTTTGAATCATTAATGTAAAGGATGTCACAATCTTTCGGCAGGATAACAGCTCCTGCTACTACAGGTCCTGCAAGCGGTCCACGTCCAACTTCATCGATACCGCAGATATGCCCATACACCGCATACTCTTTTTCGTATTTTTTCAACTGCTCCGTACGCTCACGCTCTGCCGCAAGCTTCTCTAGACGTGCCTTTGCCTGCTCCACCAGTTTTCTGACGCCGGCTCTTTCATCCTTCCCATACTCCGCGACAAAAGAAGGCAGCATCGTATCCTCTGCTGCCTTCAGTTCCTCTTTAATAATTCCAATTTTCTTCTCTTCCATATGCTGCGTGCTCCCTTACGGTCTCTCTATCGTAATTTTCCCAAACTTTCCGCTACGGAACTCATCAATCAAAAGCGTTGCCGCCTTACTGTAATCCAATTCATTCCCTCTCGAAATACATTTACGATTCTCGGCAATCTGCTTTAAGACTTCTACCGGCTCCGCATCCTCACTAAGCGGATTTTCCTCTGTACTATAACGTGCTGCCAGTACACCCGGATAGTATTCTTTTAATATTTTAATCAATTCCAGCGACAACTCATCAATATTTAAAATCTCATCCTTGATTGCGCCAATTAACGCCAATCTAAGACCAACCATCTGGTCCTCAAATTTCGGCCAAAGAATTCCCGGGGTATCTAAAAGTTCCACATTCTTATTCAGACGAATCCACTGCTTGCCTTTCGTCACGCCCGGCTTATTTCCCGTCTTGGCACATGCTTTTCCCGCATAGGAATTGATAAACGTGGACTTACCGACATTCGGGATTCCCACTACCATCGCACGCACCGGACGATTTTTGATTCCCCGCTTTCTGTCACGTTCAATCTTCTCTTTGCAGGCTTCCATCACGACTGCCGTCACCTGTTTCATACCTGCCTTGCTTCTGGCATCAAGTTCAACCACAAAATAACCTTTCTCCTTAAAGAATGCTGCCCACTCTTTGCTCGCCACATCATCTGCAAGGTCTGATTTATTCATTAAAATCAATCTTGATTTATTTTTTCCTAATTCATCAATATCCGGATTCCTGCTGCTAAGCGGAATTCTCGCATCTACCAGCTCAATGACTAAGTCAATCAGCTTGATGTCTTCCTGCATCTGGCGTTTCGCCTTTGTCATATGTCCGGGATACCACTGAAACTGCATATATATTTACCTCACTTTTCTCTTCAAATACCACATTATCCTCATTCCACCACACTCTGCGATTTTACAGGAATCCCATATCACCCCACGGTGCTATCCGAAACCATGCTTTTCCTATGATATGCTCCTTTTTAATATTTCCAATATTGGCATATCGGCTGTCTTCGCTGTTATTGCGATTGTCTCCAAGAACAAAAAATTCATCTGATGCCAGCGTAATCTCCTCCGATGCCAATCCAGCCTCCTCAATGGACGCAACATCAATCTCTTCTTCAAGCAGTTCCCCGTTCACATAGAGTACACCGTTTTCAATCAATACTGTATCACCCGGCACTGCCACCACACGCTTCACATAATAATGCGACTTTTCGTTGCCATTCGGCAAAAAAACGATGATATCATTCGGTTTTGGATTCGTCACCTTATATATAAACCGGTTGACAAGAATCTCATCTCCGCTATGTAACGTCTCTGCCATAGATTGTCCGACCACACTGGTGCGTAATCCGATAAAATATACGAACGTAAATGCCAAAAGAAGTGTAATTGCAATCTCTACTGCCCATACGCTCACTTCTTTCACAATTTCCATATTTATTTTTTTCTTGCGTTTTGTAAAATTAAGTCCACTTCTCTGTCTGCGCATAGTTATCCTCTTTCGATTATGTTTCTCAAATCCGTCGGTTAAAATAAAATTGCCACATCGATGCCTGCTACACTTTAACACAAACCACGTAACAAATCCACATCGACTATTGTTATACTTTAACACAATCAATGTGGATTAGCAATTAATTTCCCATATAATAAGCCTCTTCCTTCAACACTCCGACTACGATATAACTCTTTTCTCTTTTCCTGTTCACACAAATGGAACTTGTGATGATATGTTCTTTTTTATCGACTCCATGTCTTCCAAGGACATGCGATATCTCACTATCTTCACTCACCGCAAAAATGTCTTTTAAGTATAGTCGGAGAAATCCTTTGCAATATATAGATAATTCATCCGCTAGCTTTCTAAAAAAGCTATATGCCTTTCCAGACATATAGCTTTTTATATCTATTCTTATTGACTTAACGTGCACTAGCTTTACGTCTGGTGGTTACTGATACTCCTGCCAATGCTGCAAGCGCAAGCATTGCCGCAAAAGCCGGCATATTGCTGTCGGCTCTACTACCGTTGCAGCGTAGCTGTGTGTGTGGTTATCAGAACCTACCGCCGTAGTAACCTTAGCATAAAATACTGGAGAAAGAGATGTAAATGTACCTGTAATCACACCATTATCGGCTGTTGCAGGAATGTTCTCCCACTGTCCCGCCGTAGTCAAGTGAAGTACTACAATCATATCACCGGCACAAATACCTGCTGCTTTGAACGTAATAGGAACACCTGCGGACAAATCAATACTTGCTGTGTTGGAAATATCAATCATATTAGCAATCTCAACTCTGTCTGCTACAACACCGGTCTGTTCTAATATAAATTGTTTTAAGACTCTTTCACTCTGTGCCTCGTACTCTTCATCCGATAGATTCTGCCAGTCTCCCTCAAATTTGCTGAGCAACGTTGCCTCAACCGTATTTGCCTGTGCCTCATTGAATGAAAAGTCAACACTCGTACTAAGTTCTATCTTCTGTCCATTTACAATAACGTAAGCGTCCGGTGTAACATCGCTTCCGCTTGGTGTATTATTTCCTAATGCTTCGCTGTAGTAGTTCACATCAATCTCGCCGTATCCATTTGTTACCGGAATATCAACAGTTATTGTTGTATCGGTTGCTGTGGCAACACTGCCTTCCTGTTCATATCCCTCGCAGTCCAGATAAGACAGCTTGTCCACGCAGGTTCCGTCATAGCCGCTTGGAATAGGAACGGTAAGCGTACCATTCGCTGTTGCACTATCATTTTTGCCGAAATAAAGGTCACTGGCGTACTCTACTTCGTCGGAATTGGAAAAATTTACTTCGTACTCTACTTTTGACCTATTTCTACTCCATTCACCACCGTATTCCCATGGACTGTCATTAGGCACACACTTTGTACCCCTTCCTCTATTGTAATTGGTGTAGTAGGAGTAAATGTTGCATTGAACTCTGACACCACATAATCAGTCTCATCGCTATCAACTGCAATCCAAACCGGCATCGTAATCGTATCAGTTACCTCTTCCGCATATGTCTTCACCGGCATGAGACATATCAGCAGGCATAAACACATCAATACCGTACTCATTCTGGTCAACATTCTTTTCTTCATAACCATTCCCCCTTTTTCGACATATTTCTCCATTCATCGGTTTATGTCGTTATATAACCCGCGATAATATCTTGTCAACGAATCAACTGGTCAGCTTATATTCTAATATGGATTTCATCTGCAATTCACTAATTATAGCAAGCTTCCTCTATCAATTTACCTATAATCAGATATCTGCGTGAACGTTCATTCTTTACACATGTCGAAAGAGTTATAATATGATCTTCCTCTGTCACCATAACTCCGGAACGCTGATGAGATTCCGGTTCATCCATGCAAGTTTCCAGTGCTTCTAAAAAGGTCATCATCCCTTCCGCCGTATTCACATTATAATAGGCAGGTATATATTCATCTGAAAACTTTACCGCTGCATAGATTTGATAGGTCAAACGTTTGTCCTTTGTGTATACCACAATACTGTCATTCGCATCAAAAAAAGTCTCATCCTCAAACGAATGCAGACTTCCAAACATCGTGCCATTTCCCATATTATGTCCGTAAAGTACTGTATTATAATTTGAGAAGTCCTTAGCATTACACTTGTTCGTATAAACGGTTCCCGGATACCCCACGCTTCCATCCATATTATGATCTAAATAGTAATTATCTGTTTCTGACTGAAATACAGGGTAATCCACCTGCGTGCCCGGCACCGAAATCCATGCATAGATATCGGGATTCTGCTCACAGAGTTGTTCGAAATCATATACCGAATCACAAAAAATTGTTCCTGTCTCAGTTGCTTCCGGCAGCACCACCGCTTCAGTCTCTTCAGACGCTTCTGTCGCAACCGTGTTCCGCATCTCCTCATAAATCTGCTCTTCCCGCGCCTTTCGCACATAATCCGCAAGCACATATACAAAACAGCACGCTGCCACAACACAACAGATAATTGCAATCATCGTATTTTTAGGTGGCATTTTTTTTCTCAATTCCATGTTTATCTCTCCTCACCTAAGTAGACATTTTAGCGCATATCTGCTCCATCTGCAACCTCCCTGCAAAATAGTGTGCAGGTCAGTTCCATGACTGCTTTCTCATCCAGATAATATTCTTCGTAAACATCTCCCTGTACAATTTGTCCCGGCAGCACATATATTTCCTCCTCACTGTAACTGCAGGATAATGCTTTTTGTATCAGGAAGAATATCTCCTCCTGCCCGATATTCATTGTCATATTCTCTTGCAACTGCAAAAGGAGCGAAAACGGAAGCATCGGATTTCTCTTAACAGCAAACTTTGCTTGTTCAATAAACGCTTTCAGATATTGCTTTTCCCTGTCAATTCTTGCATACGCACTGCCTTGCTCATTGACATCTCTCTTCTGGATAAAATCACGCGCCTCTTCTCCCTGTAAGCGTATCGTCGCTCCATCCTTGAATTTGGGATTAAACGCCGTATAGTCCTCAGCCAGCATAACCTCCACACCGCCAACCGCATCGTTAATTGCAGAAATGCAACTCAAATTAACCGCTACACATCCTTGGATTGGGATGCCCTGTAATAAGTCTGCCACCTGCCTTGTCATCAGATAGCAGCTCATAGGTCCCCCATCTGCATAAGCATACTGCAGCGTAATCTGTCCCGGAGCATCACACAGATAATTTCCGTTATTATCATATACTTTCATCCATACCATTGTATCACGCGGTACCGCAATCACTCGAATAGCATCATGACTCAAATCAATCGACACAAGGAAAATAGCATCTGCCTGCCCCAAGCTTCTGCCGTCTCCATAATCAAACATCATACTTTCTTCACGGTCTACGCCAATACACAGAATGTTTATTATATCTTCGCGGTAACAATATTCTTTCCCATCATACGTAAAGCCGGAATTTGCTCTTAAATAGCTATCTGTTTTCTTCTTCAGCATACTCTCCCCATAACAGAATACACCCCATATTGCCTCAACACACAAGACGCCGGAAAACACCAGCAAACCTATCGCCTGTACCACACATTTTTTTGAATCTTTTTCATTCTTCTTCTCCGATAAGGAAAGAGCTATACGCCACATCATATGGCATATAGCTCTTTACACTTTCTATCTTCTCATTTACAAATAGTTCTTATGCTTCTTTACGTCTTACAACAACTGCGATGCCAAGCATTGCTACTGCTGTCATCATTACAAAAACAGGTGTATAATGTATATCCCCATGTTCCTGCAACTGCCGGAATATTCTCCCATGTACTATCTGCCTTTAAGTGAAGTACTACGATAGAATTACCAGCCGAGATACCCGGCGCCTCAAAACGAACCGGCTTTGAGATATCTGTTGCACTTACTTCAAGAATCGTTGCAAATTCAACCTTAACAGAAACACCTGCTGTTGCTGCAATCAATTCTCCTGCAACCACATTGTACACCTCACGACCGCTTCCTTCGCTCTCCATTAACTCAACCTTCTCATAAAATGCATCCAATGCCTCAGTCTGTGCTTGGGTTGCATTTGTATAAAAGTCATTGCTAACATTTCCCATGGTAACATCATCAGATGAAGGGATGCCTGCACTCGGGCTTGTCGCTGCCATTGCTGTCACACTCATACCAAGACATAAAACTGCGCTTAATACGGCTGTTAATAATTTTTTCTTCATAATCTTTGGTTCCTCCATAAATTTCTTCTGGTAGTAATTATTTACAGGTATTTTTCCAAACCCATAGTACTGTTTTACCTCCCCATAAAATTTGTCAACCCATATTATGGCAATCTCTTGACTTTTTCTGCGCTGCTTGTTGTTTATTTTTCACGAAACAAAAGTGCTCTTCTATTTCAAAAAAAAGAAGCCACAGGCATCTCTAAAGATATCTGTGACTTCTTCTCGCATCAGCTTATTATTTTACTAATTCTTTTACCTTAGCCTTCTTACCAACACGGTCTCTTAAGTAGAACAACTTCGCACGTCTAACCTTACCCTGACGAACTACCTCTACCTTCTCAACGTTTGGAGAATGTAATGGCCAAGTCTTCTCAACACCTACACCGTTAGAAATTTTTCTAACTGTAAATGTCTCGCGGTTGCTTCCGCCCTGTCTCTTAATAACAGTTCCCTCAAATAACTGGATTCTTTCACGGTTACCCTCTTTGATTTTACCGTAAACTTTTACAGTATCACCAACACGGAACTCAGGTACCTCAGCCTTTAACTGCTCTGCTTCAATGTTCTTAATGATTTCACTTGCGTTCATTTTGTGACCTCCTATTATTTGGATGTTCTTAATACGCCTATTCGTAACAGAGGACCATCTATTTACTCACAACTGTTGTATTTTATCACAGGATTCTTGAAATGTAAAGCATTATTTACAACTTTTCCGGGTGTTGTGCGAAACCAGATTACATTTTCTCCATCCAATAAACCAACGTCTTAGAGAAACACAATCCCAGCGACTCTTGAAGTTTCCTTGAAACCTCATTGCCTTCTGCCACCTGCCCGTATGGTATCATACCGCGCTCCAATGACAGATTAATCATATAAGTCTCCAAAGCTTTCCCAATATATCTGCCGCGATACTGTGGAAGCACTTCCAACATACCAATGCCGCCTTCTGTATGCATTCCCGAAAATCCTGCCAACTCCCCCTCTATAAATGCGCCAAACATCCATCCTTTTTCTATACGATCTCTGATATAGTCTGCATCATCCACTGTTTGATAGTTCGCCGTAACGATATCCATATGCTCCATGGTAAGCGGACGAATTTCTGCAATTCCCTCCTGCTTCTTTCCATCCAGCCGATACAGACCTGTAATCGACAATTTTTCTTTTCTTGTATATACTGCCTGATAACAGGACATCAACTCTTTTGCAAGAAGAAGTTCTTCTGCCTGCTCACGCATAAAGTCCTGATGCAGCACAAAAAGCTTTACACCGCCATTTACCTCTGCATCCTCATTCATAGCATGCAAGGCACTCCTGCCTTCCTCCGGTGTTTCCGCTGTATGGAAATAAATTCCACTCGCCCTATCGTAAAGACAAATATTCCCCTTCTTTGCGTACACCAGTCTCGCCTGACCTCTGTTTATCAGTTCTATCATATCCATATGAAGAAGTTTTTGCTCTTTTAAATAATCCAGACACCTCTGTAGCTTTTCATACTGCAGATACATATCTGGGCGACGCTCTCTAGTACGGCAGACCGATGCTTCCCTGCGCCATGCATCAATGTTCTTCTGGTTACCGGATAACAATACGTCCGGCACGCGCTTGCCATGCCACTCTTCCGGGCGACTATACTGGGGATATTCTAACAGATTTCCTTCAAAAGACTCATGTATGCCGGACGCTTCGTTGTTCAGTACTCCCGGCACCATCCTAGCAATCGCATCAATCATCACCATTGCAGGTAGTTCCCCACCTGTCAAAACATAATCGCCAATTGACACATAATCCGTCACAATTTCCTCTAAGACACGCTCATCAATGCCCTCATAGTGACCGCAGAGCAACACCAAGTCCTCTTCTTTTGCCAGTTCTTTGGCAAGTTCCTGTGTAAAGTTCTGTCCCTGTGGGGTTAAATATACAGTTCGCGGATGTCTGCCGGAATCATTTGCCGCCGCACCAGGCTCAATTTTCTCTATCACAGATTTCCACGCATCGTAAACAGGCTGTGCCTGCATTAACATGCCTGCACCGCCTCCGTATGGATAATCATCCACTTTCGTATGCGTATCCAATGTATAGTCCCTGATATTGACCGCCTCGATGGAAAGCAGCCCATTTTCCGCGGCTCGTCCGATAATGCTCTGTGACAAGCCCTGTATAATCATATCCGGAAATAAAGTCAAAACATGAAATTTCATTTCGGTCTTCCCCTTCTACTCTGTCGCGATTCCTTATACCATCTGTGATATTGCGAGAATAATCTTTAGCACACACACAATTCCCGCCAACACATCTGTCACTATTCCAATCACGAATGCAGCCGTCGCCATACCTTTTTTCTGAGAATCCATTGCTTTTTTGCCATATACAATTCCGAGAGAACCCCAAATAAGTCCCAAAATTCCTGACAAACATGTGCACACGATACCAACCAGAGAAAACACCAATGCCATGGTGGCATATCGAGACATATCCGTTCCTCTTACATAAATTGGCTGTTGCACATTCATTCTCGGATTCTGTGACATTACAGGCGTTCCCGGATTTCCTTGCTTTTCAGGCATTTCCGACTGTGCCAATGGTTGGAACAGAAGCCCAATCAACGCCTCAATATCCTTCTTATAGGCTTCCTTTGGAATGCATCCCATAAAGCCATCCAGTGCATTTTCACGTCCATAGACCCCCGGCAGCCAGCAATTTCTTGTCCATGCCTCTATATGAAATCTTCCATTTTGATAGCCCCATGTGAGAAACTTTGGGATTTCTAGGAGGCCATTTCCTGCGCGATAAACCAGCTCTCCCTTAAATTCTTTCATTTGAAAGCCTTGCTTGCCCAAAAAATCCGTCATAATATACTGCACAAACTCCTCTGGTCTATTTAATTCCACTTCCCTAATATATCTTGCCATTTTCCTTTTCTCCATCACTTATTTCCGGTTGATATCCCGAAGTCCCGGCAGCAAATGTATCAACATACTTCCGCCCTTGATATCCACTTCTCTGATGCATTCCTTGATTGCCGGCACTAAAATTTCCTCTCCTTCTGCCGTTTGGACAACATAAACATCATTCGCACCCGTCTGGATCACATCCGTCATTTTCCCTAACGTCTCTCCCTCATCGGTCTGTACGCTAAGTCCAATCAAGTCTGCAATGAAGTACTCATCCTTTTTCAGCTTTACTGCATTTTCTCTTGTAACATAGAGCGCCTTTTGTCTGTATTTCTCCACATCGTTAATATTATCAAACTCTTTGAACTTTAAGATTACCATGTTCTTAAAAAACTTCACTCCTGCAACCTCAAGCTCCAGATATTCTTTTCCTGTATCTAAGATAACTTTCTTTAATTTCTTAAAACGTGTCACATCATCCGTCGTCGGGAATACTTTGACTTCTCCACGTACTCCATGCGTTGATGTGATAACACCTACCTGTAATAAATCCTCCATGCATCCTCCTAATTATAGCGCCTTCTTGCAACAGGTTAATCCTGTTGCAAGAAAAGAGGCTATCTTCCAGCGGAATCGCATCCACCACTAAGATAGCCTGTCATTTACTGCATGATTTCTACAATAACTTTCTTTTCTTCTTTTGAGGCAGCAGCCTTCACAACGGCACGGATTGCTTTTGCAATACGACCCTGTTTGCCGATTACCTTGCCCATGTCGGACTGCGCTACACGTAATTCCAAAACAATGGCTTTCTCATTCTCGGTCTGAGTTACAACAACCTCGTCCGGGCAATCGACTAGTGATTTAGCAATTACTTCAACTAATTCTTTCATTAGGTCCACCTCACTAATCCTATTTCTCGATGCCCGCGTTCTTGAAAATACGAGCTACGGTATCTGTTGGCTGAGCTCCGTTAGCTAACCACTTCTTTGCTAACTCTTCGTTTACATGATACTCTGTTGGATTCTTTGTTGGATCATAAGTTCCAATCTCTTCGATACATTTTCCATCTCTTGGGGATCTGGAATCTGCAACTACGATTCTATAGAAAGGAGCTTTCTTCTGTCCCATTCTTCTTAATCTGATTTTTACTGCCATTACTTTCACCTCCTTGAATTTGCTGACTATTTGTATAGTAACCGCTTCGCGGTTACATTAGAATGCGTATGACGCAATTCCTAACTCAATTTAAAACGGGAATCCTTTGAACATACCGCCACGTCTGCCTCGCTTCATCATGCCCGGCATCTGCTTCATCATCTTCTTCATCTGTTCAAACTGCTTCACCAGACGATTTACTTCTGCAATGTCTACACCGGCTCCCTGTGCAATTCTGCGTTTTCTGCTCGGATTCAACAGTGACGGATTCTGTCTCTCCTGCGGTGTCATGGAATAAATGATTGCCTCTGTACGGGAAAGATTCTTCTCCGCTGCAGCCTCATCAATCTCCGGCATCTTGCCCCCACCCATTCCCGGCATCATACCAAGAATACTGGATATACCGCCCATTTTTCTCATCTGACTCATCGACTCCAAATACATCTCAAAGTCAAATTCATTTTTGCGCATCTTCTGCTCAAGCTTTTTTGCTTTCTCCTCATCGAAATCCTCCTGTGCTTTCTCAATCAGAGTGAGCACATCACCCATTCCCAGGATTCTTGATGCCATACGATCGGGATAAAACTGTTCCAAATCGGAAAGCTTCTCGCCCATTCCTGCATAGAGAATTGGCTTTCCGGTCACTGCACGAATGGAAAGTGCCGCACCGCCTCTCGTATCACCGTCGAGCTTTGTCAAGATGACGCCATCAATACCAATGCGCTCATCAAACGTCTGCGCTACGTTTACCGCATCCTGACCTGTCATAGAGTCCACAACAAGGATTGTCTGATGTACGGAAACGCTTTCTTTTATCTGAACTAACTCTGCCATCATCTCTTCATCGACGTGAAGACGTCCGGCAGTGTCGATGATTACAATATTAAAATCATTCTTTGTGGCATGCTCTATCGCAGCCTTTGCAATATTTACCGGGCTGTTCTTATCGCCCATGGCAAAGACTTCTACCCCCTGCTTCTCACCGTTAATCTGCAACTGCTCTATCGCAGCCGGACGGTAAACATCACAGGCTACCAGCAATACTTTCTTGCCCTTTTGCTTGAACTTACCGGCAAGTTTTGCCGTGGTCGTCGTCTTACCTGCACCTTGGAGACCGGTCATCATAATGACTGTCAGTGCCTTACCGGGCTGTAATGCAATCTCAGTCGTCTCAGATCCCATCAGGCGAACCATCTCTTCGTTTACAACCTTGATGACCATCTGCCCGGGATTTAGTCCGTTCATTACGTCCTGACCAACTGCACGCTCCTGCACATCCTTAACGAACTGCTTCACTACCTTGAAATTGACATCGGCTTCTAAAAGTGCTAGCTTTACCTCTCTAAGTGCCGCCTTAACATCGTCCTCCGTCAGCCTTCCCTTGCTGCGCAGATTCTTAAATACGTTTTGAAGTTTTTCAGATAAGCTATCAAATGCCATCTATAACTCCTCTAATATCTGATTTGAAATCTGTTCGATTTCTTCCATAATTGCATCGTCATGACTCTCGTGGAAGTTCTTTGCAAGCTTGTGGATGTCTTCTACCTTCTGCTTTGCGAATAAAAACTTTTCTACCAAATGAAGCTTCTCCTCATAGCTCTCGAGCGTCCGTGTACATCGCTTTACCATATCATGCACACCCTGTCTGCTGATTCCCTCTTCATCCGCAATCTCACCTAACGATAAGTCGTTGAATACGAAATCCTCATATATCTTTCTCTGACGCTCATTCAACAGTTCTCCATAAAAATCATAGAGATACGCCTGTTCCATTTTTTCTTCCATCAATCATCACCTGTGATAGGTTATCACAAAAGAAATAAGGTGTCAAGTATTTTTTCTTGACACCTTAAATATTTTATACTATCAGTTGCCTGCTTCCAGCCGGTTCAATCTCACCTTAGACTCTACAATGTTCCCCCAATTCTCCAATGCCAAATTGTATGTTACTGTCACACGCTCAGATACTATGTTCAGTTCTTGTCCCATCTCATGCTGTCCAATCTGTAACGCACTGATATCATTCTTCATCAAATCAGTAGTATTCTCTAACCGTTTCAAGCGCTGGTCTATCTGCTCAAAGCGCTGGTCTATCTGCTCGAAACGCCGGTCTATCTGCTCGAACTTTTGATCCATTTTCTCAATGGTCAGATCCATTTTTCCCATCATTACATCCATCTTCTGTTCTAATGTCATGTATGTCTCCTTTCTTCCTCAATGATATGTTCGAAACAATCAACCGTACTTTGATAAATCATTTTTGCGTAGATGCAGTATAGCATAACCACGCTTGAAAATCATTTGACATTTTTCACAGATTTTTTGCCCCCTTTAAAGCGCAAAAATGCTGGAAGACTCTATTTTCAGCACTTCCAGCATCCAAAAGTCATATTCGTCTCATTTGTGGTTCAAAATATCAAAGCAAGCTGCACGATTGCACAAGCAGCACCTGCAATAGAGCAGACGCCATACAACATTTCCTTTTTCCCTTCTGTCAGAAAAAAGCCGAGCGTCGAAAATATAAATACGCTTACAGAAAGCATAAAAGGCAGCAAATATATTCCAAATTCTGCCCGGTTGATTCGCGCAGTCAAAGCTGTCACACCTACGCCGCAAACAAGACATGCCGCCGCAATTCCGATTCCGGAAAGTATTTTATGAAATGATTTTCCCTCTCTCTGCTCCCGCGCATCTTTATTTTCCATGGCAACCTCCTTCATTTGTTACGTTGTATTTTGCCATCATGCATGCTACAGGCTTGTTCGTACCTGCTTCGGCTTATATCCCTTTTTCTCCAATGCTTTGATAATCTGTTTTTTGTGATCGCTTCCAAAACTTTCCAGTGTAATGCGCAGTTCTACTGCTGCACTGCGATTCGTGGTAACGAACTGATTATGCTCTAACTTAATGACATTTCCCTGCTCCTCTGCAATCGCTGCCGCCACTTTCGAAAGTTCTCCCGGCTTATCCGGAAGCAAAACAGATACGGTAAAGATTCGGTCACGGAAAATCAGCCCCTGCTGTACAACAGAAGACATCGTGATAACATCCATGTTACCACCACTTAAAATAGAAACAACACGTTTGTCGGATACATCCAGATGCTTTAATGCTGCTACCGTCAGCAACCCTGAATTCTCAATTACCATCTTATGATTTTCCACCATATCAAGAAACGCTACAATCAGTTCGTCATCCTCTACCGTGATGATGTCATCCAGGTTTTTCTGGATATATGGAAAAATATTACTTCCGGGAGTCTTTACGGCCGTACCGTCTGCGATAGTATTCACACCTGGAAGTGTTGTCACCTTCCCCGCTGCAAAAGATGCCTGCATACAGTTTGCTCCTGCCGGCTCCACACCGATTACTCTGATTTTCGGATTTAGCAGCTTAGCTAACGTTGATACGCCGGTAGCTAAACCACCACCGCCGATTGGCACTAAAATATACTCGACAAGCGGAAGCTCTTTAAAAATCTCCATCGCAATCGTTCCCTGACCGGTTGCAACCGCCAAGTCGTCAAACGGATGAATGAAAGTATATCCTTCTTTTTCTGCCAGTTCATATGCTTTTTGGCATGCCTCATCATAGACATCTCCGTAAAGCACAACCTCTGCTCCGTAACTCTTCGTACGATTCACCTTAATAAGCGGGGTCGTGGTCGGCATCACAATAACAGCTTTGGCGCCATAGCATTTTGCCGCATATGCGACACCCTGTGCATGATTTCCTGCCGAAGCAGTAATCAAACCTCTTCCTCTCTCCTCTTCGGTCAAGGTGCTAATCTTGTAATAAGCACCTCGAACCTTGTACGCACCTGTAAACTGCATATTCTCCGGCTTTAAATATACTTTATTTCCGGTCAGCTCGCTTAGGTAATCACTGTATACGAGTTTTGTCTCAAGGGTTACTTCTTTGACTTTCTCACTAGCTTCCTCAAACTTGTCTAACGTCAGCATTTCTCTGTCCTCCTAAATTGCACTTACATCACTTGTTCTTATCTCAAAGAGCGCATCCACAAATTCATTCGCATCAAACTTCTGCAAATCTTCGACCGTCTCACCCACGCCGATATATTTTACCGGTATACCAAGCTCTGAATGAATTGCTACCGCAATACCACCTTTTGCCGTACCATCCATCTTTGTCAAAATGATTCCGGTAATATCTGCCACCTCAGAAAACTCACGTGCCTGATTGAGCGCATTCTGTCCTGTTGTTGCATCCAATACCACCAACGTCTCACGATATGCATCCGGATATTCTTTTTCCAGAATGCGGTTAATCTTTTTTAGTTCTTCCATCAGGTTTTTCTTGTTGTGAAGTCTTCCTGCCGTATCACAGAGCAGCACATCTGCATTTCTTGCTTTCGCCGCTGCCACCGCATCATATACAACCGCTGCCGGGTCTGCGCCTTCCTGACCGCCAATCATCTCTACTCCTGCGCGGTTTGCCCACTCTAACAGTTGGCTACCTGCTGCTGCACGAAATGTATCGGCCGCTGCCAACACGACACGTTTTCCCTGATCCTTGAGCTTACCTGCAAGTTTTCCTACGGAAGTTGTCTTTCCAACTCCATTGACGCCAATCACAAGCACAACGGACTTTTCCTGCTCAAAACGATATGCCGTCTCCCCTACATCCATCTGCTCTTTGATGCTACGTACCAACAATTCCTTACACTCTGCCGGATCCTTAATATGATTCTCGCGCACCTTCTGTTTCAGGCTCGTAATAATCGCTTCCGTCGCATTCACGCCGATATCTCCCATAATTAAGATTTCCTCAATCTCCTCATAGAAGTCTTCGTCGATGCTGGAAAATCCACTAAATATCGAGTCAATTCCTGATACGATATTATCTCTTGTCTTGCCAAGTCCTGCAACCAGCCGGCTCCAGAATCCTTTTTTTTCCTCGCTCATTCAATCCTCCTTGTTTTCTGAAGAAAAATGTGACTGCCTTTACAGGCGCAGTGGATTTTCCTCCCTTATTTGTCAAGGTCACCCTCAATCAAATTGACGGATACCAATGTCGATACACCTTTTTCCTGCATCGTGATACCATACAGACGGTCTGCCGCCGCCATGGTTCCACGTCTATGCGTAATCACAATAAACTGCGTATTCTTAGTAAGTTTGTGCAAGTATTTCGCAAAACGTCCAACGTTTGAGTCATCCAATGCAGCTTCAATCTCGTCCAGCAGACAGAACGGGGACGGCTTTAGGTTCTGAATTGCAAACAGCAACGCGATTGCGGTAAGTGACTTTTCTCCACCGGACATCTGCATCATATTCTGAAGCTTCTTTCCCGGCGGCTGCGCGATGATACGGATACCGCACTCTAGGATATCCTCATCCTCCACCAATTCAAGCGTTCCTTTACCGCCACCAAAAAGTTCCTTAAATACCTTGTCAAACTCGCGCTGAATTTCTGCAAACTTCTCCATAAATTGCTTACGCATTCCGGTATCCAATTCTTCTATAATACCCATCAGCGTCTTCTCAGCTTCCACGAGATCGTCATGCTGTGTTTTTAAGAACTCATATCGTTCAGACACTTCTTTATAGTCCTCAATCGCATTGACATTGACATCGCCAAGCTTACGGATATCGTCCTTGATGGATGCAATCATCTTCTTTAACGCCGCAAGATCCGTGTACTCCTCATTACGGAGTTCCAGTGCCGCATGCAATGTCAGTTCATACTCTTCCCACATGTAGTTGTTCTGATACTCATGCGCTTCTTCTAATTTCTCACGCTGACTGTTGAGACGGAAAATTTCTTTGTCTAAAGCGGTAATCTTCTCTCCAATCTCTTCCCTCTTCTGGAAAAAGCCCTTATACGCCGTGGACATCTCATCCTTATGTGCAAGGTTCTCTTTTAATTCTTTTTCCAAATTTGCGTATGTATCATCGGATGCCAAAATCGTCTTTTTAATCTCTTCAATATCATGACGTTTCTTCTCGGCATCTTTTTTTGCCTCTTCTGCGTCACGCAGGAATCCCTCACGCTCATCCTCATAACGCTTAATCTCGCCATTAATACGTTCTAAGTTCAAAAGAACGAACTCTGCTTTCTGACGGATTCCGGCTTCCTCTAACTGCACTTCGGATACCGCTTTTTGTGCAGCCTCTTCCTTACCGGAATTCTCATCCAAGCTTGCCTGAAATTTGATATTCTCTTCTTCAATCTCCTGCTCTCTAACTTTCGCAGCCTCAATTTCCTGTAAGATGCGTTCTTTGTTTTCAGAAATTTCACGCAGTTGATTCTCAATCTCTTGATTTTCAAGTTGTAAGCCAGCAAATACGCTCTCGCTCTCATTCTTCTGCTCCGCCACTCGCTCGACATTCATCTTTGCCGTATTCTGTAAGATATATTGCTCCTGCAAGTCTGCTTTATTTTTCTCAATATCCTCCGCGAGCAGGGCACGTGCCGTCTTAATATCTTCCAGACGATTTCTGTGCTCTTTGATTTCATTCTCAAGCTGGGCAACTGTCTTCTCAAGTTCTTCAATCTCGCGCTTTCTCGCCAACAGATTACTGCTGTTCTTGAACGCACCACCCGTCATGGAACCACCCGGGCTTAAATATTCTCCCTCTAATGTTACGATGTGCAGAGAGTAATGATACTTGCGCGCAAGAGTAACTGCACAGTCGATATCCTCAGTCACAATGACCCTGCCCAACAAATATGCAGTAACGCCCTCATACTTTTTATCAGTCTTCACCAATGTATTGGCAAGCCCAATGACGCCTTTTTCATTTAAGGCATCAGCATTCTTAAAGTTGCCCTTGCCATCCACACTGGTAAGCGGAAGGAATGTTGCACGACCAAAACGGTTCTGCTTTAAATATGCAATCATTCGTTTTGCAGTCTCTTCATCTTCGGTCACAATATTCTGAATATTACCGCCGAGTGCTGTCTCAATCGCAATCTCATATTTCTTTTCCACCTGAATCAGGTCGGAAACAACACCAAGTAACCCTTTGTTCTGCGCTTTCTGTTCCATGACGCGGCGAATACTGTTACCATAACCGTCATAACGCTCTGCAATATTCTTAAGAGATTCCAAGCGCGACTGTTCCTTGTGGTACTTCGCAACCGCTTCTTCTAACTGCTGGTTTGTCTCAAAGGACTTTTTCTTCCACGTGCGCTCTTTTCCTTCCATGTCGGCAGCTTCGCGCTTTTTCTCCTGAATTGTTGCATTCACAGCATCTAATTCTTTCTGATAGCCCGAAAGCACAGACTCTAAATCTGCCTCTTCCGTCTTTCTCGCAAGCAAACGCTGTGTCAGTTGAGCCTTGCGAATATTCACTTGTTCTAACATCGTATCAAATCGCTGCTGTCTTGCCTTGACAGAAGCCTTCTTATTCAAAAGCTCAATAATCTCATTCTTGCCCTTTTCAATTCCCTCTGTACAACGCGCGATTTCTTCCTGCAATACGCGCAAATGCTCTGTGGCTTGTTCTTTTTTTTCCTCTACTTCTTTCAGTTGGACATCCAACTCTTCTTTTTCCTTATCATAGGAGGCCTTAGACTGTAGACGTTCTTCCTTTTCGCGGTCGATGGAATCCAAACGACTCTTTAAATGTTCATCCGTCATCTCTGCCGTATGAATCTGCTCATTTAGGACATTAATCTGTCCCTCTAACTTGCCCTTCATAACAGTAGAATTGCTCAGATTTTCTCGGATGGTCGTAATCTTCTCATCCATAAGCGCCATATCCTGCTCCATCTTCTCATACTCGGACTTCGCACTCTCATATGCCTCATTTGCATCCTTCAATTCCCGGTCTGCAATTTGAAATTTATCCTGCACTTCTTTTAGTTGCGCATCGATGCGTTCTACTTCCAAAAGAAACATATTCACATCATAGGTCTTTAATTCCTCTTTTTTCTTAAGGTAAACGCGCGCCTTTTCCGCCTGACGCTCTAACGGACCTACCTGACGCTCTAATTCCGCTAAGATATCATTGACACGCACAAGGTTCTCACGCTCATTTTCAAGCTTCTTCTGAGCCGTCGCCTTACGTTTCTTGTACTTCACGATACCTGCTGCCTCATCAAAAAGCTCACGGCGTTCTTCCGGTTTTCCACTTAAAATTCGCTCAATCTGCCCCTGTCCGATGATAGAGTAACCCTCTTTCCCGATACCGGTATCATAGAAAAGCTCTGTCACATCCTTCAAACGGCATGGATTTCCGTTAATCAGGTACTCACTCTCTCCGGAGCGGTACACACGTCTCGCAACCGTCACTTCCTCAAAATCGATAGCAAGCTGGTGGTCAGAGTTATCCATTGTAATCGCCACATATGCATAGCTGAGCGGCTTGCGATTCTCCGTTCCCGCAAAAATAACGTCCTGCATGCTTGCTCCACGAAGCTGCTTCGCGCTCTGCTCTCCTAATACCCAGCGGACTGCATCTGCTACGTTACTCTTACCACTGCCGTTCGGTCCGACAATGCCCGTAATCCCATTGTGAAAATCAAATACGATTTTATTTGCAAATGATTTAAATCCCTGAACTTCGATACTTTTAAGATACATAGATACCTCTCTTTGCTTATAGCTTCGGCTTTAATATCAATAATGCCTGATAAGCAGCTTCCTGTTCTGCAGCTTTCTTCGTATGACCGCTTCCCTCTCCAATCCGCTTATCTCCAATCTGGGCTGCCACCCGAAAACTCTTATCATGGTCAGGCCCTTCCTCTGCAAGCAACACATAATGCAAGGGCTCATCGTAGCTTCCCTGCACTACCTCCTGCAAGATTGTCTTACTATCATAAAACAGCTTCTTATGCTCAATATCCGTCAATATAAACCGATGAATAAATGCCTGTGCCGGTTCAAATCCACCATCAAGATAAATTGCTCCAATGACCGCCTCGAGCGCATCCGACAAAATAGACTTACGCGTTCTGCCTCCGGTCTGATTCTCTCCCTTTCCAAGGTAAAGATATTTCCCCAATTTTATCTCTCGTGTGCACATAGCAAGCGTCGGTTCACACACAATACTTGCACGCAGCTTCGTCAGGTCACCTTCCGGAAGCTTCGGATAATGTTGAAAAAGGAATTCACTTGAGACAACTTCCAACACAGCATCTCCCAAGAACTCCAGGCGCTCATTATCTGAGAGCTTCTTCATATGCTTTTCATTGGCGAACGAGCTGTGTGTCAACGCTTGTCTTAGCAGCCCCTTCTGCTTGAATTCATAACCAATGACTTCTTCCAGTTCTGTCAAATTTGACATCTTTCCCTCCATCTTCCGCGAGGTCTTTTCTTGCCCTACAGCCTTCGTATAAAGCAAGAAAAACTCTCACAACTTTATAAAAGCCCTTGTTGCAGAAACAAGGGCTTCCCATTTCACATCATCTAATTATCTCTTATGCGTTTGAAGCATTCTTTATCTCTTCTACTGCATCTGCCACGGTTACAATGTGCTCTGCATCTTCATTTGCAATCTCAATGTCGAATTCTTCTTCAATACCCATAATAATCTGAAAAATATCAAGAGAATCTGCTCCAAGATCATCAACAAACGTTGTCTCCATCTTGATTTCCTCTTCATCCACATTTAATACCTCTGCAATGATTTTTTTCAATTTTTCAAATTCCATAGCTTACATTCCTTCCTGTTCGGTTGAACTTATAATATTTTTCTTAATTTTCCCATTAATGTCCTGTTCTTTAAACGTCACACACTGGTATATGGAGTTGGTAATCTCCTTTGCCTTGGCACTTCCATGTGTCTTCACAATCAGACCATTCAAGCCTAAAAGTGGTGCTCCACCATACTGGCTCGCATCGAAGTCCTTAAGTGTACTCTTAAGCGCCGGAAGCGCAAGTGCAGCACCGATTTTGCTCTTTAAAGTACTCATCATACCCTTCTTAATCGCACTAATCAAAGTACTGCTAAGTCCCTCATACAGCTTTAGAATGACATTGCCGACAAAAGCCTCACACACAATGACATCTGCTTCCCCGTGCGGAATCTCACGTGCCTCAATACTTCCCACAAAATTGATATCCCCGCATTCTTTTAAGAGAGGATATGTCTCCTTCACTAAGGCATTTCCTTTCTCTTCTTCTGCTCCGATATTTACAATCGCAACTCGTGGGTTTTTAATGCCCAATACGTTCTCCATATAAATAGAGCCCATCTTCGCAAACTGAAGCAGATGTGACGGTCTTGCATCCACATTCGCGCCACAGTCAATTAAGAGCGAAACTCCCTTTTCTGTAGGAATAAGCGGTGCCAATGGTGGTCTCTCAATACCCTTGATTCTGCCGACAATAACCTGTCCGCCGACAAGTATTGCCCCGGAACTTCCTGCTGAAACAAATGCATCTGCTTCCTTCTGCTTCACCATATTCATGCCCACAACTATGGAGGACTGCTTCTTCTTACGAATCGCATTCACCGGCGGTTCTGCTGTCTCAATCACTTCCTCCGCATGTACGATGGTGATTCTCTCCTCAGGGTAGGTATACTTCGTCAATTCCTCTCTGACAACATCCTCCTGTCCCACCAAAAAGACCTGAATATCCTCTCTGTTCTTGACTGCTTCCACAGCTCCTTTTACCAGTTCTGCAGGTGCGTAATCTCCACCCATCGCATCCAAAACAACTCGCGTTACCTTGGCATCATTACTCTGCTGCATATTCCAATCTCCAATCTACGTCGCTAAGGTTACCTTCGCGTCTATAAAAAAATATATTATAAGTCATTCTATAAGTCAATACGCAAAAAACCAGTTTTTCTAGTTATAGAATTCCCGGTTCCGTTCCTCTTCTGTTGCGATATCTTCTTTCGACATATACTTTAAGAAAACCTTTTCCAAAATAAAGTTTGCAATCAGCATATAAACCGACGGAACAATAACGAGTACCGGCGGCATTGCCCAGACCAAAAGTGCTGACACAATGAGCACTACCAACAATACAAATGTCCACGGAAGATTTGCAATCGCAATCAACGCCGTATTTTTTAATACCTGCAAGAGTTTGTTTTCAAAACGCGCTATGTACGGGAATACATAAGTTGCCCACATAACAATCAGCAAAATAAAAATCAAAAATACTGCATACAACGCACCACTCTTCTCGCCCGCCTTCGCAAACTGATACATAATATAGCAGTCAAGTACCATGAAAAGTCCTAATCCCGCAACAACCAACGCTGCTGCTGCTGCCTGCTTAAAATTACTGAAAAATGCATGCCAGTACTCTTTCCAAATGTAGCTTCTGCCATGACGTACAACCTTGTTAATTGCATAATACAGCGCTGTCGTGGCCGGACCTGCAAGCGCGAATGTCAGCCAACAGATGACCCAATAAAGCGCCACACCGCTCTGCCATGCCACTAAAAATGCTGTTATTAGCGGAACACAGCAAAATATCCACAGCACATTCAGTAACACACAGTCGATGACTTTATTTATTCCCTGAAAAAACTTATTATCTAAATTAAAAAATTCTCCCATAGTACTCTCCTTATTGAAAAAGTGGGAGTGTTTTCTCAAACACTCCCACTACCAGGTCTTCATTAGTCCTGAGCAATAATTTCTTTTTTGTTGTAAGAGCCACAGTTTTTGCATACTCTATGAGGCATCATTAACTCTCCACATTTGCTGCATTTTACTAATGCAGGAGCAGTCATTTTCCAGTTTGCTCTTCTTTTATCTCTTCTTCCCTTGGAAGATTTATTCTTTGGACAAATTGACATTCTTTACACCTCCTTAAATTTGTTAAAGACATCTTGGATTGCTGCCATTCTTGGATCCAGTTCTGTTCTCTGGCAATCGCAGTTCCCCTTATTCAGGTTCATTCCGCACACTTTGCAAATTCCTTTGCAATCCTCCTTGCACAGAACTTTCATCGGCCAGTTCACCAAAATCTCTCCATAGATAAGCTTATCTATATCCAGATTTAATCCAATCAGGTAGTCGGTAACTTCCATCTCTTCATCATTGACCTCGGAACCATTCAGTTCAAGCTCCTTATCAACGGAAAAATGGATGTCTGTCGGCACATCCTCCAGACAACGGCTACACGGAATTGATACTGTCAAATCTACATCTCCCTGGATAAGCAGCCGCTTGTTCTCCCGGTTCGCGATTCGTATATCAATCGGTGCCTTCTTTGTGATTGGGAATTCACCCAGCTTTGATATAAACGAATTGAGCTCGATGGAAACTTCTTTGGTAATCTCCTTGTTCTCACAAGACACAATCTCTGAAATATCTATCAGCATGGTTTACTCCTCCACCCCGGCGAGATTCTCTCACGCATGAGGTTTTCACACCTAAACAATTATACATAGGCATGTTTCGTTTGTCAATCATTTCTTTGCAAAATTTGTCAAGTTTTTTCACTTGACACTCTTACTGTACCAGAGCAACCGTTTCTCTTGCGATGGCAAGCTCCTCGTTGGTCGGGATAACGCATACCTTAACCTTAGAATCAGCAGAAGAAATTACTTTATCCTCACCGCGCACGGTATTCGCTTCTGCATCTACCGTAATTCCAAGATATCCAAGGTACGCTAATATTTTTCCACGCACCAATTCCGTATTCTCACCGATACCGGCGGTAAATGCAATCGCATCTACACCATTCATCGCTGCAACATAAGAACCGATGTATTTTGCCACACGGTAACAGAACACTTCAATCGCATTGATTGCAAGTTCGTTGCCCTCGTTGTAACCTGCTTCCAAATCACGGAAATCACTGGACAGACGAGATAGCCCCTGTACACCTGACTTCTTATTTAACACATTCATGACGCCCTCAATATCAAGGTTTTCTTTCTTTGCGATGAACTCCATGATAGCCGGATCGATATCACCGGAACGGGTTCCCATAACAAGACCCTCAAGCGGAGTAAGTCCCATGGAAGTATCCACACACTCACCGTTTAATACGGCACTGATAGATGCTCCGTTTCCAAGATGCGCAACGATAATCTTAGAGTTCTTCAAATCCATGCCAAGGAACTCAGCAGTACGCTTTGACACAAAGCTGTGGCTTGTTCCATGGAAGCCGTATCTTCTTACTTTATATTTCTCATAATACTCATATGGCAAACCGTAAAGATATGCTTTCTTTGGCATTGTCTGATGGAAGGCAGTATCAAATACACCAACCATCGGTACGTTTGGCATCAACTCTTTGCAGGCGTTGATTCCGATTAAGTTTGCCGGATTATGAAGCGGCGCAAGGTCGTTGCACTCTTCAATCGCTTTCATAGCCTCCTCTGTGAGCAGTGTAGAAGATGTAAACTTCTCACCGCCATGTACCACACGATGTCCTACCGCACCAATCTCGGATAAACTTCCGATTGCACCCGTCTTAGGATTTACAAGTGCATCCAGAACCATCTGAATGGCTTCCTTATGGGTAGGCATTGCTGCCTCTGTAATCTCTTTATCAAGTCCTGTCTTCTGATATACTAATCTTCCATCGATTCCGATTCTCTCACACAGCCCCTTCGCTAATACAGCTTCACTCTTTGAATCAATCAACTGATATTTCAACGAAGAGCTACCACAGTTAATAACTAATACGTTCATGATTTTCCTCCTTTAGAGCGGTCTTCTCTTCAAACCGCATACCTAGTATAAGTATACGCCTTGGAGCGTCCCTAGACAAGCCACTATTTGCCAGATTCTTTGTATTTAATGAAGAACAACGTTTCCTGTCATAAACTCATTGTAGAACTGTTGGAGTGCATCCGTCTCTTTACTATTTCCAATTCCATGCTCTGCGATATACATTTTCATCGCTTCGATTTCTTCATGCGTAAAGTAATAGGTCTGTATCGCGGTGTCATTGCGAATATTATCAAACGTTTCCTGCATTGCTGCAACATACTCTGGATTCGTCAGCCAGATTGAATTTTCTTCCAGTCCACCGTTTTCATATGGTTGATTATAATAGTACTCATTGATAAATCGCGTTGTCCCTTCCGGTTCTACCGCCACCGGTGTCGTATCTACCACATAGACGGTTATCTGCTTCACATACATATTTCCTGCGCTGTCTACCACCGTTAAATTTTCCGTAGAGCTTCCCTCATTCTGAAACTGTGTAAAATCGGCAGGCAAATAATCGGGAATAGAAAAGGATGTACCATTCTCATGAAATCCCGGTGCAATCGGGCTGCCGTCCTCCCGGTCTGAGGCAGTCGCATGGCTTAGTATCTCCTCCTGCGTAATATAACCACTCTGCGCCTGTTCCAATGTATAATACAAGTCTGTCGCCTGAATCCAAGGGCAATCATCCCAGACCGCGTATAAGATAATCACTGCTCCATTCTGATTCGTCACTCCTGCTGCATCTGCCAGTACACTGACATCCGCCGCTTCGCCGACATTCCACTGCGGTGTCACACGGTTTTTACCTTCCTCTAAATCCCATCCCCCAAAAAACGACGGATATATCTTTTGTGCTGGCGCAGTTATCTTTTCCTCTTCTGCAACCGTTTGAACATTCTCTATCTCTTCCTCTAAAAGTGTCTCACTCTCCTCCACAGACAGCTCTTCCTCCAAAAGTGTTTCACTCTCTTCTGCGGTTTCTTCCCCCGTAAGCATACTGAGTGCACCCGAAAGCACCGCATCGGTTACATTCTCACCATTCAGAGTATATTTTACATAGAAGTCCGCGCCATTCGGAAGCGCAATTTCGGTACCATATTGCGCAACTACATCTTCAATATGTATCAACGCTCCTCCGTCATTCGGATGAAACATAATTGTATAACTGTTTGCTTCCCATTGTGCATACAAATTAACGATAGCTCCATCTATCGAAGTCAGACTGCTCACAGATTGCCCATCTGTAAACTCCGTACCGGTACCGTCTTGGTTGGTAGTCCATTTTGTAAAATGATATCCAACCTTTTCATATTCAAGTTGAGGCAATGTATATTCTTTCCCATAGTTACAAAACATATCTTGCATACTTCCGCTTGTTTCTCCGTTGCCATTAAAACGTATCGTATATTTTATCGGAGTCCACACTGCATACAGCGTTTTGGTCTGATTTGCATTCACCAGATTATATACAACTTCTTTATCCGCAAACTCTACCTTCCCTGTCGGAGACGATGACCATCCTGCAAATGTATATCCCATTCTCTCATAGAGATTTCTATTAAGAACATAATTTGCGTCAAGCGGAACAGTTACCGATGGCATTGCTCCCTCTGTCGCCCCATTTCCATCATAAACAATGGTGTAGCCTGCTGCAGCCTTTGTAGACCAATGTGCGTATACGGTTGTGTTTCCTGCAAAATAGTCCGGGGCAACTAAGATATTTCCCTTGGCATCTGTAACGGCTACTCCAGTTCCGTTTTTTCCGGTATAGTATCCCCTAAAATAGTATCCTTCTTTTTGGGGAGGGGTAATTTTCGTTGTTTGCGTAACTTTCGTAGTATAGTTGCTTCTTGTAATAACCGCATGACCATCCCCCGTCTTCTGTCCTGCGAGGGATGCAACACCATAATTTGTTCCACCTACATTGCCCGCTGTCACTCCACCAATGTAACCTGTTCCGCCCTCTCCAGCCGGTATAATGTTATACGCACCGCCTGTAACGGTTACTTTCGTCCGTCCTCCGGTGTATCCACCGCCGCCTCCTTGTCCCGACGCAGTTCCTGCGCCAGCCGGAGCATATTCCGGGGCATAACCATCGTATGAATTTACAAATGGTCCAAAATATCCATTTGGGTCTTGCGGTTGATACCCACTGGCAAAAGCAAAAATATTTACCGGCTGATATGTCGTTCCACCACCGGCTCCGCCTTGCGCCGAATTTGCATTATTTGGTGTTGCGACTCCGCCACCACCGCCTCCGGCTACGATGATTCTGTTCGCCAATGCGGTGTTGCCACGTCTGACATCTGTTGCCCCGCCTCCGGCTCCTACGCCCCATAGCCATGACTCTCCTGCACTGCCACCGTTCCAGCCGGCACCCTCTTGTCCACTTCCTTGTCCACCTACATAGATATAGATGCATTCTCCCTGTTCAAGTGTTACAACACCATAGGACCGTCCACCGTATCCGCCAAGTCCATAGCAACTACTGCCCTGTGCTCCGTAAACATCTATAAAGTAGGTGCCGTTGTAAGGTGCTATAAAAGATTGTACTCCACCTGTATAACCATAATCTAATGACGTGGTTCCCTGTGCCATCACTATTTCATCATAATAGAAGCATGTTGTATATTGCTCATAAAATCTAGTTGAACCATCATATGTCGCACCTTGATTATCACAGGTAATTGTAAATATCTGTGATTCCCAATCTGCATAGATGGTTGTATCTGCGGTAAATAGTGCGGAACTCGTCATTACCATTCCTGCTGTTGTAATGCATACAATTCCGCCACCGCTATCTCCACCTGTTTTTGTCCAATAACCTTCAAATGTATAGCCATCCTTTACGGGCAA
This sequence comes from Roseburia sp., assembly GCA_022771695.1. Taxonomy (GTDB): domain Bacteria; phylum Bacillota; class Clostridia; order Lachnospirales; family Lachnospiraceae; genus Roseburia. The sequence goes on along the minus strand of JALEKJ010000020.1, from coordinate 44,828 downwards.
GATTATCTGTGTAATCGGTGTTGTACATGCTTCATCCGTATAATTTCCTACACCGTACTTCTCGTAGTAGCAAAGAGTTCCTTCTTTACCGCTACCTGCCCCTTGATTGTCAAGTGTTATCTTGTATATCTTCGGCATCCAACATGCATATAATGTTGTATTAGCAGTAAATGTCGTTGCATCCGACAATATCCTTCCATCTGCATCCACATACTTTGTGCCTGTGCCATTCGCACCTGTAAAGTAGCCATCAAAGATATAATTGTCCTTGGTTGGCGCGACAATGGTATCTATCGCATTTATGCATCCTTCTGTCGTGTAATTTCCATGATTATACCATTCAAAGTAACAAGATGTTCCTGCTGTCGTTGCTCCTTGATTATTCAGTGTAATTTGATATACTTCTCTCTCCCATTCAGAGGAAGCTACCCAAATCTGGTCTACCCAATATCCTGTATTTGCCCCTTCTGAGCGAAGCTTTCCGTTAAATCGAGCTTCATTCTCGTACTTAATTGCTCCCGCGCTATTAACAGTACACAATACCGTATAGCTAATATCGTCACCATTCATCATGTTTCGCACTTCACTGCCACTGAATTTCACGACATTTCCATTGATAGTTGGTACTGTTGTTATAAGTGTTCCATTAACTTTCGCAGTCGCGCTTATCGGTGTCAATCCTTCGTCTACGATAATTTCAAGGTTTCCATCATAGATACCTGTATCAGCAGGAATGGCAATGTTCTTAAATGAACCTTCAACCGTAACTTCCGTAACATCATCATTTACCGTGGTTGTCTGTATACCTTCAAAATCTGGATAAGAAATATCAAAGCTCGCTCCCAACATGGTAAATGCCGTCCACAAGGTATCATTCCTTACATACAGTTCTGCCGACGTTGCTCCACTACCGATATTAGAAATATCGGACAAATCAACACACACACCACCATTTGCGCTATCTCTGTTATTTTGCACCGCACCATTCCGATAAAGACCTGCTTTATTTATGGTTTGTCCAAGTGCATTCGCAAGTACATTTCCATGGCTGTCCTTGGTATTAATATATTCTGTCACGGATGCGGTTTCATCGGAACGCACCATTCCAAAAAGGAACTGTCCGTTTGCATCTCCTGTCGTGGTAGACTTTAAACCGTTCTCCAAGACCAAATTTCCCGTAAAATCCGTTGCCAAGTGAAATTCACTGGTAACAGATAGTGAAACAGCTCTGACATTAAAATCCCTGTTCTCCTCAACGATTACCAACTGCCAAGAACCGGGGGATTCTCCTGCGGGATATGTTCCGCTATTGCCCATACTTGCAGAAGATGGTTCCCACATCGGAATGTTGCAGACAGAGTATTTACCGAAACCAGATTGCTTCACAATGCTTGTAACATCTGTTACCATAGTGCAGATGCTTCCGTAATTATCGTAATTATGTCCATCCCAGTTATCACGGTCATCCTTGATGATGTACTGGGGAGAAATCCATGTTCCACCATTTGGTGTAATAAATACCACGGGTGCTTCCATCGGAGCATATCCTTCTTTCTCCGTAGTTCTGGATTGCCACACCAAAAAAGCGTGCTTAATCGCACTATTTTCAGACTGAGCTGTTAGATAAGCACTGGAACTGTTCTCATATGCACCACCAACATCATCATAAATATACTGCGCTTGCACATCACCGCTCTCATACCATGTTGTAAAATGGTTCGTGTTTCCCGTATAATTCAGTTTGTAGCGTCCTACTCTTGTTTCCAGTATCGGTATCTTTGTTTCTTCCACGCAAGTAGTAGCACCTACTGTATTTGCATCAAGCGTAAAGATTCCAATACACATGAATAGGCTTAAAATAATGTGCCTTTTTATGTCTTTAAATATGTTTTTTTTATTCTTTGGTCGAATCATATGCCCCACCTTAATTCTGACTCTTCATTTCAACAAGCATCAAATTAGTAAATACCACCGAAAGTCGGACTATCATCTACTGGGTTCGTGGACGGGTCAAATACTGGAAAATCTAGTGCTTCTTCTGGTATTGTCATTCCAGTATTGGGGTCAATCACTCCGCCTGTTCCTGCACTACCTGTATCTGTTGATGGCGTACTCGTAGAATTATCTGGTGTAGTTGTTGATGCACCCGTATCTGCACTAGGTGTAGATGTGCTAGGTGCACTTGTAGAAGCATCTCCTGTAGAACCAGAGTTATCTACAGATTGTGTCTGATTCTGCGCTGTATCTGTAGCTGTGCCTGTAGACTGATTCTGTGTAGTGACTGTCTGCGTAGTGGTTGTAGCAGAAGTGCTTGCTGTCACCTTCTGGTCTGACAGATACTTATCACTGACATAGCCCTCTTTGCCGTTATAGTCAATGCGATACCATCCCGTATCAGCCTGTCCCGTTACAGTTACCTTTTGATTTGCGTTCAAAGAGCCAATCTGCTCATAATCCGTAGATGCACCACTTCTGACGTTCACCTTCTGCTTTGCATACTTTGTTGCGGACATATCCTTAACGGTATAGTCTGCCCCTTCCTGCACTTCTGTCTCTTCTACTTCCGTTGTCTCAGTATCTTCCACGACAATTTCCTCAGTGGCTTCCTCAACCACCTCTGTCTCTGGCACAACCGCTTCTGTTTCCACTACTGCTTCAACAACCTCTGTAGCCTGTCCCTCACTTGTTTCCTTGTCACCGCATCCTGTCACTGTAGATGCAAGCATTGTAGCTGTTAATACCATGATTCCTAATGTTTTTAATGTCATATTTTTCATAATCGTATCTCCTTTTTTCATCCTTGGTGCAAGCGCACCAGTCGAGTATACACTATATCCATAGTTTTTCCCACTACTTTTTTACATTTATTTCCATTCGGCGTAGTAAATCTGATTTTGTGTCACCGGAACCGAAAAATCCACCCTGTTGCCATCTGCATCTTTCCATCCCACAAACTGCCTTCCTTCTAGATTTGGAGCTACCGGTATTCCCGCAGTGTCCCCCGAGCTCACTTGATATACTTTATAGCAGATACCCGCGCTCGCATCCTCCTTTGTGTAAAAAAACTGTACCGTATAAATCTCTGACTCCGGCGCTTCCTTCTTATCTAATATGACAGTTCTTTCACAAGCTACCGTACCCTTTTTCCCGTTTGGATGTGTATACTCTCCTATCGCACAAATCGATAACAGACCTTTTTCCATATCCATATTTCGGACTTTTACTTTTATATTTGCATCATTATACATGGCAGCAGCTAAGTTTTCCTGAAAGTCAGCAAGAAACTCTTCTGCGTGCTCAATATCGTATTTCTTATCCACTGTCATTATTTCAACTGTTTCTTCTATTATAGAGGATAAGTTGCTCTCTAACTCCGTACTTCTGTTCATTCGCCCCTGCACGGTCATTACAATCAGCAATGTAATGGCACCTAATATGATACTGCTTATCATTGTCGCTATATTCTTCATCTGTTTTATCCTTTATTCATTGACCGGAATCCTTATCAAGCGTACTGTCCTTTTATTTCTTTCATCTATTGCCTGTACTTTTATCGTATAAATTCCGGCTTCTGCAAACACAACTCTCATCTCTTCTTCACAGGCAACCTCTGCACCACTTTGGTCAAAGACCTCTACAATCTTTATTGGAAGCTTTGTGCCCGAACAACTCTCTGCCTCTATATAATCCGACAAACAGCATTCTCCTACCTGTATCTGATTCTCACCTAAATATCGGATGACAGGCGGTGCTTTGCTTGCATCTGTCTCATAAACATCAAAATCCGTATATGCACGATAGTCAGTGCTCTCACTGCCAATTTGTGCTCCTACAATCTGAAATATGCCGCGATTTCCATCTCCATCTCTAATTTGTGATAAGATAAGCAGGAGCAACCACGCGGCAACAACACCTTCCAAAAGGACTTTTCCATAAGTTCTTATTATCTGCTCCATAATCTCCCTACCCGCAAATGCTCTTCATGAAGTTGACTGTCGTCGTATAAAAAACGCCACCTTCATGCAAAAACGACACATACATTCCCAATATCGATAGCGTTACCAGTGCAGCCAGAAAACCAATGCCAAAATGTTCTACTATTTCTCTCATACATCCTCCAAATTACTAAAAGGCAGTCGCATAATCCAAAAGTTGCATAAACATATATATTACAGCACTGCCAGCCACCAATCCTAACAATGCGACTCCAATTTCTTCTATTATAAGTTCCATCTCTCTCCTCTTTCTTATCAGCGTGCAATCCCTCTTGTCATTTTCTTATCTGAAATTCCAAAAATAGGCATTGCATAAGAATACTCCAATATAACCTCTGCCGTCTGTATATCTCCCATCTCATCATAGGTACATGCATGTACATCCAACGTATATCCTGCTGTAGCAGCCTGCCTCTTACAGGATTCAATCACATTCGGATTAAAGTTACTATTTTCGATCTCTGCAATCACATCCGCCTTGTATTCTCGTGCTGCCGCCGCCTGTCCACTTGCAGTTACCAACTGCACACATATCAAGATATTACACAGCAGAACAAGCAATATTCCATAGGTAGTAATAATATTTTTCATCCTACACACCTCCCATGTTGCCAAGCATTTGAAACATAAAAATCATTCCAACCGAAAGATCAACCAACAGCTTTGCAGTACATGCAAAAATCGGATATGAAAAAATTGCTTTTGCTCTAAATGCCATATGCTCATCGCGAATACCATCCGCCATATCCTGCATCTCATTCACACGCCGCACCAGATTGGTAAGCTGGATTTTTGCATTTCCTGTTCCAGATTCCGCCATCGCATGCAGCATCTTCATACAGCTCTCTACCTCCGGTACATCAAACTCTTTGCAAAAATCAACATACGATTTTAATTGTTCCGGTGCCTTTTCCAATCGTTCCATAAGGCGTTGCAATTCCCCCTGCAAGATTGCCGGAGCCACCTGCATCGACTTTACCAGTGACACTTGTACATTATTACTCTGCAAAAGCAATGCAATCTCCATAAACCATTGTGGCAGCGCGAAATACAATTCTTCATTCACATCTTTTCGCGCCAGTTTATATCCGATTTTATGTTGGAAAAGCATAAACACACTGATTGCAACCATACATACACCCAGCCATCGATGCGAAAAACAAAATGCAATAATTGCTCCAACAAAAAAAGGCACGGACCACAATAGGCTTTTCTTCCTCTCTCTTGCCTCATCATAGTCTGTCACCGCCTTATAACTCTCCAATATAAGCTCTTTTTTATGTAGATTCTCCGATTGCAGCCAATTCATTGCCATCATATTCTGGCTTTTTGTCAAAACGTATAGCATATACAGCACAAACAGCAGAGAGGACAACTGTATCATCTCTACCTGAAAAATAGACCCGGTTGCCGTCGCTTTTGGGAACACATTCCTCATCGCATCTAAAACATATAATGCGACTGCACAAAAACCAGTTGCCACTGCAATGGAGATAATATTATCTGTGTGACTTGCCTTTTTTCTTGCCTGTAATTTATATCCACGACGCTTCCATAATTCTAAGTCACTCAAAACAAGTCGGATGGAATCCTGCGCATCCCCGCCGTATTCCTCACTGCTAATCAAAAGTTCATGTACTGTCCGAAGCTTCGTGCACTCATAATGTTCTTCCACAATTTCCAATGCTTCACGCAAAACACCATTTTCCGTTCTCGCATTTCCGTTTTGCAGATAGTCAATTACCCTGTCAATAACTGCACGCATCCTGCCCTCATCAAACAATTCTCTCGTTTCCATCAATGCCAGCTTAATCTTCCCACTTTTTTGAAAAGAATATAGCATCTGCTCCATATAGGTTACCAAATCGGAAAAACGCTTCTGCTCATACATTCGTTTATATGACAATACAGTAAGCATCGGAAGTACTATTATCACACACACAATAACACAAAAAAAGTATGTCGGCTTTAGCTCAAACAGTAAGCCTACTGCGCTAATTCCAATCAAAGAGCACAACAGCAAAAATACATGTATTTTCCATGAAAAGTCATATCCGTAAACATGCACTTCGTGCGCCAGATTCTTCGGATTCAGCAGTGATAATTTCCAAAACATGCCTTTTTCCTTCTTTTCCTTTCCTATCTTTATCATTTGTATTCTCTCCTCTATTTACCTTCCTGTATGTATTTCGCAAAATTACAACAACAAAACGGATCTTCAATTCCCACATATTTCATTTTCTTCCGAATCCCCTCCGGCAGCTCCTTGGAAATCACTTCGCCGTCTTTGACAATCATATAGATGCGATTTTTCTGGTTTTCCCTGCTATAAAAGCACAACTGATCTATGTATCTCCACATCCTCCCATCTGCTTCTTCCACCCTGCGAATCAAGATTCCCACATTCACATACCGATAAATTCGATTCTCCATTCTATCTGCATCAAATGTACTATCCATCATATTCTGAATTCGATCCGGTAGCTTCCGAAGATCATCTAAATGAATTGTCGTAAAGCCGTTGACGCCCGTACTCCATTGTTCCAGTAACGATGTCACTTCTACCGATCTCGCCTCTGACAGCACCAACCATTTGGGATTCTGCCGCAAGCATGCCTTGATTGCATCTGTATAGCTAAAGCCTGCTCCAATTCGCAATTCCACCGCATCTGCTCCCGGATTGATTTCCGGATAATGAATTTCCAGCGAATCCTCAATCGTAATCACGCGCTCTTCCTTCGGTATAAACTGCATGAAAAATTTTGCGCATTCTGTCTTACCGCACCCCGGCTCACCGCAAAAAACAAAATTCATCTTTGCTGACACACAATTAATCAGCAAACTTAAAATTTCTTTGGAGCAATAATTCTCTTCTATCATTCCTTTCATTGTGTTACGAATCACACATGGCGATTTTCGTATACATATGCTGATTCCTGAGGCGGCCGCTGAATTGTGAATAATACTAATTCGCAACTCCTTTGTATCCGCTTCCAATACTTTATTTGCATTATTAAACTGCTTATTTACACAATTTGCTATCACATGCGTAAATGAGTTTATGAACTGTTCCGTCAGTGTTTCCTCCGCCTCATATCTTCCTTTTTTAAAATCAGTAATCCAAAGCTTTGAGCCATTATAATCAACATCGGTTACATTCGGATTACTAATATATTTCCACAAAACCCCAAACTGTTCCGGGGTTGGTTCAAATTTCATTAATTCACTCATGCATCCTCCAAATTTCCCCGACGCATTACCGCCGGGGGACAAATTCAACAACTATGACGCTGAAGCCATACCCGCAACCGTATTCATCTGCTCAAAAAATCCTTTCAACGATGCTTCAAACTGATCTGCCACATAGCCGTCTCCCGACAATGCAGCATAGATAATCGCTCCAAGCAATAGTAAAGTTACAGCCGCCAAAATAGCATTTCCATAATGCTTCATTACCTGCTCCACCACATTCACCTCCCTTCTTTTTTGCACAGCAAGTCACATTCTACTACAAATTTCTGTTGTCTGCAATACATTTGTAGTTTTTATTTGTACTTCATTGCATAGATTCCTATAGATGTGATAACATATCCTATATATAATTTTAGCGACATGATATCGTTTCGCAACAGCTAACAGGAGGTTTTATGAAGGTCATTGGCATTATCGCAGAATACAATCCATTCCATAACGGACATGCCTATCAAATCGCAAGAATCCGCGAAAAAGCAAGTGCGGATTATGTAGTTGTAGCAATGAGTGGCGATTTTGTACAGCGCGGCACTCCTGCCATCATTGACAAGTATGCGCGAACCAAAATGGCCCTCTCTTGCGGAGCCGACCTGGTTCTCGAACTTCCTGCCCTCTGGGCGACCTCCTCCGCAGAATCCTTTGCCATGGCAGGAGTCACCCTGCTTGAGAAAATAGGCTGCGTGGATGGCATCTGTTTTGGTGCAGAGACAGATAACCTGCCTCTGCTTACCCAAATTGCCTCCCTCCTCGCAGAAGAGCCACAAGAATATCGAGACGCACTTTCCTCTTATTTAAAGGCAGGTGCTTCGTTTCCTGCAGCACGGGCAAAGGCAGTCTGCGACTATCTCGCAGGCAACCATATTTCTGCCAAATTTGCAAACGAATACACTGTCCAAACGCTAGATGCTGTAATGAATGAACCAAATAACATCCTTGCGGTTGAGTATCTAAAAGCAATCCGAAAGCGCGGTAGTTCACTTACCCCATACTTAATCAAGCGTGAAGGTGCCGGCTATCATGAAACGATGATTCAAGCAGCCCGCGACCATAAGAATACCTGTTACGGTGCTCCAACCGCTTCCGCCACCGCGATACGCAACGTATTGGCGGAACAACATCTTGCAGCAAACGACCATACCCTCGAACTCGCAAATCTTGCTCATACTATGCCTGCATCTGCACACGCAGTTCTCACAGAGTATCTGAGCAATGCACCCGCCGTATGGGCAGATGACTTTTCTTCCATCCTTGGTTATCTGCTCCTAATTCAGGAAAAAGAGAAACTTGCAAGTATTGCAGATTGCAGCGAAGAGATTGCAAACCGTTTTGTAAAAAATCGCTATCAATTTTCTTCTTTTTCCAAATTCTGCGCTATAAATAAGAGCCGTGATGTTACGTACAGCCGTATCAGCCGTATTCTGTTACATCTGCTCTTAGATATTACGGATGCAGATTATCAGCATGGAAAAAAGCTGGATTATGTTCCGTACCTGCGCATTTTAGGATTCCGACGAACCTCCTCAGCTCTGCTTGGTACATTGAAGAAAAGTACAGCCATACCTGTCATCTCCAAGCTTGCAGATGCCTCTGCAGTACTTTCCAATGAAGCGCTGTCAATTTTAGAAAAAGATATTTTTGCCGCCGATTTATACGACCAGGTTCTCTCCCAAAATCCAGCAAAAAAGACGACTCCACGCAGTGAATACACACGTGAAATCGTCTTATTATAAAGTCTTTTATTTTTTTCTTCCATAAACATTGGCCGCAATAAATGCCACGAACGGAACCGTACAGACGATACCGATGCTTCCGGCGACGCTCCGAATCACCTCGATTGCCATAAAATCGGTATTCATCAACTGCTGGAAGCTTACTCCATAGGAATAAATCATCAGCATCATGTTAAAGGAGTTACCGGCAAATGCCAGAATCAATGTGTTTGACATGGTTCCCATCGCATCTCTGCCAATATTCATTCCTGAGCGGAACAAATCTTTGGTCTTAAGTCCCGGCTGTACTTCATGCAGCTCTGCGATTGCGGATGCAATACTCATTGCGACATCCATAACCGCTCCCATACATGCAATCAAAATACCGCATAAGAACAAATCTTTCAGCTTTAATCCTGTCGTACTGGTAATCAGAATCAAAGTTTCCGCCTCATCCATCTGGAAGGTTGTTACCGACATCAGTGCCTGTGCAATCAAAGAAAATACGGCTCCCGCCAGCACACCGCACACACTTCCTACCGCGGCAACAATCGTCTTCGTTCCAATTCCGTCAATTAAGAAGAAGGTCACGAAATTGCATACAAGGATCAGAAGAATCGTAACTCCAAGCGCCGAATAACCTTTTAGCGTCAATGGCAACAAAATCCATATGATACACACCATCGTAAACAGTAATCCTGCCACGGATTTAGCACCCTTCTTGCCCCCAATTATTACAAGCAATAAAACAAACACCAAAATACAGCCCATCATCTGTGGTACTCTATAATAATTGTAGATGGAAACCTGATATTCTCCCTCACCTACTGTGTCGATTCGGATGGAGACCTTGTCTCCATCCAGAACCCTGACATTATACAGTGAACTAAAATAGTTACTCGTAACTGCCGTCTCGCCTTTGTATCTTCCCGTAAGAATCTCTATCTCAAGATCCATGCTTCCGCGCCAGATTCCCTCTGTCGCCTCATCCACTACGGTGCGATCCTCAAGAACGCGAACTACACGTCCCACTTCATATTCAATTCCGGTCGTGTCGCTGCTATGATATACCGGTCTGTCATAATTTGCATAGTAAAGCAATGCTACGAACAAAACAGCCGCAATCACCGCAAACAGTCCTTTTTTCTTCCAATTCATCCTTATTTCACCTAAATTATTTCACACTCTTTTTCTTACGAATGAAAAGCACTGCCACTACTGCAGCTACTACCAGCAATAATATCACTACAATCGGAACGATATTCATAGAAGCTTCCTGTTCCTCTATTTCAGTCGTCTCTGCGCTGTCTACTGCTTCCTCAGTCTCCGCATCCGCATCTGCCAATGCAACCTGCTCGAGGACAATGACATAATCTGATGCATGGCTAAACAACATCTCCAATGAACCGTCAGCCGCAACCGTTCCTGTATACTGAAGCTCCAATTCACCGGATTCCTCATTATAATAATACAGTTTCGCCTGGCTATCTGCGTACTCTTCTCCTACGTTAACTGTCAGGTACGCCTTAAATCCAAACGTGCCATCATGTTTCAAGCTCATCTGCATTGAGGAGCCTTCACCGGCAACAGACGATACCAGGTCCTCCGGAATCTCGTGTGTATGTAATACTACCTCAAGATCCATATCCGCAATTTTTTCTTCCACGATGTCTTTTCCGTAGATGCTCCATACGACACCATTCTCAAGTGTGATTACAAGGTATATGTCTTTACCTCGCATTGACGAAATGACACCACCGGACAGCATCGTATCATCGCCCAGATTCAGATAAATCTTACCTCCATCTGCAATCTGCTCAAAGGAATCTGCAACTGCTTTCCAATCGCCTTCTTTTTCTACGACGATTTTATTCTTCTTTGGCAACCCATTGTCTGCGTATGCGTTTTTCTTATTATTGCGCTTGTTCCTGTTTCCACTGCTCTCAGGCTTTGCTGTATCTGGTTCCGGGTTCACTACTGTTGAGCCCCAGATGTTTGTACTTCCACTGTCGTTATTTCCGCTGTCAGTATTTCCACCATTATCTCCACCTGTCTGTGTCACTGCTGTGATTTCATCGCAGTTACGCACTCTCAAACAGGTAACCGGGATATCAGAGGTTCCTTCCGGATGTGCATATACTAAACCGACTGCCGAAATAGTCTCACCTACTTTTACGATAGATGCCAATTCGTTCTTACCTGTCGTTGCAGATAAGATATAACCATCAATGAATACATTTCCGATTGTTCCGCTTCCGTCATCAATCCAGAACTGTGATACACCAGTACCTGCAGCATCGTACAGCACATCCACAACCTTACCCTCTATACGGACAAGCTTTCCACCGGATTTGTCATAATCCATAGCTTCTGCTGCTGTCATCTTCTGCGGAGCATACACATATGGTTCTTCATCCAGAATCTTATAAGACATAATCTGGATTTCTTTATCACCTTGATACTGATCGAGATATCCTACAATCTCCATCTTTGTACCAATTTTAAGTCCCTCTTCTGCGATTGGGAATACTGTAATACCGCCTGTCTCATCCTGAATATACATCGCATCAAAGAATGCATTTCCTTCGATACGTCCTGCTGTCGCATAACCCTGAATACGAAATACATCGTTGTAGTTTCCTGCACGCATCTGCGCAATTGTAGAAAGAGGTAATTGTTTCTGAATACTATCCAAAATATTCTCTGCAATTGTGCGGTTTGCATACGGAAGGTCCCAGATATTGTCGAGTTCTGCCTTTACCTCGAAGTCAGAGAGGAACACACCGCCTGCCGCAAAAACGGTTCCGCCATAAGCGGTATCTTCACTTGCCAGGAAAACTACTTCCCCTCTAGGAACAACGATATTATAGCCATAACTGTCGTCTGTCTCCACCTCACTGGTATTGCCCTCGCCATCCTTGTCGGAATCCACGGAATAAGTGGTATCAAAGCCTTTCACTAGCCAAGTACCGTTACCCGGATTAACGGAACAACCGGAGTACTGGCTGTAAGTCTGGTAATTATCCGGATTGTCATCACTCGTCACAATGCCGGATGTCCATCTGGAGTCCTTATTAAACACGGAAGGATACAGTCGATAAAACTGTCCGCCGTTGTTAACCGGGTCATAAACCTCATCATCGTTGATACGCATAGTAGAACCAATAGCCGCAAGCAGCTTATTCAACTGTGCAGAAGCATGCCCGTCCGCACTCGACGCTCCCTTATCCTGATAATCGGCAAGACCGCAAATTACAACATTTCCGCCATTTTCCACATACTTCTTTACCATCTCGATAAAGGAATCTTCAAAGGAACTTGCCGTATATTCTCCTGCAGTCGCAGTGCCTGCTTTTCTTGCCGGTGCAGAAATCACAAGCAAACCACAGTCGCTTAACATTTCTTCTGTAATCTCGTCTTTTACAACGGTTACCTCTACCATTTTGTCCGCAGAAATTGCGGTAAAGTTGCCCATATTTCCGCCATAGTAGCCGGTTACGTAATCATTATAATGTGTTCCGTCCACAATTACCTTCGATACCATGGAAGGAGAAACATAGGTTAATTTCAATACTTCTTTGTATACCTTTTCTACACCGTTCAGATTTGCTTTTACAGTCGCATTGATATTCGTCTGCCCCAAACCATCATGTGTATAGCTAAAAGTATAAGATGCTGTGCTCTTTTTGTCTACCTTGGTAAGATTTGTCAAATCTGCTGTATGAATTACCTTATCGTCAACCGTAAACTCAATACTTTCAATTTCCAAATCCTTTGACTCATTATTATATAAATCAAGTGTCAAATCCAATGCCTGATTCTGAACCGGAAGAGATGAACTTGTTGACAGACCCGAGATACCGACTGCTTCTACCTCACCGACCCATACCGGAGCCGTTACTGCAATATCACCGTCCGCTTCCGTAACTCGGATATAATAGTAAGAATAATCCGAAGGAACCGTAAAGTTCACCACCTCGCTTGCTGTTGCAACATTCTTTGACGCAATGCTAAGACCCCCATTTACGATAACTTCCACTTTACCAATGGAACTGTCTGTCGGGTCTGTCAATGCCACTTTAAGTGTCACATTATCCCCAACGTCACTCTTATCCATGATGGTTCCCATGATGTTATCGTCTAACGTATACATAATGGAAAGATCGTTGTCCTCCGTCGCATATACACGATAATTTCTCATAGCATCATAAATGTCGTCTTCTGACAGGCTGTCTGCCAACACAACGCTTCGTCCGGTATTGGCATCTCCCCACAATCCTTTGTGGTTATCCTGATTATTTGTCGGAGCCACATGCCATCCTTTATCCAAAGCACGGGTATAGTACTCGTAAGACGGGAAATAACCGGAAGAACCGATTGCTCCCTCACCATTACCAACCTCAATAATCGTAATCAGCTCATCAATTTCCTCATCATAGTAAGCGAAATCACTGAAATCACCAAAGGTAGTACCCGGGTGATTAAACTGGCTGATAGAATCTGTCTCTGTCTTTAATGTTGCATAATAATTCTGTAATGCTGTCGCATAAGTCTTATATTCTGTCTGCGTACGGCTCTGGAATCCCGGTGTATTGAATGTATTCATATGACCAAGACCGTTTGACCAGGTCATCTCATAACCGAACAATCCAACAAAATCTTCTGTCGTATACTGCTCTGCAAGCGCGTGTCCTTCTACCCATTCTGTACTCATAGAGCCATCGGAAATAGAAGCACTGTCTGCATTATCAAAAGAATTGGAGTGATCCGTAACTGCCAGGAAATCCAAATTCTTTACCTGTGACGCATGCTGGTATGCATCTTCTGCACTTCCAGCTCCATCCGAATAACTGGTATGGGAATGAAGTTGTCCAAAATAAATATTATAGGTTTCGCTGCTGCGCTCCGTAAAGGTACGTGTCACGACTGCACTGTCTTTAAATCCTTCCTTTACGGCATATGCTTTGATTACGGTTTTTCCAAAACCTTTTTCAAGCACAAGCGGCTCTGTGTACGGAACAAAATCGCCCTCCCCGTTCAACTGGTAATAAATCGTTGCCCCCTGTGTCTCACAGGAAAGTGTCACAGTTGCGGAAGTACCACTGATGTATACACCGCCACCGTTTGGCGTCATCTTAACCGGTGAAACGGAACCTGCTGCATAGGTAAATATACGGGTAATACTATCCGCTTTTCCCGCTGCAGAGGCTTTTACCTCCAAAATTGCAGGCAATGTTGCCGGCAATGCAGGCTTTGCTGCTTCCTCGTAAGTCTTCCACTCACCGTTGCCATCCGCATCAACAAAGCGATAAGAAATCACTGCTCCTGCAGTTGCACTCGCCATCGTAAGCTCTGTGCCTGCTGCCTGATCTTCCTCCTTGCCATCCGGTGTCACGGTTACATAACCTGTAATGCTATCATCCACAATCGGGCTACCGGAAAGTACAACAGAATCAATACGGATATTTCCGCTGACTGCACCTGTGCCACCATCCGCACGGGTTGTCCCCGCCACCAGACGAATCAAAAGTTTCTCTGCGTTCTCTGCCCCCTGCGGTACGTCGAATTTAAAGCTTACATACTGCGCCGCTGCTTTAGATGTTGCAGCTACACCATCTGTAATTGCACCAGAACCGGTCACCTCACTCGGCTCATTATTAATATACTTTGTATAAGCATAAGAATACTCACCGGTCGTAAAGTTTTCGAACGTAGCGCCGTTATCTGTAGAGTACTGAAGTTGGAAGCTTCCCGGTCCCGCATTTGTCGCACGCAAGCGGAAGGATAAACTCATTGCACCATAGCCCGCCGTATCAACTGCAAACTGCATGTAATCTCCGGCTGCTTTACCGATGTTCGTGCCACCCATGTAGTAATTGTATCCGCCAGTACCCGATGACTGTTGCTGATACGGCTGACCTGCCACACCATTTGCCACAACAGAGAATGACGCTTTTGCATCCTTCTGATCACCTGCCACATATTTATCACCATTTACGACACTTGCATTTGCAGTCGCATCATATGGACCACCGCCGCCCCACTGAGCGATTGTCTCCACAACGGAAGAATCGGTATTATAACCTTTCACAGCCGGTGTGAAAGTCAATGCAAACATACCCTCACTTCCGCTGGAAATTGTGCTATAACCACTCCAGTTAGAATTCTTGCTATACCATTCAATATAGTTATTACGTCCAACATTCTTTACATAGTACTTGCCGTCTCCTGCGTCCTTAAGTACCCACTTATCATTGACTTCTCCAAGTGTCAGGCTGCTAAAATTTGCCGCCATAGCCAAATTCTGACCGCCATAAGAAATATAGTAAGTATCATCGTCATTGTGGGTAACAGTCCATATCTCGGCATTGGTATATCCGGATAACTGTGTACCTGTCAGGCTGACATCTACGCCCTTATTATAAAATCCATTGTATTCGCTGGACAATGCCTTGTTGTAAGCCGATGCCCAGATGACATAATTACCGTTTTTCACTGTTCCGTCATCCGGTGTCGGTTCATCCGGTGTTCCGTCTGAAATCTTTGTCACATCAGATGCAGACGCAACACGAAGCTGATAGCCATTAAAGTCACTAATTACCGCATATAAGCTTACCGTTGCTCCCTCGGTAATATTCGCAAGTTCCGGTATCTTATATATATTGATTGTTGCATCACCTTGGGTCAATGTCGTATTGCCCGAAGTGTTCACTGCTCCGATTACTGCATTTTCAATATAGACACGTGTACTCTCAAGTACTCCTGTCTCTTGGTCTGCAATAATGTCTGCGATTGTCACTTTCTTAGATGGTGCATTTACAGAAATCACCTTTTCATAAGAAGTAACTCCGCTTAACTCTTCTAATCCTTTATAGCTAGCACGCTTACCGGTCGCTTTGATAATATCTCCAATCTGCAAATCCGTTGGTGCCGTTGAAAAATAGAGGTCGATTCCTCCGGTGGAATCCTGCACATAAATGTTCGTGCCATCAATCAATACCACCGTTCCTCTTACGGTAATGTTCTCTGTACCTGTTGCAGCCGCCTT
Source organism: Roseburia sp. (assembly GCA_022771695.1). Lineage (GTDB taxonomy): Bacteria > Bacillota > Clostridia > Lachnospirales > Lachnospiraceae > Roseburia. The sequence goes on along the minus strand of JALEKJ010000020.1, from coordinate 28,824 downwards.
TGCCTCGGCAATCGTTGATACTCCATCTGCCTGAACCGTCACATCGGACGCAGACGTAACACGAAGCTGATAGCCGTTAAAATCACTTACTACTGCATATAAGCTTACGGTAGCACCAGCTTCCATTCCGGCAACTTCCGGCGCCTTGTAGAGGTTGATTGTGCTGCCGCCCTGAATTAATGGTGTATTATCGCCAGTTTTTTCTCCGACAATTGCATTTTCAATATAAACACGTGTACATTCCAATGCTCCTATCGATGCATCTGCATTGATATCCGCAATGGTCACCGTCGTGGACGGTGCACTTACAGTGTCTACTTTATCGTAAGCAGCAACTCCGCTTAACTGTTCCAAGCCTTTATAACTAGCACGCTTACCAGTTGCTTTAATGACATCTCCGACATTTAAACCGGATGGCGCACTTGAAAAATAAAGATTAATTGCGCCTGTGGAATCCTGAACATATACATTCTTACTGTCAATAAATACAACGGTTCCCTGTACCATGATATTCTCGGTATTTACTGCCGCAGCTCTCGCCTCAGCAATCGTCATCAGGGTTGCCGGTACTTTAATCGTATAAGCAAATGTGGCAACATTACTATTGTTCATACCTTCCTTGGAAGCATACGCACGAATCGTTGTCGCCTCTGTAATATTAATAGCACTAGAATAAGTTAAATAGGTGTCGCTGTTATCTGTATTATAATAGATGGTTGCCCCTTCTGTTGTGCAAGACAATTCTACGTTTGTTCCTGCATCCACTGCACCCGGTGTCACAGAAGCTTTCACCGATGCACAGGTCTGGGCTCCGGTTCCGCCACCTGAGGCTGCACCTGCTTTAAACACCAGAATATTTGAATTATATTCTGGTGGTACATTAGATGCAGCATATGGAGCAAACTTCTTTATATCACCGGCGCGGTAAAAAATAGCTCTTACCGTAGATGTAGCACTTGTTGCAGCCGCTACAAACTGAAAGCCCCCTGATTCAGTCGCCGTTACCGTCCATTCGTAAGGCTCCGAAGCAGTTGAAAAGTTCGTACTGCTACTATAAGACAGATAGTTTGTTCCGTCATGTAGACTTACTCCACTTCCACAGGATGCTATCGTCCATGTCGGCGCATCTGCACTTGTCACAACACCGTTATCTACTGTGATTCCCACGCCCTCCGTCTTACCGGAAACAGCTTTGTCCAGTGCCAGATAGCCACTGTCCGTCTGAACCGCCAATACGAAACTTCCTCCCGACGTTATGTCATCTACAGAAGTAACCTGTCCATACGATATCGGTTCACCTCCTGTCTCCGCTGCTGTTACTGTCGTCGGCATACCTGATATGCACATCACAAACGCCAGTATCAGCGCCAGCATACTTTTTAGCTGGTGTTTTCTTTTCATTTTCATTTCCTCCTAATAATTTAATACAAACAAAATACCTTTTTGCTTCTATTCTAAAGTTAGCCTTTTTATTCTACCCTCTTTTTTCCATATACTCAATCTGCTTTTTGGAAAAACAATGTAAAATTTTTGTAATAATTTTTGGTCATTTTTTCTAATGCCTTACACCGTCTTTGGTAACTCTCGCATAAATCAGCGGTTTTTCGTTCGGTGCCTCATCCGCAATACAGATTGCAGCGTCAAACTTTTCTTCTGCCGCAACAAAACGTTTCTCGTCGGAGGTAAATAATTCTGCAATACATTCTCCCCGTTCCACATAATCGCCGGTCTTCTTTTTTAAGATGATACCCGCCGTGTAATCAATCGCATCTTCTTTTGTTGCTCTTCCCGCTCCCAGTAAAGAGGATGCAATGCCACATGCCTCCGTATCCATATGCGTAATATAACCACTTCTTGGTGCAAGAACTTCCTTGCGATATACTGCTTTTTCAAAACGGTCTGTATCTTCGATTACCGAGACATCCCCACCTTGTGCTTTTACCATTGTCTTAAGTGATTCCAGTGCCGAACCGTTCTGTATCGCCTGTCGTGCCATCTCCTCGCAAGCATCCATTTCTCCCTTACCCGCCATAAAAAGCATATTGGAAGCCAGTTGCACACATACTTCAGTCAAATCCTCCGGTCCATTCCCCTGCAAAGTTTCCACTGCTTCGATGACTTCCAGACTGTTCCCGATGTTATTGCCAAGCGGTATATCCATATCCGTAATCAATGCGATGGTTCTTCTTCCGGCATTTTCACCGATTGTAACCATCTCCTCTGCCAAACGTATGGAATCTTCCACAGTCTTCATAAAAGCTCCGCTTCCTGTTTTGACATCCAACAGAATACAATCACTGCCCGCCGCGAGTTTTTTACTCATGATAGAAACTGCAATCAACGGAATACTATCTACCGTCGCAGTGACATCACGCAATGCGTAAAGTTTTTTATCTCCGGGTGTCAGGTTGCCGGTCTGTCCGATAACACTTAATCCCGCCTTGTTTACTGTCTCAAAGAATTTTTCCTGTGACAATGATGTCTGAAACCCCGGAATAGATTCCAACTTGTCAATTGTTCCACCGGTATGACCCAGACCTCGTCCCGACATTTTCGCAACCTTCACACCACAGGATGCCACAATCGGCGCAACAATCAGTGTCGTCTTGTCACCAACTCCCCCGGTAGAATGTTTATCTACTTTTACTCCCTCAATCGCAGACAAGTCCACCATATCTCCGGACTGTGCTACCGCCTGTGTCATGGCAAGTGTCTCTTCCTCTGTCATCCCCCGAAAATACACCGCCATCAGGAATGCCGCCATCTGATAATCCGGTATTGTTCCATCTACATAACCGTTTATCATGTCGGTAATTTCCTCTTTGCTTAAAGCCCCCCCATTCCGCTTTTTCATAATGAGTTCATACATCCTCATTGCTATAATCCCACCTTTCTTTCATTTTCCCTTAATGTGATTATAAGCGGATAATGCCCGTAAAAAAAGGACACGCGTCCGTTTACTCGGCATTATGCATATTTTTGGTTGTTTCTCACATTATTTTCTGTTTATATTTGTCAAAAACTACAGAACCAAAGGTACAAACATGACAAAATCCCCAGTCTCTCGTTTTCGAAAGACTGGGGATTCCATTTTTTATATCTTTTTCAGTTATTAATGATGGAACAAACGAATTCCGGTAAATGCCATCGCCATATCATACTTATTGCAGGTATCGATAACATGGTCATCACGAATAGAACCGCCCGGCTGTGCCACATACTTGACACCGCTCTTATGTGCGCGCTCGATATTATCCCCAAACGGGAAAAATGCATCAGAGCCAAGCGCCACGTCAGTATTCTTATCTAACCATGCACGTTTCTCTTCCGCTGTAAACACTGCCGGCTTCTCAGTAAAGATATTCTCCCATGCACCGTCAGCAAGCACATCCATGTAGTCTTCACCCATGTATAAGTCGATTGCGTTATCTCTGTCGGCACGTTTGATATCTGCCTTAAACGGAAGGTTTAACACCTGTGGAGACTGACGTAGCCACCAGTTATCTGCCTTAGAACCGGCAAGTCTGGTACAGTGGATTCTGGACTGCTGTCCGGCTCCGATACCAATTGCCTGTCCGCCCTTTACATAGCATACAGAATTGGACTGTGTATATTTTAATGTAATCATTGCGATTGCCAAATCAATCTTAGCAGACTCCGGAATCTCCTTATTCTCAGTTACGATATTATCAAAGAAGTGCTCATCTATCACAAGCTCATTTCTTCCCTGCTCAAAGGTAATTCCAAATACTTCTTTGTGCTCAATCGGTGCCGGTACATAAGACGGATCGATTTCGATGACATTGTAGTTGCCGTTCTTCTTCGCCTTTAAGATTTCAAGTGCCTCATCCGTATACCCCGGAGCAATCACACCGTCAGAAACTTCTCTTTTGATAACAAGTGCGGTCTCTTTGTCACAGACATCGGACAAAGAAATGAAATCACCGAAAGAAGACATGCGGTCTGCGCCTCTTGCGCGGATATAGGCATTGGCAAGCGGAGTAAATTCTACATCCATATCATCCACCCAGTAAATCTTGCGCTCTACCTCGGTAAGCGGAAGTCCTACTGCTGCGCCTGCCGGAGATACGTGTTTAAAGGAAGTTGCTGCTGGAAGTCCGGTTGCTCTCTTTAACTCGGATACCAACTGCCAGCCGTTAAACGCATCCAGGAAATTGATATATCCCGGTTTGCCGGAAAGCACCTTGATTGGGAGCTCACCATTTTCCATATAAATGCGAGACGGCTTCTGGTTTGGATTACAGCCATATTTTAATTCTAATTCTTTCATTTTGATTCGTTCCTTTCTTACCTGCATTCCTCGTTGTTATTACATGTTTTTATTCACGATTCTGGTCTCGTATTTTCCTGTCTCAATCTCAATATATCTTACAAACAGGGAAACCTTGTTATCCTCATTCAGATTCTCCCAAACCATATTGGTGAAGCTGTCGATATCGCCTTCGATTCCAACCCATTTTGGTTCCCCCTCAAAGCTCGGCAACGGATTGCCATCCTGCATATAAGTATGGATAAAGTGTCCCTCTCCCGCTACCGGGTTCTCATAGGCAAATGTATAACGGTTGCAAGCATCTGGATTACCGTTGTTGCTCTTTAAGATGGACATTGCATAGTTAAATTTTCCTTTTTCGATATGCATGATACCGGAAATTCTCGGTGTATAGTTCGGTCCGTCCGGCTCAAACTCTCTTGTGCGAAGTGACTGTTCGAAGGTCTGTTGCTTATCCATCAACTCGTAAATCGTATCTGTCTGATCTCCGTTGGTCACGATAGTCTTGTTTCCAAGCACACGCACCGGCGCATAAATGATAAGACTTGGATCTGTCAATTTGGAAGGATCGAATGCCTGTGTACGGATTCCCTCTCCATCCTCTACAAATACACGATTCCGGCTGTTCTCGCTTCTTCCCATGATAAAATAAGCGGTTACCGCATACTTTCCATCTTCCGATTTTCCGATTACAATACCTCTTCCGGGATATGTATTTGTGGCAAGTTCATTCTTTAATGATTTCATTTCCATGATAATCCTCCTTGTTTCCAAAGGAAAATGCCAATTTTGCTCGCAAAATTTGCCATTGCAGGAGCAGAGGATTTTCCTCCAATTAAATAATCTGTGTAAACATCAATCCTTTCACAGTGTAGCATGGAGGGTGCGTTTTTACAACAAAGCAACGCTTATTAGGTATATGAATTTATTTACTTAATTTTATTAGCTCCCCTTATAATTCTGTTGCCAGTGTATCTGCACGGAAGTTCCAGGTATGTCTGCAAACCGCCTTCTCATAGCCGTTCTTTGCAATCCGCATTGCATTCTCTTCATCGCGTAATAGCATCCAAATTATATCCGGCAGATATTTCCGCCCCTCCAGTGAAAAGAATACAATATTCTCTCCGTCCATAAACTCCCTGCGCAGATATCTGCTATCATCCGTCAAGGCTACCGTCTGTTGCAGCATTGCCGTAAAAATTCTGTCGTGTGCCCCGTCCTTAAACCATGGCATGATATTGAGCGAAATCTTCGCATCCCGCACCGCATCTACGCAGGCTGCGGAAGACACCTGCCCACTGTTTTTGATAATATTCTGTGGCTTCTTACAAGCTAATCTATCCCAATCCGCGCCAAACACGTGTACTTTGATATCCGCTTCTGCCAGTTCCCTTATAATTTCTCCGCGGAAGTAGGTACGCACACATAAATCAATAAAAAGCATCCCCGACATCGCAGCGCGGATATCGCCATCCAAAATTTCTCCCAATTCCTCGCGGATATGACGTTCCATCACCACATCCACAGACTGTATCGGATTTGCTATCAAATCATCCAGAATTCCACGATAAAACACCGCATATTCCTCATCCATTCCTAAGAATCTGCTTTCCAACTGTTCTATCGGTACATAGTTTGCAGTAAATATCAAGTCATACTTCCGATTTTCGTACGGTATAAGCTCTCTCTCGTAATTCGGGATTTTATCATACTCGGTCATCATGACATCCGATTTGCGATGCTCGCCTGCACGGTAACCCTCTCCGTCCAGTCTAACATTTCCTGCGAGTGGCAAGAATTTCACCTTCAGCCCCGGATAAAAGCGACGGATATATCCCACATGCTCCTTATCAACACAAAAAATGGTCATACGCGGCAAAGCAGACATCAGTTTTGTATGATAATAAAGGGGATGATCGACCAGAATATTTAAATATTTCATCTCATATTTTTCCCAGATGAAACGTCCCGACTCGTCCTGAAAAATCTCCTCATCTCCAATTCCAATGTAGTTAAACGTAAGCAGTGCCGTCCGCCCCTTCACCGCAAATCTGGGCAAGCCATTTAAAGACTCATACAGCTCATCATAATCAATAAAATAGATGTCATATCCGAGGTGCTCCAATTCCAGTGCTATCTGCTCCGAGAAATATCCCAATGTTTCCACCGCATTTTTTATCAGTATGACTTTCGTAATCTTTCTCATGCTTAACTGTCGTCCTTTTAAATCAAATAATTTTGTACCTTTACCATAACAGAAGGGGACATTGCTTTGCAACATCCCCTATCTTTATAAAGCTATTAATTTTTAAAGCTATGAATCGGTGCTGGTATTCTTCCCTTGCGATTGATAAAATCATCGCAAGAAAATTTATTCACCGGCATGATTGGTGCATAGCCAAACAAACCGCCGAATTCTACGGTATCACCGACACCTTTTCCGATGACCGGAATCAAACGTGCCGCTGTCGTCTTCTGATTCACCATACCGAGTGCCATCTCATCGGCAATCATACCGGAGATTGTCGTTGCCTTGGTATCTCCCGGAATCGCAATCATATCGAGTCCTACCGAGCACACGCAGGTCATTGCTTCTAATTTTTCCAATGTAATCGCACCTGCCTGTACCGCATCAATCATTCCCTGGTCCTCACTGACCGGAATAAATGCACCACTTAAGCCACCAACATAAGAAGATGCCATAACACCGCCTTTTTTCACCTGATCATTGAGCATTGCAAGTGCTGCCGTTGTTCCCGGTGCTCCTGCATACTCCAAACCGATTTCACAGAGAATGTCTGCTACCGAATCTCCCACTGCCGGAGTCGGCGCAAGTGATAAGTCTACGATGCCAAACGGAATATCGAGCATTTTCGAAGCCTCCTGCGCTACCAACTGCCCGACACGTGTTACCTTAAACGCTGTCTTCTTGATGGTCTCGCAGAGCACTTCAAAACTCTCTCCTCGTACTTTTTCCAATGCAGTCTTTACAACGCCAGGTCCGCTGACCCCAACATTGATGATTGCATCTGCCTCTGTCACACCATGGAAAGCTCCTGCCATAAACGGGTTGTCATCCGGTGCGTTACAGAACACAACCAGTTTCATACAATCTACGGAATCTCTGTCTTTTGACCGCTCTGCAACCTCCAATAGGATCTCACCCATCAGACGTACAGCATCCATATTGATACCGGTCTTTGTAGAAGCCAAATTGACAGAGCTGCATACTCTTTGAGTCCGACAAAGTGCTATCGGAATAGAACGAATCAACAGCTCATCCGCCTTTGTCATGCCCTTTGACACAAGCGCAGAGTAGCCACCAATCAAATTTGCTCCTACTGCTTCTGCAGCACGGTCCAATGTATCTGCAATGGTTGCAAAGTCTTCCGGTGTCTTGCATGCAGCACCACCAATCAGGGCGATTGGGGTCACAGAGATACGCTTATTGACAATCGGAATTCCAAACTCAGTTTCAATCTTCTCACCAACTGCTGCCAAATCCTTGGCAACTGTAGTAATGCGGCGATAAATATTCTCGTTCAGCTTCTTCAAATCAGAATCAATGCACTCTAAGAGGCTGATACCGATTGTGATGGTGCGGACATCCAAGTTTTCCTGCTCCACCATCTTATTGGTCTCGTTTACTTCCCATATATTAATCATATTACTCCTGCCTTTCCTGCGTGAAACTTAGTACTTCTTTGCGAAACAGCCTCTGCTGTGAGCATTAGAAGTTCTTTTCACGCTAGATTCTGTGCATTTTCTCGAAGATTTCTTCGCGCTGACACTTAATAGAAACACCAAGTGCCTCTCCAATCTGGTCCAACTCTTTCTGACACTCCGTGAAAGACTTCGTCATATGCTTCACATCAACAATCATCATCATATTAAAGAAACCTGATACGATTGTCTGTGAAATATCAAGTATATTAACCTTACTCTCCGAAAGATATGCGCTCACCTTTGCAATGATACCGATGGTGTCTTTTCCTACAACTGTGATAATTGCCTTTTCCGCCGTATTCTCCATGACTGCCTCCTCGCTTTAACTCTTTAAAATTTCACTCTAATGCATTTAACATCGATTATAATACAAAGGCTTTCGTGAAGTCAATATAAAAAGGAAAGGAAGAACCATCAGTTCTTCCTCTCCTTTTTAAAACCGCACCATCTCGGACGGTTCGTCCCTTTTCGCCACATACATCGGGAAATCGTCTCCCTTATACGGATTCTCCCCCAATGTAATCTCCACGCGCACCGTCTCATATGCCAGTTCCGGATAGTTATTCTCTTTTGACAGATGTCCTAAAAAAATCGTTTTGACATTATCGTGCAACACTTCGCCCAAAAGTTTTCCACACAGTTCGTTCGAAAGATGGCCTCTATCCCCTAAAATACGCTGCTTGAGTGGATACGGATAGCCTCCCACCTGAAGCATATGTACATCATGGTTTGACTCTAAGAAAAGTACATCCAGATTCTTGAGCTTCTCTATAATTCGCGCATCGTACTTTCCAAGATCTGTCATGACCGCCATTGCCTTGTCCTGCTGCTTGAACTTGTATGCCACCGGTTCTGCCGCATCATGCGAAATCGCAATCGGCTCAATCGTCAAGTCTCCAATCGTAAAATCAATCTCCGGGCGCACCTCATGAAACAAGCTCTCGTCAATCTTACCGACAGATTTCGTGCCAAGAATTGCCTCAATCGTTCCTGCAGTCGCATACATCGGAAGTCCATATTTTCTTGCTAGAACGCCCAGCCCCTGGATATGGTCGATATGTTCATGCGTCACAAGGATTCCCCGCATCTCTTCTGTCTTTAAATCAATTGAATTTAAGCCCGCTTCAATCCGCTTTCCGCTTATTCCCGCGTCAACCAGCAGGTGGCAGGTATCTGTTCCGACGCAGATACAATTCCCGCTGCTTCCGCTTGCAATACTACATAATTCCATTTCTGACTCTTTCTATCTGTTAGATTTCCTGCCAACCAAGCTCAATTTCGTCTCCATCTGCTAAAACTGCGGAGAACTGCGCGTTGTTGCCGTTTAGTTTCGTAATAACTGCTCTTCCTGCAGATGCCTTCAAATCAAAATCATAAAAATCAAAAATATCAACGAAGATATAGCTGTTTTTACCAGTCAAACACACCGGCTGTCCGTTAATTACTACCACAATCTCACTGCCTGTCGCAGGCTGTGCCACTTCTTCCTGCTCGTCCCCATCTGCACCTGCACGTCCCTCTATTTCGACTTGCTCTCCGAATACCGTCTCGTCACTCTCTGCTGTTGGTCTTTCGTTATCCTCTTCACTCGCCCCCTGCATTGCATCTATGTCCGCAACCGGGAGCTGCTCCGGCGGAATTGCCGCCGCACCAAAAGAAAGCACCGTCCAATCTATCGTAAAATTCTCATAGATTAATGTATCCGTCGTTGCCACACGGTTATTGACAACAATCTCGTGCTCTGTATCCACTTCTACATCCATAAACTCTGCAAGCTGTCCTACTGTGTAGAAATTACGTGCCTCAATCTGGTCTCCCGACTGTATCTCATAGGACGGCAATTCCAAGCTTCCATTCACTTCCAAGAATTTCGGGCAGCGCACAAGGCGTCCGTTCACGACAAATGTCATACCACTGGAAGAATATTCCTCCAACTGCTCTAATGTGCAGGTTGCAGGATTTCCTTGTGTAGAAGGTGTAATTACAATTTCACTGTTTGGCTCCAACGGTGTGTTAATGCTCGCCGGCTTGTCATTCATATAGATGACTGCAGACTCACCTGCCTCACCGCGCACAATACGCGTTGTACCGTTCACCGTAAACTGTAATTCCTGACCACGTTTCGGAAACAGTTCCTCGTTCGGGAATCCTGCCTGAAGTGCAGCGTCCACAATGGTAAGCTTGTTATTATCATATAGTTTGACACGTTCTCCGTTGAAACGCACCATGATAAAGTTATTTCTCTGGTCATAATAGTTCAGACAGATACCAATCGGTGTTACTAACAGCGGGTCTTTCTTAATCTCCGGCTGTAGGAATGTCACTTCCTGAAGGACTTCCTCGCCACGGAGCGCAACACGCTCTTTTACCAATCCTAGTTTCTCTGCCAGCATCTCAGTATAACCGTGAATCTTACCGCCACCGCCGACAATAAAGGTCGCACTGACGCTCTTGTCACCGTTTAATTCCTTAATCTTCGCAGCCACTTCTGTCGTCATCTTGTCTACAACCGGATCTGTCAACTCCCACACTTCTTCAGCAGAAATAGTATGTTCAATGAGCATAATATCTTTATAAGTAATCTTATCGCCCATACCGCTGCTTAATTTAATATACTCCGCCGTCTTAAAATCTACCAGATAATGCTGCACAATCAGCTCCGTAATCTCATCTCCTGCAAGCGGAATCATACCGTACGCAATAATACTTCCATCCTTTGTAACCGAAATATCAGAGGTTCCTGCCCCGATGTCTACAAGCGCGATATTCAAAAGTCGGAAATTCTCCGGAATCGCAACATTGATTGCTGCGATAGGCTCCAATGTCATATTTGCCACGGAGAGTCCTGCAATTCCGACTGCTGCATAAAGTCCGTCTACAACATCCTCCGGCAGGAAAGTTACGATAATATCCTCACTGATTTGATTTGCCTTATGCGATTCCAGATTAGAAATCGGCTCCTCATTCAGGTAATAGCGCACAACCGAATATCCAACACAGTAAAATTTATACTTTGTGTCATTCTTTTCCTTTAAGATATCCTGTGCCTTCTCAACACCCAGCAAATCTAACGTATGTACATCTTCTCCGGTAACAACCGTCTCCTCCGGAAAGTCATAAGTAACATTCGTCGTCACCGTCTTAAGTACACGACCTGCGGCAGCGATGCACACTTCTGATAAAGGCTGTCCAATCTGTGCCTCTAATTCTTCTTTCACTTTATTGATTGTTCTTCCGACACGTCCGATATCATGAATCTGTCCGTCTAACATAGCTCTTGTCTCATGCTCTGCCACATACTGTGCCACAACGATAAATTCATTTTCTTCTGTCCGATATCCGACGGTTCCGATTACATTTCGCGTTCCGATGTCCAATCCGAATACCAACGGCTGTTCTGGTGTGTTCCAATCACTCATCTACGGTTCTCCTACTCAATTCTATATGTTCTTTAACGCTTCATCGATTTGGCGGAATGCTTCCTCCACCGTCCCGTTGTTATCAATTACGGTTCGACAAGCATTTCGATACTCTGCTTCACTTAGCTGGCTTGCAAAAATTTGATGCACCTTCTCGCGGGTATAGCTCCTGCTTTTCATCAAGCGTTCTTCTCTTATACTCTCTCTGGTATAAATATACCAGAGTTCATCACAAATTTCATCATAATGTTCTTCTATCAACAAAGCTGCTTCCAAAATCAGGAGTTTTAATTTCCCCTTCTCCCGTTCCTCACTTGCTCTGCATTTTACACATTCCCTGACTGCCGGATGCACAATATCGTTCATCCGCTGTCTGTTTCTCTCATTCGAAAAAATAACTTCTGCTAGCTTCTGACGATCAAACCCGCCTCCCGGCAGGCAGATTTCTGTTGCACCGAAAGTCTCTACAATCTTATCATAGCATTCCGTCCCCGGTTCCATCAATTCATGTGCGATTTCATCCGCCAACATCACCGCGGTATCCGGTTTCTTCGCGAGATAGGAAAGTATTTCTGACTTTCCTGCTCCCACACCTCCGGTAATTCCAATAAATTTCATATGTCACCTACTTACTTCGACTCATACCAGTCATGCCCGGGTATGCAGCGCATACCGCAATCTACTTATTTGGCTTCATACCAGTCATGCCCGGTATGCGCGTCAATCTCCAAGCACACAGAAAGCTCCGCCGCTCCGTGCATCTCCTCTTCCAGGATTTTTCTCACAACTGATTCCTCCTCTACTGCCGTCTCCACTAAAAGCTCATCATGAACGGTCAAAATCAGCCTTGAACGCAGCTTTTCCTCTAATAATCTGTCATGCACACGAATCATCGCAATCTTGATGATGTCCGCCGCCGTGCCCTGAATCGGAGAATTCATCGCAATACGCTCTCCGAAGGAACGCTGCATAAAGTTGCTGCTCGAAAGCTCCGGTATCGGACGTCTTCTACCAAACATCGTTGTGACATAGCCTTTTTCCTTCGCCTGTGCCACAAGTCCATCCAAATATCCCTTGATTTTCGGATAAGTTTCAAAATAACGCTCGATGTACTCTGCTGCCTCTTTTTTGCTGATACTAAGATCCTGACTTAGTCCAAACGAGCTGATACCATAGACGATTCCAAAGTTTACCGCCTTGGCATTGCGCCGCTGCAAATCTGTCACCTCATCAAATGGGATGTGGAATACCTGCGATGCCGTCGTCCGGTGAATGTCCTGCGCTTCTCGGTATGCCTCAATCAGCTTCTCGTCCCCGGAAAGATGTGCCAGGACGCGAAGCTCAATCTGGGAATAATCCGCATCCACAAACACGAAGCCTTCTCTCGGCAAAAATGCCTTACGAATCAGACGTCCAAGTTCAATTCGCATCGGGATATTCTGAAGATTCGGTTCTGTGCTGCTGAGTCTTCCGGTTGCCGTAATCGTCTGATTAAAGGAAGTATGAATTCTTCCGTCCTTCGCAATATAATTTACAAGACCATCCGCATAAGTAGACTTCAACTTAGTAAGCTGACGATACTCTAAGATATCCGCCACAACCGGATAATCCGGTGCCAGATGCTCCAGTACGTCTGCCGCAGTGGAATATCCTGTTTTCGTCTTCTTGCCGTTCGGAAGTTGCAGCTTTTCAAAAAGGATTACGCCAAGTTGCTTCGGAGAATTAATATTAAACTCCTCTCCAGCCTCCTCATAAATCTTCTGTTCCAATTCTGTAATACGAACCGCAAGCTTATCGCCATACTCGCGCAGCGCCTCACCGGATGCAATAATGCCCTCTTTTTCCATGTCCGCAAGTGTGTATACAAGCGGCATCTCAATGCTCGTAAACAACTCTGCCATCTCAGTTTCTTCCAGCTCTGCCCAAAGCTTTTCTTTGGATGCCAATGCCACATACGCCATGTAACACACGCACTTTAAAAATTCCTCCGGCTTCTCTTTAGCAGCCTTATCGTAAGTAAGCTTCTCCAACAAATCCCTACGGGAAGGAATCATCATGCCTGCATAATCCTTCGCAATGTCCTCATAAGGATATTCATTCTTAATCGGATTTAACAGATACGCCGCAATCGTGGAATCAAAAAGCTTTTCCCGCGAAACAGAACCAACCGCTTTCTTCTCCAGCATTCCCATATATGCAAGCTGTGGTTTTAAATCTAACGTACAATAAGAGACGGCTCCGCTTTCTGCAAACATCACCCGTATCTCATCACTGGTAAGCTGCTCGCCCGCCTCAATATAACAGATGTCCGTCTCACTGCTTGCTATTGCAAGTCCCATGAACTTCTCACCCTTATATCCGCCAGCCCCATCTCCTGTGGCATTACCGGACGCTCCATCACCAAATCCCATATTTCCAAACAAGCTCAACTGCCCGTCGGCTTCTACCCCATCTTCCTGCACTTCTTCAAATGGGACAACATAGAATCCACACGTTTTTCCTTTTAACGCGGCAAATGCTTTTTCGGCCTCTCTCTTATCGGATATCTTCCTAAAATGCTCCGACGCCCCATCCTTTGGTGCCTCCACCTCAAAACGACTTAAGAGGTTCTTAAATTCCAATCTCTTACATAACAAATAGGCTTCCTCTGTATACAAATCGGAAACCGCCTGTAATCTCGCATCTGACAGTTCATATGCAATATCCGCATTGATTTCAATCGTCGCTAACGTCTTGCTCATCTGCGCCATGTCATAGTGTTCTTTTAAATTTGCACTTGCACGTGGAGGCTTAATCTCCTCTACATGGTCATGCGCATTCTCAATACTTCCATACTGTACGATTAATGCCGTCGCCGTCTTTTCACCAATCCCCGGCACCCCCGGGATATTGTCGGAGGTATCGCCCATCAATGCCTTTACGTCGATGAATTGGGTTGGTGTCACCTGATACTTTTCCAGTACATCCTTCGCATAATAATCCTCAATCTCTGTTCCGGTGCGTTTCGTCTTTGGAATACGAATCTTGATATGGTCGGTTGCAAGCTGCAGCAGATCCCTGTCACCGGAAACAACAGAAACCTCCAGTCCCTGTGCTTCACTTTTTTTTGCAATGGTTCCGAGCAAATCATCCGCCTCATAACCGCCCTTTTCGATGACGGTCACACCCATTGCCTTTAACATCTCTTTCATCAGGGGAACCTGCTCCCGCAACTCAGACGCCATCGGCTTTCTGGTTCCCTTATACTCCGCAAACATCTCATGGCGAAAAGTCGGCTGGGATACGTCGAACGCTACGGTCAGATAGTTCGGCTTCTCCTCTTCTAAAATTTTGAACATAATGTTGAGAAAGCCGTAGACGGCATTCGTATGAAGCCCTTCTGAATTTGTAAGGTCGGGAATTCCAAAAAATGCCCGGTTCAAAATACTATGTCCATCAATCAATACCAGCTTTTCGCTCATGTCTGTCTCCATTCTACTCTTTTCTCACTAAATGGCCCTTGTATACTTTTTCAGCCATTCGTTCTCCTCCTCCGTCATATACGGAGAAAGGGTCTTATAGACCATCGCATGATAATCGTTCAACATCTTCTTTTCGCGTCCGGTCATTTCATCCGGATCGATAGCATCCAAATCAATCGGCGCATAGGTGATGTTCTCGAAGTTCATAAACTGACCATACTCATTCTTCTCTGCCTTGTGGCATACCAATTCATTCTCAGTACGGATGCCATACTTACCTTCTAAGTATACCCCCGGCTCGTCCGTCGTAACCATGCCTTCTTCCAACGTTCCGTTGTCGTTGCGCTCCGGCACGACTCTCCAGCGGAATCCGTTTGGTCCCTCATGCACATTCAAAACATATCCTACACCATGACCGGTACCGCATTTATAGTCGATTCCCATATCCCAGAGAGGTCCACGGGATAAAATATCGAGGTTCAATCCGGTACATCCATATAAGAACTTTGCATTTGCAAGCTTTAAGTTCGAACGGCATACCGTTGTAAAGTGCAGACGCATCTCATCCGTAATCGGACCAAGTGCCATCGTTCTTGTAATATCGGTCGTTCCCTCAAAATAATGTCCGCCGGAATCCACAAGCAAAAAGCCTTCCGGCTTCAGTTCTGCATCTGATTCCGGTGTTGCTGCATAGTGCATCATCGCGGCATTTGGTCCATACGCGCAGATGGTGTCAAAGCTCAACTCGATAAAATTCTCCTGTTCTCTTCTGCGCTCCTCCAGATAATCGGACGCCGAAATCTCTGTCATCGGGATCCTACCAATGTTCGTCTTCAGCCAATACATAAACTTCGTGAATGCCACACCATCCTTCACATGCGCTTTACGGATGTTGTCCACCTCGGTCGGATTCTTGATGGCTTTCATCAACTCCGTCGGATTTGGCTTATCCACGACCTTGATTGTCGGAGCCAAACTGTTCGCAATGCGGTAATTCACAGTACTTCCGTTCATCAGTACACACGCATCGGCAGGAATCGTCGGCACATATTCATAAATCGCATCGTACGGTCTTGTTGTAATCTGATTCTCTTTTAAGTAGGCCGCAATCTTTTCATCTACTACTTCCTCCTGTAAGAACCAGATGCAGTCATTCTTATTCACTACAAGGTAAGACAAAATGACCGGCACATAATCAATGTCGCCACCGCGGATATTTAACAGCCATGCAATATCATACAGGGATGTCAGGATATGGACATCTGCGCCCTCCTCTTCCATGACCTTGCGAAGTTCATTAAGCTTCTCACGTGTACTCTTACCTGTATATTTCTCCTCCAATAAAAACAACGGCTCCTTCGACAATGCAGGACGGTCTTTCCAGATAATATCAATCAAGTCCTCGTTCACATACAGAGAACCGCCTTCTTTCTCTGCAATCGCCGCAAGCATCTTGCCCCAGCTTCCGTTTACGACTCTTCCATCAAAGCCAAGGCAACCGCCCTTGCCTAACTTCTCTGCAATAAACTCGTCCACCTTTGGCACGCCCTCTTCGCCCATGCGGTATAAGGTTACCGTACTCCCCGCGAGTTGCTTCTCTGCCTGTACAAAATAGCGTCCGTCTGTCCAAAGTCCTGCCTCGGTCAATGTAATAACGGCAGTTCCCGCAGACCCGGTAAAACCGGTAATGAACTTTCTCGCTTTAAAGTGCTCACCAACGTACTCAGACTCATGGAAATCCGCAGTCGGGACCACATAAATGTCGATATTTCTCTTCCTCATCTCTTCGCGTAATGCTTGTAATCTTTCCTGTATCATCGTTCTACCCTTCTTTATCATAAATATTCGTAACTGTTCCGTACCTTCACCGTTACAATGCGAAAATCCATGAAAATCGTCTTCGACGATGGGATTTCCGCACTCCTGAATCATATTCTCACGGTCTACGCGGCTCCGCTTTGACCTGTTCTGAATAGATACAGATATTCTTTGAAATGTTTATACATCTGTGTACTCGAAAAACTTTGTATCAAGCTCCGGATAAGAACGTTTCAAGGAAATCGGTCTGCCTGCCCTATTCAAAAAGCAATGCGAACTTCTTCCCGTCGTACGCAATTCTCCTGTCTCCTTATCCGTCATGCGGTACTCTACTTCCAGCTTAACCCCATTATACTTCACAATACGCGGTTCAATCACGACCACATCATCAAAATGGACCATGCTGTGATACTCGCAGGATACCGAAAGAACCGGACTGATAATTTCCATTGCTTCCATCTCTTTGTAGGAAAGCCCTATCTGCTCCATCATATCCATGCGCGCTTCCTCCATCCACTTGATGTAGTTTGAATGGTGAATGATGCCCATCTGGTCCGTCTCATAGTACTTCGCATGGTGCTCATACGGGCGTACCTTTATCTCGTCCATCTGCTTCCCATAGACTTCGATTTCTTTCTCTGACATGCAAATTCCTTCTTTCTATCCTAAAATACAACTTAAAAACCACCTTATATTATCACATATTCGTCTATAAATTTCAATGTCAGCCTTCAAAATATTCGCGATAATCATCCTCGTTTGCAAACAGTATATATCTGCCCTCTACATACCCCATATATCCGGCATCTACCACATATCCTTTCATAAAAATACACTCCTTTTCATCTCTTGATGATAGGAGTGTACTTTATTACATGTCCAATTCTTCGGACATTACTTTTCCTTTGACCGAGGTTAAAGGAATTTTCTTTTGTATCAATATGGAAAGTACCGCCAACAAAATACACACAGCCGAGATACCTGCTCCGAGATAAAATCCCGGTGTCTCATAGCAGAGCGCAATCTCATGGGTTCCGGGCTCCAAATGCACACTGATAAATGCTCCGGCAAACGCTTCCGGCTCTACCTCTTTGCCATCGACCAAAAGAGTCCAACCATCTTCCAATGCTATTCCAAAAATTAATCTGCCTGCTTCCGCAACATCAATCGTTCCGCAGACTTTTGTATCCGAGAATTCTTTCAGATGCATCGTTTGGGCATTCAGTGTCTCATATGCTGTCTCCAGCACTTTTCCATTCAAACGATACACTGTCATTGGTATCGTCTCATTCTTTGTATTCGTGACTTTTACCGTCGCTCCCGCCGTGCAATATCCCAATTCCAAGGTATAACCATGTGACACCTTCGTGTAGGAACGGCTTCTTGCGTCACTGACCTCCATGGTCAGTTGGTCAACTGATGTTTTTTCATAAGTCGCATAATAATAGCCATCCTCTGCCACCTCAAAACTTGTTTCTCCCACGGCAGAGACAGACGGTATCGGCGTTAACATCTCCTCTGTTGCCCCAAGCAATAACGCCAAATCATTCTGTGCTCGGATATCTCCCGCATCCGCGTAGTTCCAAGCTGCAATCACATCCTCGCTCATCATAAAACCGAGCGGCAATACATACTTATTCTCATAAATCCATGCATTCTCCGAAGATGCGATCATCTGACGCAATGGACCTGCTTCCATATCATTGTCCGCTAACACATATCTGATGGAAAGCATTGCGGACAGCAACGGTGTTGCTCCATTCACACAGTAAAAATTTTTGCCGCCCTCCATACCGACATCCTGATAAAAATGACTGACTGCAAGATTCATCAAGGACGAAAACTGTGTAGCAGAACGGTACCCATAGAGTCCGGCATCATTTTTTGTCTTCCTCTCCAATTCTTCAACACGATAAAAAGACTCTCCTGTTCGCGTCTCCTCATTCGCCTCCACCGTGGCAAGCAGCTTCTCATAATCATCCATGTACTCTGTATAGGCGGTGCGGCTCACAGTGTCAAACCCTGTCATATCATAATTCAATGTCAGTTCTGCAAGCATGACAAAGCAGCCGATTGCAAGCATCAGCCTCCGCACTTTCACATTTCCTGCGAGATACCCCGCCACAAGTATTAAATAGCATCCAAGAAAGATTGCACTGACAATAAATACCGTCCGTTCCATCATTTCTTCATCCGAAACCCGGTATGCAAGGATGACAAACAACGCGTTTACTGCTGCTGCCACAAGCAGATGCCAAAACCGGTTTTCCTTTATATGCAAAAACGCCTCAAACGCTATCGTAAGCAACAATAAAATATAGAGAAAGGATTGTCTGCCAGGCAGCGAAGTCGGAAAATGCAATCCATGCCACAGAAAGTCTAGCACATTGTTTGCAAAGCTGATCACAAAAAGCACCAACAAAAGGACACGCGGCACCTTACGTTTCCATGAAATTCCACCGTTAAGCAGATACAGGACAAAAAATACCAGCACGAATACACCGCAGTACAGATTCGGCCAGTGCTCCGCTCCTGTGTAGGTATCCACAAGCATCAGATGTCTCGCAAGCTCTTTTACTATGCTAAAGTACCATTCTATCGTTTCCGGGAAGGAAATTCCCTGATTGCCGCTGTAGCCCAAGATAATTGACGTTGGAAGAATCAATACCGCTCCTGTTCCACCTGCCAGTAGAGAATACCACGCAAAACGTACCCATGCCAGAATTCCCACCTTGCGATGCTCCAGCCAATACATCAAAAACCACAGTACCAGAAAGATGCAAATCATAATTGCAATATAAAAATTGCTCCAGATGCAAAGCGCCAACACCACATAGTAAAGCAATGCATTTCCCGTTTTAACCATCCGCTCCAACCCGAGAATCGCAAGCGGCGCAAGCATCATACAGTCAAGCCACATAATATTCCATGCATAGGCAGCCATAAAAGCCGACAATGCATAGGCACAGCCAAAAATGGCTGCTGCGAACGCTGATATCTGACATGGCTCACCGAATGCTCCATTCTCTTTTTCATTTAATCCAAAGTGTTCCATCAGATAATAGGTAAAAGAAAAACCTGAAAATGCAATCTTAAGCAGCACCAAAATCGTCATAAATTCAATGATATATTCTGACGGGCACAGCACCAAAAGCAGATTCAGCGGACTCGCCAGATAATAAGCGAACAACGATACAAAGTCTGCTCCCAGCCCGATATTCCATGAGAAAAAAATACTCCCGCCATTTTTCATCTTATCCGTCAGCTCCACAAAAAACGGACAATACTGATGATACATATCCACTTGAAGAATACACTGGTCACCCACCGGATATACTCCATGGTCGATACAAACGATCACTGCAATCAAAAGAGGTATTAAAAACCCCGCGAATAGTGGTATTTTCTTATTCATGTCACTTTCCCTTTTTCCAATCAAACAGTTGATAATACTGCAATTTGCGATAGGTATCCATCGCTCCATCCACCTTGGATATCGACTCCTCGCTACCATCTGCCTCCACTGTACGCACAGGGGAAACAATGGGATATTCCTCCTTTAACGCCAATAGAAATTTCTGATATGCAGTTGTCGGCACGCCCGCACGTGTCAGCACTTCTGCTCCAAGAAAGTTTACACTCGTATCAGCCTCCTGTTCCTCCTCAATATCATAGTTTGCCCAGATAACATAAGGAACCTGATAGCGCAGTTTCAATTCTTCCTCTGAAAGATTGTTCCAAGCCATGCCATTCTGTGCGAGTATCGGTGCCGCAACCGTATCACTCGGCTGATGGTCCCCAAAAAACACCACGACTGTCTTCTCATCAACTCCGGAAAAATAGGAAATCAATGTCTCAAGCGACTGGTCCGAAAGCTTTACCAGCGACAGATACTGACTTACAGAAAAATTGTCAATACCGTCTACAGACACATCCGGCGTAAAATCAGGATATGCATCCTGATATCCACCATGGTTCTGCATCGTCACATTAAATACAAACAATGGCGTTTCTGCCTCTTTTTGCTCATAGAGTGAGATAATCTTCTCCACACACGCCTCATCACTCACATAATTGCGCACACGGGATGCGCCTGTATACTCATCCACAAAAATACAGTCATCAAACCCCATCCACGGATATACCTCATCACGTTCCCAGCCCGTTGCATTGTACGGGTGTGTCGCCACCGTCTTATATCCCAGTTCATTCAGATGTGAAGCAAACGTCTCACACTCTCCGGTAATATACTGTTGATACGGAACGCTTCCCTGTGGTAAAAATGCCATCGTATTACCGGTCAGGAATTCAAACTCCGTATTTGCCGTGTTACCGCCACAGACAGACACATTCAGCATACCGGTAACTGTATTCTCACATCCTGCCTGCAGACTGTGCAGATACGGCATATAATCCTGATTTGTTGCAAAATCGCCCAACACACGAAGGTCAGAAAATGATTCATTCATCACGACAATAATATTCGGCAGTTCCCCGGTGCCATCTGCCATAGTTTCTGCCGCTTCCTGCTGCTCGTCTGCCGATTGTTGCATACTGCCGTACTCATAAGACAAAAGAAGCTCCCGTGCCTCTTTCTCATTGTAACCATCCGGTTTATCAATCGACATATATGCCAAATTCATCACAAACGTAACGGGAATTCCATCCACCTCTGTCATGAACACCGGTGTAAACAGCTTGTTGTAAAGTCTGTGGCTATTCTGAAAACCTTCCTGTTGCAGTGTATTGGCAAAAAGGAGAAGCGTCACAAACGGTATCAGCCCCACAATCCACCGCTTTGGACAAATAAAATTTCCCCATTTTACCTTTACCAAACGCAGTACCACAAGAATAAGTACAAAAGCAGATGTCACAGTTACCATACGAGCATCCGGCGTAAAATCATAATTATCCGCTACACTCGCCGCCGTCCTCCATGAAAAGATATCCCACGGCACGATCGGATTTGTCCGAAAGTGCACAACATAGGCATTCGCAATTCCAAACAACATGGCTGCCGTTGCCTGGATGCGGTATGCACGCTTTAAATCTCCGAGCACACAAAAAAGAATGCCGGCTATCAACTCAAACAACACAACATTAAAAAACTGAGCCCATGACCGCACATCCGCAAAGGGATTGTGCGTATAGCATTCCAGCAAATAAAAGCAAGCTGCCGGTGGAACAAGCGCCAACACTCCCCCTATTATATGTTTATATTTAAGTTTTTTTAAATTTTCTATTTGAAACCGTTTCATACTCTTCTAATTCCACCTAACATTTTCATTCTGCCATTTTACCATACTGTCTTTCTTTTTCCTATTTATTTCGCAAAAATTTCACAAACCAACTTCTGTGCAATAAAAAATAAATTTTGTGGTTGCAATCTTAAAA
Organism: Roseburia sp.; assembly: GCA_022771695.1. Lineage (GTDB taxonomy): Bacteria > Bacillota > Clostridia > Lachnospirales > Lachnospiraceae > Roseburia. The sequence continues at coordinate 6,715 of JALEKJ010000020.1, read as the reverse complement.
ATGTTATGGTAAGATAGATTTTGCTTGAGCGAGCGAAAGAACGCAGCGCGAAGATATGCCGGCGTGTCGGAATGGCAGACGAGGCAGACTCAAAATCTGTTGTGGGCAACCACGTATGGGTTCAAGTCCCATTGCCGGCATTAAAAAAGAGAGATGATTTTTCATCTCTCTTTTTTTTACCAATAAGATTAAATGTCGGTCGTAATTGGAATCTTTTTGTCGGTATAGAGAATGTGCTGCACGAGCCAGCCAAGCAGGAACTCAATCAGGCTTTCCATATATTTTTGCGGGTCAGCATCAACTTCCATGAGGTCTATGCTTTCCAGCTTATAGACAAAAGATGCATGTGCACGTTTCTGCGCTTCCAACCCCGCATAATGGATTCTTTCCATGTATTCTTCTTCGTCGTGGAAATGCTCGCAGGTATAGTCCTTCAGTTCACCAAGAATCCGAGTGATTTCATCATAGCTGTCTGCGACAGAATAAGATTTTACAATCTGATAAGCTCGTTCCACAATGTGGAACAATTCTCGGTGTTCTTCATCAATTAAGAGAATACCGGTTAGGTATTCATCTGAGAATTCACAGGGGTTCTCGCGAATCATCCATTCCTCAAGCGGCGGAAGCTTGCCAATCATGATATCACTGCCAATAACGTGATGGTAGAGCCATTTTGCCATAAAGTTCATCAAATCTTCCAGTACCCGCTGTTGTTCAGCTTCGTCATTGATATCCATAAACATGAAGTCACGTATCTTGTCTCGAAACATTGTGTGCTGTATGCGTTGACGTATCAACTCCGGATCCCGAATCTGCTCCATGTAGGCTTCTTCATGGGCAAAATGCTGGTCAGCATAATCTTCCAATTCTTCTAAGAGTTCTTTTACGCTCTCATAACGATCTGACAAATATTCGCTTTGTAACAATTCGAGCCCTTTTTCTATTAATGAAAATAGATGCCGATGCTCGTCATCAATTTGTTTGATTCCTATGATACAATCATCTGTAAAATGAAACATGGCAAAAGTCCTTTCTTGTCAAATTACTCGCAAATTCAATAAAGAGAAAATGCTGTTACTTTATGTAAATAATTATAGCACGGAAGAAAATAAAGTAAAATAAAAAGAGAATGTTTTTTCATTCTCTTTTTATCTCTACTTTTGCAACTTGGTATTGTGAATGCCAAGAATAAAGTAATCAATCATTCGATTGATGGTATTCTGCTGTGTCTCTATAATTTTCTTAAAATTGTCATTTTCTTTCGTTAAACGATTCATTTCTGCATCATCGCTCATATTGTCCACCTTTGCTGTCATAGTTTTATTGTGCAATTATAATGATAGGTGATTTGACCGGCACTGTCAACGAAAGTGCGGCAAGTTTTAAGAATACGCTCCCACTATTAGCAGGATGTGTCAAAACAACGTCCGATTCGACAAAAAATGGTTGTGTAATTTGGGAATGGGAAATTATTTTATGGTGTACAATCTTCGTTTTACAATTCAGCTATTTCGGAAAATAGCTTTCTAATTCCTCCATGCTTATTCCAAAATATTTCTGTACTTTCCTGCAAATGCTTTCCTTTGAAACACCAGCTTCTAAGTTGTCTCGAATCAACACCTCTATTTCATTGACAAAAGTTATCATATATGATAACATTTTATCAGAGCATTTTTAATCAATAAACGTTTTTTGCAGATTGGGGAAAAACATGAAAGAAAAAGACAAACGGCTGGCTCCACGCTACGAAGTGGTTGAACAGTTAAAAAAAGCCCGCAAAGCGCAGGATGTAACGCAAGAAGTGCTAGCCGAGCGCGTCGGCACGAAGAAATCCAATATTTCCCGTTTTGAAAGTGGCAAGTACAATCCAAGTTTAGACTTCCTTGTAAAGGTTGCAGACAGTCTGGGGAAACAGGTTCATATCAAAATTAGTTAATCATGAGAGGTGCTACCTATGGCAGCAAAAATTTTAGGAAATACAAAGAAAATTGATAAAGATGTGGAATTATGCCGGACGACAAATGAACGCATCAGCAATCATGCCGCCCAGCTTTTGATAGAGAATCAGATTCCATTTACAAGGAATTGGATTAAGATACCGTTTTTCCTGCGTGAAAAGTATCGCGGTGCAAGCCAAATATATATTATCAGCACAAATCGTAATCGTTATGGTCAGGCAAGAAGAACCATCGACCAGTTGGAAGCTCCTTTTAAGAGCCGACTTATTCTTAGCAACTATTAATCTGTCAACTCATAAAACCGCTTTAAGAATGCCTCTTCCGCCTCTCGGAAGGGGCTTATTTTATATTCCGGTACCTTTGCTATCTGCGGTACCTGTAGGGACAATCTTTCTCCCATGAAATGTTCAAATTCATAATACAAGCAGGTATCATCAATGCGTTTTACCGTCTGCGCTTCCGCTTCCGTAAGTCCCCCCGGCAAATACTTCTCATAAATCATATCCTGTAATGCCTTCTCAATGCGTCGGTATTCTGTCAGGTTTGCCTTCACCGGTCTGGTAATGTCCGACAAATATGCTTCGCTGGCATCATGAAGCAAACAAGCCAACTGCTCTCTAATGCTAAGACATTCCGCTTCTGCTACCATGGCACAATCCATGCAATGCTGTGCCACCGAATAGAACTCCGGGAAATGTCCATTCGCCCGTGTCATAAGAGAGAGCGCATGTGCAATATCTTCAATTATAATGTCTTCACGCCGCGGTGCAAGCGGCGTGAAATGTATCTTTGAAAATGTTGTAATATAATCTGCCATCAGTCTTCTCCTATTGCCTTTCTTTAGGTCTCATATAAGATTTCCGTATCAATAGGTTTTGCAATATGTCCATTCATTCCGGCATTGAGTGCCGCACTGACATCCTCAGTAAATGCATTTGCTGTCATCGCATAAATTGGTATCGTTGCTGCGTCCGGATGGTTCAACGCACGTATCGCGGATGCAGCTTCATATCCATTCATTACCGGCATCTGCACATCCATCAGTACTGCTGCATAAGTCCCCGGCTCTGCTGTCGAAAACAATTCCACTGCTTCTTTTCCGTTCCATACATGATCTACATTCATATTAACAAGCGAAAGCAGTTCATTCGCAATCTCTGCATTCATCTCTGTATCTTCTACCAGTAGTACTTTCCTACCCGCAAAATCATATCTCCTATCTAACTCCAGTGTCTCCTGCTTCTCGCCGATATCCTGATGCGCTTCTGTCACATCCTCATCTAACAGGAACGGAATCGACACGGTAAACATCGTGCCTTTTCCTTTTTCAGACTGGCAGGAAATCGAACCTCCCATCAATTCGACTAAGTTTTTCGCAATCGAAAGCCCCAATCCGCTACCACCATGCTTCTGTGCCGTATCAGCGCCCTCCTGCTCGAACGGAAGGAATAATCTGCCCAGCATCTCTTCTGACATTCCTTCGCCGGTATCTGCCACAGTAAATTTGTAGTAAATCTTTTCTCCCTGCTTGGAAAGTTCCTTGACTGTAACCGTAATCCTACCACCCTCCGGTGTGAACTTATATGCATTGGAAATCAGATTCAAAAGCACTTGGTTTAATCTCAGCCCATCACCTCGCAGGCAGTTGTTTTTCATATCGTCCACATCCATCACAAATGCGATACCTTTCTGCTTGCACTGTGTACTGTATACCGTATATATCGACTTTAATATTTCGCGTATCCAAAATGGCTTTTGCGCAATTTTCAACTTATTGCTCTCAATCGCAGACATGTCCAGCACATCATTGATAATTCCAAGCAAAACCTTTGAGGACGTCTCAATCTTATCCAAATACTCGGTTATCTGCACCGGTTCTTCCTTGTGATGCCTTGCAAGCTCCGTCAGCCCTACAATAGCATTCATCGGTGTTCGTATTTCATGGCTCATTCTCGCTAAAAACTGGCTTTTTGCCTGGTTCGCATGGTTCGCCTGTGCGACCGCTTCCGCAAGCTGCCCATTCTTCTCTTCAAGTCTGCGATAATTTCTTTTACGCAGCATCATAAGAGCCTGCATCATGATAATTACTGCCACAACCAGAAAACCAATTACAATAAACGGATATCGGAATTTGTATAGCATATCTCCCCAAGTGAGGCGATATGCATTGGCAACCGTATGATTTACAGTAAATTGCGCCATTTCTTTAGAAGTAATTGTCTCCACGCAACGATTAATAATATTGGTCACAATCTCATGTTCTTCTGTTTTCAGGGAAACGATTCCCATGTTCTCTTCCATAAAAAACGTTGGAAGGACTGTCATTCCTTCATAGTGTGGATTCGCGAGATACGGCTTTAGCACATTGACATTCTGTGCAACGAAATCTGCTTCTCCATCTAAAACCATGTGCAGACATTCTTCTGTTCCGGTGCACTGTATAATCTCAAACTGCGGATAATTCCGCTTGATATAATCCTCAAGTGCCGCATAGCTCCCAGGAATCGTCAGCTTATAAGTCTGGTTTTCTGCGTCCAGATTGTATTCTTTACCGCTTACACACGCCAAGGAAACATCATCTGTGTAAATCGTACCGGATAGCAGAAATGGTTCTTTCTGAAATGCAGGATTATCTACCATGATACCTGCTATAAACGCATCCGGATGAAGCTCTAAATATTCTGCCGCACGCATGCCATTCGGCATCATAACATATTCAAAGGTAAGCCCACTGCGTTCTTCGACAAGCTTCATAATATCAACCGCAATCCCCGCCATTTCACCATCTTCATTGATATAAGAAAATGGCTTTCTGGACGGGATAAACGCAATATGTATGGTATCCGCCTCGCGAATATATTCTGCTTCTTCTCTTGTGAGGGTAACTTCCTGTTCTGCCGTCAAATCGCCATAATACTTCTGATACAAATCCGCCTGGAAGGAAGACCCCGCTGCCGTAATCTGCCCAAGCGCATCATCTAATTCATCTATCAACTCCTGATTTTCTTTTCCTGTCATAAAATAAAACGGGTCCGAACCAAATCGGCAAATTACTTTATACTCCGGCTGCAATGCAAGGCTTCCCATGGCTACCGCATCCACCAACTCTGCATCTAAAGCACTGAAGCACTCCTCCGGTGTCCCATATGGCACAAAACTGAAATCAAATCCCTTTTTATGTGCATACTCGGAGAACTCCGCGTTCTGAAAACTGTCCGATAATACCGCAATTTTCATTCCGCCAAAAGCTTCAAAATCATTATAGTAATATCTATCGTCATCTTTTCGCGCATAAAGTACGCTTGCCTCCGCACCGATTGAGTACTTTGAAAACAAATAATTTTCTTCTCTTTCATTCGTCTTCTGCGCATGACAGACAAAATCAATTTCTCCGTCCAAGAGACTTTGCATATGATTCTCCCAACTGTCATACACATATTCATATTCCCAACCGGTATACTCAGCAATCTCTTCCAGATATTCTACACCATACCCTTCATAAGAGCCGTCCGGCATCTCAGTAATAAACCCCGCATAATCAATGTAGCCGATTCTCACAACTTTTTTCTCTGTCTCATTTACAGTTTCTGCTCCATATATCGAAGTTGTACCGATTAGCCCACATACACAAAGCACTGTCAGAAAAACTGCACCTGCTCTTTTGTATCGTCTCTGCATTTTACTCCTCCCAAAGTCCCATTACTTTCTAAACTCATGAAGCTCCTCAACGTAACTTTGTATATACTTCTGTCCACAAAGCGCTACCGACTCATCAAAGTCTTCCCCGTTCACAACCGAGTTCGATATGATGCGAATACCAATAAACGGTACCCCATAGGACCGGCATATCTGCGCAACTGCAGCAGCTTCCATATCCTCCGAAGATGTCTGATAACGTTCCCGCATAACTGCAATCCAGTCAATCTGATTATTCCACTCATCTGCCGAACCTAACACACCACGATGCATGTGAATATCCGTTTGTACGCGTTCTGCTGCCTCTATCAGCTCTTTATCACAAGGGAAATCCAACACCTTTGCAGTCGTTTGTTTCACTTTATCATAAATCTCGAGCGGAAGCGCTTCAAAACCAAGCGGATCTATCCCGACGCCTTTTGCTCGAAATTCCTGCATAACGGCCCCCATGGGAACCACCCGTTCTCCAATCACAATCTCTCCCAGATGAATATCCTCATCATGTCCGCCTGCAATTCCCTGATTAATAACCGCTTTCGGCGCAAAATACGTCAGTCCGAGAGCAGTATCCGCTGACGCATTTACCATGCCCTGATAGGTTCGTGAAACAATCACCGGTTCTCTGTACCTGCCAAGGAATCCTGTATAAAACTTCCAGTTTCCAACCGCCACACACACGGCGTCCTCCAACTGCCCAATCAAGTAATCAGTCTCTATCTCCATCGCTCCCTGTATCAGGATAGATGGCTGTTTTGTAAAATCATATTGCTGCATATTTTTGTCACTTTCTGTCTTCTTATTCTGCATCTTCCAAGAAAGGTGCAATCTCTGTATTTACTATACGTTTTTCCGCTTGTTACTGTCAAGGAGATTCCTTTTTGCCCAATTCCGGTTTGTAGGGGAGAAATATTGTTGTTTACAGTGATATGATTTATGTGTAAATAGTTACTGTATCGAAGAAGCAAATCTGCCCGCCCAAAGTTTTTGTTCCGGTCGCAAGCGCTAAGTGCCGCTAATAGTCTGCGAAAGTCTACGACAATTCACGCAACCGCGGTACACAC
>JALEKJ010000002.1 GCA_022771695.1 Roseburia sp. | reverse complement strand
TGCTCCGGTGCTGTTAGCTCCGGATTTTCCGCCAAAAGACGCTTTACGGAATCGGATGCCTGCTGTAGAACCACCGCATCCTGATAAATATCTCCTAATGCAAACTGTAACTCACCAGACTGCCGTATTCCGAAAAAGTCTCCCGGTCCGCGAAGCTTTAAATCCGCACTTGCAATCTCAAAACCATCGTTTGATCGGTTCAAAATATCCAATCGCTTCTGTGCCGTCTTGCTTTTTGAACAATTTATCATAATGCAATAGGACTGCGCATCTCCACGACCGACACGTCCTCGTAACTGATGAAGCTGTGCCAAACCAAAACGCTCTGCATTTTCAATCATCATAACCGTCGCATTCGGTACATTGACACCAACCTCAACAACAGTAGTCGATACCAACACCTGTATCTTATTTTTCATAAAAGCTTCCATCACCTTATTCTTCTGGTCCGGTTTCATCTGTCCGTGCAACAGTCCAAGTTTGATATCCTCCGGAAAGATTTGGCGCAATTTTTTGACATAATCCGTTGCATTCTCCGCTTCCATATTCTCCACTTCCTCTACCAGCGGACAAATCACATACGCCTGATGACCGTTATGGATTTCATTTTCAATAAAAGAATACGCTTTCGGGCGATACCCGGTGTCCACCACACAGTTCTTAATCGGCAGACGTCTTGCCGGAATCTCGTCTACCACCGAAATATCCAAATCGCCATACAAAATAATGGCAAGTGTTCTCGGAATCGGTGTCGCACTCATAACAAGGATATGTGGGTGTCTTCCTTTTTCCGCAAAAATCTCTCTCTGGCGTACACCAAACCGATGCTGCTCATCCGTTATTACAAGCGCCAGATTATCATAAATCGCCTTTTCCTGAATCAAAGCATGTGTTCCGACAATCATTGCATTTGGGTAAAGCATAAGCGCCTCATATGCCATACGCTTCTGTCTCGCTGTCATAGAACCGGTTAAAAGCACAACCGGAATCTTTAATCCAAACTGTTCACACAGCTTTGTAAATGTCTCATAATGCTGTCTTGCCAATACTTCTGTCGGTGCCATAATCGCAGACTGATAATCGTTGTGCGCAGCATCTGCCATTGCAAGAAATGCAATAATGGTCTTACCAGAGCCGACATCTCCCTGTATCAGTCGTTGCATCACATACGGACTTCTCATATCCTGTTTCACATCGGTTAATGCCTTCTTCTGCGCTCCAGTAAGCTCATACGGCAACTTCGCAATCAGCTCGTCCGTAAAAGAATCTGTCTGAAATTCAAATTCATTTGCATCCTTGACGCGTTTCTCTTTCTGATACTGCATGCTTAAGATAAAAAGGAAAAACTCATCAAATACCAACCGCTTTCGCGCTATAATCAACGCATCCATATCATCCGGAAAATGAATCTGCTTCATTGCATAATTGTATTCACAGAGCTGATAGGCATCCCGAATTTCCATCGGCAGATAATCGCGAAAAAGCTGGTCTTCCGTAAGCACTGCGCGCATCGTCTTGATGACCAGATTGTTAGAAATTCCTCCTGTCAATCCATACACCGGCAAAAAGACATGTTCCATGGAAGCATATTGCTCTGTAGAATAAATAACCGCTTGCTCCATCACAAGCCTGCCATTCTTACATTGCACCTTTCCATAAAACACATAGGTATTTCCAGCATTTATCTGGTTTTTAATGTAAGGCATACGAAACCACACCAACTCAAGTTCCACACCCATTGCGCCAATGGAAGAAACTGTGATTGGCATACTTTTTGTACGGCGGACGACCGGAGTTTTTAGGACACGTCCAATCACTGCAGCCGTCTCGCCATCCACTATTTCATCGACATGCTTCGCCTCCGGGTATTGCACATAGGTGCGAGGATAATGAAGAAGGATGTCACCTACCGTTGCAATATTTAATTTTTGAAATAAGCCAGCCGTTTTTTCGCCGATACCTTTGATTTCTGTGATAGGTGAATTGCGGTTCATGGTTCCTCCTTGCGGTTTTCTCGTTAGCTTCGGCGTGCGCCGAACCAAAAAAGGTGAATAAAAATCTGCTTCTGCGCAAGTGCGAAGAAGCGAAACTCACTCGAAAATCTCTCGATTTTCTCGTTAGCTTCGGCGTGCGCCGAACCAAAAAAAGCGAATAACAACTTGCATCCGTGCAAGCACGGAGCAAATTTCATTCGCTTTTTTTCGCTTCTTCTTACTCTACCGAAACTACATAATAGTAAATTGGCTGTCCACCATAGTGAACCTCAACCTCTACATCCGGATAATTTTCCTCAACCTTCGTGCCGATTCCCTGCGCTGCCTCCTCGGTCATATCTTCTCCGTAATAGATGCTGACGATTGCAGAATCCTCATCAATAAGCTCTGCAAACATTTCCATAACGGTTTCCTCTAAATCCTGTCCTACAGAAAGAATACCCTTATCGCCGATACCCATGTAATCATCCTGCTTAATCTCTTTGTCATCAATTACCGTATCACGAACAGCGTATGTCACTTGGCCGGTCTTAACGATACCGATTTCGGAGTTCATGCGCTCCTCGTTTTCTTCCGGTGTACTGTCCGGGATAAAGTTAATCAGCGCTGTAATACCCTGTGGAATTGTCTTTGTCGGAATTACGATAATCTTCTTATCCTCCACGAGAGAAGCCGCCTGATTTGCAGCAAGAATAATATTCTTATTATTTGGAAGGATGAAGATGTTCTTTGCATTCACACGCTCGATAGCATTCAACATATCCTCAGTACTTGGATTCATCGTCTGACCACCCTCGATAATGTAATCTACCCCAAGTTCTGTAAATATTTCATTGATACCTTCTCCGATGCTGACAGAAATAAATCCCATCTCCTTCGGCGGCTCTGTAAATGCCGGTACAGTTTCAGCAGAAGCACTTGCAACCGCTTCTCCCTGCATCTCTTTTTCCTTCATCGCAGAGACCTTCTCATCACGCTCCAACTTCATGTTCTCGATAATGATAGTGGTAAGGCTACCATAGGTAAGACCTCTCTGCATTGCAAGCCCCGGATCGTTGGTATGTACGTGTACCTTCACGATCTCATCATCTGCTACTACTACGATAGAATCACCGATTTCTTCCATATATTCTTTGAACTCAGTCTCCTGTCTAGTAGTAATTGGTTTCTCTAACATAATCAAAAACTGCGTACAATACGCAAATTTAATCTCCTGCTCAGCTTGCGCTTCTATATTGTAAGAAACTGCTCCTTCTGCGGCAGATGCCTTCGGCGTCTCCTCAATGGTATAATCAATCTCCTTACCCATCAGAGAATCCAATGCACCCTTCATGACCTGCATAAGTCCCTGTCCGCCGGAATCCACAACACCCGCCTGTTTGAGTACCGGAAGCATGTCAGGCGTCTTGCTTAAAACATGGTCTCCTTCTTTGATGACACCCTCGCAGAAAGTAATTAAATCTGTTGTCTCATCTGCAAGCTCTAACGCACGATTCGCCATTCCCTTGGCAACAGTAAGAATGGTACCTTCCTTTGGCTTCATAACTGCCTTGTATGCAGTCTCAACAGCTTTCTGGAATGCTTCTGCCAAAATCTGTACATCAATCTCATCATACTCTGCAATTACTTTTGCAAAGCCACGAAACAACTGGGAAAGGATAACACCTGAGTTACCTCTTGCGCCGCGCAAAGAACCGGATGAAATAGCCTTCGCTACAGATGCCATATCCGGGTTTGTCATAGCGCTTACTTCCTTCGCTGCCGACATGATTGTCATTGACATATTGGTACCTGTATCTCCATCTGGAACCGGAAATACATTCAACTCATTAATCCATTCTTTCTTCGCCTCTAAATTCTTTGCTCCCGCTAAAAACGCCTTTGCAAGAGCTTCGGCATTTATCGTAGTGATTTCCACTTTAAAAATCCTCCTTAATCAATCACACGTACGCCTTCGACGTAGATGTTCATTTTCTTGATTTCCATTCCGGTAAACTCTTCTACCTTATATTTAACTGTCTCAAGTAGGTTATCAGAAACCGTACCGATACTGACACCATAGGATACGATAACGTGAAAATCAATCGTAATTTTATTCTCTTCATCAACAGACACATTTATTCCATGTGTAAGATAATCTCTTTTCAGTAGTTTAACCAGACCATCCTTCATATTGACAGCAGCCATTCCGACAATACCAAAACATTCCACTGCAACAGAACCTGCATACATAGCAATTACTTCCGGGTCGATTGTAACTCTACCTAATTTGGTCTCCATCTGTCCATTCATATAATATCTATGCTCCTTTCAAAGCCGCATTGACGCTAGTTTATTGCTATTATAACCGCTTTTGAAAAAAATTCATAGACATAATTTCGATTTTTTATATTTTTTTTAAAATTTGCTTGCATTCTACACCTTAATCTGTTAGAATATCCATGTTGTGAGCCTGTACGTTTACAGGTTTTCCCTGTAAAGCATGCAGGTTTATCCTGCAATATCAGGAATAAGAAAATTGCAAGGAGGTGCAAAACTATGGCAAAATGTGCAGTTTGTGGAAAGGGCGCTCATTTCGGAAATAATGTGAGCCATTCTCATAGAAGATCAAATAGAATGTGGAAATCTAACATTAAGCGTATAAGCTGTAAAGTAAACGGAACACCAAAGAAATTATATGTATGTGCTTCCTGTTTAAAATCCGGAAAAGTTGAAAGAGCTTAATAAAATCAAAATAACACCTGCGATTTTGCAGGTGTTATTTTTTTCATAATTTTAATTATGGAACGTTATTTTACAATACATTTCCCAATCGCAGGTGTTACATTTGATTCCATAAGTTCTGGATATACTCTCTTGCCTGCACGGCATTCTCCGGTACAGTATTCTCCAATGTCACATGAATATATGGTTTACGTTCCTTAATGAAACGCACAATCTGTGTATAGTCCATCTCACCGGTTCCTGCAGCGACAGACTTTAATTTCCCGTCCTCCACAACAAAATCCTTGATATGTACCATCGCAATATCATCTCCAAGCACCTCAACTGCCTCCGCAATAATAGTATCCCGTTTTTGATAATTACTGATGTCAAGCAAGTTGACCGGGTCAAAGATAATCTGAAGGTTTGGCGAACCTATTTCATCGAGCACACGTCTCGCTCGCTTCGGATTGCAGACAATATGCTTATACACCGGTTCAATCGCCATAATTACTCCCATCTTTTCTGCATATTCTACCACCGGTCGCAGATTTTTAATAAAAATCTCCAATGCTTCCTCAGAATGATTTTTTTCCTCATACTTGTATTCTTCGTTCGGAGCACCTGTCTCTGTACCTACAACTCCCACACCGAGCAGAGACGCAAAGCGAATATGCGCCATGTAGCGGTGTACAATCTTACGCAGACTCTCCTCGTTTGGATTTGCAAGGTTTAAATAGCATCCAAGCACTGCAATATCCAATTCATACTTGGCAAACAAACGTTTCAAATAAAGTGCGTAGCCGGGCGTAAGCGCACCATCGTCCACAGGGTATTCGGAAATCACTTTTGAAAGTGCCAGATGACCACAGGAAAATCCCTGCTCCTTTGCAATCGCAAGGCGCTCTTCCAGCGGTGCCTTTTTGATATCATGTAAACGTATTCCTAACTGCATACTCTTCCTCCAAGATACTGTTACTTCTGATTAACGAATTATCTCATCTACCTCATGCAACTCGATTGCCTCTCCATCCTGTCCACATATTGACACATTCTGCAGCGTGAGTTTCCCTATATTACTTGCAAAAATACCACGACGGCTGCAGGCTTCCACACCGGAAGACATTGCCGGCACATCACACTTTGGATTATTTGCATAAGTGACAGATACGTTTTTCATCACGATTTCTTCAATCTTCTGCTCCGGAAGCCCATCAAAATAGGCGGCTGCAACATGGCAGTTCTTTGCTTCAATATCGACAAACTCCAAACGCTTCACGCAAGGAGTTCCCTCATCCACCGGCATAGCTTCTCTCGTCTGTACATACTCTGTCTTTCCGTCCGGATCACAGAAGTAAAAGCAGTTTGCAACAAAAGGCGTCATCACATGGTCCATCCTTATCTTACGGAAAATAATCCGGTCCAAAATGGCATCCTTACCTCTTCCTCTTCTCGTCTTGATGCGGAGTCCACGGTCTGTATGAGAAAACAGGCATTCCTCTACAACAAGGTTCTTCACCCCGCCCGCCATCTCACTTCCGATGGTAACCGCACCGTGCCCATTCTCCATCAGGCACTGCCGGATATGAATATTCTCAGACGGAGTCTTATGCTTTCTTCCCATGTAAATCTTACCTGACTTTACTGCAATACAATCGTCTCCGAGCGAGAAACGCACGCCGGCAATCTCGACATTCTTGCAGGATTCCGGATCCAGACCATCCGTATTCGGGGAATCACTCGGATTCTCAATCGTAAGTCCATAAAACTTCAAATCATCAGAAAAATACGGATGCAGCGTCCAAGACGGACTGTTGCAGAACTTTACCCCCTGTAAGGTAACATTCTTACAATGATTAATAAAGAACAAACGTGGACGAAATGCACCAACCATTACCTTCGGATTTTTCCACCAATTTTCTTTGGAGGCATTGCCATTGATAGTTCCTTTTCCGTATATCAATACATTCTCCACCTCAATTCCGGTAATGATACCGGAGAACATCGGTAGCGGGTTTCCCTCCCATGTGCCAAGATTATACTCATTACGTTCATCATAACTTTCAATCATACTTGGGAACTTCGGATATAACGAGCGGTCAGTCTCTGCCAAGAGCTCTGCTCCCTCTGCCAATTCCAGACGCAGATTGCTCTTTAAAAAGATACTCGTGATACGATAGATTCCACTCGGAATCAGCACACGTCCGTCCTTCGGGCAGGCTAGGATTGCAGCCTGAATAAACTTGGTGTCATCCGCTATACCGTCTCCCTTTGCTCCGAACGCTTTGACATCCAATGTCACAAACTCATACTCGGTCACAAAGGAATTTTCTGCCACCTTTGTGCCATCTTTTTTCTCTACAGCTACGGTATATTCTGTCTCCGGCATTAAATCAAACAGTGTTGTAATCACGGTAGCGGTCTCCATTACCACTTCCCCGTTCACGCGCACAAAGTACGGTTCTGTGGTACGGTAAATTCCACCATCCGCAATTTCCAAAGTAGCACTTCTCGCTGACTTCATGACCAGCTTTAAATCTATTTCTGACTTGCTGCCACAGAGCTCTGTCGGCAGAACTTCTTGGCACTTTTTCGCCTGCACTTCCTCGGAATTTTCTGTCATTGCAATTCCAACCTGCTCATACTTCTCTTTTAACAGGATTCCCATACTGCATCCCTTAAGAATGATAGTACCCAAACGTTCATTGCTATCACCGGACGCAAGTGCCGTACGAAGCAACTGTTTGTACAAATCACATAATAAACGATACTTCTCATATATTTCAATGCTTACAGCAGCGATAGCCTCTACTAATGTTTCCAACAGTTCCGTCCGTGCCGCACTTGTATCCGCGCAGGTCTCCACTGCCGTCTCCATCCGGCTTACCAGTTCATTGTAGCGCTCCTTCTTTCCTGCCTTAATATCTTTCATGATATCATCGATTGTTCCATAACACTTTTCCATTTTATTACCTCATTCTTTTGAAATTGAATGTTTCCAATACCCGGTACGATAAACCAGATAAAGCACAACTGCCGCAATACCATTGCTGACCACGACAGAATACCATATACTTCTGACACCCATATGTAAAAATTCTTCGCATACATAAAGTGTTGCAAAACGAAATACCCAAAGTCTTGCAATATCCACTGCCATATTAACTGCGGTATGCCCGCTTCCCTGAAACAGTCCGATGGTAGAATTATAAACACCGTTGGCAAAACACCAGAATGCCATAATACTAAGGAAATCCGCCGCCATCTTAATCACTGCCGCATCCTCAGAAAAAATACTGACAACTGCTGTCGCGACAGGTGCTCTCGATAGAATCATACCGCCGACAAGCAGAAATACCACACTGATTCTGCGAGACAGCAGATAGCCGTCTCTGGCACGGTTCCACTGATTTGCACCGACATTCTGTCCGACAATGATAGCAACCGCAGAACCGATTCCATTTGACGGCAGAGTTATCAGGCCATTTACCTTATTACCGATTCCATAAGCTGCCATTGCCTGTGTGCCATATTTAAACACGCTCTTACTCATCAGCAAAAATCCAAGCTGCGTCGTACTTCCTCCGATTGCACTCGGCAATCCTACCACAAGTATACTCTTTAATTTTTCTTTTTCAAATTTCAGCCTAGACAGTTCCAGATAAAGCAATCTCTTTCGATTATGCAACAGTATGAATGCAACGGTCGCAGGAACTGCTTTGGCAGTCACCGTGGCAAGCGCCGCTCCTGCCACGCCCCAGCGAAAAGCCACCATAAAAAGAGGATCAAGTACCATATTCAGCGTAATACCAAACACATTCATAAGCATTGGTCGCAGCGTGTCTCCCTGTGCCTGATTAATTGCAGCATACATGTTTATCATATATAAAAACGGCATATCAAGAATAACCAACTGCAGATATACTTTGCCATATAAAAAGGTTTCGCCCGTTGCACCAAGCCATTTCACAATCGCCGGAGTGGCAATCGCACAGCCTGCCGCACAAAACACCGCAAAACTCATTGCACACACAAAAATATGGTTTGCCATACTGCGTGCATCCTCATCCTGTTTTGCCCCCACATACTGTGAAATCAAAACCGAGCCTGCCACAGTAATGCCGGAGCCGAAATTGATGACCATGTTCTGTACCGGTGTTACCAGGTTGATTGCAGCTAATTCCTCTGTTCCCAGTTTGCCAAGCCAGTAGGTATCTGTGAGATTGTACATTGTCTGCAAAAAGCTGTTCGCCATAACCGGTATCGCTAACATCAAAATAGTTGATATTAAACTGCCGTTTAGAATCTGTTCTCTGTTCTCCGTCTTTTGTAACACATCATTCGCCTTCTTCATATCGAAACTCACCAAACTGCGCATAGAAAGTTTTTTCTCCGGCATAAGCATACATGCCTACCATCGCACCGGTAAAACGCTTGCCCATTCGGATTCCCTCGTCACAGAGATAATAAACATTTTTCAACTCTGCGGCTATCGTTTCCTTTTCTCCGATGTCAAAGGAGAAACGCCGGACAAGATAGTCTGTATTTACACGCAGGGATATTCTATCCGCTTCTTTCGGCAATACAATCTTCTCTCCACAGATATCCTGTGTGCCGATATGCTCCTTCACCTGTACAAAACATTTTTCTTCATCACGTCCAACAAAACAGCATACCCATGTATTCTCGTCATAGTAACAGGTCAATCCTGCCTCCTGCCCTGTCACAAGCTGTGGTATCACAAGCTTTGTCTCCGCAAAAAATCGAAATGCTGTCTGTCTCTGCAACAGAATATTACGCGCTGCCACATCAGAAAGCGGATATCTGCTTCCTTTGATACGAAATCCTTTCTCTAAAAATGTTACACCGCCTTCTTCCGGTTCACGCGGTGTCATCCATTTTGCCCATATGTTAAGAGGCTCCTGCGCGCACGCAGTTTCCGACAAATCTGCCTTCCACTCCGGCAAATTCGGTTTCTTCTGCAGCACGGAGGGTCCCTTCAATCCATTGACAGTCGGCCACCCGTCAGAAGTCCATGTAACCGGATCTAACGCCGTCTCTCTGCCCAACATGCTATAACCATCACCAATCATACGTCCACACAGGTAAACCATATACCATTCCCCGTTCTGGGTGCGTACCGGTTTTCCATGACCGCAGCGCTGAATCGCCGCGCCTTCATCCATCTGACGCATAATCGGATTATATGGACAAGGCTCATAATTTCCCATCAACTCTTTACTTCGCGCGACAGTAATACGGTGTCCCGGTCCGGTTCCTCCCTCTGCCAAAAACAGATAATAATAATCATCCTTTTTCAGCAGATGCGGTCCTTCCGGTGCGCGCTTCTGATCTCCGTAATACAGCAATGTCGCCTCGGAAATCTGCTTGGTGCAGTCCTCATTCAACTCAAAAATACGTGCACCACGGTTTAAAAGCATATAGTGCCTGCCGTTCTCGTGGAAAATTGAAGGGTCGATTCCGTCCTCATCAATGATGGCCGGCTTGCTGTACGGTCCCTCCGGGTGTTCTGACGATACCACAATCTGTTTGCGGTACACCGTTCCGGTATCATTCAGCCGATACGTTGCAGTGATATAAAATCTACCGTTATCATAGGAAATATCCGGTGCCCAGTAACCTCTGCCACCTTCAAGGTCTTCTAAATTCGACCACTCGGGATTTGTAATTGCATGACCGATAATTTCCCAGTGAATCAAATCCTTGGAATGAGAAATCGGAATGCACGGGAAAAAGATAAACGAAGAGTTCACCATATAGTAATCCTCTCCCACCCGCACAATAGATGGATCAGGAAACATTCCTCTTCGAATCGGATTTTGATACATCTGTGTATAGACTGCCCCAACACGCTCTTCATAATAGCCAAGCAATGCTTTATGTCCGCACTCCCATGCAATCTGATATGGTGTAATGCGATTCTTATCACCGGCTGTGATATCCATACCAACCTTTTCAACCAGATAACGATTTAACTCCACATTTCCTGACATCGCCGCATAATGGAGAATCGTGCGATGCGAGGCATCCACCGTATTCATGCTTGCACGCGAGTACTCAACGATATATCTCACGATTGCAAAATCACCAATCTTCGCCGCATAAAGTGCCAGTGGAATACCCTCCTTGGTCTCTTTATCGATACAGGAAGGTTCTTCTGCCAAAATCTGTATCACACCTTCGAGATTTTTCTTTTCCAGTTCCTGCTGTAATCTCATAAACAGCGTCTCCTTTTATAGTTTTCCTTCCAAAGGGGATACCTGAATATATTCAAAATCGGCATATCCCCCCTGCGCATTAGCGTCATATGTATTTGCAAAAAGTCCAATTTTTGCCCCAACCCAGGTATGATCTGATGGCATAAAATCTACTTTTACCCATACTCGACTCGCGGCTGATGTATCCTGTAAGGAATAATACATCTTAAATACCGGCGTTTCCCCGGCTGCCTCCATAGCAAATGTAATGTATACTCTGTTCACATCATCTGCAAGTTCCAATACCTGCTCTGTCTTCTCTTTGATTCCGTCTTCACTGTCGTAAGAAAGTCCGCGTACCAAGCGTTTCTTCCCACGCACCAAACGGACTGCAAGATATGCATAATGACCACCCATCATGACCATTCCCGCCTGTTCTTGCTCCTTAAGCGCATCAATATGCAGACAGGTCACCGCCTCAAAATACGGGCACACCAATTTCTGTGTCAATACATTTGAGCACTCCCAGAGCACCGGATTTGCCTTGCCGGTCGGATTGACACTATATAACCGCAAAAAACCCGGGCGTTCCGAGAGTGAATAAAATCCCTCTTTCGGATTGCCAAGCCACTGCCACATCAGATTTAATTTGTCCGATGCAAAGGAATCACTTGCCTCCAAATAACATGGCGTCACGCTAGCGCCGGTATTTGGCTTCGTGTGTACAAGACACGGTTCCCCACAACCATCTACTGCATGAATACCCATTATCGGCCAATCATTTTCCCAGACTACCGGCTGCATGTGTATTATACGCCCATAAAGTCCGCGATCCTGAAAATGGATAAACCACTCGTCTCCGTTCACCGTATCTACCAATGCTCCCTGATGTGGTCCGTTTATCACAGTTTTTCCCTGCGTGAGCACAATTTTCTCTTCATACGGGCCATAAATGTTCTTTGAACGCAAAATTGCCTGCCAGCCGGTCTTCACACCGCCCGCAGGAGCAAAAATATAATAATAACCGTTTCTCTTGTAAACCTTTGGTCCTTCTATCGTCGGCTGTGTTTCCAATCCGTTGTATAAAATGTGGTCTTCATCCAAAGCTCTGGTTCCATCCCAGGACATGCGAAAAATTCCCAGATGACTCTTAAACCCGATACGGCTCTTCGCATATCCGTGAATGATATATGCATTTCCATCCTCATCCCAGAACGGGCAGGAATCAATCAACCCTTTTCCCTCCAACACAAGTACCGGGGCATCCCATTTTCCGAGCGGGTCTTTTGCTTTTACCATAAAAATCCCCTCATCCGGCATACCGTAATAAATGTAAAAATACCCTTCATGGTAGCGGATGGCAGGCGCCCAAACTCCTTTTGCATGTTGCGGTATGTCGTAATTCGGATAATCAATGCAGTCAATCGCATAATTTTTCAATTCCCAGTTGACCAAATCCTTTGACGTAAGAACCGGAAGTCCCGGGATATAGTTGAAACTGGATGCTGTCATGTAGTAGGTATCTCCCACGCGAATAACATCCGGGTCTGAATAATCAGCAAAAAGTATTGGATTTTTGAAGGTTCCATCTTCTAAATCCGATTTCCATAATCGCTCCATTTTTGTTCTCCTCGTATTATAAAAATGGCTCAAGATTACTCCCAAGCCATTAATAAATCACTGTATATACCGCCTAATTCCTTTAATCCTCTGGCAATACATCCTCCGAAAACAACAGCACCGGCATATTTTAAATGCGTGTTATCGGTAAGCCCCTCCATGTGGTAAGGATAAATGCCGGCAGGCAGATGCATATACCAGTCCTTCGTCTTTTCAACCCCTGCCTTGCGCAGTTCTGCACGGCTTGCGCTGTAAAGATCAATTAACGGCACATTCAGATTTTCTGCTGTCTGTTTCATGGCTGCCACATAGTCTGTATGCTCTCCAAGCCCAAGATGCCCGTCTTCCGTAAAGCATCTACGCTCCAACGGTGTGATGAGCACTGGCCATGCCTTCTTATTTCTCGCCACATTCACGAACTTTTCCAAATTCGCCATATATTCGGAAAACGGTTCTGTGTATCTCGCAGGGTCCTCCTTTTTCTCATCATTATGTCCAAACTGAATAAAAAGGAAATCTCCCTCCGTAATCTGATCGTAGATTGCAGTCAATCTCGATTCATCGATAAAACTCTTCGTACTTCTACCGTTTTTAGCATGATTCTCCACACGCACCTCCGGCTTTAGGAACAGGTGAAACACCTGTCCTATACCGGTCTGGGGGTAGGTGAGAATACTATTATACTGTACGGTAGAGTCGCCTGCCCAATAGATTGTCGCCATAACTGACCTCCAAGGGAACCATATCTGTTACTCTTTTACGGCTCCGATATTAACACCTTTTACAAAGTATTTCTGTAAGAATGGATACAGAATCATGAACGGGATGATAACAACAATAATCGCTGCGTTCTTTACCGTATTCTCTGTTGCACCGCCATTCGCCTGTGGCAAATCACTACCCATAATGATACTGCGAAGCTTCATCTGGAAATTGTACAGATTAGAATCCGTAATATACAGTTTGTAGTGTGTATAGTCATTCCAGTATGTAACCGCAAACATCAAACCGATGGATGCCAAAGCTGCCTTTGACATTGGAAGCACAATACGGATAAATGTCTGCATTGGAGAACATCCATCAAGTGTTGCCGATTCAAACAGGCTGACCGGAATTCCCTCAAAGAAGTTACGCATCAATACCAGATTGTATACGTTCAGTGCAGGGAAGAGGATTACTACCCACAATGTATTGGTCAAATGCAATGATTTTAATACCAGATAAGTAGGAATCATACCACCGTTAAAAATCATGGTAAACAATAACATGTTTGCAAAGAAATTACGTCCCGGCATATCCCACTGAATCAATACATAAGCGCCAAAGGTTGACAAAGTCAACGCCAGCAATGTACCAACAATGGTTGTGATAAAGGATATCATCAAAGGATGAGACAAGGTCGGGTTTTTAAATACGGAAATATACCCCGCAAGACCAAACTCCTCCGGCCACAATTTCATACCATATGCAGTTTTCAAGTCAAATGAGTCTACCAAAACTTTCCACATCGGAATGATAATAATCAATGCCAGAATAATAAATATAAGTCCATTCACGATTGGGAAAATCTCTATTTTTTTCTTGCTTTTCATATCTGCCGCTCCTTCCTAGACAATTCCGCGTCCGTCACGTACTTTCTTGCTCCACTGGTTGCAGACAAGTACAAGAATACAGCCAACCAGAGATTTGAACAGACCAACAGCTGTTGTATATCCATAGTTCGGTATTGCACCACTGTTAAAGGTCTGATAGTAAATGTACGTTTCAAGAACGTTTGCAGTATCCAAAACAGCATCGTTCTGCAACACGAATGCAGACTCGAAAAGGTTCATAACCTTTGCAAGATTTAAGATAATAACTGTCAAAATCGTATTCTGTAATGCCGGGAATGTGATATAACGCATCTTGCCCCAGCGTCCGGCACCGTCAATCGCCGCTGCCTCGTAAAGCTCTGTATTTATTCCGGCCAGTGTCGCCATAAAGATAACGGTCTGCCAACCGGTTTCTTTCCAAATATTAATCAGATAATATGAAAATCTCCACCATTTGGAATCACCCAGAAAGTAAATCATACTGCTCGAATCAATAATTCCGTTATTTACCAGGAATGTATTGACAAGTCCCTGTGCAGTAGGTGCTAAAATCAAGGAGAATACAGATGCTGTAACTACCCATGACATAAAGTGTGGCAGATAAATAATTGTCTGTATCACCTTCTTAAAGTGAATGTTCATAATTTCATTTAAAAATATAGAAACAACAACTGCAGCAATCGTTGTCAAAAACAATTTTACAATACTAATCTCCAGTGTGTTGAAAAATGCGGACCAGAAATTCGGCATAGAGAACATTTTCTGGAAATGTTTTAATCCGACAAAGGTCGCTTCTTTGATTCCGTTATAATCGGTAAATGCATATCTTACGCCAAACATTGGCAGATAGAAAAATATAATCGCAAAAACAAATACAGGAAGAAACATCAGATAGAATCCTCTGTACTTATAAATTTTTGCGGCCAAGTGCTTCTTTCCGCTATTGGCATTTACTTCAGCTGATTGGTTTTTATTTTTTTTCATATCTGTTCTTCCTCTTCAATTAAACTAAATTTTTTCTTATCATGAATGTGTGGAGCTACAGCAGATTCCATAGCTCCACACTCTTCTCATGTCTCCTGCATCAGGAAACTCTCATTTAATTTACTGAGCATTTAAAGAATCAACAATCATCTGTGACCACTCAGCGCCGTGATCAGCTTCATACTTCGCATATGCTTCATCAATTGTAAGCTCACCCATTACAACGTTTGCAATCAAGGTATTCTTTAATGTGGTTAACTCACCGTTGTACTCTGCCATTACATCAGTAGACGGTACCAAATCTGCTGTTACGCAGTTGTCGTTAAACAACTGAGCAGATTCTTTTGCTTCCGGTGCTAAAGATGTGTCCTTAGGATCATCTGCCAACTCAACAAGTGCAAGCATTGGATCGATGTGAGCCTTTGTATACTGTGTTCCCTCTTTCTCGCGGTTCTCTAAGCCGTGGAATTCGCCATCAGCGTAAACCTTCTCGTTATCTGTTCCTTCAAATAAGGTCTCTGCTGCTGTTGACCAGTGTACGCCTTCTACACCATATGTCCATAAGAACTGTGTCTCACCGCCATCCTGCATGGACTCAATGAAGTATTTGAATACGCCTTCCGGATTCTCACAAGCAGATGTAATACACCATACTGGAGGAATACGGTCAAGATAAGATCCAACCTCTGCGATTGGCTCAAGTGCTACTAATTCGCCATCTTTCTCGTTCGCCTCAAGATTTGTCTTTAAGTTAGTTGCCCATGTACCAGCCCAGTATGTAAATACACCAAAGCTGTCATCATAGAACTTGTTACGGCAATCGCTTGTAGCATTTGTCAAAGTTGTAGGATCAATGTAACCAGCTGCATATGCATCTGCCATTCTCTGAAGCGCTTCCTTCATGGAATCCTCAGCGAATCCGTCTTTCCATGTTCCATCCTCTGCCTGATAGAAGCTTGGGTTTGCATCCTGATAGAATTCCGGTAAATAGTTAATGAATGGAGCCTCTGAACCTACGAATCCGGCTGCAGATACACCGTAAGTATTTCCGTTTACACCATCACCATCCGGGTCACCGGTTGTGAATGCGTCAAGCATTGCAACATACTCCTCATAATTTGTAGGAGCTGTAAGACCACAGTTGTCTAACCAAGCCTTCTTTACATATGTAACACATCCGTTACCACGAGCTGCCGGCATACCATATAAGGAACCGTCAATTTTTACACCATCGATAACACCTGTGCTGCCGTATGCATCCTGTCTTGCTTTCAAATCAGAGTTCTCATATGCCTCTGTCATATCCCACAAAACACCTTCTGCTGCATAACCTGCATAATAAGTAGAAGAAAGAATCATGACATCCGGCCAATCACCACTTGCGATTGTCTGACCAACTACATCATAGTAAGCATCATGATCCGGCTGAATTACATTAATCTTAATTCCTGTTAATTCCTCTAACTTAGCAATGAACTCGTCCTGACCGTTCTCCTGAGTGAATACCGTTCCGTCTACCATAATGGTAATTTCTTCCGGCTTTTCAACCTCAGGCTCAGCCTCAGCTGTGTCTCCGCTCTCTGTGGAAACTGTTCCTTCATTATTGTTTGTTGTGTCTGTGCTTCCTGTCTTATCGGAACCACACCCCACCATGCTGGCTACCATTGTAGCCACAAGAAGCAATGATACTACCTTCTTTTTCATAAGAACCTCCTTCTTATACTTGGGTTATTTTTTTGACACGATGTAAGTGCTTTCATGTCTTGCCATTACACTATCATCTTTGCCTTATTTCTTCAAGAAACAAAATTTGAAACAGGGAACAATATTTGTTCCTCTTCTCTTAAAATGGCGTTTTTTCAACGTTTCGCGTCCTATCTTTCAGTTGTATTTTTTCTGTAATATGATACAATATAAAAGCACAACTTAAGGCAAGAAATGACAATAAACATAAAAAGGAAAAGGATTTTTTACATATGAAAATAAATTTAACTTCTCAATCAGAAAACACCGCAAAAAATGATTGTCATACATTCCTTATGATTCGTTTTGCAATCTCTTACAGCATCTTTCTCTTTGTCATACTTATCCTGACCGTCTATCTGCATCAGGTTTCTACCAGACGTTCTGCGGAAGAATTCTGGAATCAGAATGAATCAACCTTCCAAAGTGCAGTCTCACTTTTAGACAGCAATTTTTCTACAATGGATTCTATTTGTCGGCAGTTGGCACAGGATAGTAGCTTTTACCGTCTTTCCCGGATGGAATCGACAGACGGGAATGATTTTTACCTTACCGGACTGAATATCAAGCGCTCTCTCTCTTCCTATATGTATTCCTACAACGATTTGCCGGTCAATTCCTGCTATATGTATCTGCGCAATACCGGATATGTGATTGGTGTAAACACTTTCAATTCCGAATATCTATACTATATCCGGAACTATAACACATCTGCACAGAATTTAGACAGTTGGCGCAGTCTTATCTACGCAGATAATGGTACGGGTACGCTCTATCCTATGACGGATTATATCGCAAGCAACAGCAGCGACGATGCATATCTTTATCTGATTGACGTTGATGCACTCACATATAAAGACATTTCCGTAACAGCTGGTTTTGATATCAGTGCACGCCAGCTAAAAGAAATTTTTGACGGAGTCTCACTGGATGATAACGGCTGTATTATTGCCGTAGATAAATCCGACAATCCGGTTCTTTTTATCGGGGAAGGACTGACTGAAAATGATTTATACGCCGAGTTTCCACAGGCACTTTCCACCCTATCAGATAAGAAGGGCTATTATACCATGGAATTCCGCAATACTTCCATGCACGTATCACGCACAGACTCCGGCACCAATGGTTGGACTTTCTATCTGCTTCAACCGGAATCCTTATGCCCATCCAACTACCAATGGCTGTTTTATCTTGCGCTCTTTGCTGCAACCGTGTTCGGACTTATTTATGTATGCATTCTTGTACGTAACAATATGCGTCCGATTATTCAGTTAGATTCTGCCCTGCAGGAAACCATTACAGATCGCGACCAGTTACAGGAGGTTGTAGACGCAACCAGACCAATTATCTCCAACACTTATTTAAAATCCCTGATGCATGGAACTGTTACTTCCGCAGAAGAGCTTGAATACATTAAATCTTTCCTGCACCTTGAGTCTACGGAGCTTCGTTACTATGTCATGTACGGTGTCGTCTACGATAATGAATTTTCCGAAAATCATGAGGTGCAACCAAAAATCACCGAAGATTTGGATGAGCTGATTAAGCAAAATCTCACCGAATACTTTTCTTATCAGAATATGCTTTACCTGTTCTGTCCCAAGGAACGAGTCTATGCGATGCTGATTCCTTTTGCTGATACTGATGCAGATCAGACGTTGCTCTCTTTGCAGGAAAAAGTGCTTAAGCTGCACAGTAAACTTTTGGAGGAATATTCCATCTGGTTCTTCTCAGGTATTGGACTTTCCTGCTCCTTTACGAATATTTGGGAATCCTACCAACAGGCAAAGGACGCTTCCGGCTATACAACAAAGAATTATATCTTCCTCCCATATGAGATGTTAAAGAAGGATTCTCATGTGTACTATTACCCGGTAGAATTTTCTTCCAAAATGATTCAGTTTGTCTCAACCGGGAACCGTCCACAGGTAATGGAACTGTTCACACTGATCCATCAGGAAAATATTGAAGAGCGTTCTCTTCCGTTCCACTTGCTTCGTTTTCTGCTTTCAGACATCCGAAACACTTTGCTCAAAGCCAGGTTTGCAATCAATCCATCCGGAGGCTCTCTATCTGCCGAAGATGCAGAACTGTTAGAAGAGGTTGACACGCTTCTTGCCTCGGATGAGTTAACCTTCCGTTTATGTCAGGATATTGCTCTGAAGCTTTGCGATATCTGCGCAACAAAATCAGAAAAAAGCAGCTTGATTGACACCATTGTTGCCTATATTCGTGAAAATTACAAGGACCCAGCTTTATGCTTAAACAAGATTTCTGACGAATTTAAGATTTCTGAGAGTTATTTTTCTCACTTATTTAAGGAGACAATGAACATCAATTTCTCCGTGTACTTGGAAGATATCCGCCTAAATGAAGCTGCACGCCTCATTCAGGAGGGCAATTCTAACCTTAGCGAAATTGCGTTTGAAGTAGGTTACAATAATCAGACTTCTTTCCGTCGCGCATTTAAGAAAAAATTCGGTGTGACTCCAAGTGCGATGTATACACAATAATCATTCTTTAGTTGTGGAGGTAAACAATATGTTACGCATTGATTATGGGATTCCGGAAGAAACCGGTATTTCATCCGCCAGCATCTGTAATTTCATAAACCGGCTTTCCCAAAATGGGATTCCAATGCACAGTCTGCTGTTATTTCATCGAGACAAATTGATTACCGAGGGATACTATGCACCTTATACTGCTAACACCCTCCATCGAATGTTCTCCATCAGCAAAAGCTTCACAGCCATTGCTATCGGACTTCTTGTGGACGAAGGACGCCTTTCATTGAGCGATAAGATTGTCACTTTTTTCCCGGACAAAGTGCCTGCCGATGTACATCCGTGGATTTCATCCATGACCATCCGCGATATGCTGATGATGCGCACTTGCCACGCTTCCACCACTTATAAACTTGATATGCGAAGCGACTGGGTAGAAAGTTTCTTCACTGTGCCGCCGACACACCCATCCGGAAAGTTATTCCACTATGACACCTCAAGCGCACATACCCTCTGTGCTTTAGTGGAACGACTTACCGGTATGCCGATGCTTCATTATCTAAAAGAAAAGCTTGCTCCTCTCGGTCTTTCTGAAGCTTCTTATATGATTACAGACCCGTTTGGCGTATCCATGGGTGGAAGCGGTCTTGTTGCAACTCCAATGGACTTGTTAAAATTTGGTTATTTCATTTCACATAAGGGAAATGTCGACGGTCAGCAACTGCTCTCCGCTTCTTATATTGAGGAAGCAACTTCAGATTTAACCGATACCTGCCCCACTGCTCCTCTGCGAAGTGAAGCATGCGGATATGGCTATCAGTTCTGGCGTAATGAGCGTAACGGCTATGTATGCTATGGTATGGGCGGTCAGCTCATCATTTTTCTACCAGACTACGACCTTATCTGCGTCACGACGGCAGACACGCAGGGCATCGGTGGCGGAAACCAATATATTTATGACGCGCTGTATGAAGAGATTTTACCTTTCATACAGGAAAATCCTCTCCCGCAGGATGAAAAATCGCATTCTGAACTTCTGAAATTACTAAAAAATCTTCAGATTGTACCGCTAAACGGTGAGACAGCCTCACCCATGACAGCATCCATCTCCGGAATCACATGGAATGTACAGGAAAACGTAATGGGATTTTCACAGATTCGGTTAAATTTTTCTGATAGCGCAGGTACACTCTCCTTCCAATTAAAAGGAGTTACTTACTCATTTGATTTTGGTATGGGGCATTTAGAGACAGGGACATTCCCTGTATATGATATGCGCTGTGCGACAAGCGGTGTCTGGCTTAGACCTGACACACTCTACGTCAAAGCTCACATTATTGACGAATATGTCGGCTCAGTACATTTCGAGTTTGTTTTCGGGAATGATGATATGACAATATTTATGAAAAAGCAGGAAGAGAGCCTGTTTGCGGAGTTTAACGGTCATCTCTACTGCACACGCAGAAGTTAAAAGAACAAAAGTGTGCTTCACACACCCTCGCGACCAATACTTTTATCAGCACAGCTTTTGTTCCGCGCGCGAGCGGTTTGCTTCACAGGAATTTCCTATTGCATAAAAAAAGATGCCGCAATCATGCGACATCTTTTTATCATTTCTTATTGTGGCTGTTTTCCGATGTATGCTAAGATACCACCGTCAACATATACGACATGACCATTTACAAAGTTGGAAGCATCCGAAGCAAGGAATACTGCCGGTCCCTGTAAGTCTTCCGGATTTCCCCATCTTGCAGCAGGTGTCTTCGCAATGATGAACTGATCAAACGGATGTCTGGAACCGTCCGGCTGTATCTCACGAAGCGGTGCTGTCTGTGGTGTTGCAATATAACCAGGTCCGATACCGTTACACTGAATATTGAACTCACCGTACTCGGAAGCAATGTTCTTCGTTAACATCTTAAGACCACCCTTTGCTGCAGCGTATGCAGATACGGTCTCACGTCCAAGCTCACTCATCATAGAGCAGATGTTGATAATCTTCCCGTGACCTTTCTTAATCATGCTAGGAATGACTGCTTTTGCAACGATAAACGGGGCATTCAAGTCTACATCGATTACCTGTCTGAACTCAGCAGCAGACATCTCACACATCGGGATACGCTTGATGATACCTGCGTTGTTTACAAGAATATCAATCACACCGACTTCCTTCTCAATCTGTGCTACCATTGCCTGAACCTGCTCCTCGTTGGTAACGTCACATACATAGCCATGTGCTTTGATTCCTTTTTCCTCGTAAGCTGCAAGTCCTTTGTCTACCAACTCCTGTTTGATATCGTTAAATACGATGGTTGCTCCTGCTTCAGCATATGCAGATGCGATTGCAAATCCGATACCGTAAGATGCACCTGTTACAAGTGCGATTTTTCCTTCCAATGAAAAATTGTCTAAGATTGCCATATTATGTTTCTCCTTTTCTATTTAAATACTCTTTGTAACCGATAGGTTCATTTCTTTTCTACAATGTAACACCCTGTTTGAAGATTGCCATGTCATGGAAGCCTGCTTCCTCGCTGCAAACCTTTTTCCCGGATGCAACTTCAAGGACATAGTCAAACAATTTCTGTCCGGTTTCCTCTAATTCCTCATCCTCTACCAGAACACCTGCATTAAAATCAATCCAGTTCTTCTTCTTGCCTGCAAGTGCGCTGTTGCTGGAAATCTTAACGGTCGGAACCGGTGAAGCAAACGGAGTACCGCGTCCTGTTGTAAACAGTACAATGTGTGCACCACTTGCCGCAAGTGCCGTAGACGCAACGAGGTCATTGCCCGGTGCAGACAAAAGATTTAATCCCGGCGTCTCAACTCTCTCTCCGTATGCAAGTACACCCTTGACTGCCGCACTTCCGGATTTCTGTGTACATCCCAAGGATTTATCCTCTAAGGTAGAAATACCACCCTTCTTATTTCCCGGTGAAGGATTCTCATAAATCGTCTGATGATTATCCTTAAAATACTGTTTGAAATCATTAATCAATGTGACGGTTTGCTCAAACAATTCCTTGTTCTCACAACGGTTCATCAGAAGTGTCTCCGCACCGAACATTTCCGGCACCTCTGTCAAAATCGTAGTTCCACCTTTGCTGATTAAGATATCAGAGAATTTACCGACCAACGGATTCGCGGTAATACCGGAAAATCCATCACTTCCACCACACTTCATGCCGATAATCAGCTTCGAAGCACTGATTGGCTCTCTTTTAAATTCTGCCGCGTAAGCGATAAGTTCGTCTAAGAGCTTCGCGCCCTCTTCCATCTCATCTTCACATTCCTGACAAACAAGGAATTTTACGCGGTTTTCATCATATGCTCCGATGTATTTTTTCAGTTCACCAATATTGCTATTCTCACAGCCAAGTCCTAAAACTAATACTCCGCCGGCATTTGGATGATTAATCAAATCCGCCAGAATTGTTCTGGTGTGCTCCTGATCATCCCCCATCTGAGAACAACCATATGGATGCGGGAATGCAATAACTTCCTCAACACTTCCTTTTACCCGCGCTGTTGCTGCCTTTGCCATTGCAGTTGCAATATTGTTTACACAGCCTACCGTCGGAATAATCCATATCTCGTTGCGGACACCAACTTTTCCATCTGGACGGTTATAGCCCATAAACGTCGCATCTTCTGTCTCTTTTAACCCAGTCGGTACCGGTTCATAAGTATACTCCAATAAATCACCCAATGCAGTTCCTACATTATGTACATGCACCCACTGTCCGGCTTTAATCTCCTCTTTGGCATTTCCGATGCGAAAACCGTACTTAATCACCTCAGTTCCGGCCGCGATGTCACGGATTGCCATCTTGTGTCCAGCCGGGATAGTCTCACAGGCAACGATTGTTTCACCGCCTACTGCAACGCTTTCTCCTGGGGTAAGTTCTTTTAACGCCACGATGACGTTGTCATTCTCATTGATTCTAATAAAATCTTTCATGAATTGTCTCCTGACTATCCAAAAATCTTCTCCATCGCTTTTCTCATTCCGAGTGCACGGATATCTTCTACATTAGAAACGATTGCATCCTCAACACCTGCAAGTGCCGACAAATCCTGTCCCCAGAATGCTTCATTGGAAAGGACCGCATGCACATATTCTTTTGCATCTTTGCTGCTGTTTGCTGCAAAGAACTCCAACACTGCGGCATCATCCAGAATATTGTACTCTGCGCCGTCTCTGTGACCAATTAACGCTTTGTCGCGGATTTCTGTTCCTGTATAGAATGCCATCAAAGCTGCCAGAGAGAAGGTGAGATGTGTCGGCAACTTTCCTTCCTTTTCAATATATCCTAAGAAACTTGGCATACATCTTGCTCTCCACTTTGAAACTGAATTCAATGAAATGGATAACAGTGCATGCTTTACATACGGATTGTTAAATCTTGTAATTACCGCTTCTGCAAAATCAAGCAAATCCTGTTTCGGCAAGGTTAAGGTCGGGATTACTTCATCAAAAATCGTTGCTTTCATAAAGTTTAAGATGAGTTCATCCTGCATAGACTCCAATACGATGTCATTACCGCAAAGGTAAGATGCAAGTACAAAGGAAGTGTGCGCTCCGTTTAAGATACGAACCTTTCTCTGCTTGTATGGTTTCTGATTATCGGTAAAGATCACCGGAAGTCCGGCATCCGGAAGCGGGAACTCTTTGCTGATATCCTTGCTGCTCTCAATAACCCAGAGTGCAAATGGCTCACCTGTTACAATTAAGTTATCCTGATATCCGAACTCTTTGCACAACTCTTCTGCCTCGTCTCTTGGATATCCGGTAACAATTCTGTCTACCAATGTTGAAGTGAATACGCAGGCATCATTTACCCAAGCGACAAACTCCTCTTCCAGTTTCCAGAGTTCTGCAAGTTTTAACACACACTCTTTCAAATGGATACCATTGTCGTCAATCAACTCAACCGGCAACATGACGAGTCCTTTGTCTGCCGCACCGTTAAAGTGTTTATATCTCTCATATAAAAACTTTGTCAATTTTCCCGGATAGCTCTTCGGCGGATTCATCTCAATGCGATCTGTATCATCATAAACAATTCCTGCCTCAGTTGTATTGGATACGATATAGCGAAGGGAATCCAGCTTCGCATATGCTGCATATTTTTCATACTCGCCATAGGCATCGACGGCGTCTGCCACACTTGTCACAATACGGTTGATGCGCTTCGGCTCTCCGTCTACAATACCACGAAGCTGTACCGTATACTGGCACTCCTGCTCGTGGAATCTATCTAATGAACCAAATTCAATCGGTTTTACCAGTACGATATCTCCGTCAAACTTTCCCTGCTCATTCGCAATATCAATCATGTAGTCGACAAATGCGCGAAGGAAATTACCCTCTCCAAACTGTAATACCTTGATAGGTCTCTCGACTTTTCCTGTTTTTTTCTTACTTAATAATTCCATACCGTCCTCCTGCAATCCTGTTATGTAATGCATTTTGTTTCTATGTAAGCGTTTACAAAACCTATTTTTACACCATTTCTTTAATTAGTCAATATGTAATTTTGCACAATTTCGTTATATTGGCTATTTTTCAAGTTATTTCGGTCATTCTTTTCGTATTTTTGTCTCTTTCTTCATTTCTTTTATTGCTTTCTTTTTTTTCATATTGTATAATAGATTTGGTTACAATGAAACTGCTTTCATTGTTATGGTTCAGACATACACAGCATTTATTGCGTATGCTATATGTGCCAAAGTGCACATCTGTACCACATATCGTGTGTGAAACACATGGTAACATTCATAGGAAACAGAGGTCTATACAGCATGACGATTTATGACATTTCAAAGAAGGCCGGCGTATCCATTGCCACCGTATCGCGTGTTTTAAACGGGAGCGATAAGGTCCGGCCATCTACTCGTAAAAAGGTAATGGATATCATCGAGAAATATGACTATACACCGAATGCTTTTGCCAGAGGCATGGGGCTGCACTCTTTACAGACAATTGGTATTTTGTGTGCAGATTCTTCTGACCTTTTTCTTGCAAAGGCTGTTTATTATCTGGAACAGGAGCTTCAGGCAAACGGTTATGAATCCCTGCTCTGCTGTACCGGGTACAATCTTGATATCAAGCAGAGCTATTTGAACTTGATTCTTTCCAAGAAAGTAGATGGGATCATTCTGGTGGGCTCAAACTTTATCGGCACTTCCGAGGAAGAGAATCAATATATTAAAGATGTTTCTACGCAGGTTCCAATCATGTTGTTGAATGCTTCCTTTGATTATCCGAATGTATATAGTACGCTCTGTGACGATTATACAACGATGTTCGAGGCGACAAGTTCCATGTTAAACGCAGGTATCGAGGACATACTTTATTTATATAACTCCAATTCCTACAGCGGTGCCAAGAAACTGAGCGGTTTCAAAGCAGCTATGGAAGCTCACCATATCCCGGATTACGAAAAGCGCATTCATTTTTTCAAAGGGGACCCACAGCAAATGGATGACATTGCGGACTTTGTTGAGCGTCTTGCCAAGAGAAACATTACGTTCCACGGCGTTATTGCTTCCGAAGATCCTCTTGCTATCGGTGCCATGAAATATGCGCAGCGCAAAGGCATTGATGTTCCGAATGATTTATCTATCATCGGTTACAATAATTCCATGCTTACCACATGCTGTACACCGGAGCTCACTTCCGTGGACAATCGCCTCGAGACACAGACGCATCAGCTTGTGCAAACCTTGCTCGGCGTGTTGTCCGGTGAAGAAATGCCTAAGAAATCCATCTTTTCAGGTAAATTAATTAAACGAGGAACTACATTGTTCTAAACAATTTAACCATAATAACTATTCTATGGAGGAAAAAACATGAAACAATTTATGGACAAAAACTTCTTGTTACAGACAGAGACTGCACAGAAATTATATTTTGATTATGCAGCCACCACTCCAATTCTGGATTATCACTGCCACATCAATCCGCAGGAAATCTATGAGGATCGTCAGTTTGAGAACATTACACAGGTTTGGCTTGGCGGCGACCATTACAAATGGCGCTTCATGCGTTCCTGCGGTGTAGACGAGCGCTACATTACAGGCGATGCCTCCGACAAGGAGAAATTCTTAAAATGGGCAGAGGTTCTCGGCAAAGCAATCGGCAACCCTCTCTTCCACTGGAGCCACTTAGAGCTGCAGAAATATTTTGGTTACAACGGCGTGCTCAACAAGAACACCGCCGAGGAAGTATGGGAGCTTTGCAATAAGCGTCTCGCCGAGCCGGATATGACTGTCCGCAATATCATCAAACAGTCCAACGTTACCTTAATCTGTACCACAGACGACCCGGTAGACTCCTTAGAGTGGCACAAAAAAATTGCCGAGGATGACTCCTTCGACGTGCAGGTTCTTCCTGCATGGCGCCCTGACAAAGCAATGAACCTTGAAAAGGTTACTTACTTGGATTACATCGCACAGTTGTCCGAGGTTTCCGGCATAAAGATTGCTACCTTTGCAGACCTTTGCAAAGCCTTATCCGTTCGTATGGATTTCTTTGGTTCTATGGGATGCTCCGTATCTGACCACGGTCTGGAATATGTAATGTATCATCCGGCAAGCGATGCCGAGGTAGAAGCGATTTTCGCAAAACGATTAAGTGGTGCTTCTGTTACTCGTGAAGAGGAGTTACAGTTCAAGACTGCATTTATGGTATATGTTGGCAAAGAATATGCAAAGCGTAATTGGGTATTACAGCTTCATTACGGTTGCAAACGCGATAACAACACTCCGATGTTTGACAGATTAGGACCGGATACCGGTTATGACTGCATCAACAACTATGCACCATCCTCTGAGATTGCAGACTACCTGAATGCGTTGAATCAGGACGGAAATCTTCCTAAGACAATCATCTACAGTTTGAATCCAAACGATAACCAGGCAATCGGCACCATTTTAGGATGCTTCCAGGATTCTACTGCTGTCGCCAAGATTCAGCAGGGCTCCGCTTGGTGGTTCAACGACCATAAGACCGGTATGCAAGACCAGATGATTTCTCTTGCGAACCTTGGGAACCTTTCCGGTTTTGTCGGAATGCTGACAGACTCCAGAAGTTTCCTTTCCTACACACGCCATGATTACTTCCGCAGAATCCTCTGCAACTTAATCGGAAATTGGGTTGAAAACGGAGAATTCCCGGCAGATTATGATATCTTAGAGGAAATCGTAAGAGGCATCTGCTACAATAACGCAGTAAAATACTTCGGTTTCGACTTAGAAATTTCTAAGTAAAAAACACATTCAAAGGATTGCCCGGCGTTTCATCCGGGCAATTCATCTGCAAACGGCAGTCTCACACTGCTCATATATTTTTAAAGGAGAGTACATATTATGGAACTTAGAACAGCCGCATCTCCAAGAGATGTCAAACATTACACGACAGAACGTCTGAGAGAGGAATTCCTGATTGACGACTTATTTCAGCCGGATGTCATCAAGTTGGTGTATAGTCATATCGACCGCATCATCACCGGCTCTGCCGTACCTGTCAATGAGGTACTAAAACTCACCGCTGGCGACGAGCTTCGCGCACAGTACTTCTGCGAACGCCGCGAGCTTGGCGTCATCAACATCGGCGCTGCCGGAACCATCACCATCGACGGAAAAGTGTATCATGTAGGACATAAGGAAGGCATGTATATCGGTATGGGCTCCAAAGATATCAGTTTTGCAAGTGACGATGCTTCCGCTCCTGCCAAATTTTATTTAAACAGTGCCCCTGCACACATGACCTATCCTACAGTTCTTATCAAGCCTGAGGGAACACCGGAAGATGGTGTCGTCATCGTAAAGGACAGCAATAAAGTTGAGCTTGGCTCTTTAGAAACAGCAAACCATAGAACAATTTGCAAGTATATCCTTCCGGGACAGGTAGAAAGCTGTCAGTTGGAAATGGGTATGACAAAATTGGAACCTGGTAGTGTCTGGAACACAATGCCAAGTCATACACATGACAGACGTATGGAAGTATATCTCTATTTCGATATGCCGGAGGATGCTTTGGTTATGCACTACATGGGCGAGCCGACAGAGACACGTCATATTGTTATGCGCAATGAGCAGGCAGTCATCTCTCCAAGCTGGTCTATTCACTCCGGTTGCGGCACACAGGCATATACCTTCATCTGGGGCATGGTTGGCGAGAATCAGGACTTCGACGATATGGACGGCATTGCCATGACAGACTTACTGTAATTTAGAAAGGAATCAGATATTATGAAAATCGCATTAATCAATGAAAACAGTCAAGCAGCAAAAAATGAAATGATTTGCTCCACCTTAAAATCCGTAGTAGAGCCAATGGGACACGAAGTATTCAACTATGGAATGTACTCCGCTGAGGATACGCATCAGCTTACCTATGTACAGAACGGTATTCTTGCAGCAGTATTACTAAACTCCGGCGCGGCAGATTTTGTCATTACCGGATGCGGTACCGGTGAAGGTGCGATGCTTGCCTGCAACTCTTTCCCACAGGTTCTTTGCGGACATATCGAATCCCCGCTTGACGCTTATCTGTTCTCTCAGGTAAATGACGGTAACTGTATCGCTCTCCCATTCGCAGAGAACTTTGGCTGGGGCGGCGAATTAAACCTTACATACATCTTCGAAAAATTATTCTGTGCGCCGGGCGGCGGCGGTTATCCAAAGGAACGCGTTGTACCGGAACA
This sequence comes from Roseburia sp., assembly GCA_022771695.1. Classification (GTDB taxonomy): domain Bacteria; phylum Bacillota; class Clostridia; order Lachnospirales; family Lachnospiraceae; genus Roseburia. The sequence continues at coordinate 417 of JALEKJ010000002.1, read as the reverse complement.
GCGCAACAAAAAGATATTAGATGAAGTCAAGAAAGTAACACATCGCGATATGGTATCTATCTTAAAAGAACTCGATCGTGAGCTTGTTGTAGGTGCATTAAGCGGAGAGCACTTTGCAGAATATTTCTTTGCAAACTGCAAGGACGAAGCGCTTGCAGCCTGCGTAAAAGAAATTTTGGCATAACAAATAATATCATCTTACGAAAACAGGCTACCCTGTCATCAGACAAGATAGCCTGTTTTATTTTAGAAATTTAGTTACTCTCTGCAAAACTGTGAGTGTGTGAAGAAAAGTCTGTAAATGCTAATCTTCTATGATAATGATTGGGCTGGAAGCTCCTATGCGAGCTCTCAGCCCTTGTTTTATATATAACAGTCCATGCTGGCGCATGTCAAGAGCAGGCGAAGTACCCGCCT
>JALEKJ010000040.1 GCA_022771695.1 Roseburia sp. | reverse complement strand
GGGTAATCAAAGTTTTTGAGGGTTTGCCAATCTATTTGAGGGTTTGTCGTGAGGGGCAAGCATAAAAAACAGCATAGTTTTTGAGGGTTCTTCGTGAGGGTCTGGTTTGAGGGTCCGGTTTGAGGGTCTAGTTTGAGGGTCTGGCCGATGTCAGACCCTTTATTAATACTATATTTCTTTTGGATATGCGATTTGATTGCAATCCAAAATAGATTGCAGGGTGTGAATGTATTCATTTTTCTTTTCGATTTCAATCCAGTTTCCATGGCAGAGCTCATCCGCCTCTTCTAATTCCTGACGAGTTATTTTATAATCCGTCCATTTGATACAGGTGTGGTCTTTGCTAAAGGCACAATAATTATTCATTTGAAATCCTCCTAAAAATCATCTTCTTCATAATAAGTAACGGGGTTATAATCCGTTACACCATTAAGGACTGGTGAAGACCTTGTGGCGTAAAGAAATCTGTTTCTAAAATGCTCGAAATTGCGGAAGCCATGACCGAGTCGTTTGAGATCCTTGACTTTGCGATTGATTGATTCAATTGGCCCATTGGATAGACGAGCATCATAGATTCTTCCATTTCCAATCTTTTCAACCATAATAAATGAATTGATGATTGGATCCTCGAACTTTTCCAGCAATGATGCAAAATCACGAAAGATTTCAAACCGAGATTTCTTAAACTCCGGAATTAATTCTTTTAATTCAGTTCGGGCTTGAAGCGGATTTCCCCCATTACGGGAGTTGAATTGCACATACTTTTCCTTCAAATCTCTGTAGTCTCTCAGGTTTGAATCAATACGGAAGAGAGCATCCTCGTAATCGTAAGTATTCATTAATGCATGGAAATGCGGATCCATACGAGGCTCGCTATGATATCTTATATTTGATTGATTAGCCAGAATTAACCATCTGTATTTCTGAAGAAGATAAACTTCATCGGATGGCGGCAGTGATATTGGACGCTGTTGTTCAAGAGAGAGTTTTTCCTGATATTCACGGTCTCGCTGCCGATATTTCTTAATTAACTGTCGGATATAATTGTCGATGGAGCGAGTAATCCATTGGATTACATGAAATGAATCAACCACAGGAACAGCATTCGGAAAGTATTTTTCAACATAGGCAATATATGGGTTATACATATCTGAGATAAGATACTTTACCTGATTGCGTTCTTCGATTGGAATGGAAACGAAGTAAGGCTCTGTAACGTTGGTTCTCCTGCTACGAAGTAAATCGATTGGATCTCCGGTATGGAAATCCTGTATGACTAAAGCATAACGACAATCATCAGCCATATCCAGATGAACCTCATCGATGGAGATGGCATCTGTTAAAGGCAGCCGATCAAGCTTTACATAACGGTCAAAGACCTCATGGGCATGTGAATCTGACACGTGAAATCTTTTAGCAATGGAGGCGGAAGTTTCTAAAAGATTCCGGTAAGCATCAACAATCAACATGTCGGTAGCGTTTGTTGTTCGACGTTGCTTGTTAACAAACTTAAAGGATTCGCTTGTGTCATACAAACACTCTGGATTTGTACAACGCCAGCGACGTTGTTTCAAGATAAGAATTAAAGAGTAATTATCCTGAAGAATGGGATGATTAATGGTTCTGCTCTTGATGCCACGTGAATGCATACGATATCCGCAGGATGGACAGAAGTGTGCAATTGGCAGCGTTTCAAGAGTGATGGTTTTTGTTTGGCCATGAATCTGAATATCAGAAATAATGACATCAGTATCTTCAAGGTCTAGTAAATCTGTGATACTATTCATGTATCCTCCTTTCGTTTTGGTTATTTTCCGCAAAGATAATCATAACAAAGAAGGATAAAAAGAAAACAGGATTAGCCAGTAAAAATGAACTGATTAATCCTGTTTTTTGTTGCTGTGAAGCATAGCCCCTCAAGAAGAACCCTCAAACCAGCCCCTCAAGAAAGCCCCTCAAACAAAACCCTCAAACTGTACCCTCAAAAAGGTAGCCCCTCAAAAACTTTGATTACCCAAAAAATAGCGAAAGACCGATTTGGTGTGTGGCAGAATACGACATTGATGGAACGAAGAAATAATATTGAATAATAAAAATGGCATCTAAGAGTTTTCTTAGATGCCATTTTTTTAATTGTTATTCAAAAACATATGAATAATGCTAAGAAGTTTATCCGGTACCTCAAGCTGAGGAACAAGTCTGGCATTAGAAATATAAGCTGTTTCAATCAAACTGTTATTCTTTACATAAGAATCTGCAGTTGATACGGCGTTTGGAAGAGACCGACTCTCGATGATATAAAGTGGTTTCTCTAATTTCTTTAATGCATGTGCAATCGCATTATCTGTATAATTTCCCTCGATACTTGCCATCAGATATTTTCCACGACTGCTGTGAATATGAGCTGCCTCGTAATATGCATCAAGCATCTTGCTGGATACAAGCTGCGATTTATAGAAATATGTTTCGCGAAGTTCTTTTGCAATATTTGTTTCATGTGTTCTGATATTGTAAATAAAAGTTCCGATAATCGGTAATTCTAATAATGTTTTCTTTACGGTAGAGAACTTATCGGGTGTGCGCTCAAATTCTCCAAGTGCAGGAGGATTAATTGCGATAATGCGATTGATAAGATTTTTATTCATATTCTGTGCAAGTACTGCGAAAGAAACTGCATTGTTTGTTGTAATCACATCCGGTTTTTCACCAATCACATTCTGAATAAAATCCGTGATGAGCTGGACATACAGATAATTTGTATATGTGAGATAAGGTTTATCGGAACGACCACATCCCAGCAAATCCAGAGTATATACGGTATAATCCTTTTCCAGCTTTTTTACGATTCTACACCATTCATAGGAAGACGAAATAGGATTCAGTTCATGAATCAGAAGAATTGGTGAACCTTTACCGCGCTTTGTGTAGAAAATTTTACCGTTCTTCCAATCAAAGTACTCCCCGTTTTGTGATTTTAAAATATTTTTCATTTGAGCCGTGATGTCGACAAAACGATTCGCAAGATGAATTGTTCCGGCAGCAAGAGCGGTCAAAAGAAAAAAATGTTTGATATTTTTTTTCATAGGCCCTCCAGTAACTATATGACATACTAGTAAGTTATAACTATATTATAGCCGCTTTTATATTGTTATACAAATTAAATCTTGAGAATATGAAAAAAAATTGTAAAATAGAAAATTTTTCCTTTTCATTGTAATTTAATTAGTATAAAATAATGATGGTATCGTATTGTTTTAAAACAAACATATGTTCGAGGAAAAAAATGGTCGTATCCTATTTAGAAAAACTCCAAAGTGAATATATGCAAGAGAAACTTAATGCAGAAAAAGAATTGAGTGATCTGCAGATTCATTTGAGAGAGAATATTGAATTTATTAAATTATTGGAAGAGACGAATGATCCGAATTATGAGTCTTTTACACCAAGAGAGGTAAACTCAAAAAACAAGAAGAAAATTCTTGAATTGCGCGAAGAACAAAAGGTAATACAGGAGTCAATTAATAAGCAGAAAGATTATTTGATAGAATGTAAGCAAAAGCTGGAAGAATTAATGCGTGTTCTTGGTGAAGCGAAGAAAGCGATGATGGAAAATCATCAAGATATCTTAAATAATGAAACTTACCGGATTACTCTTTTGGAAACTCAGGAAAATGAACGTCAACGTATTTCGAGAGATCTTCATGACTATACAGTTCAGAATCTCACGAGTCTTGTTCATAAAACAGAGCTTTGCAGTAAGCTAGTAGAGATGGACCCGGTTCGATGCAAGCTTGAACTTAGTATGATGTCAAAAACGCTGCGTGATATCATCAATGATACAAGGCAGATGATATACAATCTTCGTCCGATGTCTTTTGATGATATTGGTCTGAATATTACAATAGAAAGAGCATTGGATAAACTGGAGAGCAGCGAGCAAAAGAAAATTAGATTTTCAGTGGAGGGTGAACCATATCAAATTAAGCCTGTTATCGGAATAACATTGCTTCGTATTATTCAGGAGGGGTGCAGCAATGCAATTCGTTATGCGGAATCCTCTTATATAAAAGTTCTATTAAAATATGAACCGGATAAAATTTCGGTCAAGATAGAAGATGACGGAAAAGGATTTGATACAAGTCAAGTTAGCATGAACGATAGAAAAGGTAATTCAGGTTTCGGTTTGTCAATGATGAGAGAAAGAGTATATCTCTTGTCAGGCAATATTGAGATAGAGTCAAAAATTGATTGTGGAACAAAAATCTATGTAAATGTACCAATTAAAAATAAGGAGGAAGTATAGCTATGGCAGTAAAAGTAATGATTGCAGATGATCATTCTATGATTCGCGAAGGATTAAAGCAGTTATTAGAGTTGGAGGGAGAATTTGAAGTAATTGAGGAAGCATGTGACGGAGAAGAGTGTATTGAGAAATTAAAGAATGCAAATCCTGATATTTTATTATTGGATATCAATATGCCGAAAATGAATGGTTTGGAAGTTCTCCAGAAAATGAAAGAATTAAAATGGAAAACCAAAGTATTAGTTCTTACCGTTCATAATGAGGTTGAGTATTTATTAAAAGCAGTAGATATCGGCGTGAACGGTTATCTCTTGAAAGATTCTGAATCAGCAGAGTTAAAGAAAGCAATCCTTTCTGTAGTAAATGGAGAAGATTACATTCAACCGAGTTTGATACCTGTATTAAATGCAAAAATGATTGACCGTAATAAGGATAATGAAAAGCTTGAGAAACTTACAAAGCGTGAGTTACAGGTTTTGAAACTGTTATCAATCGGTAAACTTAATCGACAGGTTGCAGAGGAATTGGATATCAGTGAGCGTACAGTAAAAAACCATGTATCTAATATTTTTAAGAAAATAGATGTAAAAGATCGTACACAGGCAGCAGTTTTTGCTATTCGAAACAATCTGATTAATATCTAAAAGACTGATTTATCAGCAAAGTTCCCGGTAATGTTTCACGTGAAACATTCATCCGGGAATTTTGTTTCACGGAAAAATCTACAAGATTTTGTATGACAAAAAATAATAAAATACTAGAATTTGAAAAGAAAGAAAAATGTTTCACGTGAAACATTGGATGTAAAACAGTGAAAAATAGGGATTTCTTACACTGGAAATGACACATTATAAGTGATATAATGTCATGGTAGGCACGCAATAAGAATGCCTGATGGTGTTTTTGAAAAATAAATTACGAAAATGAGGTAAAGTAATGAGTAGAATTATAGCTATTGCAAACCAGAAAGGTGGAGTCGGTAAGACGACCACTTCTATTAATTTATCAGCTTGTCTTGCAGAGGCGGGAAAGAAAGTATTAACGATTGACTTAGACCCACAGGGAAATATGACAAGTGGATTAGGTGTAGATAAAAACGAATTAGAAAATACAGTTTACGAGTTGATGCTTGATGAATGTTCCATCAAAGAGAGTATGACAGATACTGTTGTTGAAGGAATGAAGATTATCCCTTCTAACGTAAATCTTGCCGGAGCAGAGATTGAGTTGTTAGGTATTAACGAGAAGGAATATATTTTAAAAAATGCCGTAGATTATATTAGAGACGATTATGATTTTATCATCATTGATTGTCCACCATCCTTAAACATGCTGACTATCAATGCAATGACAACTGCTGATTCTGTTTTAGTTCCAATCCAATGTGAGTATTATGCTTTGGAAGGATTGAGCCAGTTAATACATACAATCGATCTTGTTCAGCAAAGACTGAATCCGGATTTGGTAATCGACGGAGTCGTGTTTACTATGTATGATGTAAGAACAAATCTTTCTAATCAGGTAGTAGAGAATGTGAAAGAGAATTTGGATGCAAAGATATATGAAACTTTGATTCCAAGAAATATTCGTTTAGCGGAAGCTCCTTCCCACGGACTGCCAATCAATATGTACGATTCGAAATCTGCAGGAACAGAAAGTTATCGGTTATTAGCAAAGGAAGTTATGGAAAGGAAGGGTGTCTAAATATGGCAGCTGCAAAAAAAGGTGGTTTAGGAAAGGGAATTGATTCTCTTATTCCAAACAAGGTAAGTAAGCCGGCGGAATCTGCAAAAGCAGAGGCGGGTACAAAAAATGAAAAAGTAGTAGAAGGTGTTCTGGTAAATATTAATAGGGTTGAACCAAACCGTGAACAGCCAAGAAAGAATTTTGATGAGGATGCTTTACAGGAACTGTCAGAATCCATCAAACAGTTTGGTGTGTTACAGCCATTGCTGGTACAGGATAAGAAGGATTATTATGAAATTATTGCCGGTGAGCGTAGATGGCGTGCAGCAAAGTTAGCAGGTCTCAAAGAAGTTCCGGTAATTATCAAAGACCTGACAGATCAGGAAGTAGTAGAAATTGCATTAATTGAGAATATTCAGCGAGAGAATCTTAACCCGATTGAAGAAGCCTTTGCATATAAGAGACTTTTGACAGAGTTTAACTTGAAGCAGGATGAAGTGGCAGAGCGCGTATCAAAAAGTAGAACAGCGGTCACCAATTCTATGCGTCTTCTCAAACTGAATGAAAAAGTGCAGCAGATGGTAATCGATGATATGATTACAACCGGTCATGCAAGAGCGCTTCTTGGAATTGATGATTCAGAAAAACAGTACATGACAGCTCAGAAGATTTTTGATGAAAAATTGAGTGTACGTGAAACAGAGAAGCTGGTTAAGAAAATTCAGCAAGAGAAAGATAACCCAACAGTAAAAGAGGGAGCAAAAATTGATCCAAAGATGGAAGCAATTTTCCATGATTTAGAAGAGAAGATGAAAGCAATTCTTGGAACCAAAGTGGCTATCAATCAGAAGGATGAGAAAAAAGGAAAAATCGAGATTGAATACTATTCCATGGATGAATTGGATCGCATTATTGATTTATTACGTACAATCAACAAATAGAACACATGTTCTATAAATAAGAAAGGCAGATTATGATATCAGAATATTTAGGGATTGATTCCGATTATATTATCATAGGATTGGCAGTCATAGTACTGATTCTTCTGATTCTTACCATTGTGAATATTGTTCAGATGAGAAAACTAAAAAAAGGCTATAAGGTCTTTATGAGTGGTAAAGGGGCAAAGAATTTAGAAGATACACTAATCAAGAGATTAAATCAGGTGGATGCTCTGATTGAGTCAAATGATGAAAATAAGAAAAACATCAAAGAGCTTTTTACGAATATGCAGATTACATATCAGAAGATGGGTCTCATTAAGTATGATGCGTTTAACGAAATGGGTGGAAAACTCAGTTTTTCTCTTGCGATGTTAGATAAGAGAAATAACGGATTTATTATCAATGCTATGCATACAAGAGAAGGATGTTATACTTATATCAAAGAAATCGTAGATGGAAATTCCATCATTGTATTGTCAGAAGAAGAACAAAAAGCATTAAACAGAGCTATGGGAAAAGCGGAGTAAAGTATGAGAATACGCCTGGTAAACACACTGAAGGGCGGGGAGAGGTTAGCGGAACCGGTTATTACCGAAGAAAAAGAGACTTTGATACCTAATGGCACGATATTAAAATCAGAGTATTTGGATTTGTTATCGTTTCTTGGAATTGATGCAGTTTGTATTGAAGACCCTTTTGCATCGGAGGAGAAGCCCCATCGGATTATCAGTAAAGAAAAAACAGATGAGTACATAAAAAGAGTACAAAAGATACTGGAAAATCATATTTACCAAGAGAAGAACTCCTTGGAGAAACTAAAGCCATTATCAGAAGAGATAGTTGCGGATCTTATGCAAGTGGATGAGAATCTTGTCATTGATGTGGAAGAGCGCAACGGAAATCTTTACGAGCATACCATTATGGTTACGATGCTTGCGGTGATGGTGGCGAGAAAATTAAAAATAGAAGAAGAATCTCTTAGAGAGATTGCGTTGGGATGCCTGTTACATGATTTAGGACTGCGATACATTACGGTTCCGTATATAAATCAGGATATGGAGAGTTGTCCTTCCTCCGAGATATTTGAATATAAGAAACACACAATCCAAGCATACTCTGCATTAGAGGGAGAAGATTGGATTGGTACGAATGCTAAAAAAATGATTCTTTCTCATCACGAGAGAAGAGATGGTTCCGGATTTCCGTTAAAGCAAAAGAGCAGAGAATTAGAATGCAATATTCTGCAGGCATGTGATGCGTTTGACTGCGCGATTTCCGGTATGGAATGTAAACGAGTCGGAATCCAAGAGGCGCTTGAATATTTGATGGAAACGGCAGACGTCCTTTTTGAACGCAAAATCGTAAAGGTTATTGTAAAGCTGGTGGGACGTTATCCGGTTGGTGCAAAAGTACGTCTTACTTCAGGAGAACTAGGAATCGTTATCTCTCAGACAGAAAATTCGATTCGACCTGTTATTGGTGTGTTGGATGAGGAAGAAAAGCTGACAGAAATCAGATATGAATTAAATAAGAACAAAAAGATATCGATTCTTCAGGTGGAGAATTGATAGAGAGCAATTAGTAATATATGAAAGGAGGATAGTAGATTGCATAAATTTTTAAGATCCATCGGATTTTCTGAATTGAAAAAAGAAGAATTGGAAAAATTATTCGAGCAGATTTTGAAAGCCCCGACTGTCCGAAAAATATCTACGGATTCGGAGGGAAATGAATTTGCAGAGATTTCAAAGGAGTTTGGAGAGTTTTTTGGAATATCGCTTCGTGGAATTTATAGGGAAGATGATACCTTTGAGATTGAATATTACTATCCATACCTATGCGGAAAGACGATTTCTACCAGAGAGCCTGCAGAAATAGAGAAACACGCAGAAAAAGAATCCTATGCGGGAATCTGCGACGAAGTCAGAATCGGCGTGACGCTGATTTTCTATTTGCAGAATGTCGTTGACTATCTGGCAGTGAGAAACAACAAAGGATATATGAACCTGGAAGACGGTGTGATACTAGGTGCATTGTCTACAGAGGGTAAGATACTTTTACCGGTAAATAAAGCAGAGAATAAAGTTCATTCCAGGAAAGAACGCAGCTCAGATCGTAATCACCTGATTGCAGCAGCGCGTGAAGGGGATGAAGATGCACTTGAAAATTTGACATTGGAGGACATTGATACTTATTCGTTGCTTTCCAGACGAATTACACATGAGGACATTTTAAGTATTGTAGATTCTTACTTTATGCCGCACGGTATCGAGAGCGACCAATATGCAATTCTCGGAGAAATTACAGACTTTGCATTGTTGCAAAATCATATGACAGAAGAGAATGTTTACTGTCTTGATATTCTTTGCAATGACATTCCTTTTAGCGTATGCATCAATGAAAAAGACTTGATAGGAGAGCCGGAAATCGGAAGAAGATTTAAAGGGAATGTCTGGATGCAGGGAAGTGTTCGATATACAGATTAGACAGCAAGGATTGAAAATCTTTGTTGCAGACTCTGGTTTTTTTGAAAAGAGTATGATAAAATAAAAAGACTGTATGCGACAAATGTGCATATAGCAATTTGTTGCTGTAGCTCAGTAGGATAGAGCGTCCGCCTCCTAAGCGGAAGGCCGCTGGTTCGACTCCAGTCAGCAACGTCAAAAAGGATTACCAACACGAGTTTGGTAATCCTTTTTTTATGCAATAGGAAATTTCTTCCTATTGCATAAAAGCACTCCGTGCAGGATGCGCACCTCGCGGAGAGGAAAATAATCGCTTGGCGATACCGCTCGGGCGCGAAAGTGTGCAAAGCACACTTTTATTCTGATTTATATTTTCTTATTCGATACAGGTAGTAAATGAGGAATAAAGACGAAGTCAATATCCAGGAAATCAGATAATTGAGCAATGTTATTGTCAGTGTCGGGTGGAAAGGAACCACAAAGAAAATCCAGAAAATTCGCAGTACGCAGATGCCGCCGATGGTGATGAACATTGGAATCATGACATCACCCATACCGCGGAGGGCTCCGGAGAGTATTTCTGTAAATACGAATATGAAATAGAATGGAGTCAGCAGCAGTAACATTTGTGAACCGATTTCGACGACAGTGGCATCATTCACAAAAATGTGAAAGAGCGGAACACGCAGAAGAACAAGGAACACTGCCATAAAGACAGAAACGGCCAGGTCCATGCCGATACAGACACGGATACTTTTTTTGACACGATCTATCTTACCTGCACCATAGTTTTGTCCGACAAACGTTGTAATTGCAATACCAAACGCACCGCTGATCATCCAGTAGATAGCATCCATTTTTCCATAGGCGGCCCATGCAGCAGCCGTATCCGTTCCGAACTTGTTGAGTGCCGACTGAATAATCATATTGGAAATGCTGTACATTGCATACTGTAATCCTGCCGGAAAGCCCAAAACGAGTTGGGATTTTAACATTGCACTGTGAATTCGGATTTTGCGAAGCGAAAACTGACACAGAAGGTCAGAACGAATTAAAAACCAAGTAACCAGAAGAGCACTGATTGCCTGAGAAATAACGGTGGCAACTGCAGCACCGGCGATTCCCATATCAAAGATGAGAATCAGTACAAGGTCGAGCACGATATTGATAAAGCAACAGACAACCAGGGAATAAAGAGGTCGTTTGGAATCTCCGAGTGCTCGGAGCAGACCGGAACCTGTGTTGTAGATGAACACAAAAAAGATGCCCCCGAAATAAATCCGCAAATAAAGAATGGAATCTGTTATCAGTTCTTCCGGTGTGTTCATCAGAGAGAGGATGGCGGGTGAAACCATAATTCCAATAATGGTGATGAAGATGCTTCCAATTACAGAAAAAGCATAAATCGTATGGATACTGTCATTTACTTTTTCTTTGTTATCGGACCCGAAAAATTGGGAAACAATTACGGAAGCACCGGAAGTCAAGCCCATGAAAAAGCCGACAGTCAGGTTGATAATAAGGCCTGCAGATCCGCCTACGGCGGCAAGAGCAGCTTTTCCGATAAAGCGACCGACAATAATGGCATCTACTGTATTGTATAGCTGTTGAAAAAAAGAACCCAAAAGTATTGGAAAGAAAAATAACAGAAGCTGTTTCCAGATAACGCCCTGCGTGATTTCATTTGTTTTTTTGGATGATACATTTGACCCCATGATAAATCCTCTTTTTATATAATAAAAAAATAAGAAATAGCCAGTACAAGCAATAGTAAATTATAACAGCCGGCGTGAAAAAGAACAAGGAATAGAAAGATTTTTTATTTAACAATTCCTGATTGTGTGATAAAATAAAATATATATATGCCTTATTTTTAATTCGAGAGAAAATAGTGCACAGGGGGTACGAGTATGGATAAGAATGACTCAATCACACCACAGGAGAAAAAAGATAATAATAAGCAGACAGTAATTATACCACTTATGGCTATGGCAGTTTTATTGATTGTTGAATTATATGTGATGACTCATATGCCGGGAAATTATCCGGCACTTATCATCGTTACAGTACTATTCCTGGTAAGCGCATATTTTCTTGGAAATGGTATTTTGAAAGAAATTCAAAACAATAAGATGCGCGCAGAAGAGCAGTACGAAGCAATCACAAAGTCCGGAAAGGCATCCTACATTCTATTGAAAAAAGCGTTTGAGCAGTTGGAAGAGATAGAAGGAAATTCAAAAAAGCCTGCAGAAGATATTATTACCGCGCAGAAGGCAATTGCAAAAGTTACCATAAGCCGTAATAAAGAGAACACGGATGCACTGATGAATTCCAATGATAAGGTTCTTGAAAAGATTTTTGATTTCGAGGAGAATCTCGGAAACAATCAGAACGATCTTTTGGATAAGCAGCGCGATATCATTAACAATTCCATGAAAGCGCTGATGCAGCAACAGGAGGAGATAGCATCTAATATGAGAGCGATGGAGGAGTCTATCAAGAATGAACTTCTTCAGGCAATGAGCTCGATGCAGGTGGCGCAGCCGGTACAGCCACAGCCTGTGGCTGATTTAGGATTAGGCGATATAGAGCCGATAGCCGATTTAGACCTAGGGGAATCAGAACCAGCACTAGATTTTGATTTGGGAGAATCGGAGCCGATAGCCGATTTAGACTTAGGCGAATCAGAACCAACATTAGATTTTGATTTGGGCGAATCAGAACCAGCACTAGATTTTGATTTGGGAGAATCGGAGCCGATAGCCGATTTAGACTTAGGCGAATCAGAACCAGCACTAGATTTTGATTTGGGAGAATCGGAACCGATAGCCGATTTAGACCTAGGCGAATCAGAACCAGCATTAGATTTCAATTTGGGAGAATCGGAACCGATAGCCGATTTAGACTTGGGTGAAACCGGATTAGATGACAGTCTTGGAATCGGAACAGATTTGAATCTTGGGTCAGATTTAAATCTTGGAGAAGACATAAACCTAGGAACAGATTTAAATCTTGGAGAAGACATAAACCTAGGAACAGATTTGAATCTTGGAGAGGACATAGACCTCGGTCTTAGCGAGGATTTGAATCTTGGAGAACCAGCGATACCGGCAGACATGAATATAGGCATGGAATTATCAGCGGACGAAGAGCCGGTAGCGGAAGAAACGATAGCAGAAGAAGTAGTAGAAGAGCCGGTAGTGGAAGAATCAGTGTCGGCAGCGGAAGAAGATACCGCTATGCCGGATCTCTCTGATCCGCATAAACTGATGACGCCGGAAGAGATTGCAGCCCTTATTGCAAAGATGTAATTTTATAATAAAAACGCCTCGCTTTCGCGAGGCGCTTTTTATTCCATCTCGGCAACAATCGTTACGATATTGCGAACTACCTGAATAGCGGTTTTCATACCTTCTATACTGATATGCTCATAGGGACCATGAAAACCATATCCGCCGGTGCCAAGGTTTGGACACGGAAGTCCCATGAAGCTTAACCTTGCACCGTCAGTACCACCACGGACAGGGCGGGAAAGAGGATCTAATCCGGTCTGAGAAATCGCTTTTTTCGCAATCTCTATGACATGCGGATGCTTTTCAATAATTTCCAACATGTTAGAATAGGAATTTGTAATCATAAGAGTAACGGTTCCCATTCCATATTTCTGATTCATTTCAACTTCTAATGTGCGAAGCCGATTAAGTCTGCTCTCAAAAGAATCTTTGTCATGGTCGCGGACGATATACGAAAGCTTGGCAGAAGCTACATCACCTTTCATGTCCGTAAGATGGAAGAATCCTTCTCTGTCCTCTGTGTGAGCAGGTGTTTCGTCTGCCGGAAGTAAGGATTGAATTTCACAAGCGACAAGAGCTGCATTTATCATGATATCCTTTGCCTCACCCGGATGTACATTTACACCCTTGACGGAGAAATCTGCACTTGCTGCATTAAAATTCTCATAAGCGACTTCTCCTTCGTAATCTCCATCTAATGTATAAGCAAAATCCGCTTTAAAATAATCCAAATCAAAAAGATCTGCGCCACAGCCAACTTCTTCATCCGGAGTAAAACCTACCCAGATATCACCATGCGGCTGACCGGAAGAAATAATTTCCTCCACGGCGGTAATTATTTCTGCAAGGCCTGCCTTGTCGTCAGCACCAAGCAGTGTTGTTCCGTCGGTTGTAATCAAGGTGCGTCCCTTCAAATCTTTTAAGGATGGGAAATCAGAAATTTTCAAATACTCACCACTTCCTTTTAATAGGACATCTTTTCCATCATAATCCGGAATCATTTGTGGTTTTACATCTTTTCCGGAAAAATCCGGTGCGGTATCCATGTGTGCGATAAATCCTACCGCCTTCTTATTCTCATAGCCCGGGGTCGCAGGGAGTAGACCATATACATAACAGTGGTCAGTCAAGGTTACATTCTTTAAACCAAGCGTTTTTAACTCCTGTTCCAATACTTTTCCCAAATCGAACTGGCGCTCTGAGGAAGGAATTCTTGGCGTTCCGTTTTCCATATTGTCCTCATCAGAGGTGGTCCAGTAGGACACATATTTTAAAAATCGCTCTTCTACGTTCATAAAAAACCTCCTATCATAGTCGATATTTATAAAATAACACATTCTGAAAAAAAATAGAATATTTTATAAAAAAATAGTTGCAATTTTAAAAAATGTGTTATATAATAAATCTCGTCCTTGAGTGACAGAAACCAAATGCGCGATTAGCTCAGCTGGCAGAGCACCTGACTCTTAATCAGGGTGTCCAGGGTTCGAACCCCTGATCGCGCACTCAACAAAATTTAAACATGCTATAAAGGTACCGATTTTGCAGATAAGCTGCGGGGTTGGTGCTTTTTTTTGTCTAAGAGCAAAGGGCACGTGTCCAATGCAAAAAATCGGCTTATCAGATTATTCTGATAAGCCGAAGAAGCACTAGCGGGAAGCAATTAATTTACAGATTGGGTTGCCGAGAGAGGAAAACTTCTCTTCATACTCAGTCATAATATTCCCTTCATTCAATATCGGATCATGGTGCAAATCTCTTGTAGACGCATCCAGATGCCAGCCGGCTTCGGGAATTTCCTCGAGTGAGAATGTAAAGAGGTCCTGGTTGTCTGTCTTGAACTCAACACGTCCTTTTTTGGCAAGAACCAAATCATAACGTGCAAAAAACTGTCTGGAAGTCAGACGTCTTTTGGCATGACGATCTTTCGGCCATGGGTCGGAGAAATTCAGATAAATGCGAGCTACCTCTTCCGGAGCGAACACATCTGCAATATCGGCAGCATCCATACAAATAAATTTGAGATTGGGGAGTGGTGAGAGTTCCATCTTCTGCAAGGCGCGAAGCAGAACACTGGAATAGCGCTCAATGCCGATATAGTTGATATCCGGGTTGGCAGCCGCGAGGTCCATGATAAAGCGTCCTTTTCCCATACCAATTTCAATATGCAATGGCTGAGAAGAAGGAAATACCTCCTGCCAAATTCCTTTATGGGTTTCCGGTTCCTTGATGCAGTAGCTGCTCTGTGCAATCGCATTATCGGCGCCGGGAATATTTCTTAATCTCATATAAAACCTTACCTTTCTTAAACTATAGGAACATATCAAGATTCTACAATAAAATTGTGCATAAAAAAAGAGGTTTTAAAAGAAAAGTTATTGCATGTATTTTTTTCAACCTTTATACTGATAATAGTATTAGATTGGAGTCATCAAATAATGTTTAAAAGAAGAAACTGGAAAAAGACGATTTGTATGTTACTTAGTGTCGTCTGTTTTTTATCTTTATTTCCGATAGAAGTAAAGGCAACGGAATATTGGCCGGAGGCACCTGAAGTGGAGTCACCGTCCGTGATTCTCATGGAGATGACAACAGGAACGGTTCTTTATGAGAAGAACAGTACAGAGAAGAACTATCCTGCGAGTATTACAAAAATTCTTACAACGTTGATTGCACTTGAAAATTCCGATTTGAATGAAGTGGTTACATTCTCGGATGAGGCGATTGATAATACCATAGGTTCCGGTATTGCCCGCGACTATGGTGAGCAGATGAAGATGGAACAATGTCTGTATGCGATTATGTTGGCATCAGCGAATGAATGTGCGTATGCGGTGGCAGAACATGTGGGCGGAACCATGGAGAATTTCGTGGCGATGATGAATACAAAAGCTGCAGAGCTTGGATGCACCAATACACACTTTTCAAATCCGCACGGATTATATGAAGATGACCATTATACCTGTGCACGGGATATGGCATTGATTGCACAGGCGGCATACGAAAATGAGACATTCCGTATTATCACGGGAACAGCCCGTTATACGATTCCGCCAACGAACAAACATGAGGAAGAGACGCCGCTACAGAATCACAATGAAATGTTGTATCCATGGCAACATATGCAGTATCGCTATGAATACTGTACCGGAGGGAAAACCGGCTATACCGATATTGCGCGTAGTACGCTGGTAACTTTCGCAGAGAAAGACGGTATGAAGCTAGTCTGTGTAGTTATGCGGACGGAGTCGCCAAGCCAGTGGACAGACAGCATTAATCTTTTTAACTTTGGATTTGATAACTTTCAGATATTTAATGTTGCAGATAATGAGACATCATATGACACTTCCGAGGCAATAGAAGTCGGAGCACTGAATCATAACAAAACATTTGTTGAGATTGATGAGAATGCGAATATTGTATTGCCGAAGACAACGGAATTTACAGGCGCAGCTTCGCAGATCACGTATGACGAAGCTAGCGAGAATGTGGTCGGAACGATCACGTATACTTATGCGGGTAAGGAAGTGGGAAGAGCGGATATCGTGAGAACCGGTGTCGAAGTACAGGGGTTTGTATTTGACAATCAGGAGGACATTACCGAGGAGAAGGTTTCTACGGTCCGTATCAATCCGCTTATGGTATTGTTGATTATTTTGATTGTTGCGCTCCTCGTATTATTTATCTATTTTATAAAGCAGTTCGCAGATAATTATTATATCATCCGCCATAATATGGAAGTAAAAAAGTACAGGCGCGAGCAGTTCCGCCACGTTAAGAGTCGGAAAAGGCGACGTCGGAAACGTAGAAGATAAAAAACCAATTTTATTTTCCTGAAAAGACAAAAAAGACATAAAAGAAAAGTAATAGGACAAAAAGCGACAATATATAAATGGAATATATTGTCGCTTTTGTTATTATAGACATGAAAAAAATTGAAACAAATTATCTGACAATTAAGCTTTTTAACAAAATTTCCAACTGTGAGGGATTCTTGGTATAGAACAGAATGCCGCCTGCTGTTGTGTGAGCTGTGAGATATTTCTCTTCAAAAAGGGGAGAATGATCGATAGCATCCAGCAGGTAGGAAGCGATTGCCGGCTCTGTCTTTAAAAAGAGCGGTTTGTAATCTTCCATCGAGCAAACGGAAGCATCTGCCTTTTGAAAAAGATATTGGAGCTCCCTCTCATGATTTAACTGATTGGAGGTCTTATTCGGAATAAAATATCCGTATTCGTCCTTTGGCATGTTTAATGACTTGACTGCGCGCTGGACCTGTTTGGTTAAGGCGTCCGATGCAGGATAAAGAGATTCAAAATAATTCATGAAATCGGAGGCGGTGCGGAAATGTTCGTTCTTTCCTTTTTCCAGAATCTCTGTCATGAGAATTCGTTTAATGATGCCCTCGCAAGTCTCTCGGGATGGGTTCTTTCGAAGGGCTGCTTTCTGCTCGTCCATAAAGTCTCCTTTCTAACGATAACAGATTATCATTGACCTTTTTTATCATCAATACATAGAAAATTGTCTTATGCGACATAAACTTTTGTCTTTATTAAGATTATACGACAGAATGAAGAGGGAAACAAGGGGAAATATGTCGCAATATGGAATTATACCGGAGTATAAAACCGTGAGAAACAGGCGTGTCAAAAGTGGGCGAAAGTCCCGGAATAGAAAGGAAAAATTGACAAATGAATGACGATATTTTATAGTAAAAGTTAAGAAATAAGTACCACAAAAATATAGAAAGAGCGGAGAAGATATACATGTCAGAATCTTATGCAGTAAATGAAAAAAGAGAACTGATTTTAGACCGGGTAAAGGAATTCATCTACCAGCATGGGGGAGTAGTCAAGAAGAGTCAGTTGAATGAACTGGGAATTGACTATCGCAGAATCCTTGACTTTGTGGAAAAGGGTGATTTGGTGCGAATAAAGAACGGATATTATGCGGTTCGCATCAGCGATTTTTCGGAGGAAGAACTGATTGCGAGACTTTTTCCGGATTGTGTCTTAAATTTGGAGACTGCTTTATATGCGTATGGATATCTGGAGCGCAAACCATACGGCTATAAACTGTCCGTGGATAAGAACACGTCAAAGTCCCGATTTAAATTGGACTTTCCGCAGGTAACACCATTGTATGCGGAGCCGGAGACACTGGAACTGGGTGTGACGGAGATTGCTTACGGCGGAGCAAAGATGAAGATTTTTGAGAAGGAGCGTCTTGTCTGCGAGTGCTTGAAGTATGAGGATAAGATGGAGCGCGAATTCTTTAAAGAAGGATTGCTTGCATATATCAGAGACCCGAAGAAGGATGTCGCGAAGCTGATGAAGTATGCAAGAGAGCGAAAAGTAGTGAAAAAAGTACAGACAATGATAGGAGTATGGCTTTAATGAAACATACAATCATAGAAAAGTCCGCGTTAAAGGCGAAGAGCGAAGAATTGGGCATCCCATTTTCGAATCTGTTGGCCGGTTATGTGCTGGAAGAATTGATGTATCTCATTGAGGATTCCCCGTTTTCGCTGTTTCTCTGGCTGAAGAACAGCAGCGTTCTTGGTATCGAGCAATATCGGAAAAAGAATATCTTGAGCTTGGAATTTGGTTATGTGACAGATAAGCTTGCCATGAAAAAGGATGGTATCGTGCCGGGACAGGAGCTGTCGCTTAAAATGGGGTATGTCATGCTGGCATATATTCTGAAGGTGGAGAAGGTGCCGGAGATTTCCTGGAAGGGTAGAGCTTCCGTAAAAAATGGTGCCGTGGAACTTGAGATTGCGGGTGAGTTTGCGGAGATGACCGTGCCGATTCACATCCGTGTTACCAAGCTTAGCGAGGAGGGATTAGTTCCGGTAAAGAAGGACTTCCCGCTTTTCATGCAGAATAATCGGAAGATTCCTTATTTGGAATATCCGGTTGAAAGTATTTTGGCAGAGCAGTTGTTTGCAATTATTAAGAATATGGAGCTGCTGCCGGAGATGCGTGCCTACGATATGGTATACCGGATTTTAAAGACAGACCCGGTGGATGCCAGACATATCCGCGAAATGCTGTATAATTATTGCA
Source organism: Roseburia sp. (assembly GCA_022771695.1). Classification (GTDB taxonomy): domain Bacteria; phylum Bacillota; class Clostridia; order Lachnospirales; family Lachnospiraceae; genus Roseburia. Next base: position 102,449 of record JALEKJ010000040.1, on the reverse strand, counting down.
GAAGAGAACAGCTTGTGCCGGATGCCGGAAGGGTGGAAGAAATCTTATCATATCGCAATTATACATACATGCGGAAACGCTGGGAGAAGTATCTGCGCCACAGAAAGAAGAAAGAGCCGACCTGGGATGAGGTAATGGGGCTACTTTCTGAATTTCTGCCGCGTATCTGGAAATCTCTCTGCAAGGATGAGGTAATTTTTGGAGACTGGATGCCGGATTTGGGCAGATTCTTGGATTAAGATTGTATATTTTAAAAGACTATATTATACTAGAAGGGTGCAACAAATGGGAAAAATCTATTGTATGATGGGAAAAAGCTCATCCGGCAAGGATACGATATATAAGATGTTGCTGGAGGATGCGGATATTCCGGTAAAGACGATTGTCCCGTATACAACAAGGCCAATGCGTGCCGGCGAGACAGAGGGTGTGGAATATTACTTCTGTGATGAAGCAAGGCTGAAAGAACTTGAGGCTGCCGGCAAGGTTATTGAATTGCGCGCCTACGACACGGTGCATGGAATCTGGAAATACTTTACCGTAAATGACCATCAGATGGCGGATGACAAGCAGGATTATCTGCTGATTGGAACCTTGGAATCTTATCTGAAGATTCGCGATTACTTCGGAAAGGAACGAGTGGTTCCGATATATATTGAAGTGGAGGACGGACTTCGCTTGCAGCGGGCATTAGACCGCGAACGGAGCCAGACAGAGCCGAAATACGAAGAAATGTGCCGCAGATTTCTTGCGGATTCCACAGACTTTTCCGAGGAGAAGCTAAAGGAAGCAGGCATTACGAAACGGTTTGTTAACCGTGATTTAAAAGAAACAAAACAGAAAATTAAAGAATTTATGTTACAATGATTCTCGAAAGAAGGTGAGCACCTTGGATATAAAAGTGAACAATACAGCGCCGGTGACGCAGGTACCGGATACCATTACGACGGAAACCGGTGACGGCACATTTAAGTTTACCTTGGCAAGTGCTATCACCGATGCGGAGTTACAGGCAAAGGTGGATGCTCTTCTTACGGACATTACATTTCAGGGAAACCGGATTGCCGAGCATATGGACATCCGGGATATGAAGAAGTATCGGGAGCTGATACGAGAATTCATGAATGAAGTGGTTTATCGTTCTCACAAGTTTTCCAGAGAGAACTTTCTGGACCGGAAGGGACGCCACAGAGTTTACGGACTGATAAAACTGATAGACGCGAATCTGGATGAACTCGCACAGGAATTAGTAAAGGATGAAAAAGATCACATATCCATATTGAGCAAAATTGGTGAGATTCGGGGTCTCCTTCTGGATATCCTCACCTAGAAAAAGGGGTATATTATGCCGGGATTTAAAGACATCTTAGGACATGAACAGATGATAGAACATCTGCGGAATGCCATTACCATGGATAAAGTATCACATGCATATATCATAAACGGACCGGATAAATCCGGGAAAATGATGCTTGCGGAGGCATTTGCACAGACGCTGCAGTGCGAAAGGCTTCACGAAGCGATTGCGGCAGCAGACGGCGAGGGCGGGGCAGTAGAGGCTTGTATGGAATGCCGCTCCTGTAAACAGGCGATTGGCAGGAATCAGCCGGATATCATCTACGTCAAACACGAGAAACCGAACACGATATCGGTAGACGATATTCGCACACAGGTGAATAACGACATTGTGATAAAGCCATATAGCAGTAAACATAAGATTTATATTATAGATGAAGCAGAGAAGATGAATGTGCAGGCACAGAATGCGCTTTTGAAAACCATCGAGGAGCCACCTGCGTATGCGATTATCATTCTGCTCACAACGAATGCAGATGCTTTTCTCCAGACGATTCTTTCCCGCTGCGTGACCTTGAATGTCAAAGTGGTGGCAGATGAGAAGATTAAGAAGTTTTTGATGAGCAAATATCAGGTGCCGGATTATCAGGCAGATATCTGTGTCGCATTTGCACAGGGGAATGTCGGGAAGGCGATACAGCTTGCTTCTTCCGAAGACTTCAATGAATTGAAGGCAGCGGTTCTTCAGTTGATGAAGCGTTTGAAGGATATTGACATCTATGAGATGGGAGAAGCCATAAAACAAATTAGTGAATACAAATTAGCAATTAACGATTACTTCGATTTAATGATGATTTGGTATCGTGATGTATTGCTTTTTAAAGCGACAGGGGATGTAAATGGCCTTATTTTTAAGGATGAGGTCTATGACATAAAAAGACAGGCAGAAAAAAGTTCATACAATGGCATCGAGGAGATACTGAAAGCTTTGCGCAAAGCGCAGGTGCGTTTAAATGCGAATGTAAATTTTGACTTAGTCATTGAACTTTTACTGTTGACAATAAAGGAGAACTAACATGATAAAGGTAGTAGGAGTCCGCTTTCGGAATGCAGGTAAGATTTACTTTTTCGGACCGGGAGATTTGGATTTAAAAGCAGGCATGCATGTCATTGTAGAGACTGCCCGCGGCGTAGAGATGGGTACAGTGATGACTGACCCGAAGGAGGTATCCGAGGAGGAGGTCATCCAACCGTTAAAGCCGGTGATTCGTATCGCGACGGAAGCGGATGAGAAGACAGCCGTAAAAAATCGCGAAAAAGAAAAAGAGGCATTCAAGATTTGCTTGGAGAAGATTGCGAAACACAAACTGGATATGAAGCTTGTGGAAGCAGAGTACACGTTTGACAACAATAAACTGTTATTCTACTTCACCGCAGACGGAAGAATTGATTTCCGTGAGCTGGTAAAGGATTTGGCAGCAGTGTTCCGTACACGAATCGAGCTGCGCCAGATTGGTGTGCGCGACGAGACAAAGATTATGGGCGGTATTGGTATCTGTGGAAGACCGTTGTGCTGTCATTCTTATCTGTCCGAGTTTGTGCCGGTATCTATTAAGATGGCAAAAGAACAGAACCTGTCCTTAAACCCGACGAAGATTTCCGGCGTGTGTGGCAGACTGATGTGCTGTTTAAAGAACGAAGAGGACACTTATGAGTATTTGAACAGCCGCTTACCGAATGTCGGTGATTTTGTCACGACAGACGATGGACTGCGTGGAGAGGTGTCTTCCGTTAACGTACTTCGCCAACAGGTAAAAGTACTTGTTGAGATTGATGACGAGAAAGAACTGCGTGATTATAAAGTGGAACAGTTGAAATTCAAGCCGAGACGCAAAAAAGACAACGTCAAGCTTTCCGCAGAGGAACTAAAAGAGCTCTCAGCCTTAGAGGATAAGGGAGGAAAATCCAAGATTGATGACACAAAATAATCTTGTCCATGAGAATGAACGCTTAGACGAGTTGCATCGCAACGGTTATTATATCATTCAGGATCCAAGGCGCTTTTGCTTTGGGATGGATGCAGTACTCCTTTCCGGATTTGCCAAAGCGAAGAGCGGAGAGCGTGTCCTTGATCTTGGAACAGGGACAGGTATTATTCCGATTTTGATGGAAGCAAAGACGGATGCCAGCGACTTTGTGGCACTTGAGATTCAGGAAGAAAGTGCAGATATGGCGCGTCGCAGCGTGATGTACAATCAACTCGAGAATAAAATTAATGTTGTCACAGGAGATATCAAGGATGCTTCAAAGATATTTGGAGCATCTTCTTTTGATGTTATCACGACAAACCCTCCGTATATGATTGGGGAGCACGGAATCAGTTGTGCAACCGACGCAAAGGCAATCGCAAGGCATGAGGTGTTGTGCGATTTGGATGATATCCTGCGCGAGAGTGCGAAGCTGCTTCGTCCCGGCGGACGCTTTTATATGGTGCACAGACCGTTTCGACTGGCAGAGATTTTTTCTAAGATGATAGCATATAAAATCGAGCCAAAACGCATGAAGCTGGTCTATCCTTATGTGGACAAGGAGCCGAACATGGTGCTGATTGAGGGTTTACGCGGAGGCAAATCCAGGTTGACCGTGGAAAAACCGCTGATTGTATACAAAGAACAGGGTGTGTATACAGATGAAATCTATGACATCTATGGGTATTAAATTTGTAAATCATATATTAAGGAATAATTACCAGAATTAGGAGGAATTATGTTTAACGATATTGTAATAGGACCGATTACGTTTCATATGTATGGACTGATGATAGCGATCGGATTTTTGAGTGCACTGATGCTGACTTCCTATCGTGGGAAAAAGCGTGGGATGAACGATGATATTATATGGGGCATTTTTGTGTGCGCAGTGGTTGGTGGAATGGTAGGATGCCGCCTGTTGTTTTATATTGTAGAGATACCACAAATCATAGAAGATCCGTCGATTCTCTGGAACTTCAAAAACGGCTATGTTGTCTATGGCGGTATTATCGGCGGTATTTTGGCAAGCTGTATTTATTGTCACATCAAGAAGGTTTCTTTTCTGGAATATTTTGATCTGGTCATGCCCGCAGTGTCGTTGGCGCAGGGCTTTGGGCGAATCGGATGCTTGTGCGCGGGCTGCTGTTATGGCAGAGAGACGGACGCATGGTATGGAATCACGTTTCACACCTCACATTTTGCCCCGAACGGCGTCAAATTAATCCCGACCCAGATTATCTCGTCGGTGGGAGATTTCATTTTCTGCGGAATTCTGTTGTGGTATGCAAGCAGAAAGCCGAAGACCGGACGTGTCGCCGCACTCTGGATGCTGCTTTACGGTGTGGGAAGATTTACATTAGAGTTCCTGCGCAACGATAACCGCGGAAATGTCGGAACGCTTTCAACCTCCCAGTTTATCTCGATCGGAATTGTGGTAGCAGGCGCAGTGATGTTTGCGGTTGTTCCGAAAAGAGTTGCAAAAGAAAAATAGAAATATTAATTGTGAAAATTATACAAGTTAAACCAATAAATATTAGATAAATTTGCAAGTTGACAAATAGTTTGAAATTGTTATACTTAAATTAGTTAAACGTTTCACAAAAACATCAGAAAGCCATTCAGTGAGCTTTCTCTTGTTTTATCAATCGGTTAAACGTTTCACAAATAATGATGGGAGGTATATACAATGAAAAGAGGATTGGCAGCATTATTGATTTCCACAATGGTATTAGGACTTACCGCATGTGGAGGAGTCAAGCAAGAGACACAGGCAGAAACGCCGCAGGCGGAGACCGAAGAGAAGATGGCGGATGATTCGGGCAATGGGTCTGCGGATGTAGCGGGGGGTGAAGAGGTTACAATTAAGTATTGCAATTTTAATGCATCCGGCGGCAATGAGGAGACGCTTGCTGCTATGTATGAGAAATTTCATGAGCAGTATCCGAATATTACGGTAGATATTGAAACGGTTGCTTATGACGATTATTTTACAATGATGCAGACAAGGGTGGCAGGAGGTACAGCACCAGACTGCTATGAGCTGAATATCGAGAACTTTGCATCTTACGCGTCAAAAGGTGTGTTGGCAGATTTATCCGGGGCAGACACTTCAAATTTTAATGAGACAGCACTTAGTGCTTTTAATGTGGAGGGCACACAGTATGGGTTACCGGGAAATTTCTCAAATGTAGTATTAATTTACAATAAAGATTTATTTGACCAGGCGGGGGTGAGCTATCCGACGGATGATTGGACTTGGGAGGATGTGCAGGAGGCAGCAGAAAAGATTAGATCCCTTTCGGATGATATCTACGGTATTTATGCACCGCTTACCTACAATGAATTTTATAAGGTTGCTGCACAGTACGGCGGAAGTCTGTTAAATGAAGATAAGACGGAATTTACTATCAACTCACCGGAAAATTTAAAAGCGGCACAGATGATGATTGACCGGGTTGTTGACTCCAATGTACAGCCGAACGAAGAACAGATGGCAGGCATGGGAGACTGGGATTTATTTGAAAGCGGACGGGTTGGAATGATTACTACCGGAATCTGGGCGTTTAATACCTTTAAGGATGCATGTGATTTTGAATGGGATATCTGTGTGGAGCCGGGCGGAACAAAAAAAGCAACACATTTTTTCAGCAACGCATTGGTTGTAAATGCAGACAGCGATAAAAAAGAGGCTGCAACAACATGGATTACCTGGCTGGCGTCCAGCGATGAAGCGGCACAGATTCGAATTGACGCAGGATGGGACCTGCCGGCGATCAAAAATCAGGAGGTACTGGACGATTACCTTACAATCACACCGCCGGATAATAAGCAGGCAGTATTTGCTTCTTTGAATTACCTCACCGTTCCGACAATTATTGAGGATTACAGCATGATGTCTGATATTATCACGGAAAAGCTGTCAGAGGCAGCAAGCGGAAAAATTTCCGTGCAGGACGCATTGGAGCAGGCACAGGCAGAATGTGAATCCAGTATTAATTTGAAATAAAGAACAGATGGGAAAATAATATGGCAAAGCAAAAAAGAAAAGTGGAAAAAAAGAAAATCATTCAGGCATTGCCTTTTATGTTGCCAAGTTTTATCGGAATGTTGATTTTCAGCCTGTGTCCGGTGTTAATTGCGGTATTTTTAAGTTTCACGGATTGGAACGGACTTGAAAAACTGAATGTGCAGACATTTACAGACCATTTTATAGGGGTTGACAATTATAAAACGATATTAAGCAGTTCCGAGTTTTGGACCGTTTTGCTACATACGCTTTATTATATCGCTCTGTACATCCCGCTGGTGTTTATCGCATCGTTAGGAATTGCGCTTTTACTTAATAAGAAGAAAAAGGGAACCATGGTGCTTCGGGTATTGTATTACATTCCGGTACTCACCTCCTGGGTTGCGGCGAGTTTAATCTGGAAATGGGTGCTAAGCCCTAAATACGGAATTTTTAACCAGATTTTGGGAATAGTTGGAATCAGCGGCCCCGGATGGCTGACAAGTGAGGTCTGGGCAATGCCGGGAATTGTTCTTGCATCGGTCTGGAAGGATATGGGCTTTTTTGGATTGTTTCTTTTGTCGGGATTATCTGCGATTGATCCCACTTATTATGAAGCGGCAAAAGTTGACGGAGCAGGTAGGATTGTTACTTTTTTTAAGGTTACACTGCCGCTTTTGACACCATCGATATTCTTTTGCCTGATTATGTCCCTGATTAATGCGTTCCAGCTTTTTCCGCAGGTACAGATTATGACGGAAGGCGGGCCAAACGGCGCGACACAGGTAATGGTGGAACGGATTTATACTTATGGATTCAGCTATTTTAAGATGGGTTATGCGTCGGCATATTCTTGGCTTCTGTTTCTGATTATTTTTGTGCTGACGATGATACAAATGAAATTACAGAATGGATGGGTGCATTATGAATCGTAAAGCAAAGAACAGATTAGGGGACGTTGGATTTTATATAATTTCTATTGTGATAGCGGTAATCGTAATGATTCCATTTTTCTGGATGCTTTCCACGTCATTAAAGAGCAAGGGAGCGCTGATGGCGCTCCCGGTGCAGTGGATTCCCGAAGAGCCGACACGGGATGCATACGCACAGGTCTTTAAACGGTTTCCGTTCTTGCGTGCGGTAGGAAACAGTATATTTATTACGGTAAGCTACGTGCTGATTACGATATTATCATCTTCCATGGCTGCGTTTGCATTTACCAAAATACAATTTCCGTTTGCGGACGGTATATTTAAACTCTATCTGGCATCTATGATGATACCGACGCAGGTTACATTGATACCGCTGTTTATTATTATGAACGGTATGAGTTTGACGGATACATATGCCAGCGTTATCTGTCCATCCCTGTTTAAGGCATTTGGTATCTTTCTGTTGGTGCAGAATATGAGATCTGTTCCGAATGATTTTATTGAGGCAGCGCAGATTGACGGTGCGGGAATGTGGTACATCTATCGGAAAATTATGCTGCCGCTGTCTGCACCGGCAATTGCAACATTGGGAATTACAACATTTATGGATAGCTGGAATGATTATTTATGGCCGCTTGTCATGCTGTCAGATAAGAACAAAATGACAATCACATTGGCATTAAACAGCTTAAACGGACAGTATGCGACAGAGTATAATGTTCTGATGGCAGGAAGCCTGATATCCATGATACCGATTATTATTGTGTATATCGGGGCAAATTCGAGAATGAAATCCGGCATTATGGTTGGCGGAGTAAAAGGTTAGAAAAGGGAGAGGACAATGGAGAATCGAATCATTGGACTGGATGAGAGACGGATTACAAATTTTGTGGAAAGAACAGAAGGATGTTACCATATTTTTGAGTATGACTGCGGGGCAAAGGCGGTATTCGGATTAGGAGAACGTTACTGCAGTGTGAATCACATTGGAAGAACGCTAAAGAGTCAGGTCGTGGAGAAGTTTTGCGAGCAGGGAGAGTTTGCTTATCTTCCGCTGCCGTTTTATCATACGGATGAAGGGCACGGAGTGTTTGTGAACACGGCATATGAGGTTGTATTTGATTTTACAGAAGGGCATTTTAGAATGGAATTGCCTGTGGATGCTTCTTATGAATTATATTTTTTCTATGGGACGCCAAAGGAGATTATTGCGCAGTTTGTAGAGCTTACCGGTGAAATAAAGCTTCCGCCAAAGTGGGCATTTGGAGTGTGGGCTTCTGCAAATCGTTGGAACTGCCAAAGAGATATTGAGGAGCAGATGTCGTATGCAGAAAAATATAATTACCCCATAAACGTAGTCGTTATAGAAGCATGGAGTGATGAGGCAACCTTTTATTTGTGGAATGGGTCAAAGTACGAAGCGGTAGAAGGAAAAGAAGCGCTGACGCGGAAAAATATTACATTTGGGGAACCGTGGCCGTCACCGGATAAAATGATTGAAAAACTCCATGAGAGGGGGATGAAGCTGGTACTATGGCAGATTCCGGCATTGAAAAAGCTGGACCCGGGGCAGGAAAGCGAGCAGCATGACAGAGATTGTGCATATGCAGTGGAACAGGGTATGGTGGCGTTGAATGCGGACGGAACTCCGTATCGGATTCCCAAACAATGGTTTATCGGATCGATGCTCCCTGATTTTTCCGACCCAAGGGTGGAAGAATGGTGGTTTTCCAAGAGGAAATATCTGCTTGATATGGGAGTAGACGGTTTTAAGACAGACGGCGGAGAGTTCATACATGACGAGAAGATTCGCTTTTATCAGGATGTGAGGGGAACAGCAGAGAAAAATCTTTATCCGGCGCAATATGAAAGAGCATATGACAAATTTATCGGAAATGACCGGGTACTTTTCAGCCGTGCAGGGTATTTGGGAGCGCAGACGACGCCGATGCATTGGGCGGGTGATCAGATGTCGAAATTTTCAGAATTACAGTCCGTTCTGAGGGGAGGATTGTCTTTATCACTCTGCGGAGTACCGTTTTGGAGCTTTGATATTGGAGGCTTTGCCGGTCCGATGCCGTCGAAGGAACTGTATCTGCGGGCTACCGCACTGGGGGCATTTGTTCCCGCAATGCAATGGCACAGTGAGCCGGCAGACGGACAGTTCTCTGAAATTATAAAGGGGACGGTTGCGGTCAATGACAGAAGTCCGTGGAACCTGTCTGCCTATTACGGTGGTGATGAGGAAATCTTAAAAACGGCGCAGTTCTTTGCCAATCTTCACATGAATTTTCTTCCGTATTTCTATTCAGAAGCAATAAAATGTGCAAAAAACAGAGAACCGTTTCTAAAACATTTGTTTTTGGATTATCCAGAGGATGAAATTGTGAGGGATATAGAGGATGCCTACATGATAGGCGACCTTCTGGTGGCGCCGGTCGTGGAAGAAGGTGCATCGGGAAGAAGGGTATATTTACCAAAAGGAATATGGTATAATTTCTGGGATGGTAGTAAAATTGTAGGTGGAACAGAGCGATATGAAGAAGTCTCTTTTGGAAAAATATTATTATATGTAAGAGAAGGGGCAGTGCTTGCTTTAAATCTCGGAGAGAGTGGAAAACTTGGCGGCGTAATCGGAAATGATGTGGATAAGAGGATGAAATTATCTGTAATTCCATTTGGCAGCCGTGCAACGGGAGAGATATGGGATGAAGCTGGAATCCGCATTGTTGTCACCGAGGGAAACATCGTAAAAGCCGGAAACCAGGATTCTATCTTAGGGCAGCAGGAGTACTGCCAAAAAATCTTTTAAGATGCAGAGGTATCATGAGAAAAGTGACGATTAAGGACGTTGCAATGGAAACAGGTCTATCCATTGCAACGGTATCCTATGTGATGAGTGGAAAGAAGACACTTCCGCCGGAAACAGTAAAACTGGTAACGGATGCAATTGACAAACTGGGATATGTGAAGAACTATTCCGCAAGCAGTCTGGTCAGTAATAAGAGCAATTTGATCGGCGTTGTGATTCCGCAGACAGAACCGGGCAGCGTGATGGTTTTCGGGAATCCGTTTTATAGCGAAATGCTTTCCAGTATTGAATACAATGCAAGAATAAGGGGATATCATGTCATTGTATCCGGTACAAATGCGGATGAAAAATATTTTCAGTTGGCAAAACAGCGCAATTTGGACGGAGTTATCGTGATTGGTGCTTATTCAGAGGATTTTTACGAGGGATTGAACCAAAGCAGGGTCCCAATTGTGTTGGTGGATTCGTATCTGGAAAATCATATACATAAGGAAGTAAAGCTTGATGATGTCCGTGGCGGCTATTTGGCAACCCGTTATCTGATTGAGCATGGTCATAAAAAGATTGCTTTTTTATCCGGAAAAATAAAGGTTGGCGGAGTAAACGAACAGCGTTATGAGGGATATGTAAATGCACTTACAGAAAGCGGAATTCTGTTAGAGAATAAATATGTATTTCATGGAAATGTGGATTTCGAAAGTGCCAGAAGAATGGCTGAGAGAATCGCCACAGAAACAGATTGCACGGCTATATTTGCAACAGCCGATATTATTGCAGTGGGTGTAATCAAAGAATTAAACAGTATGCATATCAAGGTACCAGAGCAGATGTCGGTAATCGGATTCGATAATCTCAATATTGCAGATTATTGTACGCCGGGACTGACTACAATCGGACAGAATATTTTTGAGAAAGGGAAAATGGCAGTGGAGCTGCTCTGTAAAACAATCGAAGAAAAAGATCCGGAACCGGAGAAATGTCTGATTCCAATTACGATTGTGGAGAGAGAGTCTGTTGCAAACAGATAGAATATGGAACGAAAATGGTGGAAGGAATGTGTGATTTATCAGTTATATCCACGAAGCTTTTTTGATGCCAATCATGACGGGATTGGAGATATTCGCGGAATAATAGAAAAGTTGGATTATCTGAAGGAGCTTGGTATCGGTGCGATCTGGTTAAACCCTATCTATGCGTCACCGAATGATGACATGGGATATGATATCAGTGATTATCAGAGTATTATGAAAGAATTTGGAACCATGGAAGATTTTGACGAGCTTCTTGCAAGGGCGCACGAAAAAGGAATTCGCATTATTATGGATCTGGTGGTAAACCATTCTTCAGATGAGCATGCATGGTTTATTCAATCGAGGAAAAGTAAGGATAACCCTTATCGTGATTTTTATATCTGGCGTGAGGGGAAGGATGGAAAGGAGCCAAATAACTGGGCGTCTTTTTTTACGCCTTCCGCGTGGAAGCTGGATGAGGAAACAGGAGAATATTACCTGCATCTCTTTTCTGAAAAACAGCCGGATCTAAACTGGGAGAATCCAAAGCTCCGGGAACATATTTATGAGATGATTAACTGGTGGCTGGACAAGGGTGTCGACGGCTTCCGGATGGATGTCATCAATCTTATTGCAAAGCGGCAGGGACTTCCCGATGGTTCCGGGGAAAAGAATCTATCAGGATATGTATTTTGTCCGGAGAATTTTGCAAATCAGGAGAGATTGGGCGAATATCTCAAAGAGATGCGGAGAAAATGTTTTGATGGCAGAGACTGTATGTGTGTTGGAGAGACGCCGTTTGTGAATCCGGAGACAGGCAGGAAATATATTGATCCCAAAGAGAAAGAACTGGATATGATTTTTCAGTTTGAACTTATGGACATAGACAGCGGCAAAAGCGGAAAATGGGAGATGATACCGTATGATTTGTCAAAATTTAAGAGCATTCTTCATAAATGGCAGGATGCGACACAGGAAGGCTGGGGAAGTCTTTTCTGGTCAAACCATGATCAGCCGAGACCACTGTCAAGATTTGTAAATGTCACATCAGAGGAAATGCGTATCCGTGCAGCAAAGATGCTTGCGACCGCAATGCATTTGCTGAGAGGAACATCCTTCATTTATCAGGGGGAAGAAATTGGTATGATGAATGCCTCATTTACTTCGCTGTCACAGCTTAGGGATATCGAAAGCATCGAATATTATAACGCAGCGAAAAAAGCAGGACGAGCGGATGAGGCGTGGGCAGCGATTTTAAGAAAGGGTAGGGATAATGCCAGAACACCGATGCAATGGGATGATTCTGTACATGCGGGATTTTCAGATCACGAGCCGTGGCTGATGGTAAATGAGAATTACAGGAATATCAACGTTGCAAAGGCAAGGGAGGACAAAGAATCTATCTGGTATTATTATCAGAAATTAATCCGGTTTAAATCCTCAGACGAAACTGCGATTTATGGAGCATTTGAGGAATTGTGTCCAGAGCATCCCGAGGTTTTTTCCTATCGGCGTTCCTTGGAAGAAAATGCGTATGTGGTTATTTGTAATTTCAGCGCTGATAAAGTGTCTTTTGATATGAGTGGATATAAGAAAAAGGAACTACTGTTTCACAATTGTGAAAATGAAAGCGAGGATGTTCTTTTAGGGTATGAGGCACGGGTTATAAAAATATAAAGACTGTCCTAGGAATATAAAAGCAGAGAAGATGTAGATAAAGAGCATCTTGTGATTGGAAATCCCAATTTTAACGGAGAATCTGACTGCGGCAGCGGCTACGCGATGATGGAGCAGATTAGTCATCGCGGAAAGATGCCGGACGCGGTAATATGTGCGAATAACTATATTGCGTATGGCTGTGTGAATGCGCTGCATGATAGAAATATTCAGATACCGAAGGATGTGGGGATTCTTATGTTCGATGATTACCCGTTTTCAAAAATATTAAAACCGATGCTTACTGTGGTAAATGCTACAACAAATTACGGAGAAAATATCTATATCGTAGGGAATGTACCGGAGCTTGGAAGCTGGAACGTGGATGAGTGTACAGAGGCAATGTTAAATCCTGGATATCCGGAATGGTATTTACCGGTGAGTGTGCCGGCAAATACTACAATTGAGTTTAAATTTATTAAAAAGGATGCCAGCGGGAATGTAATGTGGGAAAGCGGTGGCAATCGTGTTATCGCATCTTCCGGCGAGAAAAGCGGAGTAATTGACACAGAGGTATATATATGGAGATAATGAGGACAAGGCTGTGCGATGTGTGTTGCTGAGCAGCTTATCAAAAAAATTATTGGAAGACCTATGGAGTATGATGCTTCATAGGTCTTTTATAGTAAAATACCTTTGCTTTTTTCCGTATTTGTTCTATTATAAAATATGAGTGACAAATACCATGAGAAAGGAAATCCCTTATGGCAGGAAAATTATATCTGTGCGCGACGCCGATTGGAAATCTCGAGGATATTACCTATCGTGTCCTGCGAACATTAAAGGAAGTGGATTTGATTGCAGCGGAGGATACACGTAATTCAATTAAGCTGCTCAATCACTTTGATATTAAGACACCGATGACAAGTTACCATGAATACAATAAGATCGAAAAGGCGTATCAGTTGGTGGACAAGTTAAGAGAGGGTATGAATATCGCGCTTATCACGGATGCAGGAACACCGGGTATCTCCGATCCGGGCGAAGACTTGGTGCGCATCTGTTATGAGGAAGGCATTGAGGTCACATCACTTCCGGGTCCGGCGGCGTGCATTACGGCGCTTACGATGTCGGGGCTTCCGACAAGACGATTCGCATTCGAGGCATTTCTGCCACGCGATAAAAAAGAGCGCGCGGATGTCCTTGCGCAGCTTAAGAATGAGACGCGGACCATCATCCTCTATGAGGCACCGCACCATCTGGTAAAAACATTGGAAGAACTTTATGTAAACCTTGGAGACCGTAAAATCGCTGTCTGTCGCGAGCTTACCAAGCGATATGAGGAAAAGACATTGACGACAATATCTGAATGTCTGAAATTCTATAGCGACAATGAACCCCGCGGAGAGTATGTCCTAGTCATCGCCGGAAAGACATTTGAGGAACTGCGAAAAGAGGAGCAAAAGAGCTGGGAGAGCATGTCCCTCGAGGAACATATGGAAGTTTATGAGAGTCAGGGCATTGACCGTAAGGAAGCGATGAAGCTGGTCGCAAAGGACCGCGGCATCAGTAAGAGAGATGTCTATCAGGCGTTGCTGGACTCATAATTCCTATTATTGGAATATTTGTTAGACCACATTTCCGTGAAACAAATTTCAAAATCTTTTCGAGCAAAATCCGAGAATTTTAGAACATGCGCCGGAAATTATGTTTCCTGTCTCTTCTGCCGACTGAACACTTCGCAGAGAATGTCCGTCCAGTAGAAGGCAACAAGTCGATGACTTTTTAGTTGCGCTAAATGGTCGCTCTCACAGACGCGAATAAGCCTTGCTGCGGAACTCGATGCGTCCTTACATTCAAAACACTGTAGGACGCATCTCAAACAGTCCTCGCGGCGGCTACGTTCAGTTCGAGCGACCATGTAAGCGCAACACAAAAGCCCTCGAAAAAGTTGCCTTCTATCTGGCGAACATTCTCCGTGAGGTGTACGCCTCAACCGCAGGGTTGAGGATTGCGTCAAGAAAGACAGGAACTATAACATCTTTCCGGCGCAAGTTCGTAAAAATTCCGGATTTTTGTGAGATGATTTTGAAATTTCGTTTTCACCGGAAATGTGATATGATATAGCTTCTTATAATAGGAATTATGAGTCCTAGCCGCCTGTCTATTCCTCTGTCTCGATCATGAGGTCTGGCACATGATGTTTACTCATCTGGTGTCTTGCTTTTCGATTTTCCACCGTGTCAAAGATAATCGAAAAATCATAGTCCTCCGGGTAAAGTTCTGTTGCCGCAACTTTTAATTTCAAGCGTTTTTGGTTTACCAGTACTTTTTCTTTTTGTATTTGGACTAAGACATTTCCCATATCATCTGCCGGTTTTATGACAATGCCGATTTTTTCATCCGGGAGAACTGTGACGCTGTCGCCTCGTTCAAATTTCGGGGTATTCCAGGGAAGCGTCGTCAGGTTCTGCCGTTTTTCAATTCTTGGAGCAGGCTCTTTCTCTAATTTTTGTGCGGGAGCGTTTAAATCCAACTCCGCTGCGAGCTGCGTTGAAACCGTTTCATAAGCTGCCATTGCAGCAGTCTTTAGCATTTCATTCGGAATCCCAAGTCTTTTTGCGATATAGAGCGCGCAGCTGTCACCGGCTTTGCCGATTTCCAGACGATAGAGCGGCTTTAAGCTTTCACGGTCAAATGTCATGCGCGCATTTTCAATCTCTTCATGATGATTGGCGTATTCCTTGACCTCCGGGTAATGGGTGGTCACGAGGAATAAGCACTCGCTTTTGCGCAGTTCCTCTAAGATGGCAATCGCAATTCCCATGCCTTCTGCGGGGTCTGTGCCGGAGCCGAGTTCGTCTAAGATGACAAGGCTTTCCCGGTTTACTCTGCGCAGGATGGAGAGGACGTTTGTAATATGTGCAGAAAAGGTGGAGAGGTTATCGCAGATATTCTGTCCGTCGCCGATATCACAGAGCACCTGACTGTTCATGGTAAGTTCTGCTTCTTCACAGGGAACGTGCAGTCCTGCGCATGCCATTACGCTAAGCAAAGCCACTGTCTTGATGGCAACCGTCTTTCCGCCGGTATTCGGGCCGGTGATAACCACGCCGCGCTTTCCGCCTCCGATGGAAAAATTAAGCGGGACACAAGTCTCTTTTGGCAAAAGCGGATGTCTTGCATTTTTCAGTCGTATATATCGATCAGTGTTCATTTGTGGTTCTACGGCATTCATATCAAAGCTCATTTTTCCCTTGGCGAATACAAAGTCCAAGGTGATGAGTGTTCGTATATTTTCCTTTAAGATATCTGCCTCTGTTGCAACCGCATCACACAGCGTGTATAGGATTCTGCGCACTTCAGAGTCCTCCTCAATCTGTAGCAGTTCCAGTTCTTCTCGAAGGCCGGAGAGTGCAGCAGGCTCGATAAACAAGGTTGCCTTGCTTGCGGAGGTGTCAATCACGCTGCCGGCGACTTTTCCGCGGCAATCCTTTTTGATGGGCAGACAGATGCGCCCGTTTCTTGTCACGACAAAGGAATCCGCGAGATATGCCTTGTTTGTTTTGAGCAGACGCTCCGCGCGTTCTTTGATCTCCTGTTGTTTTAATTCGAGATTTCGACGAATATCCCGCAAATAACCGGAGGCGTAATCATCTACGCGTCCGCCGCGGATGGAGCGCTCGATTTCTTCTTCCAATTCCGGTATCTCTATCAGATTTTCACTATAGAATGCCAGGCCGATTTGCCGTTTCATTCCCAGTGCCAGATAGGATTTCATGCGGCTTATTGCCCGCAGAAACATGCCAACGGTCTCGATATCCTCTGCGGTCAGCATTTCTCCGCGCGTCGCGGATTCTATTTTTTCCTCCAGGTCTTTCATGTGAGGAATCGGCGGAGTCCCAATTTCTTCTAAGCATCGTTTCGCCTGCGAGGTCTCTCTTAAGTGCTTTTGCAGTGTGGTTTCGGATAGGTAAGGGGAGAGTGCCTCTGCGAGAGTTTTGCCCTGTTCGGTGTTTGCATATTCTGCGAGTTGTCTTTTTATTTCTGAAAATCCGATAATTTCAAATGTTTGGTTCATCATATCCTCCATATGTTACAGCCATTTGGCTATCTATTTGTGTCAACGCAGCGTGCAGGCACGAATGCGTATATGATAATCTTGTTTTGAGCTATATGGAAAATAAAAAAACCTGTAGAGTCTTATCATCCAAGACTATACAGGTAAAACACAAAAACGAAAAGCGGCTTGTGAAAAACGATTATTTGGCGATGCCGCACCAGTCAGACGCATAAGTGCGTCAAAAAAGTGTCTGTGCTGCATAAATCATGGATAAAAGGTATACGAAAAAAGGATATCTATTACAGATACCACGTATTGCTTTCGTAGATTTTCTTATTTTCCGCAATTTATGCCGTTAACAAACACTTCACCGTCCTTTTATTAGTTTCTCTTATTGTAATGATATCTTTAGAGGATGTCAAGCTATGGATTGACATCCTCGTAAAGAACACAATTTTTTGTGATTCAAAAACTTACATAAACAACCATCCCATGATTGGCGAAAGAAAGAACATCACAATCGAAAATGTAAAAGAGCAGATAGACACCAGAGTGGCTCTTTGCTCGGACGGAATCATATGATTGAGAACAATGTCGGTTCGGACTTCCAGAAAATCATCAGAGAATGAAGCCACAAATCCACCGACACACATAACATAAGGATTCCCGGTAAACATGGATATCATTGCCAAAATAATTCCAAATGTACTAAAAGCAAGGATATTTGCGTATTTTCTGTGCGAAAAGGCACTTACCAACTTTGAACCCAGAGCTGCACCAAGCCCCATAAGAAAAAGTGCCGGACCAAGTAACAAGTTAGGCAATCCTACTAGCGGAAGCTTTGCTTGCAGAAAGAACAGCATAAGTGTGGCAACCGCTCCAATCAGTGCATTTACAAAAATAATGACTCTTGCACGGCGATTGTTTTTTATAAACAAAACACTTTCCTTGATGCAGTGATAAATGCGAACGCAGAGAGTTTCTTTTGTAAGAACATCATTTGGTATATCCTTGTTTTCCACTTGGCAGGCAGGAACTTCCATTAATCGGCAGGCAAAGTATAATGCCACAAGCCCGACTGTTACATCCGTCATGTATGCAATTTTATATCCGACTGCAAGTGCAAAACCGGCGCAAAGAGTTGCCGTAGAATTGCTGACTCGGTACAACATCATTTCCGTAGATGCAAAGTGGTCATACTGTTCCTCGCGATTTGCCTTTTTCAGACTATCGTACGCCAAAGCTTCTCTGGTTCCGGATGCGAAGTTATAGCTTAAAGCGTTGATGGCAATGGCAAGCGCGATTGTCCAAAAGGAAGTTGACAGAATCATAAAAATACCGGAAACAATAGACATACATTGGCTTATCATCATCGTCTTTTTTCTCCCGCAGACATCTGCAATCGCTCCGGAAGGTATCTCGAATGTCATACTTACAATATGGAATATACTTTCTAAAAATCCAATTTGCAGAATGGTAAAACCGCGAAGTGCAAGAAGTGCCACCCAGGATGCCCCTGCAATCTGGAAACATCCGATGCCTGTAATAAAATATAATCGTCTTATTTGTGTTTTAATATTAAATTTTTGCATAAAAAAATCTCCTTTTCAAATTGTGATGGAATTTGATAGGAGATAATGAAATCAGTTTATTAGGTTTGAATCAGAAATTACCTAAAAAAGAGCGCACTATCCCCGTAAACGCTCCAAATTGATCCTTTCATAAGATGAATATTGGTGGTTTTCCAGCTCATGTTGCGCTCCTTTCTGCAAAATTATTTTGAGTGCATTATAGCAGTTGTCAACTATAAGGTCAAGCGTGGAATACGCTTATAGGAACAACTTTATAACCTCCTTTGCCCACCATAAATAGGATGGGACAGTCGTGTCAATCAGGTTTTTGATCGTGGTAATCTCTTGTTCGGTCAATTCCAGAACCGTAACATTCTGTGCAATAAGTTCACCGCTCTTTTGATATACGCTGCCGACAGCCACGGTATCGCCTATGGCAATCATTGCCCGTGCGTGGTCGCCGATTGCCACATATTTTCCAATTGCCAACGCACCCACAGAGAAGTCGCCGATTGCGATTGCGCCAAGTGACAGTATGCCCAGGCTGATGGCTCCGGTTGCAAATACGCCCACAGAGAAGCAGCCGGCGGAAAGGATGCCGATTGCAAATAATCCAACGGAAAGCAGACCGAGTGGCAGTACACCGAAGGAAAGCAGGCCGAGAGATAACAATCCAAGAGAAATGAGTCCCCTTGCCTTCATTCCGATTGCAATCACCCCTCTTGCGTTCATGCCGACAGCAACAAAGCCTCTTGCATTCTTTCCAATATGCCACAGCGGCATTCCACATATCGTCTTTTCGCTTTTCTTTTCGCGGAAAGAACGCTTGAACAGAAATGCGGTGTTGGTTTCCTCCTCTTGCGTCATACGGTCGGATGCATCCGCTTCCTCCAAAAGCAAATAATCTGTAGTGCAATGAAAGAGCTGGCTCATCCGTATCAGTTTGTCAGTTTCGGGATAGGTAATGTCGCTTTCCCATTTGCTGATTGATTGTCTGGAAACACCAAGAATTTCCGCAAGCTGTTCCTGCGTGTAATTATTTTCTTTTCTCAGTTTTGATAATTTATCGCCTAATGTCATAGTGCGTCCTCCATTCTGAACGATTTGTTCCCATTCATGATAGTTTTTTGCCGTAGGAAAGACCACCATTTTGGAAGTTCAAAATGTAAACTGCAAGTTGCATCGCTGATTTTATGCGGGTTTTAGAAAGTAATTTGCAAATATATTATAGACATATTCGCTGTTTTTGAGAAGGCATAAAAATCCTATGGTATTGCAGGTATGTTTTGTAGCACTTGTAAATTGTTTTGGCTGTTATTAAAATGTATTTATAAAACAATCAAAAGATTAGGCAAATATACAATGGGAACAGCGGTTAAAAAAGGGGGAACACGTGTATGAAACGCAAAAAACCCATAATGATAACTATGGTTATGTTACTTTTTGGCAGCAGTTTTTTGCAAGGCTGCGACAGACAGGAAACTATTGCACACTTCAACCCGGAAATAAATGAGAATGTGGATAATATAGCGAATACGGAAGCGGGTGTGGATAACTTCGCCGGTGGAAGTAATACATCAGGAGAAACAGAAACGGAGCTGCCTGCAGAGGAAGCGAATATTTACAGCGGACCGGAGATGACGCTTGTCATGGTAGGAGACGTTCTGCTGCATACCCCGGTTGCAGAGAGCGGCGTGCAGGAGGACGGGACATACAACTTTGAGGCGCTTTTAGCGAATGTAAAAGATGAGATATCAGAGGCAGATTTGGCACTTGTGAATCAGGAGGTCATCATTGGAGGAGAGGAGCTTGGAATCAGTGGATATCCGAGCTTTAATGCCCCGTATGAATTGGGAGATGCACTTGTAGATGCCGGCTTTGACACGGTGCTTCATGCGACGAACCATGCACTGGATCAGGGAAAGAAGGGAGTAAAAAACTGTCTTTCTTTTTGGGAAAGCAGTTATCCGGATATGACAGTGCTTGGAATCAATAAAAGTCATGAGGCGCAGGATACAATCTATGTTTATGAACAGGATGGTATTCGTATTGCAATCTTGAATTATACCTACGGTACGAACGGAATTGCACTTCCGTCCGATATGCCTTATGCGGTCAATCTGCTTGAGGAGGAGCGTGTGACAGCGGATATTGCAAAAGCGAAAGAGCTGGCAGATTTTGTCATAGTCTGCCCACATTGGGGAACGGAGTATCAGTTGACAGCATCCAGAGAACAGGAGCGTTGGACAAAAATTTTTCTGGAAAACGGTGTGGATCTTGTTATCGGCACACATCCACATGTTATTGAACCAATCGTGTGGATGACACGCGACGGAGAAGTGGTGGAAACGTCTGCGGACGCGACAGAGGATTTTACATGGCAGGGCGTACAAGGGGATGGTATGCTCGTGTACTATTCGCTCGGCAACTTTGTGAACTGGACGTCAAGCTCCGGTGAGGGAATCGCAAACCGTATGGTGGGCGGCATGGCAGAAATCACAATCGGAAAAACAGAAGGCGGCGAAGCATTTATCGTAGAATATGGTGTAAAACCGTTGGTATGTCACCTCACAGAAGGCGCGAACGGCGTTACGACCTACCTGCTTTCGGAGTATACTAAGGAGCTGGCAGCAGAAAATGCCATTATTGCGCAGGATGGAGCATTCTCAAAAGAATATTGTGAAGCGCTCTGCGAAGAAGTGTGGCAACCATGCCGGAAATAATATTTTAGCGCAGGTAATTCCTATTATAAGAAGCTATGTCATATCACATTTCCGGTGAAAATGAAATTTCAAAAATATCTTACAAAATCCGAGAATTTCGCTCCAAAAGATTTTGAAATTTGCTTCACGGAAATGTGGTCTAACAAATATTCCGATAATAAGAATTATCCGCGCTAAAAATTATCGCCGGTATGGCAATCCTTCTCTAACACATCTTTAAATTGCATATGATAAAGTTCGGTATAGCGCCCATTTTTTGCCAACAATTCCTCGTGGCGTCCGGTTTCCACGATACGCCCCTGGTCCATGACGATAATTCGGTCTACATTTACGATGGTGGACAGGCGGTGTGCAATGACAATGGAGGTGCGATTCTGCATCAGGTTGTCGAGCGCATTTTGTACCAGTTCCTCCGATTCGGAGTCGAGGGCACTGGTGGCTTCGTCGAGAATCAAAAGTCGTGGATTGCGCAGGAACACACGCGCAATGGAAAGTCTTTGCTTTTGACCGCCCGAAAGACCGATGCCTCGCTCACCTAAGAGCGTATCCCATTTGTTCGGAGCGTTCATGATAAAGTCATATGCGTTTGCAGCCTTTGCTGCGGCAATCATTTCTTCCATGGTTGCGTCCGGTTTTCCATACTTTAAGTTCTCTGCGATTGTGCCGGAGAAAAGGATGGTATCCTGAAAGACCATGCCCATCTGTTCATAGAGAGAAGAAAGTTTGTAATCGGAAAGCTTCTTGCCGGCAATCAGGATATTTCCACTGTCAACATCATAAAAGCGTGTCAGCAGGTTTACAATGGTTGTCTTGCCACAGCCGCTGGAACCAACGAGAGCTACCTTTTCGCCCTCCTGAACCGAAAAGCTGATATCGTCCAAGTTGCGAATATAGCTTTGCTTATCATACTGGAAAGAAACATGCCGGAATTCGATATTCATCGGTGCATCTGCCGGAAGTGTGATGGCGTCCGGTTTTTCCACAATATCCGGTTCGGTGTCTAAGATTTCATAGACACGCTCAATGCCGGCAATGCTCTTGGCATAGGTTACATTTAAATCCGCAAAGCGACGCAGTGGGGTAATCAGATACCCCAGATACGAATAGAAGACAATCATGTCGCCGATGCTCATATCGCCGTGTACAATAAATATAGCGGAGAAGCATACGATGATGGAGCTGATGACCTCGGAAAAAGAACCGGTAATGGCAACGCCGAGCGAGGAAAAATTATTTCGTTTTTTCGTGTATTGGTAGATGGAATCGGAAATGCCGTTAAACTGCTTCTTTTCATGCTCCTCCATGTGAAACAGCTTCACGACGGCATATCCTGCCATGCGTTCCTGTAAGTAGCCGGAGATACCGGAAATTTCGTGCTGGGTATGCCGGCTGCTCCCCCGGATGTAAGACCGGATTTTTTTTGTTGCAATGACAGAAAGCGGGAGTGTAATTCCGGCGATAATCGTAAGAGGGACATTCAGTGGGAACATCAATCCCAGATAGACAATAAGACAAATCGAATCAATCCAGATGTTGGTTGCGACATTCCAGATAAATCCGTGCACCTGCTCTACATCGCTGTTGATACGGGTAACCAGACTGCCGGATTTGTGCTCCTGATGAAAGCGTGCCGACATTAGCTGTAAATGCTCGTACAGCTCGCAGCGCATGGTGTGCATGATGCGGTTGGAAACCTCCTGTGAACCGGCTTCGCGCACAAATGCGGCGGGTATATATACAAAAATATAGAGAAACAGCAGTAATAACAGCCACTGAAAAATTTCTGTAATTTTTTCTTCTGCTGTAAGCCGGCTGCTAGCAGGTAATAACACATCTGTAAAATATTTTAATACCTGCGGAAGAATCAACGGCAGAGTCAGCTTAATCACACCTGCAATGGTGGAAGCTAAGATGAGATACCAGTGCGGTTTGATATACTGAATCGTGCGTAGTGCGGGATGCAAATTTTTCTTGTCTGTCATAGTGTACCTCCTGTCAGCCCTAATGTTTTATGAGTCGGTGCATGGAACGGTGTTTCTGTCGTTTCATGCTAGAGTATAAGACATAAAAACTTTGAAAACATTCAATATATCCATGAAAATATTGTAAAAACTAAGTTTTTATGTCATTATGATTGAAAAAGGAGGCGATACTATGGCAATACCGTTGCGGGAAGGGACCAATATTCTGGTAGAGAGAAAGCGATTTGGCAAAAGCTATGCCATGCCTTCAATGGAGATGGCGACAGATCACTACAGTATTGGCTATACAATTTCGGGAGACCGCAGGACCATCATGCCAACCGGCACATTCAGCTATCATTCCGGAGATGTTTCGATGCTGCGACCGTTCATTTATCACCGGACGATTGCAGATTCGGAAGAAGTCTACGAACGTATCTTAATAAAATTTTCCCCTGAATATATAAAGCCGTTTACGGAAACCGTGGGACAGCAGATTTTGGACAGTCTCTATGACAGTCGCGTTTGTCATTTTACAAAGGAAACTTCCGAGAAAATTAAGAAGATGTTTTTTGAAATGGCAGAAGAATATGAAAAAGAGAAACCTTATCGGGAATTCGTTCTGCAGGGGATGCTGTTTCGCCTCCTGCTGACCGTCTATGAGGAGGCGCTGCCAAGCAAGGAAGAGACTTTGCATAGGACGCCGTTAACCCCATCAATCATGGAGGCACTTATGTATATCGAGCACAACTATGCTGCGAGCCCATCTTTGGCGGAGGCAGCACAGGTTGCGAACTTTTCGCCATCCTATTTTTCCAGACTGTTTCAGAGTCAGTTGGGAATGCCGTATTCCGACTATCTGAATAATGTTAAGATTCGGCATGCCCAGATTCTTCTGACGCAGACAGAGCACTCCCTGATGGAGATTGCCCAGGAAACAGGCTTCTGTCACGGAAATTATTTCAGCGCCCAGTTCAAGAAAAAGGTTGGCATGACACCGGGCAGATATCGCAGACAGGCAGGACGTCAGTCGGCAACGGATGTACCGCCAGCCACATAGTACTCATCCAGATATTTTTCGATAATCAAAAAAGGTGCGGGACCGATATCCAAAACGGCTTGATGAAAGGCAACATCGCTGTAATCATTGCCGTAGGTTTCCTGTGCTTTTTCTTTTAATTCCAGAAATTCCAGATATCCGACATAATATTTCAGATAGTGTGCCGGCTCCTCTACAATCAGTTCGTATACTTCACGCAGAGCTTTCTGGTCGGAAATTCCGTAATCATCCCAGAATGCGAGCACATCGGCAAAGGTCCAGCCCTCATAGTGAATACCGAGGTCTGTGGTTGCATAGAGACTTAAGAGCGCAGACTGATTCAGCGCCATCAGCGTGGCGACATTTTCATCTAATCCGGCATATTGATAAGAAAGCATTTCCACATAGGTTGCCCAGCCTTCGACATAGCCGGGGAAATTTAGCATGGCGCGCGCCGGAGAAAGCCCGGCTTCGTAGGACATTACCGTCTGGTAGAGATGTCCGGGAAAACCTTCGTGAGCAAGCGTTGTGAAATATCGCATTGTCCTTGCATCCGTGGAAGCGTTGATAAAAATCGAGTTTTTCTCATAGTTGTCAAGCGGTGCGGTGATATAGAATGCCGGTGCCATATAGTCTTCCATACATGCATCAATATAGCTGACCGTAAATTCTGTGCCGGGAGCAGCAGGAAACTGCGCAAGCATTTTCTCTTGCAGAAGTTGCAGAGTGGCGACAGAGTCCATACCGTCCAAACGGACCGCATTGCATTGTTCTGTGAGGTTAGGATATTCCAGCATAAGCGCAGCGGCGGCAGTCAGGTCGGAGGAACGTTTTTGGCTGATCATTTCCTGAATTTCCTTGATATTCTTAGCACTTCCTGTATTGTGGTAGACCAGATATTCATAGTATTCTTTCCCATCCGGAAAGTAGCAGAGACCGCAATCATTTTTTCCGCTTCCAAGAAGCTCCGTGAGGGAGGCGGCGAGATTTTCATAGGCGGAAAGGACATGCTCTTTTACCAGTTCCTCATTTTGTGCCTGATATGTTTCACGCTCTGTCTCTGTCAGGTCAGCTATCTGTGCGACCTTGTTGTTGAAGGTCAGAATCAGATAATGCTCATCCGGATTTTTTACAAAGCTTTCGCACTGCGAAATGATGTTGTCACAGGCATAGTCGGACATAAAAAGTCCGGCTTTTGCTTTCTGTTGCTCAAAATCAATAATTTGTTCAAAATAGCTGTCGGTTAAAGCAATTAGGGCAAGGTAGTCTTCAATGTCACCTTTGTCGTAAAAGCGATATTCTTCATAAAGAACCGGAAGCTGCGCCTGAATTCCGGTGGAAGGGCGCAGAATTTCATCGTAGAGTGTCAAATCTGAGACGAAATATTCCGCACTCAGATAATCAGACAGAACATCATAGTCAAGCTGTTGCCTGGAAGAGAGTTTGTCATAGTCAAATGTATTAAGAACCGAGAGCGTATTTTCTAAGGTTGCGTGCGTTTCATCCATCGTCTGAGCGGAAAGGTCGCCGAGAGTAATCGGCGTTTCGGTGATGCCATAGCTTTCCGGATTTGAAAGTGTAAAATGCAGATTAAGTGTATTTTCAGTTACTTCTGTACGAAAAAAGTTTTCTAAAAAAGAGTCGAAGGAAACCGTTGTCTTCTTGGCGAATTTTTGTGCCCCTGCGTTTTCTGAACCGCCTCCGGCGCGGGGAACGAATGATACAGGGCTGCCACAGCCGACAAGGAGTGAGAGTGAGAGAAGCATGGAAATCCATGCCATATGTTTTAAATAATATCTCAAGATAAAGTACCTCATTATAAAAATGAAAATAGGAATTAGCATATCGTATGAAAAAAGAAGCGGAGTTATTCGATTTTTCGCAAGTGATAATGCAAAGGAATCGATGCATAGAATAAAAGAAAAAATAATGCAAAGGCAATTATATGAATTATCTCTGGGCGTTTATGATTTTAATTGGTATCGTATATGCAGCGTTTCATGGGACCCTTCCGGCAATAACGGATGCGGCATTAGACTCTGCGAAAGAAGCGGTTACGCTGTGTATCACGATGACGGGAGTGATGTCTTTCTGGGTAGGTCTGATGAAGATTGCGGAGACTTCCGGTATCATTGCGGGACTGTCGAAAAAAATGCAACCGATTTTGCGCTTCCTTTTTCCCGGCTTACCACAGGGACACATTGCGAATGAGTATATTGCGACCAATATGATTGCAAATATGTTTGGACTCGGATGGGCGGCAACGCCGGCCGGACTCAAGGCAATGGAGGCACTACAGGAATTAAATCTTGAGAGATGCAAAAAGAGCCAGACTTCAAAGTATTGCGGACCGAATATCGCAACGGATGAAATGTGTACCTTCTTAATTGTCAATATCTCGTCATTGCAGTTGATACCGGTTAACATCATTGCATATCGGGGGCAGTATGGAAGCGTAAATCCCAGCGCCATTGTAGGTCCCGCATTGCTTGCAACCTGCTGCAGTACATTGGCAGCAATAGTATTCTGTAAAGTAAAAGATGTGCTTGTAAAACACAGAATATAGAAAAAACATTGCCGAATTTTCAAAAAACATCTATAATGTACATATGACAAAAGTACCAATTTGATTTGCGAAAGCAGGTGAGCGTATGAGAGGGAATAACATACTGATTGTAGACGATGGAAAATTGAATCGGACATCATTTACAGCGATTTTGAAGGACGAGTATGGTGTTTTGGAGGCAGAGAATGGAGAAAAGGCTCTGGAAATCCTTGCAAAAAGGAAAAATTCTATTGTGCTCATCATATTAGATTTGATTATGCCTGTTATGGATGGGTACGAGTTTTTAAAAGTCTATCGGAGCATGGATGAGTATCGCTACATTCCGGTTATTGTGTCCACGACGAATGATGATGCAGAAAACGAGCGCAGGTGCTTGGAGCTTGG
Organism: Roseburia sp.; assembly: GCA_022771695.1. Lineage (GTDB taxonomy): Bacteria > Bacillota > Clostridia > Lachnospirales > Lachnospiraceae > Roseburia. Next base: position 75,399 of record JALEKJ010000040.1, on the reverse strand, counting down.
AGCGTGGGATTTTATTCCAAAGACGTTTCATCCGGAAATTATCCGCTTTCGTGTGCGCAATGCCATTGAGAAGAGTAAAGTACGCCTGCTTGAGTATGATTCCTTGACAGAGATATACAGTCAGCAAAAATTCTTCCAGATGACGAGGGAGTTGTTGGATAATACGGAAGATGAGCATTTTGCATTTATTCATTTTGACATTGACCGGTTCAAGATGATTAATTCCTTTTATGGTGCAAAAGAGGGAGACCGTCTAATTTGTTACGTGGCAAATGCGATTCGGAGTGTTATGACCGAATACGATCCGCGCAGTACCTACGGAAGAATCTCGGGTGATGTATTTGGTATCTGTATGCCGTATAAGGAGCTTGGCGATATTTACAAAGTGATTGAGCGTATTAAGGAGCGGATTCGCAAACATACCGTGCATTACTATCTGGAAACCTGCTCCGGCATCTATCTGATAGAAGATAAGGAGATGGATGTCTCCGTCATATTCGACAATGCCTGCATGGCAGCATCACAGTGCAAAGAAAAGTACATGGTTCATGACGCGATGTATACAAAGGAATTAAGCGAGAGCTTAAAGCGTGAGCAGGAGATTATCGATGAGATGGATGCGGCACTGGAGCAGAACCAGTTTGTTGTGTATTTTCAGCCGAAGTATGAACTGGAAGGCTTAAGTCCGGGTGGTGCGGAAGCGCTTGTGCGTTGGCAGAAGCCGGATGGGACATTGGTGTCTCCGGGTGTGTTTATTCCGATTTTTGAGAAAAATGGGTTTATTACAAAGTTGGACTATTATGTTTGGGAAAAGGTATGCCAGTTTATCCGTCAGGAGTTGGATGAGGGAAGGAAGCCGGCACCGATTTCCGTCAATGTATCTCGTGTAAATTTGTATAATCCTAAGTTTTTGGATACATTGATTGACTTGGTTGAGAAATATAAGGTACCACCGCAATACCTGCATCTGGAATTGACAGAGAGTGTCTTCTCCGATAATGCGAGCATTATACAGGATGCCGTATTTTATCTGCACAAGGCGGGTTTTACAATTCTGATGGATGATTTTGGAAGCGGTTATTCTTCCTTGAATGTTTTAAAAGATGTGGATTTGGATGTCTTAAAGATAGACATGAAATTCTTTTCTAAGGGCGGAGCGGCGGACAAGGGAGCCAAGATTATCGAGGCAGTCATAAAAATGGCAGAGTCCTTAAATATGACAGTGATTGCAGAGGGCGTAGAAGAACCGGAACAGGTGGAGTTCTTAACGAAGCTGGGATGTGATTATATCCAGGGATATTATTTTGCAAAGCCGATGCCACAGGCACAATATCAAGAGCTAATGAAAAAGAAATAACGGCAGCGTATGATTTGCGTTATTCTCTCATATAATGTGCAGAGGAAATGATTTAGGTGCACGATGAAGGTAATGCTGTTTTTATCAGACGTGATGATACCGCTTATCATTTTTTGTATTGTCGGTTATGGTATCCTATGCAAACAGAATATTTATGAAGAGTTTATCGAAGGGGCCAAGGATGGATTTGGGACCGTCATAGGCATCATGCCCACACTGATTGGGCTTATGGTGGCAGTCGGAATTCTCCGGGCCTCTGGTTTTTTGGAGTTTTTTGCAGGCTTGTTTGCAAATGTGACGCGGCTCATCGGATTTCCATCTGAGCTGTTACCGATTACGGTGGTTAAAATGTTTTCCTCGTCGGCGGCAACCGGGCTGCTTTTGGACATTTACAAGGAGTATGGGGCGGATTCCCTGTTGGGTAAGATGGCATCGATTATGATGAGCAGCACAGAGACGATTTTCTATACAATGTCAGTTTATTTTATGGCGGCAAAAATAAAAAAGACCCGCTATACCCTGGCGGGAGCACTGATTGCGACATTGGCAGGAACGGTGGCAAGCATTATACTGGCAGGATACATGTAATCATGCGATAAGGAGCATGAATATGCGGAAAAAAATAGAATGGTTGGTTCTATATAAAAAGAAAGCAACATATAATAGAATTAAGAAAACAAAAATAACTGATTTGACAAGTCGATGTGAAAGCGATATAATACGTTATGTTAACAACGTTTCCGAAAAAGAAACGCTTATAAATAGCGCGGGATGGAGCAGTCTGGAAGCTCGTCGGGCTCATAACCCGAAGGTCATAGGTTCAAATCCTATTCCCGCAACTAATTGAGGCAGTGTCATGAATATGACGCTGCCTTTTTCTGACCTCATAGAAAATTCCTATGAAGTCAAACGCTCCGCCGGGATGCGCAGCTCGCGAAGCGGAGTATATTGTTGCGCAATCCGCTCGCGCGGAACAAAAGCTGTGCTGATAAAAGTATTGGTCGCGAGAGTGTGCGAAGCACACTTTTGTTCTAGATGGGAAGAGCCGGGCTTTATTGGCAGAAAATGGTTGATATGTTATACTTAGGGTTATGAAAACAGCGGCAGAAGAATTTTTGAGGAGAACATAATGACGATTACAAGAGCTGAGATTGGGAATGACAAAGTGTATGATGCGATTTTAGATGCAGTAAAAAAGAAATCAAGCGGTTTCGGAAAATTTTTTAAAAAAGAGTTTTCCCGCGAGGAAGCAGGAAATGTAGTGAATTTGAAGCTTTCGGATATGGAGATAACGAATTTTGACTTTGTCAGATACTTGCCCAATCTCGAAGAAATAGATTTTTATGAGGTCACGGGAATTTCTCATATAACAGGGCTAAGCTATGCACCGAAGTTAAGGTGGGTTACATTTTACAATACAAATGTTCCTGACTTGGAGGAGATTGCAGGCTGCAGGGGACTTACCTATTTTGCTTATGACTGTGGCGAGGGATATGAGCACTGTGCAAAAAGTGAGTTTTCTTTTCTGGAACAGATGCATAATCTGGAGGGGGTTTGCGTTGAGGGAAGCCCACTGACAGATGTGACATGCTTCCTGCAGTGCACGAAATTAACAGAGATTGCACTTGTGCACTGCCCAATCCAAACGATTGCACCGCTTAAGCAGCTACAGTATTTGACGCACCTGGACCTGATAAACTGCGGACTGACAGAACTTGAGGATATTGAAAAGTTCCCATCGTTACAGGTAGTCAGCGTGGAAGAGAATTCATTAACAGAGGAGCAGATAGCGCATTATCGCAGCATTTGTAAAGATGTGATGATTTATGGTTAATCCAAAAAGGAGCAGATAAATTTGGGAACAGTTTCCAGAGGAGGTAGTCAGAATGAACATAGAACAGTTTTTGCAGATGATAAAGGAATCCGATAACATCGTCTTTTTCGGTGGAGCGGGTGTATCGACGGAGAGCGGCATTCCGGATTTTCGCAGTGTGGATGGACTTTACAACCAGAAATATGATTATCCGCCGGAAACAATTTTAAGCCATTCTTTTTATATGCGTCATACGGATGAATTTTATCGTTTCTATCGTGATAAGATGCTCTGTCTTACTGCAAAGCCAAATACGACGCACTATAAGCTTGCCGAGCTGGAAGGAGCGGGAAAAGTAAAAGCAGTCATTACGCAGAATATTGACGGGCTGCACCAGATGGCGGGTAGCAAAAAAGTTTTGGAGTTGCATGGAAGCGTGCATCGGAACTACTGTCGCAAATGTGGGAAGGGATTTGATGCGGAATACATATTAAATTCTGTGGATAAAGTTCCGCTTTGCGATAAGTGCGGTGGAGAAATCAAACCGGATGTGGTGCTTTATGAGGAAGGCTTGGATCAGCAGACTTTGGAAGATGCGGTATTTTATATTAGCCATGCGGACGTGCTGATTGTCGGAGGTACATCACTTGCGGTCTATCCGGCAGCGGGATTGATTGACTATTATAGAGGGAACAAGCTGGTGCTCATCAACAAATCCACGACGCCGATGGATGGCAGGGCAGACTTGCTGATTCAGGCGGGACTTGGAGAAGTTTTCGGGCAGATAGAGGTGTAGAGCTGAAGGAGACTCATATTGAAAGAAGGCCGATTGTTTCAAATTTTATATTATTTGCTTGAAAAGGGGCATGCGACAGCACCGGAGCTTGCGGCGCGATTTGAGGTGTCAAATCGAACAATTTACCGTGATATCGATGCATTAAGTGCGTCCGGAATCCCAATTTATGCGGAGAAGGGACGAAACGGCGGTATTTTTCTGCTACATGACCATGTTTTGGAGCGGGCAGTTTTTTCGGATGCGGAGAAGCAGACGCTGTTGGAGGCATTGCAGAATTTGGCAGCAGTTGGGGGTGCTGGCGATGAGGTGATAAAAAAGTTGTCTGCGCTTTTTTGCATGGAGGCTGAAAATTGGCTGGAAATTGATTTTACAAGATGGGGAAAGACTCCGGGGGAGCAGCAGAAATTTGATATGTTAAAAGAGGCGATTTTTGAACACTGTATTGTAAAAATCACCTATGTCGGAACGAAAGGTATCGAAACAACTCGGAAGATTCAACCGATACAGATGCTTTGTAAGATGGGGAACTGGTATGTGAAGGCATATTGTATGAAAAAAGAGGAATTTCGTACGTTCAAAATCAGCCGTATCACGGAATTAACTCTGCTTCCGGAAACCTTTTTGCCGAAATCCTACCCACAGACAGAGAACCAAAACAGCCAAAACGATGTTACGCTACGGGATATGGTGTTTTGCTTCTCGGACAGTGCTGCCTACCGCGTTTATGATGAATTTGATTCCGACCAGATAGAAAGGCAGAAGGATGGTTCGCTGCTTGTCCGGACAAAAATGCCGGAGGATGTGTGGCTGACAGGGTATCTGTTATCCTTTGGCACGGAAGTGGAGGTTATTGAACCGGCATATTTGCGAGACCTTCTTGCCAAGCAGGCGAAGCGCATCTATGAAAAAAATAAGATTCAACCAAATCAAATCTCTGCAATGAACCACAAAACATGACATAAGGTGTCATGTTTTACTTGGTACGATGAATGAAACAGAGATATCATTCGATTAGAAATCGATGGAATGAGGAGGTATTTTATGGAAATAATTGGCGTTACCGGTGAAAATATTGAAAAAGAACATATTTGCTGTGCGATTGCAAACAACAAGGACTGTCAGGTGCAGTCAAAAAAGGCATGGCTTACACAGCGTTTTGCGGATGGGCTTGTCTTTAAAAAATGCGATGTCCGAGGGAAATGCTTTATTGAATATGTTCCGGCTGAAAATGCATGGGCGCCTATTGATGCGCCGGGCTATATGTACATTGATTGCCTGTGGGTTTCCGGACAGCATAAGGGACACGGCTATTCCAATCTTTTGTTGAACGAGTGCATCAGAGATGCCAAAGAAAAAAGAAAGAAAGGGCTGGTCATTTTATCGGCGAAAAAGAAAATGGCTTTTCTTTCCGACCCGAAGTATTTACGATACAAAGGATTTCAGGTAGCAGACAGTGCAGCACCTTATTATGAGCTTTATTATCTGCCTTTTACCGAGACAACGGATATTCCACATTTTAAGGAGTGCGTGAAAAAGCCCCTCATTGATACATCCGGTTACATTCTGTACTATACCAATCAATGTCCGTTTACTGCGAAATATGCGCCACTTCTAAAGGAAACGGCAGAAAAAATGGGGGTGTCTTTGCAAATGATGCACATTGAGACAACCGAGCAGGCGCAGAGTGCACCGGCACCGTTTACGACATTCAGTCTGTTTTATAATGGAAGCTTTGTTACAAATGAGATACTTTCTCCGGCAAAATTTGAGAAGATGATTCTCGCAAACGGATAGGGGGAACTTTTATGTCATTTGATTACAAGAAGGAATACAAAGAATTTTATTTGCCAAAAAACAAGCCGGAGCTGGTGGAAGTTCCCACGATGAATTTTATTGCGGTCCGCGGCAAGGGAGACCCGAACGAGGAAGATGGTGCGTACAAGGACGCTATCGGACTGCTTTACGCGATTGCATTTACTATTAAAATGAGTTATAAAGGCAACCATAAGATTGAGGGATACTTTGATTACGTTGTTCCGCCGCTGGAAGGCTTTTGGTGGCAGGAGGGCGTGCATGGTGTGGATTATGCCCGCAAAGCGGATTTCTGCTGGATTTCTGTGATTCGTCTGCCGGAATTTGTGACGAGGGCAGATTTTGAGTGGGCGGTTGCCGAGGCGACGACGAAAAAGAAAACAGATTTTTCAAAAGTGGAGTTTTTTACTTATATGGAAGGACTCTGTGTGCAGTGTATGCACCTCGGACCCTATGATGACGAGCCGGAGACGGTTCGGCAGATGGAAGAATTCGCACATGAACAGGGGTATGAAATTGATATTACAGATATGCGCTATCATCATGAAATCTATTTGAGTGATGCCAGAAAATGCAAACCGGAAAACTTAAAGACAGTCATCCGACACCCGGTGCGAAAAATATAAAATGAATGAGAGGGAAAGATATGGACAAATACGAAGTGGGCGATATCGTACGCCTGAAAAAACAGCATCCCTGTGGCAGCAGTGAGTGGGAGATTCTGCGGGTTGGTGCGGATTTCAGACTTAAGTGCGAGGGGTGCGGACATCAGATTATGATAGCCAGAAAGCTTGTGGAAAAAAATACAAAAGAAATTCGGAAAAAAGCTTGAAATCACAAGAAAAACATGCTATAGTAGATGCTCGTGATATATTAATAATTCCTTGCTCACGAACTGAAATCGTGGGCCAGAGACCAAAAGGAGGAAAATTCGCATGAATAAGTATGAGTTAGCACTCGTAGTTAGTGCAAAGATCGAAGACGATGCGAGAACAGCTACAGTAGAGAAGGCAAAAGAGTATATCACTCGTGCCGGCGGTACTGTAACAGAAGTAGAAGACTGGGGTAAGAAGAGATTAGCTTACGAAGTTCAGAAGATGAACGAAGCTTATTACTACTTCATCCAGTTTGATGCAGAGTCTAATGTTCCTGCAGCAGTTGAGCAGGATGTTCGTATCATGGACAACGTTCTTCGTTTCTTATGCGTTAGAAAAGACGAGGCATAATAGAGAGGAAATCAAATCGTATGAATAAAGTTATTCTTATGGGACGATTGACCAGAGACCCTGAAGTACGCTACTCTCAGGGGGACCAGGCAACAGCAATCGCACGTTATACACTGGCAGTTGATAGAAGATTTAAGAGAGATGGCGATCAGCAGACCGCTGATTTTATCGGATGCGTAGCATTCGGTCGTCTTGGCGAGTTTGCAGAGAAGTATCTTCGCAAAGGGACCAAAGTTGTTGTAACCGGACGTATCCAGACCGGAAGCTATACGAACAAAGACGGTCAGAAAGTATATACCACCGATGTTGTTGTAGAAGAGTGTGAATTTGCGGAGAGTAAGAACTCCGGCGGAGATAATTCCGGATTCACACCGGTAGACAGACCATCACCGAGCAGTGCAGCAGGCGATGGCTTCATGAATATTCCGGACGGAATTGATGAAGAGTTACCATTTAACTAATGGAAATATTAACAGGAGGTAATTATCATGGCTTTCAATAAGGCAGCAGACAAAGAAGGCGCTCCAATGAAGAGACGCCCAATGCATAGAAGAAAAAAAGTTTGTGTATTCTGTGGTAAAGATAATGTTATCGATTACAAAGACACTAACAAGTTAAAGAGATACATCTCTGAGAGAGGAAAGATTCTTCCTCGTCGTATCACAGGAAACTGTGCAAAGCATCAGAGAGCTCTTACTGTAGCAATTAAGAGAGCTCGTCACGTAGCATTGATGCCATACGTATGCGAGTAAGCGTTTTATGATGATTTTAAATTCCAGAGCTTATAGCTCTGGAATTTTTTTGGGAAAATCCTGGAAGTGATTATGAAGTATTCCTTAAATATCACAAAAGATGCTTGGATTTTGCAGGGGAATCATTTAATATAGAGCTTGTGAAAGATTTAGGACCGACTAGACAGACAGGAGGAATACATGAAAAAGAACTGCTACAGGATAGGCTGTATGATGGCAGCAGTGCTGCTGCTTGGTGGTTGCGGAAAAGAGAAAACGGAAAATAGCGGAGAACAGGAAATCCGCAAGGAAGAGGTAGAAATGGCAACGGAACTGGAGGAAGTGTATCTATCTGCTGAAGAAGATGAGTATGTGCCTACCGTGATAGAAGTGTTCAGTGAAGATGCTCCCTATCAGGGGCTTGCCGATTTTTTAACGGATTATTACCAGATTCCGGAAGAATATCAGAGCGAAACAAGATATTATTATAACTATATAGATTTAAATGACGACGGCTTGATGGAAATTTTTGCAATCGTGATTGGAGAGTATACGGAATCTTCATCCGGAGACCCCGCAGTGATTCTCTCTGTCGACGAGACGGGAGAATTTGTTGTGATAGAGGCATTTGCAAGTATTCGCACACCGATTACCATCAGCGAGCAGACGACCAACGGATGGCATGATATCATTTATTATGCATACGGAGGGGATGAGGAAGACGGATATCGTATCTGTCATTATAACCCTGAGGGCGGATACCAGACAGAGCTTAACGAGATTGTCGATGAGTTGGAGCCGGTGGGTGGCACACAGATTCTTTCCAATAATTTGATTGACGATATGGATCAGGGGCGCTATCTCACGCTGGCGTCGCAGACGGAAAATGTGACAGAATAAACTAAATATTGAGGCTGATTTTTTGGACTGCCCAACTTATAGTGGGCGGTCCTTTTTGTATGTGATTTCCTACTTTATTTGGGCAAAAAGTGCTTTATATTGCGTTCCCAAAATGCTATAATTTATGGTAAGCGACTATAATAGAAAGACTATTCTTTTTCTGAAAGATGGAGGTCGGATTTTGAAGAAAAGTAATATAAGTATGAAGGGGAGACTACGTACATATCTATATATGCCGATGCTGCTTACCCCTTTGCTGATAGTCATAAATGTCCTTGTTTATATGGATAATACCACTTCCGGTGCCATGTTTTCCGGATTTGTTCTTTTGTATTTTCTGATTATGTTGTTCGTGTACATCCACAACAAACCATTGCTTGTGGAGGAGCTGGTCAATTTTGCAACACAGTATGCGACTGTACAGAAGCAGCTTTTGAATGAATTTGAGATTCCATACGCACTGTTGGACTTTAACGGCAAGATTCTATGGGTGAACAAACAGTTTACCGAGATTACGGGGAAGGATAAGAACTATCACAAGTCTATTATGACTGTGTTTCCGACGTTGACCAAAGAGCTGTTGCAGCGAAGCGACGGTGCCCAGGCAATGAACCTGACCATGGAGGATCGGGAATATCGTGTGGCGATGAAGCGTATCTATTTTGATACGGCATCACATGGAGGGTTGACCGTATCCTTGGAGGAAAGCAGCGAGTACATGACGGCTCTTTATTTATTTGATGAGACGGAATTGAACCATTACATCAAAGAGAACGAAGAACAGCGTCTGGTAGCCGGTCTTGTCTATATTGACAACTACGATGAGGCATTAGACAGTATTGAGGACGTGAAACGCTCACTTTTGACGGCACTTATCGACCGTAAAGTGAATAAGTATTTTACAGAGATTGACGCGCTCGTCCGTAAGATTGAGCGAGATAAATATTTTATCGTATTTAAGAATCAGTATATGCACCAATTACAGGAAGACCGTTTCAGCATTATCGAGGATGTCAAGACTGTCAAAGTCGGAAACGAGATGGCAGTGACGCTCAGTATCGGTATTGGAAGCGGTGGCGATTCCTACAATCAGAATTATGAATATGCCAGAATGTCCATCGATTTAGCACTTGGACGAGGCGGGGATCAGGTTGTTGTCCGTGAGGGCGAGGAGATTTCCTATTACGGCGGTAAGACCAAGCAGGTTGAGCGAAACAGCCGTGTAAAAGCAAGAGTAAAAGCGCATGCGTTGCGAGAAGTCATTGAGAGTCGTGAGCATGTCATTATTATGGGACACAGTATCAGTGATGTCGATTCCCTGGGTGCAGCGATTGGTGTGTATTGTGCAGCGCGGGTGCTTGGCAAAAAGGCACAGATAGTTCTAAATGAGGTGACCTCTTCCCTGCGTCCGCTGGTAGAGGGATTTTCCGAAGACAAAGGATATCCTGCGGATTTATTTATCAATAGCGAGGATGCGATTATGCTGACAAACCGAGATACGTTGGTTGTCGTGGTGGATGTAAACCGCCCGAGTTATACCGAGTGTCCGGAACTGTTAAAGCGCACAGATACCGTTTGTGTATTTGACCACCATAGACAGAACAGTGAAGTCATTGAGAACCCGGTACTTTCCTATGTTGAGCCGTATGCATCCAGTGCCTGTGAGATGATTGCAGAGGTATTGCAGTACTTCTCCGAGAATATCAAACTTGAGTCACATGAGGCAGATTGTATCTATGCGGGTATTCTGATTGATACGAACAACTTTATGACAAAGACTGGAGTGCGTACCTTTGAAGCAGCGGCATATCTTAGAAGAGCGGGGGCTGAGGTTACAAGAGTTCGCAAGATGCTGCGGAACGATATGGCGGCTTACAAGGCAAGAGCGGAGGCTGTGCGTCACGCTGAAGTATACCGGGGGGCATTTGCCATATCTGTCTGCCCGGCAGATAATGTAGAGAGTCCAACAATTGTCGGGGCACAGGCGGCAAACGAGCTTCTAAATATCGTAGGCATCAAAGCATCGTTTGTTTTAACCGAGTATCAGGGCAAGATTTATGTCAGCTCGAGATCCATCGATGAGATTAACGTACAGCTTATCATGGAGCGTCTGGGTGGCGGCGGTCACCTTAACGTGGCAGGCGCGCAGCTTACCGACTGCTCTGTATTAGAGGCAAAACACATTATTCAAGACACCATTGACGAAATGCTGGAAGAAGGAGATATTACAGAATGAAAGTGATTTTATTACAGGATGTGAAGTCCCTTGGTAAAAAGGGCGATATTGTAAATGTAAGTGACGGATATGCAAGAAATGCCATTTTCCCTAAGAAGTTGGGCGTGGAGGCGAACGCCAAGAACATGAATGACTTAAAGCTACAGAATCAGCATGCGGATAAAGTGGCGCAGGAGAATTATGAGGCGGCTCTGGCACTGGCTGAAGAGCTTAAGGATAAAAAGGTTACCCTTAAGATGAAAGCCGGTGAAGGTGGCAGAACTTTCGGTTCCGTATCCACCAAGGAAATCGCGGCAGCAGCGAAGGAGCAGCTTGGCATGGAGCTGGATAAGAAGAAAATGCAGCTTCTGGAACCAATCAGAACATTTGGTATGACGGAAGTGGCAATCAAGTTACATCCGCAGGTAACCGGTAAGTTTACGGTACATGTAGTGGAAGCATAAGACAGCGTAAATTTGCCACAGTGATGTGGCAAATTTTTGATTCTAAAACGCAGAGTTTTGAGGAGGAAATTTCATGGAAGAGGCGTTGATTAAGCGGATTATGCCTAACAGCCTTGAGGCAGAGCAGTCCGTCATCGGCTCCATGATTATGGATAAAGATGCCATTGTTACCGCGATGGAGATGCTCATCAGTGAGGATTTCTACCACCAGCAGTATGGAGTTTTATTTGATACGATGATTGAATTGTACAATAAGGGACTGCCGGTAGACTTGGTGACATTGCAGAATAAATTAAAAGAAAAAGATGTACCGCCGGAGATTGCCAGTCTGGAATTTGTAAGAGATTTGGTAACTGCGGTGCCGACGTCGGCAAACGTGAAGTATTATGCGCAGATTGTAAAAGATAATGCGATGCGCCGTAAACTGATTAAGCTGAACGAAGAGATTGAAAATGAGTGTTATCTCGGCAAAGAAAGCGTCGAGACGGTGATGGATATCACCGAGAAAAAGGTGTTCGATTTGCTTTCCGCGCGCGGCGGTGGCGGCGATTATGTGCCAATCCGCCAGGTTGTTATGAACGCACTTGAGAAGATTGAGAATGCAGCGAAAACCTCCGGTACGGTAACGGGTATTCCTACCGGATTTATCGATTTGGATTACCGTACGGCGGGTTTGCAGCCATCGGATTTGATTCTTGTTGCAGCGCGTCCTTCCATGGGAAAGACCGCATTTGTACTTAATATTGCGCAGTATGTTGCTTTCCACGAGCATATGTGCACGGCCATCTTCTCACTCGAGATGTCCAAGGAGCAGCTTGTAAACCGTCTATTCTCTCTGGAGTCCAGAGTAGATGCACAGGCGCTCCGTACCGGTAACCTTTCCGATGCGGATTGGGAAAAGCTGATTGAAGGCGCAGGCACAATCGGTAATTCTGAGTTGATAATCGATGATACACCGGGTATCTCCATTTCAGAGATGCGCAGTAAGTGCCGTAAGTATAAGTTAGAGCATGACCTAAAGTTAGTCATCATCGATTACTTACAGTTGATGTCCGGTTCCGGGAAATCTTCGGATTCCCGCCAGCAGGAGATTTCCGATATCTCCCGTTCCCTTAAGGCGCTGGCAAGAGAGCTTTCCGTGCCGGTTATCGCACTGTCCCAGCTCTCCCGAGCGGTAGAGCAGAGACCGGACCACAGACCGATGCTCTCCGACTTGCGTGAGTCCGGAGCTATCGAGCAGGATGCCGACGTGGTAATGTTTATCTACCGTGATGACTACTACAATCACGATTCCGAGATGAAGGGTATCTCCGAAATCATCATTGCTAAACAGAGAAACGGTCCAATCGGTACCGTCAACTTGGTATGGCTGCCACAGTATACAAAGTTTGCCAATATGGAGAAATAAATAAAAAGGATGCCAGAGAATTTTCTGGCATTTTTTTAGTGGAAAAATTTGTGCATATCTAACAATCCTTCAATCAAACAATTTACAAACGCAATTCAAACGATTATAATCATATGCATCTTGGGGAATCTTTTCGGCGTAAAACCGAGTCATGACACAATTCTAATATCTTAAAGGTTCATGTGTAAAGTTCCTAGTAAAAAATTTATTGACATTATGGCATATATACCATAATATAATGAGAAAGGTGGAATTGTTTGGAACAATTTACAGTCGAATTCTATGAAAAAGAAAATGGAGAAAGACCGGCAGAGCAGTTTATGCGTTCGTTGGATAAGAAAATGTCTGCCAGATTATATGCGATTGTTGAAGTCCTGGAAGAAAAGGGAAATCAGTTGCGCGAACCGTACAGTAAATACTTGGGGGACGGCATTTTTGAAATACGTGGAAAGGTAGGCAATGATATTTCTAGAGTGTTATATTTCTTTTGGAATGAGGGGAAAATAGTTCTTACAAATGGTTTTATAAAGAAAACGCAAAAGACACCGAGAAGAGAGATTGAAAGAGCAAAAAAGTATAGAGCGGATTATTTAAAAAGAAAGGGTGTTGATTATGAAAACATTTAAAGAATCCTTAGGTGAAATGCTGAAAGATCCGGAATTTAGAAAAGAGTATGATGATATTCAACCGGAAATGGACATTATCCGGGCGATTGTGGATGCGCGAACCTCTCAGAATCTTACGCAGAAGCAGTTGGCAGAGCGAACCGGAATCAATCAGGCAGACATCAGTAAGCTTGAAAACGGAACAAGAAATCCGTCTTTAAAGCTGTTGAAGCGCCTTGCGGATGGGATGGATATGACATTGAAAATTGAGTTTATTCCTAAATATGATGCAGGGAATAAAATGTAACAAATCCCAGAACTCTGTCGGAATAAGACGAGCGATTTTCGTTGTACGAAAGGTTCCCCTTGCTTATAATATAAGTTAGGCAGAAAAAGGAGGAACCAGAATGGAAAAAGTACGTTACATGATTTCCGACGCTGCCAATATTGTCAACGTGGAATCGCATGTATTACGTTACTGGGAGGATGAACTGGAGCTTGACATTCCGCGCAATGAGATGGGGCACCGGTATTATACGAAGGAGAACATTCAGGAGTTCCAAAGGATAAAGGAGTTAAAAGAGCAGGGCTATCAACTGAAGGCGATTCGCATGATTGTACATAACGGACCGGTAGAAGGGCTCGTGGCAGAGCCACAGTCACAGCCGCATTCTTCGGTTGAAGAGATGCAGCATCCGTCTACCGGCGTGGCCGTCTTAGGTAAGACAAGACAATCCATACAGACGAGAGAAAATCAGCAGAGCGTCTTGGACAACACTGACAAGATGGCACAATTCACGGAGCTTATGACACAGATTGTAGGGACGGCAATCGCTGCAAACAATCAACAACTGAGTGAGAATATCAGTGAGGAGGTTGGGAAGCAGGTGCTAAAAGAGATGAATTACCTTATGCGCGAGCGTGAAGAGCAAGAAGAAGAACGCTTTCGGAAGCTGGATGCGGCAATACGCGAAAACTTGCGAGGCAAAGAAGAGAAAAAAGGAATCTTTAAAAAGAAGAAGCCGTCACAACCGTGACGGCTTCTTTGCTTGCTATAAAGCGCGAATTACTCCTCGCTGATAGCTCCTGTAGGACAAACACCTGCACATGTTCCGCAGCTTACGCAAGAACCTGCATCGATAACGAACTGGCTGTCGCCCTGGGAGATAGCTCCTACTGGACACTCAGGCTCGCATGTTCCACAGCTAACACAAGAATCAGAAATAACGAATGCCATTTGAATTCCCTCCTTAAAAATAATGTACATTATTAGGTTACCATAAAAATAACCCTTACGTCATTTTAATACAAAAACACGAGCTTTACAAGAGAGAAAAGCTCGTGTTTTAAATTTAGCACATGGTTAGTTTTTGCAAACCGATATTAAAATGTCGAAAAATGATATAACGTCTTAGAACGGAACGGCTCCTCCGGTGTCAACACGATACTGGAGAAGTTTTCGTGGTTGATGGCATCTGGGAAATGCTGCGTCTCAAGACACACGCTGGTATGGCGTTCATAGCTCTTACCGTTTTTGCCCGGAAGATTGATTGGCTGGTTTGCCACATAGAGCTGCATGCCCGGCTGATCCGTAAAGCAGGTCATACGTATGCCACTGTCCCTGGACTGAAGTACAGCGGCCTCGCGGAGACCGGTGCCATTGATGACAAAATTGTGGTCATACGTACCGAACTTACGGAGCTGCTCATAATCGGAGGAGAGGAACTTCCCGATGGTGTGCATAGTACGGAAATCAAACGGTGTTCCCTCCACGGAAATCAGCTTTCCGGTAGGAGCCTGTGTATCATCCAGCTCAGTAATCATGTCCGCGTCGATAAAAAGCTCATGAGATAGGATATCGCTTGCACCTTCGCCGTTCAGATTGAAATATCCGTGGCTGGTAACATTTAACAATGTATCTGTGTCGGTGGAAGCTTCGTATAAGATAGAAAGCTCATTATCTTCTGACCAGCCGTAAGTGACAGAGAGTGTCAGGTTACCGGGATAACCTTCCTCTCCATCCGGAGAATTCATCGTCAGGATGAGTTTGTCGTCTTTTATCTTTGCATCCCATTGTTTCGAACCGTATCCGACAAGACCGCCATGCAGATGGTTAGAGCCGTTGTTAACGGCAAGCTGATAATCCTTTCCGTTCAAGGAAAAATGACCGTCTTTGATGCGGTTTGCAACGCGTCCGACAACGGCACCAAGGCTGGCATCGTCTTTTTCGTAGCCCTCCATCGCGTCAAAGCCGAGGCAGACATCGGTCATGCTACCTTCGCGGTCCGGTACAACAATCTTTACAAGGCGGCAGCCGAAGTCAATCACCTCGACGTAAGCACCGCTTGTATTTTCCAAGTGGTATATATGAATATTTTCTCCGGTGTTCGTAGTACCAAAATCCGATTTTGTAATTTTCATGGAAACTCCTTTCCTACGGGACGTTATCATGGATATTATCCCTGTAAGTCCCCGAATAAAACGGCTCATACTTTATAGCATGAACCTAACGGACATAATTATGCCACATTTACAAAAACATAGCAAGTAGGTTGCCTATTTTTTGGAATTGTGTCATAATCATACAGAAAGGCAGGAATGAATAATGCAGACAAAGGTTTTGAAGATAAACTCTGCTGATATAGATAATATATGTATAAAAGAAGCTGCCAAACTCATTCAAAAAGGGGAACTGGTGGCATTTCCGACAGAGACAGTATATGGACTCGGAGCGGATGCGCTTCGCCCGGAAGCCGCAAACAAAATATACGCAGCAAAAGGGAGGCCATCAGACAATCCGCTGATTGTTCACATAGCCAGATTTGAGGAGCTGGTATCCATTGCGAAAGAAGTTCCAAAGCAGGCAAAATTGCTCGCGGACGCTTTTTGGCCGGGGCCGCTTACGATGATTGTCTGGAAGAATGAAAAGGTGCCTTATGAGACGACCGGTGGTATGGAAACGGTGGCAGTCCGCATGCCGAACCATCCGGTTGCATTACATCTGATAGAAGAGAGTGGCTGTTTGATTGCAGCGCCAAGCGCGAATACTTCGGGTAAACCGAGCCCGACCGAGGCAGCACATGTCGCACTGGACATGGATGGCAGGATACCGATGATACTGGATGGGGGACCGGTAGGCATTGGAATTGAGTCCACAATCATTGATTTAACAGAGCGTGTGCCGATGATTTTGCGACCGGGTTATATCACCAGAGAGATGCTTGAAGAAGTGCTTGGTGAGGAAGTGTGTATAGATCCCGGAATTATTGCCGCGGATTCTGAGCGGAAGCCGAAGGCGCCGGGAATGAAGTATAAACACTATGCACCAAAAGCAGATCTGATATTGGTCGAGGGGCAGACAGACGTAGTTGTAGAGGCGATTAACAGGCTGGTGAGCGAAAAACAGGCTGCCGGGCAGAAGGTTGGCATTATAGCAACCGATGAGACGATGGAGCGTTACAACAGCGATTGTACGATGAGTATCGGTGCGCGGTCTGATGAGGACGCGATTGCCAGACACCTCTATAAGATATTGCGCGAATTTGACGACTTGGATATAGAGGTCATCTATTCCGAGAGCTTTGCGACACCGCGGATTGGGCAGGCGATAATGAACCGTCTGCTTAAGGCGGCAGGACATCAGGTATTAACAGTATAGGAGAAGGGTTATTTGATGAAAGAGTATAATAGAATCATGTTCGTTTGCGGAAGCGATACCTGCAGGGCGCCGATGGCGGCAGGCATATTGGCAGAATACAATCTAAAAAGACCAGTAGAAATCCTGACAAGGGGATTAGTGGTATTATTCCCGGAACCGTTGAATCAGAAAGCAGAGACTGTTATGATAAGTAACGGGATTAATACAGAGGGGTTTATGTCTACGCAGCTCTCGGAGGAAGACTTTACCGAGGATACACTGGTATTGCTGATGGAACATGCGCAGATGGAGAAGCTTCTTGAGAAATACAAGAATGCCAACCCCGAGAATGTCTGTGTTCTGACCGAACTGGTGGGAGAAGAATTGGAAATCATAGATCCTTACGGCGGCACGCTGCAGACATATGGACTCTGTTATGAGATGCTGCGTAAGACAATTTTAAAACTTGTAAATCTTTTAAACGAAGGAGAATAGCAATGTCAAAAGTAATGGTTATGGATCACCCATTGATTCAGCACAAAATCGGAATCATCAGAAGAGAGGAGACAGGCTCTAAGGATTTCCGTACATTGGTAAGCGAGATAGCGATGCTGATGTGCTACGAGGCAACCAGAGACTTAAAGCTTTCGGATGTGGAAATCAAGACGCCTATCTGCACAACAACCGTAAAAGAATTAAAAGGCAAGAAGCTGGCGGTAGTACCGATTCTTAGAGCAGGACTTGGAATGGTAGATGGTATGCTTTCCATGATTCCGGCTGCCAAGGTCGGACATATCGGATTATACAGGGATCCTGAAACACTAGAGCCGGTTGAGTACTATTGTAAATTGCCGGATGACTGTGCAAATCGCGAAGTGTTTGTAGTCGACCCGATGCTTGCAACGGGAGGCTCTTCCGCAGCGGCAATTCAGATGTTAAAGGATAAGGGTGTCAAGAACATCCGCCTCATGTGCATTATCGCAGCACCGGAGGGAGTGAAGAAGATGCAGGAGGAACATCCGGATGTAGACATTTACATTGGTGCTTTAGATGATCATCTGAACGACCACGGTTATATTGTACCGGGACTCGGAGATGCGGGAGATCGTATTTTTGGAACCAAATAATCCGGAGGTTTTAAAATGAGCGGAAAACGGCAAGATTATATCAGTTGGGATGAGTATTTTATGGGCGTGGCTACGCTGTCTGGAATGCGTTCCAAGGACCCGAATACGCAGGTCGGAGCCTGTATTGTGAGTCCGGACCATAAGATTTTATCTATGGGTTACAACGGATTTCCGATGGGATGCTCCGATGATGAGTTTCCTTGGGAACGTGAGGGAGAGCCGCTTGAAAACAAGTATTTTTATACAACACACAGCGAGTTGAATGCCATTTTGAATTACCGCGGCGGCAGTCTTGACGGAGCAACGATGTATGTAACTCTTTTTCCGTGCAATGAGTGTGCGAAGGCGATTATTCAGTCCGGAATCCGGCGTCTTGTCTATGATAGTGATAAGTATGACGGAACACCGTCTGTTATTGCGTCCAAGCGGATGCTTGCGGCAGCAGGTGTAACTCTGCAAAGATATGAGCATACGAATCGGGAAGTGCATATGGTACTATAGTATCTGAGGAAAGATATACAACATGTGGTATATCTTTCCTTTTTTTGGCAGATTCGTACAGAAAAGTGTAAAATAATTAACAGGATTCAAACAATGTGCACGAAATTATATTCATAGAATTAAGATTAATTCATAGACAAAAATGGGAAAAATGATATAATGTAACTATTATGAAGAATAATAAAAAAGTTTTTCAAACATTGACCCTTATCTTACAATTTGGGTTGAATATGATTGTTCCAATTTTTATGTGCACATTGTTTGGCGCATGGCTGGGCAAGCGGTACGATATGCCTTTTTTATCAGTGCCATTGTTTATTATAGGCGCGCTTGCCGGCTTTACGAATATTTTTAAGATGGCGAAGAAGATATACGGACAGGACGGTGAATCAGACAAATAGTATGTTGAAAAGATTAAATGATGCATTGCCGGGACTCGTTCTGGGAATTCTGATATACGGAGTTCTGGTTGAGTTTATCGGCGTCTGGTTCGTTTCGGACAAGTTGCGCTACACAACAGGACTTGTAATTGGGATTGCGCTTGCCTGTGGGATGGCAATCAACATTGCGGTAGTATTGCAGGATGCGATAGATATCTATGGAGAGTCCCGGGCGCAGGCAAGGATTATTGCCAAGTCTATTCTGCGTTATGCAGTTGTTGTGATTGTATTTTTTGTTATGATGAAATGGAACCTTGGCAATCTGTTTGCCGCTTTTATCGGTGTCTTGGGTTTAAAGGTTTCGGCCTATTTACAGCCCTTTGCACATAAATTAATTTCGAAACTGCAAGGAAGAGGTGATGTATCTTCAAACAGTGAAGATAGTGAAGCTATCTGAAGGAGGTGAAACAGTGAACAACGCAATTTTGATGTCATCCGGTGCTGAAAACATCGATTTCATGATACACGGTATCTTTAAATACGAAATCTTTGGGCAGGAAGTCTGGATTACTACATCACATGTTTGCATCTTAATTGTCATGTTGCTTATGATGGCGTTTGCCATAGCCGGCAATCGGGCGATAAAGCATGCAAAGGAAATACCGGAAGGCTTCCAGAATGTGGTTGAGCTTATTGTTGAGATGTTGGGTAATATGGTGCAAAGTACGATGGGAAAAATAGCGGCACCGAAGTTTGTGAACTACATCAGCACAATCTTTATTTTTATCCTATTAAGCAATATTTCCGGATTATTTGGCTTAAGACCGCCAACCGCCGATTTCGGTACGACATTCGCATTGGGTCTTATTACATTCTTCCTTATTCATATTACGCAGTTTAAAAATCTGCCACTGAAACAGATTTGGAAGGATATGTGTTCCCCTTTGCCACCATGGCTGCCAATCTGGCTGCCGATTAACTTAATCAGCGAGATTGCAGTACCGGTTTCGCTGTCCTTACGTTTGTTTGCAAACGTATTGTCGGGAACTGTTATGATGGCATTGGTATATGGACTGCTGAGCAAGATTGCTCTTGTATGGCCGGCAGCACTCCATGTTTACTTTGACTTGTTCTCGGGAGCAATTCAGACATATGTATTCTGTATGTTGACAATGACATACATCGGTCAGAACTATGAAGCAGAGTAACTGTGAGTGTACTGAACAGTTACGAAACAGAATAATTTTTTAGGAGGACTTTTCTATGAATATTACAGGACATGATTTAATTATGGCATGCTCAGCAATCGGTGCAGGTTTGGCAGTTATCGCAGGTATCGGACCTGGTATTGGACAGGGTATCGCTGCAGGTCATGGTGCAGCAGCAGTAGGACGCAACCCGGGCGCAAAGGGTGACATCATGTCTACCATGTTACTTGGTCAGGCGGTAGCAGAGACCACAGGTCTTTATGGTTTGCTTATCGCAATGCTTTTACTTTTCGTACAGCCGTTAGGCTAAATAGTCACAAATCAGAGATTTGTGCCATTAGAAGAATGGCAAGCCATTTTTCGCAGATTGTGGAAGAGGCATAAGCACTTTTCCTAAATATAACAACGGAAAGGAGGCCAGACCTTGGAGGAAATGCTAAGACTTTTTGGCTTGGACGTACAGCTGCTTCATGATGTTGTTCTCATGGCGATAGCAGTCTTTTTCTTATTTATGTTCATGTCGAAGATGCTTTTTAATCCGGCACGCAAGATGTTAGAGGATCGTAAGAACCGCATTGCGACGGATATTGAGACAGCAGAGACGGATAAGAGAGATGCATCCGCATTAAAGGCAGAATATGAAGCCAAGCTAAAGAATATTGACAAAGAAGCAGAACAAATTTTAAGTGAAGCTCGTCAGAAAGCGCAGAAAAATGCTGCGCGTATTGAGAGTGAAGCCAAGGAAGAGGCTGCTCGTATCATCCGAACTGCGAACGAGGAAGCGGAGCTTTCCAAGAAGCGCGCAATGGATGAGGTAAAACAGGAGATGATTACGGTTGCATCTATGATGGCGGCAAAAGTTGTCGCTGCAAATATTGATGCGACTGTGCAGGATACGCTGGTAGAAGAGACATTGAAAGAAATGGGTGATTCGACATGGCAAAGCTAGTATCAAAAACATACGGTGATGCATTGTTTGAAGTCGCTATAGAGAGCGGTCAGCTTGATGCTTACTGGGAAGAGGTAAAAGGCGTCAGAACAGCTCTTAGTGAGAATCCGGAGCTCTTCAAACTAATGAGTCATCCGAAGATTGTAAAAGAAGAAAAAGTAAAAATTATCGAAGACATATTTGCAGGCAAAGTTTCCGGCGAACTGGTAGGTTTGCTCCGCATGATTGTAGAAAAAGGACATTTTGAGGAGATGGATTCTGTGCTTGAGTACTTTGAGACTCAGGTAAAAGAATATAAGAATATCGGTACTGCATATGTGACAACTGCCATGGAGTTATCCGATGCGCAGAAGGCAGCAGTGGAGAAACGCTTATTAGAGACTACCAAGTATGTGAAGTTTGAAATGCATTATGCAGTCGATTCTGCCTTAATTGGCGGAATGGTAATCCGTATCGGCGACCGCGTCGTTGATTCCAGTGTCAGAACAAAGATTTCTGCTTTGACACGCGAATTATCAAAAATACAGTTGAAAGCAGGTGAATGCGCTCCATGAATTTAAAACCAGAAGAAATTAGTTCCGTAATCAAAGAACAGATTAAACGATATGCAGCGCAGTTAGAAGTAGCTGACGTTGGTACTGTTATTCAGGTAGCAGATGGTATCGCACGTATTCACGGTCTTGACAATGCAATGCAGGGCGAGCTCTTAGAGTTCCCGGGCGAAGTATACGGAATGGTATTAAACCTTGAGGAGGATAACGTTGGTGCCGTATTATTGGGTAGCCAGAAGAATATCAACGAGGGTGATACCGTTAAGACAACCGGACGAGTGGTTGAGGTTCCGGTTGGAGATGCAATGTTAGGACGAGTTGTGAATGCACTGGGACAGCCAATCGATGGCAAGGGACCTATCGAGACCAATAAATATCGTCAGATTGAACGTGTTGCATCCGGTGTTATCTCCAGAAAATCGGTAGATACACCATTACAGACAGGTATTAAGGCAATCGACTCCATGGTTCCGATTGGACGTGGACAGCGTGAGCTTATTATCGGCGACAGACAGACCGGTAAGACAGCGATTGCCATCGACACGATTATTAACCAGAAGGGTCAGAATGTGAAGTGTATCTATGTTGCCATCGGACAGAAGGCATCTACGGTTGCTTCTATTGTTAAGACTTTGGAAGAGTTCGGTGCTATGTCATATACCACTGTAGTAGCAGCTACAGCGAGCGAGTTGGCACCGTTACAGTATATTGCGCCATATTCCGGATGTGCAATCGGTGAGGAATGGATGGAGAACGGACAGGACGTCCTTGTTGTTTATGATGACTTGAGTAAGCACGCGGCGGCATACCGTACACTTTCCTTGCTTCTTAAGAGACCACCAGGACGTGAGGCATATCCTGGAGATGTATTCTACTTACACTCCAGACTGCTTGAGCGTGCAGCCAGACTTTCTGATAAGTTAGGCGGCGGTTCTTTGACAGCACTTCCGATTATCGAGACACAGGCAGGAGATGTTTCTGCATATATTCCGACCAACGTTATTTCCATTACAGACGGTCAGATTTATCTGGAGACAGAGATGTTCAATGCAGGTTTCCGCCCGGCTATCAACGCCGGTCTGTCTGTATCACGAGTAGGTGGTTCCGCACAGATTAAGGCGATGAAGAAGATTGCCGCACCGATTCGTACCGAGTTAGCACAGTATCGTGAGCTTGCTGCATTCGCACAGTTTGGTTCTGAGTTGGATGCAGATACGACCGAGAAGCTGACACAGGGCGAGCGAATCAAGGAAATCTTAAAGCAGCCGCAGTACCAGCCAATGCCGGTTGAGAAGCAGGTTATTATCATCTATGCAGCAACCAGAAAATATTTGATGGACATTCCGGTTGCAGATATCCTTCCGTTCGAGAAGGCGCTCTTTGAGTTCGTGGATACGAAGTATCCTGAGATTCCTGAGAGCATCCGTACAGAGAAAGCAATCAGCGATGAGACAGAAGCAAAGCTGATTCAGGCAATCGAGGAATGTAAGGCAGAGTTTATGAAATAAATGGTAGAAATATTCCGCTTATGTTATATCAGAGCGGGAAATAGCGAGAATGAAAGGCGGTGTTTCAGTTATGGCCTCGATGAGAGACATAAAGAGAAGAAAAGGCAGCATACAGAGTACGCAGCAAATCACAAAAGCCATGAAGCTTGTTTCTACCGTTAAACTGCAGAAAGCCAGAAATAGAGCAGAGCAGACGAATCCATATTTTAATTATATGTATCAGACTGTAACTTCTATGCTGGCGAAGTCCGGCAGTATCAATCACCCATATTTAAATAAGGGAGATTCCACGAAAAAGGCAGTGGTTGTCATTACCTCGAACCGTGGTCTTGCCGGAGGTTACAATTCCAATGTCGTAAAGCTTGTGACCGGAAGCGAAGAATTGGCCAAAGAAGACCTTGAAATCTACGCAATCGGTAATAAGGGAAAAGAGGCGTTAGAGCGCAAGGGATACGCCATCAAGGAAGAGGCGTCAGGCATCATAGAATCTCCGTCATACGAAGATGCAGCGATGCTTTGTAAGAAAGTTCTTGATGCATATGTATCCGGCGAGATTGGTGAAATCTATCTGGCTTATACGCATTTTAAGAATACGGTAAGCCATGAGCCGACATTAATCAAGCTTCTCCCGGTAGAGTTTGACGAGGAGGAAATCGAAAAGGCAGCAGATTCCAATGTACTCATGAATTATGAGCCAAATGAGGAAGAGGCGCTGGATATGATTATTCCGAAGTATGTGACCAGCCTGTTTTATGGCGCGCTTGTAGAAGCGGTTGCCAGTGAGAACGGGGCGAGAATGCAGGCGATGGATTCTGCAACCAGCAATGCAGATGAGTTAATTAGTGATTTGACACTGAAATACAACAGGGCTCGACAAGGCTCCATCACACAGGAGTTGACGGAGATTATTGCCGGTGCTTCAGCGATTTCCTAGATAAGCAGACCGAGTATCAAGTGAAATGGCACTGCCTGTGCTTGCACAGAGGCAGGGGCAGGGCACTTGATATGAGGGTGCAACGAGAACGAGAAAATGCAGAGCATTTTCGAGTGCCGTTGCAGTCGGGATGCTTATCTAGGAACATAACAATAACAAAAAGTAAGGAGAAATAAGCGATGGCAAATAATATCGGTAAGATTACCCAGATTATCGGTGCCGTTCTGGACGTTAAGTTCACAGAAGGCAATCTGCCGGAGATTAACGATGCTATCAAAGTTCCGACCAAAGACGGAAAGGAACTGGTAGTGGAGGTATCTCAGCATTTGGGTGATGATACAGTAAGATGTATCGCAATGGGACCTACCGACGGACTTGTACGCGGCATGGATGCAATTGCTACAGGCGGACCAATCAGTGTTCCTGTAGGTGAAAATACATTAGGTCGTCTGTTCAACGTCTTAGGAAGTCCTATTGATGAGATTGACCCACCAACCGGTGTAGAATATTGGCCAATTCATAGACCGGCTCCGGCGTTCGAGGAGCAGGCAACTTCCCAGGAGATGTTAGAGACAGGTATCAAGGTCGTTGACCTTCTCTGCCCATATCAGAAGGGTGGTAAAATCGGATTGTTCGGTGGTGCCGGTGTAGGAAAAACCGTATTGATTCAGGAGTTAATCCACAATATTGCGACGGAGCATGGTGGATATTCCGTATTCACCGGAGTAGGAGAGCGTACCCGTGAAGGTAATGACCTTTATTATGAGATGAAGGAGTCCGGCGTTATCGATAAGACTACCATGGTATTCGGTCAGATGAACGAGCCACCAGGAGCACGTATGCGAGTTGCTCTGACGGGTCTTACGATGGCGGAGTACTTCCGTGACAGAGGTGGAAAGGACGTGCTTCTTTTCATCGATAACATTTTCCGTTTCACACAGGCAGGTTCTGAGGTGTCCGCACTTCTTGGACGTATGCCTTCTGCCGTTGGTTATCAGCCAACCTTGCAGACAGAGATGGGTGCTCTTCAGGAGCGTATCACTTCTACTAAGAACGGTTCCATTACATCTGTACAGGCAGTTTATGTGCCGGCTGATGACTTGACGGACCCGGCTCCGGCGACTACCTTTGCTCACTTGGATGCAACGACCGTACTTGATCGTTCCATCGTAGAGCTTGGTATTTATCCTGCAGTAGACCCACTTGGTTCTACTTCCCGTATTCTTGATCCTCGTATTGTTGGTCAGGAGCACTTTGAAGTTGCCCGCGGTGTGCAGGAGATTTTACAGAAGTATAAAGAATTGCAGGATATCATCGCAATTCTTGGTATGGATGAGTTGTCTGAGGATGATAAGCTTGTCGTAAACCGTGCAAGAAAGGTTCAGAGATTCTTATCTCAGCCATTCTCTGTTGCGACACAGTTTACCGGAATGGACGGAAAGTACGTTCCGATTGCGGAGACAATCCGTGGATTTAAGGAAATCCTGGAAGGAAAACATGATGATATTCCGGAAAGCTACTTCTTGAATGCAGGCTCCATCGATGAGGTTCGTGAGAGATACAATCAGCAGTAGAAGTAGACCGTAAGGAGGATGATTATGGCAGACGATAGCAGGATTTTTCAAGTAGAAATCATTACGCCTGACCGTGTGTTCCATACCGGAGAGGCAACAATGATAGAATTTAATACGGCTGCCGGTGAACTTGGTGTCTATAAAAGACATATTCCACTCACCACCGTTCTTGCCCCCGGGATTGTGAAGATTCATAACGACGGGGAAGAGGACGTTATAGCAGCGGTTCATTCCGGTTTTGCGGAGATTCTGCCAGATAAGGTGACACTTCTTGCAGAGATTGCGGAATGGCCGGATGAGATTGACAAGAACAGAGCCGAGGCTGCCAAAGCGCGTGCCGAGGAGCGTCTTGCCAATAAAACAGAAGCGGTTGATGTGAAGCGTGCGGAGTTTGCGTTGCGCAAGGCTTTGGTACGAATTGATATCGCAAAATAATTTTTAAAAGGGATAGGACAGAGCATTGTTGGTGACTCTGTCCTTTTTCTTTTAAAAACAGGGAATTTCTGACAGAAGTCCTTGCAATAGATATTGATTTTGTTAAAATAGCGCTGCGGGGTTTGTAAAGAAAATCAATAAAAGGAGCAAGGGCTTATGAAACAGAAAACGAGAAAAATAAGCATTCGTGCGAAGATATTGTTACCTGCAAGTATGTTGATATTACTGGTTTGTGTAGCATTGGGGATTTCTGCGTATCAGAGTATCAATATAGGTATGGTAGCAATGGGCGTTGAAGAGGCCGAGATGGCGGCTAAGATTTCTTTGAGGGCAGCGGATGGAGACTTAGTCAGCAAGCTCACACCGGGATGTGAGGATACCGTGGAGTATCAGGCACTTTTGGCTTCGCTACGTGCAGTCCAGCAAGGCTATGGGATTGATTATTTATACACATTATATACAGATGGTAATCAGGTGTACTATGGAATAGATACGGGTCAGACGGGTCAGCGGGCAAACGTTGGCGATATCTTTGAAAAATCGTATGAGGAGATGGCGGCCACATTTTCCGGTGAGAATTATGTGCAGAATTATATTGAGAGTACCCAATCAGGTGATGTGATTACCGTGTATATGCCAATCAAAAACAGTAAGGGACAGATTGTCGGCGTTATCGGATGTGACTACGATGCATCCAATATTGTAGAACGCTTAAACAAAACGACACGTCAGGTCATTGTGATGACAGTCATTTGCTTAATCGCTGCACTTGGTATATTAAATGCGATTGTTGGACGCACAGTAAAAGGGTTACAGTTGGTGAATCAGAAAATTTATGATTTGGTTCACAGCGAAGGTGATTTGACGCAGAGGATTGAGATTACTTCCGGAGATGAGATGGAACTGATTGCAAATAATGTGAACAAACTTCTGGAGCATATTAGAAGTATTATGCTCAATATTGCAGGCAACTCCATACAGCTCAGTGATTCCACAAAAGCAGTAGTGCAAAATATCGTCAGCGTAAGGGTAAATATTACGGATGTATCCGCAACAATGGAAGAGATGAGCGCGGCGATGGAGGAAACAAGCGCGTCCCTGAATCAGATTAACGAATCTATCGGACGAGTGTATGAGACAGTCGGAAATATTTCAGAAAATGCCAACAGTGGTAAGAAATCTTCCGGAGAAATCATGGGAAAGGCGGCAGATATTTATGCCAAAGCAGTGGAGGAGCAGAAAGAAGCAAAGGTTCTCGCGCAGGATATGGCAGATGCCGTAAACGAAAAGATTGAAAAATCAAAAGCGGTAGAGGAAATCAGTTTGTTGACTG
Organism: Roseburia sp.; assembly: GCA_022771695.1. Classification (GTDB taxonomy): domain Bacteria; phylum Bacillota; class Clostridia; order Lachnospirales; family Lachnospiraceae; genus Roseburia. The sequence goes on along the minus strand of JALEKJ010000040.1, from coordinate 47,935 downwards.
CGAATATTATCGGTATTACGGAGCAGACGAATCTGCTTGCGCTCAATGCAAGCATCGAGGCGGCACGCGCGGGGGAAGCCGGGAAAGGATTTGCGGTCGTTGCCGATGAAATAGGAAAGCTTGCCACAAACTCTGCAGAGACGGCGGCACAGATTCAGCGCGTGAGCACAGAAGTAGTCGGAGCGGTAAACGAACTGGCACAGAAGGCAGAAGCGATGCTTACCTTCCTTGACGAAACCGCGATGAACGGATATGAAAAGCTGCTTGAGACGAGTGGAAGCTATCAGGAGGATGTCGGCAATATGAGCCGGATGATGCAGGCATTCGCAGATGAGAGCGGCGAAGTAAAACAGAGTATTGATGAAATTAAGGAAGCGATTTCTGCAGTCAGTGTTGCAGTAGAAGAGAGTGCAAAAGGTGTTACAAATGTAACAGAGATGTCGGTAGATTTAACAGCAAGTGTCGGTGATATCGGACATGAGGCCAATTCTAATATGAGTATTGCAGAACAACTAAATAGTGAGGTTGGCAAGTTCAAATTGGAGTAAACAGGCGATTGTTTTACGAAAAATTTGTACTTGAGCCAGTGAAAAAGGGGGCAAAAGTTTTGCCTCCTTTTCGCGTGCAAGAAGTAAGAAAAGTCAATAAAGATGCTGTAAAAATTCAGACAAAACACTTGCAATAGATATTGATTTTGGTAAAATGGTACTATAAGGATTTGTAAGACGGAATTGAAATCTATAAAAAGGAGCAAGGACTTATGAAGGAGAAAACGAGAAAGGCAAGTATCCGTGTGAAGATACTGTTTCCCGCAAGCTTGTTGGTTCTACTTGTTTGCGTGATACTGGGGATTTCTTCTTATCGGAGCATCAATGCCGGTATGGTTGAGATGGGTGTGGAAGAAGCCGAGATGGCAGCTAAGATTGCTGTGAGCGTTGCGGATGGAGATTTAGTTGGCAAGCTTACACCGGGGTGCGAGGATACCGAAGAGTATCAGACTCTATTGACTTCGCTGCGAGCAATTCAGAATGAATTTGGAATCGCTTATCTGTACACATTGTATACAGATGGCAGCCAGGTTTACTACGGAGTAGATACGGATAACTCAGAGCTACAGGCAAAAGTCGGTAATGTATTTGAAAAATCATACCAAGAGATGGCAAATACATTTGCAGGCGAAAGTTATGTACAGGATTATATCGAGGACACGGGATATGGCGATGTAATTACAGTATATATGCCAATAAAAAACAGTGCAGGTGAGATTGTCGGTGTTATCGGAAGTGATTATGATGCAGCAAATATCGTAGAGCGGCTGAATGCAATAACACGTCAGGTAATTGTCATGGCAGCCATTTGCCTGATTGCTGCGATTGCCGTATTAAGTATTATTGTCGGACGAACGGTAAAAGGGTTACAGATGGTGAACCGGAAAATTTACGATTTGGTTCACAGTGAAGGAGACCTGACTCAGAAACTTGAGATTACTTCCGGTGATGAGATGGAGCTGATTGCGAATAATGTGAACAAACTTTTGGAACATATCCGTGGCATCATGCTTAATATTGCCGGTAATTCCGTGCAGCTCAACAATTCTTCAAAGACGGTGGTACAGAACCTGTCCAGTGCAGAAATTAACATCACGGACGTATCGGCAACGATGGAAGAGATGAGCGCAGCAATGGAAGAGACCAGCGCATCCCTAAACCAGATTAACGAATCCATCGGAAAAGTGTACCAAGCGATTGGCAACATTTCGGAAAATGCTAACAGCGGCAGGGAGTCTTCCGGTGAAATTATGGGCAAAGCGGCAGATATCTATGAGAAGGCTGTGGAAGAACAGAAGGAAGCAAAAGTTCTGGCGCAGGATATGGCAGTTGCTGTAAATGAGAAGATTGAGAAATCAAAAGCGGTAGAGGAAATCAGTTTACTTACTGCAAATATCATCAACATTACGGAGCAGACAAACCTGCTTGCGTTGAATGCAAGCATCGAGGCTGCACGTGCCGGAGAAGCCGGAAAAGGATTTGCAGTTGTTGCCGATGAAATCGGAAAGCTTGCGATGAACTCGGCAGAGACAGCAGCACAGATTCAGCGTGTCAGCGCAGAAGTAGTCGGAGCAGTTAATGAACTGGCCCAGAAGGCGGAAGCGATGCTCACCTTCCTGGATGAGACTGCTATGAATGGATATGAGAAGCTGCTTGAGACAAGTGGAAGCTATCAGGAAGATGTTGGAAACATGAGCCGCATGATGCAGGAATTTGCAGATGAGAGCGGTGAAGTGAAGCAGAGTATCGATGAGATTAAGGAAGCGATTTCTGCGGTCAGCATTGCAGTGGAAGAGAGTGCAAAAGGCGTTACGAATGTGACAGAAATGTCGGTAGATTTGACATCAAGTGTCGGCGATATCGGAAACGAAGCCAACTCTAATATGAACATTGCAAATCAGTTAAACGCAGAGGTAAATAAATTTAAGTTGGAGTAATTGGTAAGGAAGTATGGATAGGGCAGTAAGCAGTAAGCTTGCTGCCCTGTTTTTATGCAAATCATACAAATTGCGGAACTCCTTTTTGTGAACGATTTTGACTGAATGTGATTGACTTTGACTGAAATTGAACTTATAATGCAATTAGATGAGATGAATGATTTTGAAAGAAAATGACTGAATGTGGAGGGATAAAATATGCTGACGGAAGAAAGATTTGCAAAAATATTATCCATACTAGAGAGTATGGGAAGCGTGACCGTGCAGCAGTTGATGACGGAACTTGACGCTTCTGAATCTACAATCCGAAGAGATTTGACAGCATTGGATGCCAGCGGTCAGTTGACCAAGGTACATGGCGGTGCCATTTTAAAGGGCACAGTGTACAGTACCAGAGATGATGAGGTAATGCACCGCAAGGAGCAGAATAAGGATGCCAAAGAAAAAATTGCCCGCTACGCGGCAGAACTGATTACAGCAGGAGATTTTGTTTATATTGATGCAGGAACGACGACGGAGCGGATGATTGACTATATTGCGAATAAGCAGGCGATTTTTGTGACAAACGCAATCACACATGCGAAAAAGCTGGCAGACCACGGATGCACCGTGTATATTCTAGGCGGAGAGTTTAAGGCGGTCACGGAAGCAATCGTTGGTGAGGAGGCTGTTGTGACACTGGATAAATATAATTTCACCAAAGGCTTCTGGGGAACGAACGGTGTCAGCATTCAGAAGGGATTTTCCACACCGGAGCTAAAGGAGGCATTGGTAAAAAGAAAATCCATGGAGAACTGTAAAGAGTGCTATATTTTAGCAGATGAGAGTAAGTTCAATCAGATATCAAGTGTAACATTCGCACCTTTCGAGAGTGCAACGGTTATCACGACCGGAATGCGTCAGACAGCTTTTCAGAAGTGCCGGAATATTGTGAATGTATAAGGAGGATTTCCATGATTTACACATTAACATTTAACCCATCCTTGGACTATATCGTGACTGTTCTTGAATTCACCTGTGGAGTCGTGAACCGGACGAGTAGGGAAGTGATTTTTCCGGGCGGAAAAGGCATCAACGTGTCGATGGTGCTTGGAAACTTGGGCTTTGAGAATACGGCACTTGGCTTTTTGGCAGGGTTCACCGGAGAGGAGTTAAAGCGTCTGGTAGAAGAAAAAGGAGTTCATGCAGAATTCATCCCGGTGGAGCAGGGCATGACCCGCATTAACGTAAAGCTTCGCTCCGAGCAGGAGACAGAGATTAACGGACAGGGACCGACGATTGACGAGGATGATATCAAAAAACTCTATGAGCGTTTGGACGCGCTGCAGGACGGAGACATCCTGGTGATGGCGGGAAGCATTCCGGATGTCATGCCTAAAACCATGTACATGGATATTATGGAACACTTAAAAGAAAAAGACTTGCGTGTGGTGGTAGACGCGACAAAGGATTTGCTGGTAAATGTACTCAAGTACAAACCGTTCTTAATCAAGCCAAATAACCATGAATTGGGAGAGATTTTCCGCGTTAAAATCAAAGAAAAGGCAGATGTTATCAAGTATGCGGGAAAGCTGCAGGAGCAGGGCGCGAGAAATGTTCTGGTTTCCATGGCGGGTGACGGAGCGGTTCTGTTGGCGGAGGATGGAACCGTATATCAAGCGGAGGCACCAAAGGGAACAGTTGTTAATTCTGTCGGAGCAGGAGACTCGATGGTAGCAGGCTTTTTGGCAGGTTATCTGGAGAATGGAACTTATGAAAAGGCGTTTCAGATGGGAGTCTGCACCGGAAGCGCCTCGGCATTCTCGGAGGAGCTGGCAACCAGAGAAGAAGTGCTGGATTTGTTGGATAAAAATAAAACCTTGTTTTAATTTTGTGTAGAGTGAACGGCAAGAGGCCGGGAAACTCTCACAAATTAAAAATAGAAATCCATATAGGAGGAGGAAACAGGATGAAAATCAGAGAGCTGTTAGCAATCGAAAGCATTGAGCTAAGCGGAAGTGCTACAAGCAAAAAAGATGCCCTCGACCAGATGGTTGCGTTGATGGCAAAGAGCGGGAAAATTAATGACGTAGAGAAGTACCGCCAGGGGGTGTATGCAAGAGAAAAAGAGGGAACTACCGGAATTGGTGAGGGAATTGCGATTCCGCACTGTAAGTCCGACGCGGTGACAAGACCGGGACTTGCTGCAATGGTAGTAAGTGACGGAGTTGACTTTGATGCACTTGATGGAGGTAAGGTGGACTTAATCTTTTTAATTGCTGCACCAAACTCAGAGGACAATGTGCATCTTGATGTGCTGAGCAAACTGTCCGTATTGTTAATGGATGAGAACTTTACGAAGGGTCTTCGCAATGCGAGAACGGTGGAGGAATTCTTAGATGTCATCGATATGGCGGAAGCGGATAAGGACGCAGATACTGTCACGAAGGCTCAGAAGACAGAAGTTCCGGCAGCAGGCAAGTATATCCTTGCAGTAACCGGATGCCCGACCGGAATCGCGCATACGTATATGGCGGCAGAGAGCCTTGAGAAGAAGGCAGCAGAATTGGGATGTCGAATTAAGGTTGAGACGAGAGGCTCCGGCGGAGCAAAGAATGTGCTTACAAAGGCGGAAATTGCAGAAGCAGACTGTATTATTGTTGCAGCAGACACGCAGGTCCCGATGGAGCGTTTTGATGGAAAGCCGGTGATTCAGTGTAAGGTTGCAGACGGTATCAGCAAGGCAGAGAGCCTTATCCGTAAAGCAATGGCAGGAAATGTATCTACATACCACGCAACATCTCGTGGAGAGGTAGATAATTTGGAAGAAGGCAGCGACAGCATCGGACACCAGATTTACAAACATTTGATGAATGGTGTATCGCATATGCTCCCGTTCGTTGTTGGCGGAGGTATCCTGATTGCAATCGCATTTTTGATTGATGGATTTTTAGTAGACTTAAATGCTCTTCCTATGGAAGCGCGTGGAAACTTCGGTACGATTACACCGCTTGCGGCAATGTTTAAATCTATTGGCGGTACCGCGTTTGGATTCATGCTGCCGATTCTCGCAGGCTTTATCGCAATGAGCATTGCAGACAGACCGGGGCTTGCAGTCGGATTTGTCGGTGGAGCAATCGCGGCAAACGGAACCTCCGGATTTCTCGGCGCATTGGTGGCGGGATTCCTTGCAGGATACACCATCAGATTGTTAAAGAAGCTTTTTGCAAAGCTCCCGGACAGTTTGGAAGGAATCAAACCGGTGTTATTGTACCCGCTGCTTGGTATTTTTATCGTTGGTGTTGTTATGACCTATATTGTTGAGCCGCCAATCGGAGCTCTCAATACAATGATTAACAACGGCTTGAACGGTATGAGCGGCGCAAGCGCAATTTTGCTTGGTGCACTGCTTGCCGGCATGATGTCTGTAGATATGGGTGGTCCAGTGAACAAAGCGGCGTATGTATTCGGTACGGCATCCATCGCAGCAGGAAATTACAATATCATGGCAGCAGTTATGATTGGCGGTATGGTACCACCGATTGCAATCGCATTGGCAACATTGTTTTTTAAAAACAAGTTTACGACAGAAGAAAAGAAGGCAGGTCCAACCAACTTCATCATGGGACTTTCCTTCATTACAGAGGGAGCAATCCCGTTTGCGGCATCGGATCCGCTTCGCGTCATACCGGCGTGTGTCGCAGGTTCTGCTGTGGCAGGAGCATTGTCTATGGCATTTAACTGCACACTCATGGCACCACACGGTGGAATTTTCGTATTCTTAACCGTAGGTAATCCGCTGATGTACTTAATTGCATTGGCAGCAGGCTCCGCAGTAGCGTGTGTGCTGCTCGGGGTATTGAAGAAAGAAGTTACAAAATAACGGCAATCATTGCGTACATGCGGCGGGTCCTTGACCCGCTTGCAGATGAAAGGAAGGAATAGCATGAAAGAATTTAAATATGTAATTAAAGATGCACAGGGAATCCATGCAAGACCGGCAGGACTGTTGGTAAAAGAAGCGGCAAACTTTCCTTGCACCGTGACAATCTGCAAGGGAGACAAGGAAGTAGACGCAAAGCGCATATTAGGTGTGATGGGACTTGGCGTAAAATGTGGCGAGGAGATTGTCATCCGTGCCGACGGTGATAAAGCAGAGGAAGCGATAGAGAAGCTGCATCAATTTATGGAAGAGAACTTGTAGGAACGCGTATGCGGAGGTGACAGTATGGTATTGGAAGGGAAAAGCGTATTTGGCGGAATCGCTGTCGGCAGATTGTCGGTATACCATAAAAAAGATAATCAGGTAAAGCGCATGAAAGTAACCGATACAGATGCGGAGACAGCGCGCTTTATGACGGCAAAAGAGCAGGCAAAGGAGCAGCTTGCCACCTTTTATGAGAAGGCTCTGAAGGAGATCGGCGAAGTCAATGCGATGATTTTTGAGGTGCATCAGATGATGCTTGATGACCCCGACTATATTGAATCCATTACCAATATGATTGCTACACAGGAGGTCAATGCAGAGTTTGCGGTTGCCACAACCGGTGATAACTTTTCCCAGATGTTTGCGGCGATGGATGACGATTACATGCGTGAGCGTGCAGCCGATGTCAAGGACATTTCCAATCGTGTAATCTCGATTCTCCAGGGTGCGACGCACGGCGGCATGACCGGAGACGAGCCGGTGATTCTTTTGGCGGATGATTTGGCACCGAGCGAGACTGTGCAGCTCGATAAGTCCAAGGTACTCTCCTTTGTGACTCGACATGGCTCTACGAACTCACATACAGCAATTTTAGCGCGCACGATGAACATTCCGGCGTTAATCGGAGTCGATTTTCCAGAGGTGGCAGAGCCTGCTGGCTCCGCAGCCGTGGGAGATTCACAGCCAGTCACACTGGACGGTGCATTCGGTATTGTGGATGGCTATACGGGGAGGCTTTATGTAAATCCAGATGAGGCAACGCTTGCAAGCTATCAGGCGAAAAAAGAGGAAGACGAACAGAAAAAACGCTTGCTGCAGGAGCTGAAGGGTAAGGAGAACATAACCTTAGACGGCAGGAAAATCAATATTTATGCAAACATTGGCGGTGTGGCAGATGTGGCAAATGCCCTTGCGAACGATGCCGGGGGTATCGGTTTGTTTCGGAGCGAGTTTCTCTATCTGGAATCCGAGGACTATCCGACAGAGGAAGCCCAGTTTTCGGCATATAAGGCGGTAGCAGAAAATATGGCAGGCAAGAAGGTGATTATCCGTACCTTAGATATCGGTGCGGATAAACAGGTCGGATACTTTGGCTTGGAAAAAGAGGAAAACCCGGCAATGGGCTACCGCGCGATTCGCATCTGCTTAGACAGAAAAGATATTTTCAAGACACAGCTCCGCGCGATTTACCGTGCCAGCTATTATGGAACCATCTCGATTATGTTTCCGATGATTATCTCTGTAAGCGAAGTAAAACAGATTAAACAAATCATCGCAGAGGTGAAGGCAGAGCTCACGGAGGCGGGAATTCCTTATAAGGATTGTGAGATTGGCGTCATGATAGAGACACCCGCGGCGGTCATGATCAGTGATCTTTTGGCAAAAGAGGTGGACTTCTTCTCCATCGGCACGAACGACCTGACACAGTATACCCTGGCAATCGACCGACAGAATCCAAAGCTCGACAGCATCTATGACGCACATCATGAGGCAGTGCTTCGGATGCTTCAGATGGTTGTGGATAATGGGCACAAAGAGGGCTGCTGGGTTGGCATCTGCGGTGAACTGGGAGCAGACCTTACACTGACGGAACAGTTCCTCCGCATGGGCTTTGATGAACTGTCCGTATCACCGTCTATGATTTTGAAAGTTCGCGATAAAGTCAGAAATGCAGACTTAAGTAAATAATAAGAGAGAGGCAGGGGGCGCTTCATGGTACATGAAGTGCGGCCCTGTTTTTTGTTCATAAGAAAGAACGCGTCACTCTTGTAGCTGTATTATCCGAATGATATAGTAAAAGAATAGTACAGCCCTGCCTTGGAAAAACTACTATAAAGAAAGAGTGAAAAGCGCCGCAGAAGACGGCGGAAGGAGAACAGTATATGGGAAGCTACTTATTATTGAAACAGGGAATCATTCACAATGCGATTACGGAGGAGCCGTTCGTGGCAGACATTCTAGTGGAGAATGGCAAAATAAAAAAGATTGCACCGGTACTTGAGGGAAAAGTCATCAATGAGGCTGAGGTGATTGACGCGACTGGCATTGATATCTACCCGGGATTCGTGGAGGCACATTGCCATCTTGGACTTGACGGCTATGCGGTAGGTTATGCGGGTCAGGACTACAATGAGATCAATGACCCGATTACACCGCAGCTTTCGGCGGTGGATGCAATTAACCCGCAGGATGAGACCTTTCGGATGGCGCGTGAGGGTGGAGTGACTTGCGTCTCAACCGGTCCGGGAAGTTCCAACATCATCGGCGGGACCTTTTGTGTTATCAAGACCTATGGAAAACGCGTGGACGATATGATTGTAAAAGAAAAATCTGCGATGAAGATTGCATTTGGTGAGAATCCGAAAAATTGTTATAAGGAGAAGGGCGTCTATTCACGCATGTCCGTGGCAGCAAAGCTGCGCGAAATACTGCATAAGACACAGATTTATGAGAAAAAGCTGGAGGAAGCCGGATATCCGGACCATATTGATTATTCGAAGCTGCCGGCTTATGATGATAAGCTTGAGGCGATGCTGCCGGTTATCCGGAGGGAGATACCGCTAAAAGCGCACGCACATCGCGCGGACGATATCTTTACTGCAATCCGCATTGCAAAAGAGTTTAATCTCGATTTAAGAATTGACCATACGACCGACGGAGCACTGATTGCAGAGGATCTTGCAAAAGAGGGATTTCCGGTGGCGGTAGGACCTTCCTTTGGGCATGCCGGCAAATACGAACTGAAAAACAAAGGCTTTGAAACACCGGGAATTCTAGCCGATGCCGGATGCCAGGTGTCGATTATCACCGATTCCCCGGTTGTGGAGGAGCGCTATCTGACATTGTGCGCAGGACGCGCAGTTTTCAATGGTATGAAGGAGTTTGAGGCACTAAAGGCGGTTACCATCAATGCGGCAAAGCATATCGGGGCGGCAGACCGTGTCGGAAGTATTGAAGAAGGAAAAGATGCGGACTTTGTATTGATAAAAGGTACACCTTTCTCTGTTGATTCGCGGATTTTATATACAATTATTGACGGAAAGGTTGTTTATCATTGACCATTTATGCAAAAAAATGACCATTCGTGCCATTTTTGCTCATGAGACAAAAAATCTGCTAGGATAAAATCAGAATCCATAAAATAGCGATGTAGATGGGAGAAGGAATCATGAGTTTAAAATATGGGGAAATTATCAGTAAAATGACTTTGGAGGAAAAGGCGCGCATGATGTCGGGAAAGAACACCTGGGAGACGGTGGACTTTCCGCAATATGGGATTCCGTCGATGGCAATGTCAGACGGACCGCACGGACTGCGAAGACAGGGCGGCTCCGGTGACCACTTAGGATTAGGGAAAAGTCTTCCGGCGACCTGTTTCCCGACGGCGGCGACTGTGGCGAATAGCTGGGACGAATCATTAGGAGAGGCAATCGGAACGGCGCTTGCAGAGGAAGCAGTGACCATGGATGTCAACGTCATCTTAGGTCCGGGATTAAACATTAAAAGAAGCCCCCTGTGCGGCAGGAACTTTGAATACTTTTCGGAGGACCCGTATCATGCGGGCAAGATGGCGGCAGCCTATGTCAAGGGGATTCAAAGCAAGGGAATTTCCGCCTGTCCGAAGCACTTTGCAGCCAACAGCCAGGAGCTTCGCCGTATGGCGATGAACTCCGTCGTAGATGAGCGAACCTTCCGTGAAATCTACACGACCGGATTTGAAATCGCAATCAAAGAGGGCAAATCAAAGTCGATTATGTCTGCCTATAATGAAATCAACAGCGTCTATGCCAATGAGAACAAGCACCTGCTACGTGAAATTCTGGTTGATGAATGGGGATTTGACGGCTATGTGGTTTCCGACTGGGGTGGCAGCAACGACCACGCGCTCGGTGTGGCATGTGGCAGCCATTTGGAGATGCCGGGAACCGGCGATTCCGGTATGAAGGATATTATACGTGCGGTGGAAAATGGTACGCTTGCAGAGGAAGTCTTAGATGAGCGCCTAGATGAGCTGCTCGGTGTTATTTTTGCAACGCATCAGGCGACGGAAGACGGAAAAGGCAAGATATTTGACGTGGAAAAGCACCACGAATTGGCAAGGAAAGTGGCAGAAGAGAGCGTAGTTTTGCTGAAAAATGAGGAAAACATCCTTCCGCTTGCAGAAGGAACAAAGGTGGCGGTGATCGGAGATTTTGCGAAAGCTCCTCGCTATCAGGGTGCCGGTTCTTCTCTTGTAAATCCGACCAAAACGCCGGAAGCGATTGTGGATGTGATTGGTGAGAGCGGATTGGTAATGCAGTCTTATGCGCAGGGTTATGTGCGCAACCGCAAAACGAATCAGAAGCTCTTGCAGCAGGCGGTCGAGGCGGCGAAAGCGGCAGAGACGGTGCTTATTTTTGCCGGCTTGGATGAAATCAGCGAATCCGAGGGCTTGGACCGTGTGCATATGCATATGCCACAGGCACAGGATGAACTGATAGAAGCGGTTGCAGCGGTAAATGATAACGTGATTGTCGTGTTATCCGCAGGCTCCGCCGTGGAGATGCCTTGGTTTGACAAGGTAAAAGCCATCGTGCATGGTTATCTGGGCGGACAGGCAGGCGCGTCCGCAATGCTTCGTGTGTTGACCGGCAAGTACAATCCGTCCGGAAAATTAAACGAGACATACCCATACCATTATGAGGATACACCGGCATACGCATACTATCCGAGCAAGGAGCGAAGCAGCGAATACCGCGAGAGCCTCTATGTGGGATATCGTTATTACACGACTGTGGGAAAGGCGGTGCGCTTCCCGTTTGGCTATGGACTTTCCTACACGACATTTACATACAGTAACCTGCATGTGGAAAAAAATACAGCAACTTTCACCTTGAAGAATACCGGTGAGCGTGACGGTGCAGAAATCGCGCAGCTCTATATCGGAAGAAAATCTGACACAGTATTCCGCCCGGTCAAGGAGCTCAAGGGCTTTGCAAAGGTATTTTTGAGGGCGGGTGAGGAAAAAGAGGTCACGATTGCGCTTGACGACAAAGCGTTCCGTTTTTTTGATGTACGAACAAATACATGGGAGATTGAAACCGGCAATTACACTGTCTATGTCGGTGCCAATGTCGAAGACACACCACTTATGACAGAGATTTATGTTGACGGAACGGTTGCAGAGGGCGGATATGACAAGGCGAGTCTGCCGGACTATTTCACCGGACGAATCGAGAACGTAAGCGATAACGAGTATCGGGTGCTTTATGGCAGGGAAGTCCCGGACGGCAGTTGGAGCGGCGAGATTCATATGAACGATGCAGTCTGCCAGCTCTACTATGGAAAAGGAATCTTTGGCAAACTGTTCTGCGGAGTTCTGAAATTGATGGTGAAGTTTGGAGAGTGGCAGGGCAAGCCAAATCTGAATGTACTATTTAACTATAATATGCCAATCCGCGGTTACGCGAAAATGACGAACGGAATCGTAACCATGGACATGGCACGGGCACTCACCGAGATGGCGAACGGTCACCGTATCAAGGGTACCGGACATTTTATTAAGGTGTGTGTGAAAAGATAGAAAATTTAAAAAAAGTTATAATTCGGATTATTATAATCTGAATTATAACTTTTTTTGCAGTTGCTGTCATTTTTAAGTATAATAATAGGTAGTGAAGGAAACGAGGGGGAACATATGATAAAAATTGCAATCGTTGAAGATGAGAGTATGTATGCCGAGCAGCTTCGTGACTACTTAAAGCAATACGAAAAAGAAAACGGTGACGTGTTCGATATCACGGTCTATTCAGACGGGGACGATATTGTACACAAATATAAGGCACAGTTTGACATTATCCTCATGGACGTGGAAATGAAATTTATGGATGGCATGTCCGCAGCGGAGGAGATTCGCAAGGTTGACACCGAGGTCGTTATTATCTTCATTACCAACATGGCACAGTATGCCATCCGTGGATATGCGGTGGATGCGCTCGACTATGTCCTAAAGCCTGTATCATATTTCGCATTTTCACAGCGCCTTTCGCGTGCCATCGGCCGTATGAAAAAGCGGGAGCAGAAGATTATCTCCGTAAATATCAAGGGCGGTACCATTCGATTAGATGTGGCAAACATCTACTACATCGAAAGCCAGGGACATAATCTGATTTTTCATACGGCATCCGGTGATTACGAAGCCTCGGGAACGATGAAGGATGTGGAGGATAAGCTTGGTGAGATGAACTTCTTTCGAGGGAATAAAGGGTATCTTATCAATCTGGCGCATGTGGATGGTATTCAGGACGGTTGTGCCATGGTAAAAGGAGAGCCGCTGCTCTTAAGCCGCGCCCGAAAAAAAGAGTTTATGGAGGCGCTTACGAAGTACTGGGGAGAGGTGGTGAAGTAGATGGGCTCTGTATTGCCGGATATTCCGCGTGTGTATACAGCAGTGGCAGAATGGATAGCCTGCCTGGTGTTTATTTTAATGTTGAAGAAGCGCTACAAAAATCATGTTGTGATAATGATTTCCGTAGTTGCACTTATCGCACAGATGGTATTTCTAAGAGTGACGGAGAATGTACCTCTCATTTTTTGGATTCCCTGTATGATAATAGCAATTATGCTTATGATGCTATACATTTATCTGTGCTGTGACATTCCGTATTTGGATGCAGCATATTTTGGGATCATTGCATTTGTTATTGCGGAGTTTACAGCGTCACTGGAATGGCAGATTATATTTTTTTGTTGGCCAAATGAGACAGATGCGCTGGATTTGATGGGAGCAATGGTATTTTTTGCTGTATATGGAGGCGTTAATTTCATATTATGGGGGGTTTTGTCAAAGCATATGCCCAAAGACGGAGTAATGAATATCAAGCTGCGGGAGTGCCTAGTGGCATTGATTATTGGGACGGCAGTATTTGCTATCAGCAATTTGAGCTTCCTTTCTGTACAAACACCATTTAGTAGCCAGTATGCCAGAGAAATAGCAAATATTCGAACCTTGGTGGGATTTGCCGGAGTTGCCATGCTTTGTGCACATCTGATGCAGTGTAGTGAGGTAAGGGTTCGGAGAGAACTTGAGGCTGTTCAAAATGTATTGCAGAATCAGTATAAACAATATAAGCAGTCGAGAGAAAGTATCGACCTTATTAATTATAAGTACCACGATTTGAAGCATCAGATAGCAATCCTGCGAAGTGAGCAGGATCCGGAAAAGCGAAACGAGTTTCTTAATAAGATGGAAGAGGAAATTAAGCAGTATGAGCTACAGAACAAGACCGGAAATAAGGTTTTGGATACGGTACTTACCAGCAAGAGCCTTTATTGTGATAAGCATGGAATCACGCTGACGTCGGTTGCGGATGGAAGTTTGCTTGACTTTATGGATATTATGGATATCTGCAGTATTTTTGGAAATGCGCTTGACAATGCCATCGAGTGTGAACTCAAGATTTCGGATAAAGAAAAGCGCCTGATTCATGTCACGGTTAGCCAGCAGAAGAGGTTTCTTATGATACGGTTTGAGAATTATTATGAGGGAACGCTCGATGCGAAGGAAGGACTTTTTGCCACCACCAAAAAAGAGAAACAGTTCCACGGATATGGGCTAAAGAGCATTCAATACACGGCGAATAAGTATGAGGGAGCGGTGAATATCGACACGAAGAATAACTGGTTTGACCTTAAAGTTCTAATTCCACTGCCAGAGAAAAAGTCAATATAAAAATGAGAAAAAGCCTGAGGGATTGTGCAAACAGCACAAATCTTGATGGCTTTTTTTGTTGAATCAATACAATGCATACAACCGTTTGTGAATAAAAAATGCAGTTTGTGCAGAAAATCACCAGAAAACAGTATTTGTGCTAGTATTAAGCTACGAAGTTCGAGAACGAACAAATAGAAAGAATGGGAGGAGAAAGAAATGTTAGCTATTAACATTCAAGACGTGATGAACGTTCTTAATTCATGTAAACCGTACTTAATAGCATTAGGTATTGTTTTGGCACTGGCGGTAATTGTTACCGTTGCCTGCATGAAGGTGAAAAAACCGTTAAAGAAAATGATTCGTAAACAGGCATGGATTGCATTCTTTATGGCGGTGGTAGTAATTTTAAACTTAATCTGTTTCATTCCGATGTCCAGTATGATTTCGCTGGCTATGGGAGAAGGCAGTATCTCTGATGAGACATCCGAGGAGGCAATGGACCTTTGTACGGATATTGCAGAGGAAGGAATTGTTCTTCTGAAAAATGAAGGTAGTACACTTCCGCTTGCGGGCAATACCAAATTGAACGTATTTGGATGGTCTTCGACAAACCCGGTATATGGCGGAACCGGTTCAGGAAGTGTTTCTGATACTTATGAAAAAGTATCTATCCTGGATGGTTTGAAGGATGCCGGATTTGAAATCAATGAGGAATTGGTAAACTTCTATACCGGCTATCGCGAGACTCGTCCAACGGTTGGCATGTGGGGACAGGATTGGACAATTCCGGATCCATCTATGCAGGAATATGAGGAGGCAGGTGTTTTTGAACCTGCAAAGGAATTTTCTGATACGGCGGTCGTTGTAATTGCACGTTCCGGTGGAGAGGGTGCAGATCTTCCTACCAGTCTCGAGCCGATTGAGAACACGTTTGTGGACGGAGGAACTTTTGGCTCTTACGGTTTGTGCATGAGTTCCAATGAAGATGACCTTGATGCATCGAAACATTTTCTGGAGTTGACAAATAGAGAAGAGGCAATGCTTAAGCGCGTGACAGCAGACTATGATAAGGTAATCCTTGTAGTAAATGCTGCAAACACTATGGAGCTTGGATTTGTGGATGAGTATGGTATCGATAGCGTACTCTGGTGTCCGGGCGCCGGTCAGAGTGGTTTTGAAGCACTTGGCGAAATCCTTGCCGGAACCGTGAATCCATCCGGAAAGACAAGTGATACATTTGTGGCAGATTTAACAGAAACACCAACATGGAACAACTTCGGAAGCTTTTTCTATGACAATGTGGATGAATTTGCTTATGCTGAGACTGATTGGGAAACCGGCGAAGAGTATATTTATACCCCAACCTTTGTCAACTATGTAGATAACATCTATGTGGGCTACAAGTTTTATGAAACAGCAGCAGAAGAAGGCTTAATAAATTATGATGATGCGGTAATTTATCCATTTGGATATGGACTTTCCTACACTACATTTACGCAGGAAATGGGAGCAGTCACAGAGAGTGACGGCACGATTTCTTTTGAGGTAACAGTGACTAATACAGGTAACGTTGCAGGTAAGGATGTCGTAGAAGTATACTACAATCCTCCATATACAAATGGCGGTATTGAAAAGGCATCCGTAAACCTGATTGCGTTCGAGAAGACAGGAATTTTAGAGCCGGGCGCATCTGAGACAATATCCATCAGCTTTGATGTAGAGGATATGGCTTCCTATGATGCAAAAGGGGCAGGAGCTTACGTACTTGAGGCAGGCGATTACCTTATTTCTATCCGCAGCGATTCCCATCATATCATTTCTGAGCAGACCTATTCTGTGGCAGACACGATTACATACAGCGGGGATAATAAACGTGCTTCCGATGCTACCGCAGCAGAGAATACGTTTGAGTATGCAGAGGGAGATTTAACTTATCTTTCCAGAGCAGATGGATTTGCAAACTATGCAGAGGCTACTGCGGCTCCGACAAATTATTCTATGTCGGAAAAAGATAAGGCAACTTTTATCAACAATGTAAATTATGACCCAAGTATATACAACAATGCAGACGACGTGATGCCGACAACCGGTGCAAAGAATGGAATCGTTCTTGCTGACTTACGCGGCGCAGATTATGATGACGAGAGATGGGAGAGCTTACTGGATCAGCTTACCATTTCTGATATGGATACCTTAATCGCTATCGGTGGATATCAGACCTCGGCAGCAGGCAGTGTTGGAAAAGTAATGACGGTGGACTGTGATGGTCCTGCATCGATTAATAATAACTTTACCGGAATGGGCTCCATTGGATTTCCGTCTGCAGTTATGATTGCAAGCACCTGGAATAAGAATCTTGCAGAGGCATTTGGTGAAAGCATCGGTAAGATGGCAGATGAGATGGATGTATCCGGTTGGTATGCACCGGCCATGAATACGCACCGCAGCGCATTCGCAGGACGTAACTTTGAATACTATTCTGAGGACGGAGTATTATCCGGCTATATGGCTGCTAATGCAACCGCGGGAGCTGCAAAGCAGGGTGTATACGCATATTTAAAGCATTTTGCATTGAACGATCAGGAAACTAATCGTGACATGATGCTTTGTACATGGGCTTCCGAGCAGTCCATCCGTGAGATTTATCTGAAACCGTTTGAAATCGCAGTAAAAGAGGGCGGTGCTATGGCGATGATGTCCTCCTTCAACTACATCGGAACACGTTGGGCAGGAGGTAGCAGCGAGCTTTGCAATACCGTTTTACGTGACGAGTGGGGATTTGAGGGCTTTGTGCTGACAGATTACTTTGGCTCACTTGCTTTTATGGATTCTGATATAGCAATCCGAAACGGTACGGACTGTATGTTAGTTGCATACGACACAGAGACCAATCATGTAACAGATACTACGAGCGCAACCAGTGTTCAGGCAATGCGTCAGGCATGTAAGAATATTATGTACACCGTTGTAAACAGCCGAGCGTACGATCCGGAGAATTTGAGTGAGGGATTAATGGGATGGCAGATTATGGCGATTGTGATAGACATCCTTCTTGCGGCATTGGCTGTATTCCTGGAGTATAGAACAATCAAACGCTACAAAAAAGACATGGCTGCAGAGCCGGTGGTAACGGTAGTAAACGAGTCAAAGGCAGAAGAGTAATAAGCAATGAGATTCCGGCGGGCGGTTGTACCGCCGGAATCATGAGAAATACAGAGACTCATGAGGAAACGGAGGTTAAAAATGAGCGATATGGCAACAAACCCAGTTGTTCGGATTTGGAAAGGTTTTTCCGAGAAGCATCCGACAATTGCACAGTTTTTAGTATTTTTTATCGTCAGCAATGGTGTGACCGTGTTGCAGATGATTTTAATGCCTCTCTTTAAGTGGATGTTTGGGTTTACTTCATTGGTAGACACCAACTTCCAGATATTGCAGTGCGGAAGTGTGGGCGGAGCTCCCTATTATGTATTTGATTATGCGGCAGGCGCAATTTCGCAGGGGGGCGGCGGCGGTCTGGCATATTTTTTGGCAGTAGAAATTACCATGGCAATCGCTCAGGTCATTAACTTCTTTTTGCAGAGGAATGTGACGTTTAAGTCCAACAGTTCTGTTGCGAAAGCGGCATTCTGGTATGTGGTCGCTTACATCATTATTTCTATCGGAGCGGCAGCACTTCAGGGATTCTATAAGGACCCGATTTACAACTTCTTCCAGAACGCATTGGGAGGAGTGGGAGTCACACTTGCAGATGTCGTGACGATGATTATTAACTGTGCAATTTCCTTCTGGGTATTCTTCCCAATCTTTAAAGTAATCTTTAAACAGGAGCCGGAAGGAGAAAAGTAATATATACAGTAGAAAAGCGGCATCCATAAAAAGTGCTGGATGCCCTTTTTTTACCCTAAAATGGGTATAGTAAAGGAAGGAGAGGGAAAATGAAAAGAAGAGTAGCAGCAGCCTTATTAGCCACGCTTTTTGCAGTGTCATCCATGGTTGGATGCGGAAATGGCGGGAAAACAAATGAGGCAGATGGAACGGAGACACCAGCTGTGCAGGATGATGGTGCAATCAAGCCTACCTATGTGACTGTGACAGAAGGAAGGGACTGGGGACCGGCTATTCCCAAAATTATTTTGGATTTTGGAGTGGAACTCGACGCATCTTCTGTGAAAGCGGAGGCTTTTACAGTTTCTTCTGTTCGCACCTATGGTGATTTAAACGAAGAGACATGGGAAATTGGCGAGCCAACAGAGCATGTTGAGGAACGGAATGTTGTAAATGCATACCTTTCCGACGAAGCAGGACAGCCGACAGAAAACGGTACACATGTAACGCTGGAGATGGAAATAGCTCCATATTTGGAGGCGGGATCTCCATTCTGGTTTAACATGCTTACGTATCAGAACGATTATGCAGAGACAAGCTATCAGGTATCGTTAGTGAATGAATTAATGACAAGCGAGGGAACTCCGGTAGCGATGGCGACAACGACAGCAGACGGCTATGTAGGAAATATTAACGTGCTGGCGGATGATTTTGACACTGACGGAAAGTACACCTACACCTACGATGATGGTAATCGTCAGATTGACTTGACCTATGCATCCTGGTTTCCAGAGAAAAGTGAGGCAGAGGGAAGTACACCTCTTATTATCTGGCTTCATGGAGCGGGAGAAGGCGGAACAGACCCAAATGTTGCAATCCTTGGAAATAAGGTTGTAAATTTAATTACGGATGATGTTCAGCAATACTTTGGAGATACCGGGGCAGCGGTTCTGGCGCCACAGTCACCTACTATGTGGATGGATACCAGCGGTCAAGCTGCAGGCTCAGCGTCGTTACTGAATAATACAGGAAAATCCTATTATACAGAAGCATTAATGTCTCTGATTACAGAGTTCATAGCAACACATCCGGAAATTGATACAACACGTGTGTATTTGGGTGGATGCTCTAATGGTGGCTTTATGACAATTAACATGCTCTTAAGCTATCCGGGAGCATTTGCAGCAGCGTTCCCTGTCTGTGAGCCATATGCAAATGAGTGGCTTTCGGAAGAAGATATTGCGACATTGGCAGAGGTTCCGATGTGGCTGACTGCGTCAAAGACAGATTCGATTGTAACCTTGTACGAAGGCTACTGGGATGAGGAGCCGCCGTATTTATATCATGTAACGCCAAATGAGGCGGGAGAAGAAGTACCGGTTTATGAATATTCAAATGCTTTATATGACCGCGTAAGCAAAGCAGGTGGAGAAATCTACTATTCATTATTTGACAGCGTTGTAGATACCACCGGTGAATACTTCAACGAAGATGGTTCTCCATATGAGTACGATGGACATTGGTCTTGGATTTATACATTGAATAATGAGTGTGTAGAGACAGTGGATGGCGCAGAGCAGACAATCTTTGAGTGGCTTTCACAGCAGCAGGGCGAAGGAAACATGCCCAAGCTTCCGATTGAGAAGGAAGTTTTCCCTCCTGTATACTTTTACATCACACGTCATGGACAGACGGAATATAATGTTCAGGAATTGGTTCAGGGCTGGTGCGATAGCCCATTGACAGAATTGGGCATCGAGCAGGCACAGGCACTGAGTAATGGATTAAAGGACATTGACTTTGCAGCAGTTTATACCAGCGACAGCAAGCGAGCAGTGGATACTTGTAACCTGATTATGGAAGGCAGAGATGTGGATATAACTGTTACAGAAGGACTCCGTGAAATTAACTTTGGTGAATTGGAGGCTACAGATGCAAGTACACTTTGGGATGATGAGTATCATGCATGGGTCGGCTATGATGATGTAGGTGGTGAGACCTATGAAGAGACAGGTGCCCGTGTGAAACGTGTACTAGATTTAGCAGCAGCCGATTTGCCGGAAGGTGGAAATGTTCTGATATCGACACACGGACTTTCTATCATTTCCCTGTTGGATGTGATTTGTCCGGATGATCCGTTGTATCAGACATTGGAAGCAGGGCTGGATAACTGTTCCATTACGATTTTAGAGTATGATAATGGTGCATACACGCTGAAAGCGTTAAATGATGTATCGTATTTAGAGTAGTAATGTGACGGTTTCTGATTGTAGAGAAAAGCAAAGTTAATAAATAAAATCCATATATAGATGTGTTTGCCCAGCAGGTAAAATATTTGTTGGAAATGATAGGCTGGATAAGAAACAGGTTTGTGACCTGTTTCTTATCCAGCCTTTTTCGAATACCTACACAATAAAAACCAAAATTTATAACTGGAACTTCTTTACAACTGCATCTAAGTTATCTGCAATAAGCTGCTGCTTCTGTGACATATCCGATACATCATTGACGGTTAAGGAAGCGGCATCCACGGAATTAAGTACTGTACTGCTGATGGTTGCTGTCTCCTGAGAGGATTCTGCAATGTTCTGAATCGCCTCGGTAACCTCGTTCATAATCTGGCGGATGTTTGAGGACATCTCCGAAATCTTATTGGAGGTGGTAGCCATAAAGTCAGCGTCTTTTCCGTACTGATTTGCAGTCTCCACAAAGTTGTTGTAATCAGGTGTAACCGTATCCTGTACAAAAGAGAGCATATTCTGTGCATCTGAGGTCAACTGCTGGAACGCAGACTGTACTTCAGAAATCGTGCTCTGAATGCTTTGCACGGCGCTCGCGGTTTCCCCGGCAAGCTTACCGATTTCTCCGGCAACTACGGCAAAGCCTTTTCCCTGTTCCCCGGCTCTTGCAGCCTCAATAGAGGCATTTAAGGAAAGAAGGTTGATTTGTTCTGCAATATTGGCAATGACACTGGCGAGTTCGCCAATATTTTCGACAATCTTGGTATTTTCAATGCTGGCACGTAGCTGCTGCTCAAAGCGTGTAGAGAGCTGCGTTGCTGTGTTGTAGGAGCTTCTGCTGGACTGTTCGACTGCGTTGGCCCGTTCCTTGATTTCTTCGGAACGATGCATGCTCTCCTCTGTTTCGGAAGCGAGAACGGAAACGGAAGCGTTTACTTCCTCCGTGCTTGCATTTACCTGCTCTGTAGCAGCACTCGCGGACATCATGGCTTCGTTTATCTGCGTCATATAGACCTGAATGGTATGGAATTCCTCTAACAAATCGGAGGAGGAATCACGTAACTGGCCACTGGCGTTGTTGATATTGTCTGCGTGCTCAGAGATGTTACGAATGACGTCTTTGTTGCTGTTATACATGTTATTTAATGAGGTTCCCATCGAACCGAGCTCGTCAGCGGACTGAACGGTAAGCGGATCAATGGTAAAGTCTCCTGTTGCAAGAGAGCCGGCAAATGCCTGTACGCGCTGCACACTTTTTGCAATGGAAGAAACCTGTACAAGCACTGCTATTAAGGAACAGAGCAGTGCAATGATTCCTACCAGCGCGAGTTTGATGACCAGATTGAGTGTAGGAGTAAACAACTCAGCTTGTGGCATGCAAAGAATAATGTACCAGCCGGTGGAAGGAATGACCTGATAGTAAAGGTTGTAAGGTGCTCCGCTATCATCGTTAAATACGGTTTGTCCATTTGCATTTGCTAAAATGTCTTCGCCTGCAGCAGCAAGGGAAGAATTCGGATCCGCTAGAATACTTGCTCCTTCAGAGACCTTTTGCTCGTCCACACCGGCAAGATATGTACCGTTTGAGGTTACCAGCATAGCGTATCCGCCTTCGCCGACTACGATAGAATTAATCACGTTTTGAATGGAGGATAGCTCGATGTCTACGGTAACGCAGCCGATAAACTTATCATTATCAAAGATTGGCATGGTACAGGAAGACATTACAATTCCGGAGGTTGGGTCATAGTAAGGGTCAGTAATAACCGGAGAGGTTGCTGCTTTGGCAAGCGTGTAATACTCCTGTGAAAAATAATCATACTCTGCGTTGCTGTAGTCGTAGGTGACATCAATGGAATCACCGTTTTTAAAAATGTATGGTCCGACGTATTTTTCCTCGTTATATGCATGCGGTTCGAACCAGATCCCGCTTCCGAGAACAATGTCATTGTCCGAAATGACATCCGCAAGCATATCTTCGTATTCCGTCAGGGTAAGTGTTTTATAGGTATTGCCTACCGTGCGGGATAAGGTTGTCGCTGTAGATTCTACGACATCAAGATATTCTGTGACGGCTCTTGACTCGGCAGTCAGAGAAACCGCCATATTTTCCTGAATTTGCTCGGAGAGCATTGAGGTACAGGAAAATGCAGAAATTGCGGTTAAGGTAACAAGTGCAAGAATAATAACCGGAAGGATAAGCACAAGCATCTTTGTACGAATTTTTTTGAACTTCATAACGCACATTCTCCTTTGCAGATAAAAATATTGTACTTATATTTTATAACAAAGTGGGAAAAAAGTCACTGATTTCTTCTGAATCACAGAAAAAATAAAATTTTTTGGATGATATGTGATGGTTTTCTGAATATTGTGTGAAGTTTATGATTTTTCCGGACGAATCATCGATATGTGCTGCGAAAAAATGCAAAAGATGGCATAGAATTAACCGATGAACGGTTAATTCCGCGTTGACTTTTAACCGTTTTCCGGTTAATATGAAACTATAAAAGTCACAGACGTGTCAATTCACTATTCGGGGGACAGGAGGGGGATTCGAATGTACGCAGATTACCTGAAGGAGATGAAGAAGAAGTTCAAGTGGACGACCGAGGAGCTTGCATCTCGCAGTGGCGTACCGACGGGTACGATTAACAAGATACTGAACGGTGAGACGCAGTCGCCCCGCTATGATACGATGAATGCGCTTGAAGCAGCCTTTCGGGAGGAACAGGAGCGGGCGGATTTTGTGCGGGAAGTGTCATCCTATCAGTGCGGCATGGATGACAAGGTCTATACACTGGGCGATTATTATGCATTTCCGAAGGATGTGCGCGTGGAGCTGATTGATGGCAAGGTATTTTATATGGATGCACCTACGACGACTCATCAGATGGCGGTCACGAATCTGGTAGCCCAGAGTGCGATATACATTCAAAAGAAGGGCGGAAACTGCGTGCCGCTTGCCTCGCCAGTGGACGTGCAGTTGGACTGTGATGAGTATACGATGGTGCAGCCGGACTTTACGATTACCTGCGACAGAGAGAAGATTACCGAAAAGTGCATCTATGGCGCGCCGGATTTTGTGGCAGAGATATTATCGCCGTCCAGCCGCAAGCGGGACGGTGATATCAAGCTGCGCAAGTATATGGTAGCAGGTGTGCGCGAATATTGGATTGTAGATATCAAAGGAGGCAGAGTTATCTGCTATTATGAAGGGGATGACTTCCTGCCGAGCATCTAC
The DNA here is from genome assembly GCA_022771695.1 of Roseburia sp. Taxonomy (GTDB): domain Bacteria; phylum Bacillota; class Clostridia; order Lachnospirales; family Lachnospiraceae; genus Roseburia. Next base: position 24,259 of record JALEKJ010000040.1, on the reverse strand, counting down.
GGCTGGGAGGATGAGATTCCGGTACGAATATATGACGGTGAACTGAAGATTCATTTTTAGAGGGACGGAGTGATTATGAGAATATTAGTGACGAATGACGATGGAATCAGAGCAGAGGGAATTGCAAGGTTAGCGAGAATGGCAAAGGAGCTTGGCGAAGTGTGGGTGGTGGCACCGAAGGAGCAGTGCAGCGCCATGTCACAGCGCATTACGGTGCACGCAGACCTTATGGTAAGGCGGGAGACATTTCCGGTCGAGGGTGTCCACGCATACAGTGTGGATGGGACACCGGCGGACTGCGTGAAGGTTGCATTGATGTATTTGTTGCCGGAGAAGCCGGACGTTGTTTTTTCCGGCATTAATTTTGGCTATAATATCGGATTTGATATTGCATATTCAGGGACGGTCGGTGCCGCGATGGAGGCGATTATGCAGGGTGTACCGGCGATGGCATTTTCCAATGAGAGCAATGGAAACTATGAGGTGGCGGAGGCACATATGCTTGCCGTGACAAAGGATTTGCTGGAGCGCGAAATTGCAGCAAATGAAATTTGGAATATCAATTTTCCGGGCTGCGGTCTTGCAAAATACCGCGGCATTTTAGAGGTAGAGCAGGCAGCGCAAAGCCAGTTTTATCTGGACCACTATGAGAGAGAAGATTATACAGACGGAAGCTTCCGCCTGTCAGCGGCAGGAATTCCGGTGACAGAGGGAGCAGAAGGCACGGATATGTATGCGGTACTGGATGGGTATATTTCCGTTGGAAAGATTCGGAACTTAGTAATGGAAGAAACCTGAGAATAAGCATATTCATAAGAGATAATAATTGCTTTTATAAGCCTTATGTATAGGTCTTGTAAAAGTTGGTAAAATTTTAGTAAAAATTTACTTTTCCTATTGAAATTCGAAAAATCGTGAAATATAATGCAGGAGAAAGGCGTGATTATATGGCAACAATCAAAGAGATAGCACAGTTGGCGAATGTTTCACCAGCTACCGTATCAAGAGTTCTGAATCAGGATGAGACACTGGCAGTTACGCAGGAGGTACGGAACCAGATATTTAAGATTGCTCATGAGTTAAAGTATATTCCGCCGAAGATGCGTCATGCGCAGAATGGCAATCAGATTGTCATTGGTGTAGCAGACTGGCATATCGTAAGAAAAGACAGACCGGATATGCGACTGGACTCACTTTCGTGTATTGCCGCGACAATGTCGCAGAAAGCGGACGTCAGCTTTCGGAGAATTGTCTATGGTGAGGATATGAAGGTAGACGGAATTATTGCATTTGGTTCTTTTTCTGAGGAAGAAATGAACTTCCTTAGAAGACAGAGCTATGCAATCCTGTTTGTCAATTCCGAGCTGAAGGATTATGAATTTGACCGTATTATCATGGACTATAAGCAAGGTCTTATTGACATGGTACATTATCTCCTAGACCAGAAGGAGTATCGCAGTATCGGATATATTGGTGGTATTTACGAGGCGGCGGGAGTAAGAATCGGTGTACATCGTCTGGAAGGCTTACAGGAAATTTTACGACAGAAGGGATGCTATGAGGAAAAGTATTTCTGCGTGGGAGAACTTAGCAGGGAAAGCGGCTATAAGCTGACAAAGGGACTTCTTGCGACCGGAGATGTGCCTGAGGTGTTGATTCTGGGAAATGATGAGGTTGCAGAGGGAGCCTTAGAGGCGATAAAAGAGCAGAAATACCGGATACCAAAGGATATTGCGGTAGTCATTTACCGGGATATTGAGACATTGCAGACAAAGTATCCGACTTATACCAGTCTTCGTATGCTGCCGGATATGGTGTGGTCTACAGCAATTAAGCTTTTGTTGGAACGCATCATTGATAAGAGAAAAGACAGCATGAAAGTATATCTACCGGCGAAGCTGGAGGTGGGGGACAGCGCATGAGAATGTAGTTGTTTAACAAGAGAGAGGAGATTTCACGATTATGAAGAAATTAACAGCGACTTTATTGACCGCAGCAATGTGTGTAACCGCACTGACAGGCTGTGGAACAGATGCAAAGAGTACAGATACAAATGCAGCGGATGTTGCAGAAAATACAGCGAGCAGTGAAAACGTGGATGTGGCGGAAAATGTACATTTAGATACATTAAACGTATATTTTGTTCCATCCAGAGATCCGGAGGAAATTGTAACAGCAACGGAGCCATTAAGCAATTTAATGAAAGAAGAGCTTGCCGGGTTAGGTTATGATGTAGATGAGGTAGTAATCTCCGTAGGAACTACCTATGAGGCAGTAGGCGAGGCGCTTGCCGCAGGAACCGCTGATGTAGGATTTATTCCGGGCGGTACCTATGTACTTTACGATGATGGATGCGATGTTATTTTAACAGCAACCAGAGATGGATTAAGCAAAGATTCTGCAAATGCAGCAGATTGGAATGACGGACAGCCTACAGAGACATCTGCAAATCAGGCAGTATCTTACCGTGCACTTATCATTGCAGGTCCTTCTGACAAGGGTCAGGAGTTAGCTGCGAAGGTGAATGGCGGTGAAGAGCTTACATGGGAGGACTTAGACGGTGCAAATTGGAGCGTAATGTCTTCTTCTTCACCAGCCGGTTATATTTACCCGTCTTTATGGTTACAGGACAGATACCAGAAGGGTATCACAGATTTATCCAGTGCAGTACAGTCTGATTCTTACGCAAGTGCGTTTGCTAGACTTGCATCCGGACAGGTAGATGTACTGGTAACTTATGCAGATGCAAGACGCGACTATGAGGAGAGTTGGACAACAGAGTTTAGCCGTAGCGCATCTATCTGGGAAGAGACCAATGTAATCGGTGTCACAGATGCAATCTATAACGATACCGTATGTGTCAGCAAGTCTTCTCCAAATATGGATGAGAACTTAAAGGCAGCAATTCAGACGGCATTGATCAATATTGGTAATATGGATGCAGGCAAGGAAGTTATCGCAATCTATAGTCATAACGGATATGCACCTGCAGAGTCTGCAGATTATGATAAAGAAAGAGAAGCACAGAAACTGATTCAGGAGCTGAGTGCAGCAAATTAATCTTGTGAGCAAAGAGAAACGACAGGGCTGCGGCAGAAATTGCCGCAGCCTTTGTGCGATAGAGTGGAAGGAGTATATATGATAGAGTTTTCAAATGTATCTAAGGTATATCCCAATGGGGTGGTTGGACTAGACCATGTGAATCTGACCATTGAGCAGGGGGAGTTTGTAGGAATTATCGGACTTTCCGGTGCAGGTAAGTCGACTCTGCTTCGCACGATTAACCGTATGCATGATATCACAGACGGAACACTTACCGTGGATGGACTGGAAGTGAAAAACTTAAAAGGCAAAGAATTGCGCAAGTTCCGTCGAAAGATTGGTATGATATTTCAGTCCTTTAATCTTGTGACAAGAACTACGGTAATCCGGAATGTATTGATGGCAAAGGTGCCGGAAATGCCTTTTTGGAGGGTGCTTTTAGGAGTATTTAAAAAGGAAGATAAGCTGGCGGCATTAGAGGCATTGGATAAAGTGGGTATTTTGGATAAAGCATATATTCGCGCAGATCAGTTATCCGGAGGTCAGCAACAGAGGGTTGCGTTGGCACGTACTCTTGCACAAAATCCGGAGATTATTCTTGCAGACGAGCCGGTAGCAGCTCTTGATCCGGTTACTGCAAAGCAGGTTATGAGCGACTTTAAAAAAATTAATCAGGATATGAATATCTCTATTCTGATTAATATTCACCATGTGGAATTGGCATTGGAATATGCAGACCGTATTATCGGTATTCGTGCAGGAAAGATTGTTTATGACGGACCGTCAAAGGAGGTCACACCGGAAGTTTTAAATGCTATTTATGAAGGAAAGATACCGGACAATGCGGAGGAAAACTAATGGGAGTATACGATAAGATATTCAAACCGAAAAAGGTGGTTTTGGCTAATGGTAAGGTGGTAGAGGAGAAATGTTCGAGAACACCGCTTATTTTGCTACTGCTTGTGATTGCTACTGCAATATCCGTACGGATTACCGGATTTTCGTTGAAAACAATTCTTACAAGGGGGAATCAGTTTTTTGTAATATTGGGACAGATGTTTCCGCCAAACACAGGGTATATCGGAAATATCTGGGGGCCACTTCTTGATACGATAAAAATGTCGCTTCTTGGCTCTTTTGTAGGAAGTGTACTTGCAATTCCGTTTGCGATTGTGGCCTCCAGCAATTTGATTAAGAATCGTGTTGTGCTTAGTGTTGTAAGGATTTTTCTCAGCATTGTGCGCACAATACCGACGCTTGTGGCAGCACTGATAGCAACCTATATTTGGGGGCTTGGAACCATGGCAGGGACGGTTGCGATTGCTGTGTTTACTTTTGCCTATGTGGGAAAGCAGCTTTATGAGCTGATTGAGACAGTAGATATGGGGGCTTATGAGGCAATGGAGGCTATGGGTGCAGGAAAAGCCTATGCGTTTATGACAGCAATACAGCCACAGGTTCTGCCGGCGTATTTGTCTGTCTGTCTGTTTTGCCTGGAAGGAAATGTGCGTTATGCTGCCATTCTGGGCTATGTAGGTGCCGGGGGACTGGGACTGATTTTGAATGAGAAGATTGGTTGGAGAGAGTATGATAGCGTCGGCATGATACTGATTATTCTTTTTGGTACGGTGTTGGTGATTGAGGCACTCAGCCATTATATTCGTAGGAAACTGACCTAAGGAGGACCGAACGATGAAAAAAGAAATAGACAAGATGTATGAGCAGGAACCAAAGACCTGGTATGCAAAGCTTCTGGTGGCATTGTTGGTGGCGGCGCTGATGGCATGGTCGATGTCTGCTGTGCAGACCGGAAATAGCGGTGGCGATGGTCTAAGTGTGGCAGGAAAGATTATCAGTGGAATTTTTCATCCGGATACAGAGCTGCTCTTTGATTTTTCAACCTCAGGAGTGGCATATCTTTTGCTGGAAACTATGTGTATCGCGTTCCTTGGGACGATTGTAGGGGCAGTGCTTTCTGTACCGTTATCTTTTTTGTCTGCAACGAATCTGGTGCCAAGACCGATAGCATTGATTTTTCGAATCTTTATCATGGCAATACGGACAATACCCGCATTTGTCTATGGACTGATGTTCATTCGAGTGACAGGACCGGGACCATTCGCAGGACTTCTTACCATGTCATTGTGCTCCATCGGCATGGTAAGCAAGATGTTTATTGAAAGCATAGAGGATTTGGATACCAAAATTTTGGAGTCTTTGGATGCGGCAGGATGTACCACATTCCAAAAAATACGCTATGGAATCTTGTCACAGTTATTTCCGGATTTTATGTCAACCTTGATTTACCGGTTTGACATGAATCTCCGAGATGCTACGGTGCTTGGATTGGTTGGAGCAGGTGGAATTGGAGCGCCGCTTATTTTTGCTATGAGCGCATATAAGTGGAATCAGGTAGGCGCAATTTTGACTGGTTTAATCATACTAATTTTAATTATTGAAGTATTTTCTACCAAAATCAGAGTTAAACTGGCAAGAGGCTAGTGTTGTAATACAAAATAATAGAATTAAGGGGAATGAATGAAACAGCAGAAAAAATTATTAAAAATCTGTTTTACTTCGGATGTGCACGGATATTTTTATCCGACAACTTATGGAGATAAGCAGGAAAAAGATATGGGACTATTTCAGTGTGTGACAGATTTTCGCAAAGATGAGCATACATTGATTATTGATGGCGGTGATATTCTGCAGGGTTCAGCTTTCGCTTACTATTGCAAACAGCAGCTAAAATCACCAAAGCTCATTGCCGAAATTATGAATGACTGTGGATATGATTATTATACGCTGGGCAATCATGATTTTAATTATGGGCAGGAATATCAGTCAGAGTACCGGAATGCACACCATGGAAAATGCGTTTGCCAGAATGTGACGGACAAGGAGGGAAATGCTCTGTATCCGTATGAGATACATAAGATGCCGAGCGGTCTTCGAGTAGGCATTGTCGGTATCGTAACAGACTATGTCAATGTCTGGGAGAAAGCGGAAAATCTTGCAGGAGTGCGTGTGACAGACCCGTTTGAAGCTGCAAAAAGGGCTTTAGATGAGTTACGGGGACAGGTGGATATCACCATCTGCATCTATCATGGCGGGTTTGAACGTGAGGTTGCAACGGGAAAAGTTCTGTCAGAGACGAAAGAGAACGTAGCGTATCGCATCTGTGAAGAATTGGATTTTGACATTTTGCTCACAGGGCATCAGCATATGTCGATTGACGGACAGTTGTTACACGGAACATATGTGGTGCAGCCGAAGGACTTTGCAAAAGAATATCACTATCTGGAGATTGCAGTGGAAGACGGAAAAAAAGAAATATATTCTGAGCGAAGAATTCCACGGATGAAAAAGGTAGCCAAAGAAGGACAACAGGCAGCAGACGATGACTTGGGCGACGCCCTGCGTAGAAAGTATATGGATATGGAACAGAATGTGCAGAGCTGGCTGGACCGACCGGTAGGGCATTTAAGCCGTGAACTTGCTCCGACGGATAAGGTAGATATGGCGCTTCATGGTTCTCCGATTGCAGATTTTTTAAATAGGATACAGTTGTATTTCTCCGGGGCTCAGCTCTCTGCCGTAGGTTTGGCAAATGAGATTATGGGCTTTCGCAAAGAAGTAAGTATGCGGGATATTATAGCGACATATCCTTATCCGAATACGCTGGTGGTATGCAAGATTAATGGAAAGCAGCTAAAAAAAGCTATGGAGCGCAGCGCTGAGTACTTTGCGGTTGCAGAAGACGGAGAAGTACAGGTTTCTAAGAGCTTTTTGGAACCGAAGGTCGAGCACTATAATTATGACTATTATGCAGGGGTTACCTATGACATTAATCCGGCTAAGCCGATTGGAAACCGCATTGTAAACTTATGCTATCAGGGCAAGGCGGTATGCGAAGAGGATACCTATACGTTTTGTCTTAATAATTATCGCCATACAGGTACCGGCGGCTATGAAGTATATAAAGATTGTGAAGTGGTGCGTGAAATTAATACGGAGATGGTTGAGCTTATCATGGAATATTTTACACAGAATCCTTACATTGAAGTATAAAAAGACCTCCCCAAGGTAGTGTTAGACCTTGAGGAGGTTTTTTGTGTCCGTTTACATATGGACAAAATTTGTGTAAAATATAAGTATAGTTTTTGTAAAAAGAATGGAAAGCAGGTAAATTTGCGGAATACAACACAGGGAGGAATACGATGGGACAGTCAAAGGTATATTATACGAGCTTTAAGACGACGGCGAATGAGAACTTACTTCAGAAGCTGCGCCGTCTCTGCATCACGGCAGGTATGAAGGAAATTGATTTTACGGATAAATATGCAGCGATTAAGATTCACTTCGGAGAGTACGGTAATCTTGCATTTTTGCGCCCGAACTATGCGAAGGTTGTAGCGGACATTGTAAAAGAGCAGGGTGGAAAGCCGTTTTTAACAGATTGTAACACACTCTATGTCGGTAGCAGAAAAAACGCGCTCGACCATATGGATACCGCATATGCCAATGGATTCTCTCCTTTTTCCACCGGATGTCATGTCATCATTGCAGACGGATTGAAAGGAACGGATGAGGCGCTGGTACCGGTGGATGGCGATTATGTAAAAGAAGCCAAGATTGGTCAGGCAATTATGGATGCGGACATTTTTATCTCGCTGACACACTTTAAGGGACACGAAGCGACCGGATTTGGCGGAGCGCTTAAGAATATCGGTATGGGTTGCGGCTCAAGAGCCGGTAAGATGGAGATGCACAATCAGGGCAAGCCTGCGGTAGCGCAGAGCAGATGCGTCGGTTGCGGGGCATGTAAGAGAATCTGCGCCCATGATGCGCCGGTGATTACGGATGGCAAGGCCACGATTGACCTGAATAAATGTGTGGGCTGTGGTCGTTGTATCGGTGCCTGTCCGAAGGATGCGGTGCATCCGACGCAGGAGAATTCCAATGATGTGCTCAATTATAAGATTGCGGAATACACCAAGGCAGTCTGTCAGGGAAGACCATGTTTTCATATTTCATTAATTTGTGATGTGTCACCGAATTGTGACTGCCATGCGGAGAATGATGTGCCGATTATTCCGAATGTCGGAATGCTGGCATCCTTTGATCCGGTAGCGCTTGACGTGGCATGTGCAGACCTGTGTAACCGTCAGCCAATGTTAGAGAATCACAGCGTGCTGCATGAGAATTGCATGGCACATAGAGAAGAAGTCGGACATCACGATCACTTCCATATGACACATCCGGATACGAATTGGAAGAGCTGCATCGAACAGGCAGTAAAAATCGGTCTGGGCAGTGCCGAATATGAGTTGATAGAAATCTAGGGGGTCATAGATACGGTCAAAGGGGGACTGTATTTACGATAATATATTAATTAAGGGAGAGTATATTTATGAAAAAGCAAAAACAGGTATTGGCATTACTTTTGGCAACGGCTTGTCTGTTGCCGCAGGCAGTGTCTGGGGGTTCGCTTTTGGCAGCGGAGACACCGAAGCAGTTGGATGTTGTATTTATGCATGATACGCATTCGCATCTGAACAGTTTTACGACAGTGACAGAGTCCGGTACGGAAGAAGTCGGCGGTTTCTCAAGGATGAAGACAATCATTGATGCACAAAAAGAGAAGAATCCGGATACGTTGATTCTCGATGGCGGAGATTTCTCCATGGGAACATTGGTGCAGACAATTTATGAGGACGAAGCGGCAGAGCTTCGCATGTTGGGCGAGTTGGGATGTGAGGTGACGACCCTCGGTAATCATGAATTTGACTATCGCTCCAAGGGTCTTGCCAATATGCTTAATAATGCCGCAGCAAGTGGGGAAGACCTGCCGGAGCTTCTGGTATGTAATGTTGACTGGGAAGCGATGGAGGCAGCGGGACTTAGTGAAGGGCAGCAGATAATCCGGGACGGTTTTACGGAGTACGGCGTGAAGGATTATGTGGTTCTTGAAAAAGGTGACGTCGATGTTGCGGTTATCGGTGTCTTCGGCAAGGATGCACTTGCATGCGCACCGACCTGCGAGTTACAGTTTGAAGACCCGGTTGAGGCGGTAAAAGAGACAGTGGCAGAGATTGGGGCAAATGAAGATGTCGATATGATTGTGTGCGTATCACATAGCGGTACATGGGAGGACGAGAGAAAGTCGGAAGACGAGATATTGGCAAAAAATGTTCCGGAACTGGATTTGATTGTCAGCGGACACACGCATACAGAGCTTGCAGAGCCAATCGTGCATGGGGATACCTATATCGTGTCGGTAGGAGAATACGGCAAGAACCTCGGTTCGCTTTCGATGACACAGAAAGAGAACGGACGCTGGAATATTACGGAGTACGAGTTGATACCGATCGATACGCAGATAGCGCAGGATGCGGCAACGCAGGAGCGGGTGGACGCATTTATGGCAGCAGTTGATACCGGTTATCTGGCAGATTTCGGTTATACGAGAGAGATGGTGCTGGCACAGAATGAAAGCATAGAATTTGCAAGTTTAAACGAGCTGGAGTTTGTACATACCGAACACAATCTGGGAAATATCATGTCGGATGCATTTGCCTATGCGGTTGAACATGCAGACGGATATGACGGGAATCCGGTAGACGTTGCAGTTGTGCCAAGCGGCTGTGTACGCGATACTTATGGTCTGGGTGATATCACGGTAGAGAGTGTATTTAATTCCTATTCTCTTGGAATCGGAGCGGACGGTGTGCCGGGATATCCGCTGATTAGTGTGTATCTGACCGGAAAAGAGCTTAAAATTGCGGCAGAGATTGATGCATCAATATCAGATTATATGACGACGGCAAGACTTTACATGAGCGGTCTAAACTTTTCGTATAACCCGAACCGTATGATATTAAATAAAGTAACCGATGTATATTTGGTAGATAACGAGGGTAACCGGGTAGAATTAGAAGACGATAAGCTATATCGCGTTGTTGCGGACCTCTACAGCGGACAGATGTTAAGTGCCGTGACAGATATGTCCTACGGGCTGTTGTCGCTTGTGCCGAAGGATGCTGAAGGAAATCCGATAGAGGACTTTGAGGATGTAATTATCATGGAGGGCGGCAAGGAGTTAAAGGCATGGGATGCGATTGCGAGATATATGCAGTCGTTTCCGGATACGGACGAGGATGGGATAGCAAACGTACCTGTGTCTTACAGTGAGATAGAGGGACGCAAGCAGGTCGAAGACAGCAAAAACATTGCGGATTTGATTAAGAACCCGAATAAATACGCGGTTATGATTGTGGCAATCGTATTGATTGTTATTTTGATAGTTGTGTTCATCATCAGGTTAGTGGTAAAATTGATAAAACGCATGAGCAGGAAAAATGCGGATAGAATAGTAAAGAAGTAATTTTTATCAATACAGGAGTGAGTCATGGGCGCGCAGGATAAGACAGAACAGGTTTTGCGAGATATTCATATTTTACTTTCACAGAGCGAGGTGTACGACAAGGAAACAAACCGCGTTATCGTGGATAAGAAAGAGGTGTTGAATCTCTTACAGCGTTTGAATGTCTGCATCTATGAATTGATGGAAGAACATGAGATGACAGTGCAAAGCCGTGCAGCCGCAGAGCGGGAACTTCGTCGCAAGAGCGATGAGATTGTCTCGGATGCAAATCACATGGCAGAGGATGTCTATGCGGGCTCTGTACTTTACACGAATGAGGCACTGCGCCGCGTACAGGATATTATGCAGGATGCAGCAGATTCCGTGCAGCAGATTTATGAAAAGATGAGTGCCGAACTGCAGAAAGAAAAGGCGGTCGTCCATCGGGATCAGTCCGAATTAAAGAGTCATCTGGAGGATTTGCGCGATACAAATAAGTACCTTAAGTTAATTGAAGAGCGCAATAAGCAGATTGAGAAAGAACGGGCAAAAGCAAAGGATGAGGAACAGCAGCCATCCACCTATGCAGCAATTAAGCCTGAGATAAAGATTAACACGGAGTATTTCGAGAAAGCCGGTATTCCATTGGCGGAAGATGTGCCGGAGGAAATGCCGGAGGAGAAAACAGAGCCTGTAACGGCAGATGTTAAGGTAAATCTGGACTCGGAATATTTTAAATGGAAGGAAGAGAACGGAGGAGCGGAGCAGGAAGAAAAGAAGCCGGAACGCTCGTCAATTTTTGGAAAGATTCGGAAAAGTGAGAAGTAAGGAATATGCAGGTAAATTTTAAAAAGAATCATTGGTTTCGGGAAATGTCCGAACTTACAAGACTTTGTCTTTATTCAAATTTGATTTTGCTACCGGGAGTTATCATTCTGCTTTTTTTTGAGGTGCTGGGAATTTTGTTGAATATCCCGTTGACATATCTTATTGTAGATGTGTTTATCGTGTTGGGAATAAGAAGACAGGAGTGCCTCAGAATTGCCCGACGGAAAGCAGAAGAGGAAGAAGAACTGTCCGGAAGAGCGCTCCAAAATGTCAGACAAAAAATAGAAGAATTGCGACAGATGTAAAACGAAATTTCAAAATCATCTTACAAAATCCGGGATTTTTACGAACTCGCGTCTGAAAGATGTTATGAGTTCTGTCTTTTCAACGCCTGTACAAAACGCGTGTAAATGTCCGCGGTCTGTTCGGTCGGCGAAAGAGACATGACACATAATTTCAGGCGCAAGTTCTAAAATTCTCGGATTCTGCTCGAAAAGATTTTGAAATTTGTTTCGCGAAAACATGATGCAATAAATGTTCCGGTAATAGGAATGATACGCATTTGAGGAGTATCTTTTAATATCCGTCGCCCTGGCGATAGCCGGTCTTGTTGATGATATCGTTGCTGTTGTTCTGCACCGTAGTGGACGGAACATAATCGGCAGTACCAAACAAAAATTCATGCAGCTTGGTTACATTTGATGCGAGATCACAAGGAATAACCACATCTCCCTCTTTACTATAACGATGAGAATTTTTTTCAAATGGGAAGCCGCTTGTCTCGCCAAGCTGATACTGGAATACATCTGCGGCCAGTGCGATGAGCTCACCATTGGAGAAGCTGGTTTCAATATCGCCAAAAAGCTGATTGATTAAGCTGTTTAATGTTTTCAAATTGGATTTCTGCGCCTTTTCTACCATGGCGGCAATGACTGCGCGCTGGCGCTCGGTACGCTTGTAATCGTCACCGCCGCCATAGCGGATACGCGCATAGGCAGTTGCCTGAACACCATCGAGGGTGTAGGTACCGCCGGAGCTTGGACACTTAGAACTGTTTCCGGTCAGCTCATTCAACTCCCGGATATAGCCGAGCATCAAGGTGGCTTCATCGTCCGTGATAGTCATTTCGACACCTCCAAGCAAATCAATACACTCTATGATAGCGTTGAAATCTACGGTGATATAATCGGTAATCGCTAAGTCTAAGTTGGCATTTAACATGGAAAGTGCCTGTTCGGGACCACCCTTTGCATATGCAGCGTTACATTTCTCATAGATGCCGTCTCCGGTATCCAAATAGGTGTCACGGTAGATAGATACAAGCTTTACATCATGCGTTTTTCGGTTGATGTTTGCCAGCATGATGACATCACTGCGCCCTTTTGAGAGACTCCCATTCTTGCGGTTATCCAAGCCGAAGAGAGCGATTGTCTGATAGTCTGATAAGATTTCTTTTGTCTCGTCTGACAGGTCTTCATTAATGGTTATATTGTCCAGATTTAACTGGTTTTTTTCGATTTTTGATAATTTTACAACAACAAAAAGAATCACCGCCAACACAATTAAGATAAAAATCTCAGCAACAAGCAAAATTGCCTTGTGCTTGGCTTTTTTTGGTAATGCACTCATTTTCTGTCCTCCTGATAGTATTATTTGCTATGTTCTTTATGATAAGACAGGAAAAAAATACTTACAATAAAGCCTTTCTTAATATTGGGCGGTGATTCTTAAGCTTTACAAAATAAATTTTTAAAATTCTAATTATAACGAATTTGCAGCATCATATGCGCTCTTTACGGCGTGGTCGATATTGCTTGGACGTTCGCCGCCGCAGTCGCCTACATAATGAACCGGAACCGGACAGTCGTTCATTTCCGGCAGATGCTTTCTGGCACCGACCGCCATAACTACGAAGTTGGCAGGGATGTCAAAAGTCTTCGGCTCGGCATCCGGAGCGGTTGTTGTAACAGTGACGGATGCCGCGTGGATTTCGTCAAGCTTTGTATTGGTGTAGCGTACAACGCCATAGGAATCCAGTTCTTTGGTGAGTGTAGGCAGGATGGTGTTGCTTTCTTCTTTTGCGATTGCATCCAGCATTTCTACAACCGTGACTTCACAGCCGAGTCCTGCTAAATATTCTGCGGTCTCTACACCGACAAGACCACCACCGATGACAACAACCTTGCCAAAAACAATGGATTTCTTTGCCAATACATCCCACGCGCTGGTTACGATTGGAAGCTCGTGTCCCGGAATCGGTGGGATAAAGTTGGAGGCGCCGGTTGCAACGATAATATCATCATAATCGGTATAGTTTTCCGGAGCCAATGTGGTGCCGAAACGGAAGGTAACCGGAAGTGTAGCCAAAACTGCCTGATAATAATTTAAGATTCGCATCATCTCCTCTTTGCGCGGTGGAACACTGGCAATCAGAAGCTGACCGCCTGCCTGCAGGGATTTCTCAAATACGGTAACGTTGTGCCCCTTTGTGGCAGCAACTCTTGCCGCCTCTAATCCGGCAATACCGGCACCGATAACAGCGATGTTTTTCTTCTTCTCGGCCGGTGTAATGACACGTTTTCCTTCGTAACCGTTTTCTGCGTTGAGAACACAGCTTAAGAAAGCGCGATTCTGGATGTTGTCGGTACAGCCCTTGTTACACATGATACAAGTTCTGACGCAGCAGGTGTTTCCGGCTTCACACTTCTTCACAAAATCAGGGTCTGTGAGCAGGGAGCGTCCTAATCCGACGATATCTGCTTTGCCGGAGGAGACAATGGCTTCTGCTGCCTCCGGGGTAACGACTCTTCCGACGCAGGATACCGGGATGCTTACCAGTTCCTTTATCTCTTCGGCACAGTATACGGTAAATCCATATGGCTGTGTGCCCATCGGAGGAATCGTATCTGCCATATTTCCGGTATGGTTTGCCTGTGCTACGTGGAGCGTATCAACGCCGGCTTTTTCCAAAAGAACTGCCAGTTTTTTTGCTTCTTCTAATTCCAGACCGCCTTTTCCGCGTAAGCCGCCATCTTTTAACGGTGTGATAATTGGCAGTTTATAGTCAATGACCATGTCAGGAACTGCTTTTTTCAAGCGCTCTACCAGTGCTAATGCAAACCGTGTACGATTTTCAAAGCTTCCGCCGTAGTTATCGGTACGCTGGTTTAAAATCTTTGAACACAGAGAACCAACGAGACGATCGCCGTGAACTTCGATACAATCAACGCCTGCACGCTCTGCAAGTTTTGCACAGACCTCCATGCGGTCAAGCAGGGTATTTAACTGTTCTTCCGTTACTTCGTTGATAAAATGCTGCATATCATGGTGAAGTCTTGCTCTTGCCTCTTCCATCTTACCCTGTGCAAACAGTGCATTTAATGCGTCAACATTATATTCCGGATGGAAAAGCTGGATGCCGAGCTTACAATCATGTTCATGGCATGCGTCGGCAAGGCGCTTAAACGGTGCAATCTGTTCCTCCTTAAAAAGCTTTGGCGTCGGGCTGAAGGTTGCTACCGGAGCAACATCTCCGATGACGATATATGCAACCCCACCTTCGGCAAGGCGTTTATAGAACTGAAAGCTCTGTTCGCCGATGGAGCCGTCGCGTTCCTCGTAGCCGGTGGTAAGAGGTGGAAACATGATACGGTTTTTGAATGTTGTTTTTCCTACTTTGATTGGATCTAAAATGTTCATGATAATTCCTTCTTTCTATAATGGGGAAGCGGCAAAAGGCTGCTTCCGGGGTGACAAGATTAATTTGCCAAAAAATTAAGAATTGCCTGTTCACACGCCTCTCTGGCAGGAAGGCTGGAGAAATTGTGATTACCGCCTTCGATGGTGACGTAAGTACAAGAATCACCGTAAATTCCGCGATATTTTTCACAGGTGGCTTCATCCACGAGTTCGTCTTTGGTACCACGGATTAAAAGTACCGGTCCGTGATAGCCTTCTGCCGTGGAAAACGGTTCATATTGATGCAGATCCTTGTTAAAAGAAGTAGAAAACTTTAAGCCTTCAATATCTGCAAAAAAGATTCCTTTTTCCTCCATGGCAAGAGAGCGTTCCAGAGCACCGTACCACATGCCGGCACCCGGGCACATGAGCACCAGGGCAGACGGTGTGAGGCGGGGAGCAGCACAGGAAGCGACATAGCCGCCCATGCTTTGCCCGGAGAGAATCAAATGATTGGTATCTGCCCATGGTTGCTCTTTTACCCATGCAAAGATATCCTCGGTATCTTCCAATAAAGAAGTAAACGTCATGTCAGAAAATTCGCCGTCGCTTTCGCCATTTCCGTACATATCAAAGCGGACACAGGCGAAGCCGTTCTCGGCAAGTGTCCTTGCCATGTGGGTGTGAAGCCCTTTGTAACCGCCCATTGTTCCTCCGAAGCCGTGGAGGTTGATGAGTACCGGTGCTATTTCTTTCTCTTCGGGGAAATTGAGTATTCCCCGAAGCGTATGACCGGAACGGTTTACAAGAGAAATCTGTTTAATCATTTGCTGCTCCTTTACGTCTTTCTGCTAATTCTGCAAGCATCTCAGCAGTTTTTTCCTTGGTCAATGGATAAACAAATTTAAGAATCAGCACTGCAAGCAGATATCCTACAACATAGATTCCGGTGTAGGTTTTCCAGAGGTGTCCGGCGAATTCCGAACTCTGCTGAGTAAGGTTTACATCAAAACCTGCGATAGCAAGTGCGAAGCTTCCCATACTTCCGGAAACTGCGTTTGCAAGCTTGCGGAAGAAAGTGTATGCAGAATATACGATACCTTCGTTTCTCTGACCGGTCTGTAATTCCTGATAGTCGATGGCATCATTTACAAGTGCCCAGATAAGTACCTGGAAACCACAGACACCAAGGTAGCAGATACCGTTGATGATGATAAACAGCATCGGGTTCTCTAATGGGAAGAAGAATAATACGGCAAATACAACAACAGAGAAGCTTGCACTGTACATAATCCATTCTTTTTTACCAAACTTCTTGGCAACAAACTTGATGCCGACAAAAGCGATGACGGACCATAATACGCTTAACATACCGGACACAGCCATAATTGCTACGTTTCCGAAGTAATCTCTGAAAAGATATGTATTTAAGGCATTCACCATACCGGCGCCTACGATGCCGACAAAGCTGGAGAGCATACATCCTAAAAGTGCACGGTTCTTTGCAATTTCTTTTATAACTTCAAGATAGTTTAACTTTTCTTTCTTTGGTGCCGGCGCAGGTGCAACACGCTCTTTACACCATGCAGAGGTAATCATTAAGCAGATAAAACCGATGGCTGCACAGACACCGGACATAATTAAGAAATTTTCTGCAACCGGCTGATTGTCTTTGTAGAGAATCAATGGACCGGCAATGACAATGACGGTCATAAAGATGGTTCCGCCAAGGCTGCGATAACGGGAGAGGTCGGTACGCTGATTGACATCATCGGTCATAACGCTGGATAAGCTTCCGAATGGCACGTTTACACAGGTGTACATAATCTCGTATACGACATAGGTGATAAACATGTAGGCAAGGCGAAGTCCGTAATCAAGATTGCTGACATTTACGAAGCCGAGCGTACATAAAACGGCGGTTGGAAAAGCAAACATTTTAATCCATGGAATGAATTTTCCTTTTCCTTTGTTTTCACGGCTGTCTACCAATGCGCCGATAATCGGGTCATTGATGGCATCCCAGATTTTGGTGATAAGCATCAGAATACCTACATGCACCGGATTTACTTTTAATACCAGTGTGTAGAATACCGTCAGATACATGGCGCGGAACTGTTCTGTACAGCAGTTTCCGAGGTCGCCTAGGGTGTAACCAATTTTGTCTCTCATGGAGAATGGTCTTGTGTTGTTCATAATAGCCCCCTTTTCCTTATGTATAGATGATTTATTAGGTTATTTTCATTATAGAATGCACAAAAAACAATGCATATCCATTTATTGCACGAGAACTAGCAAAAATTGACATGTTGTAATAACTGTGCATGCATGATATGCTAAAAACAGATTCTATGGTAAAAATGACTATGCGTGGAGAGGAATCTATGGAAAGAAAAAGTTATATTGCGATGAAACATGATTTTTTGGAGGCGACGGAAAGACAGTTTGCTGCGGGAAAATATTATATGATTTTGTATGTTTCCCGCGGAACAAGCTATTTTGAGATGGACGGTGAGATGAAGCTCTGCAGCACGGAGGATGTTATCATCTTAAAACCGGGTGAGAAGTCAACGATGCGCTTTCGGGGAGGCAGATATCAGCTACAGATTTTAGAACTGCGGGTACTGCCGGAATTTTTGCGAGAGCTATCGGATGAGGAGACAAAGCTTGAGGAAGGCTTTGGCTTTGTCCCTTTTAAAGTAACGGTTATTCATGCTGACAGTGAAGCGTCCATGCTGATAAAAAATATTGCGTTGAAATTGAGCGATATGCAAGAGGAAGAAAATCCTTACGGACAGAAGTTGTATGAGAAGAACCTTATCTCAATGCTGCTCATTTTATCGCTTCGCGCCTGCATTGGTGCGGACCGGGTACATAAAAGCAGGAAGCGTCGCCATATTATGATGGATGATATTTTCATTTATATCAGAGAGCACTTAACAGAGGACTTAACCTTGGAACAGTTGGAAAAGGAATTTTTTGTCAGCAGATATCATATCTGCAGGGAATTTAAAAGGCTTACCGGGCAGACACCGCATGCGTATATCGTGAAGGCGAGACTGGATTTGTGCCGCAAATATATCGAGCAGGGAAAAGCAATCAGCGAGGTGTATCAGTTGGGTGGATTTGGTGGCTATAACCATTTTTTTCGGGCATTTAAGAAGGAATATGGCGTGACGCCGATGCAGTATTATAAGAATCTTGAGATAAAGGAATAGGAATTTTAAGAATCAATTAAGAAATCTCCCCTACTACAATTTAAATTTTCCTGTTAAAATGAACAATAACAAAATGTAGAATAGGTATATTTCATCAGAAGAATGGAGAGAAGCGATGCAGACAATTTTGGTATGTGACGATGATAAAGAAATTGTAGAAGCAATAGATATTTATTTGCAACAGGAGGGCTATCATGTCTTGAAGGCATATGACGGCGAGGAAGCGCTTGAAATCCTTAAGGATAACGAGGTACATCTGCTGATTATGGATGTGATGATGCCAAAGCTTGACGGTATCCGTGCGACCTTGAAGATTCGCGAACAGAGCAGTATCCCAATCATTATTCTTTCTGCGAAGACGGAGGATGCGGACAAGATATTGGGACTTAATATCGGGGCAGACGATTATGTGGAAAAACCCTTCAATCCGCTTGAACTTGTAGCACGTGTAAAGTCTCAGCTTCGTCGCTATACGCAGCTTGGCAATGCGGCAGACACCAGCGAGGCGGTATATACTGTGGGCGGACTGTCTATTAACGATGACTTGAAAGAGGTAACCGTGGATGGGGAGGTCGTAAAGCTTACCCCGATTGAATACAACATACTTCTGCTATTGGTCAAGAATCAGGGCAAAGTTTTTTCTATCAACCAGATTTATGAGAATATTTGGAATGAGGATGCCATCGGAGCAGATAATACGGTTGCAGTTCATATTCGACATATTCGCGAGAAAATTGAGATTAATCCGAAGGAGCCGAGATATTTAAAGGTAGTCTGGGGCGTTGGATATAAGATAGACAAAAATTAGGGGAAGCTTTCATGGATAATAAATCCTATAGTTATGGAATGAAAATCACAGGGGTGCTGCTGCATTCGTTTTTTACGGTCATACTCACGGTGAGCGTCTTTTTGCTTGTGGCATTGATCAATAAAAATATTTTGGAGCTGACGGATATCGGGACGGAAGATTTTTTAAGCTCCGGTTATTACTTAAAATGTATGGAGCAGAAATGCAGTGACTTAAGTGAATACATGCTGCTGACACAGAAGGGCGATTTTCGCAATTCGGAGGATGACAAACTTTATCTACGGTATACCAATGAATTTAAGCAGGAGAACACAAACTTCTGCTATTGGTATAAGGTAGGCGGTGTTTGGTATACAAACCAGCCGGATACGAGAGAGGGGCAAACCTTTGATACGCAGACGATTCTCATGGAAGCGAAGACGATGGGGGATTATCTGCTCTATGATATGGAGAACAAAGAGTTTGGTACGGATATCCGCGGGCTGGAGAACTATTTCTTTAATGGCTATAACAGTCAGATGTACTGGCCCCTTGAGGATGTCGTGCTGGTAATCGGCGTCGATACACAGCTTTCAGCGATGGACGACCTGTATGACGCACAGGTGGAGTACAGCCGTCTGCATCCGTGGATTAAGGTCAGCATCGTAGGAACGATTATCGGACTGATTGGTTGGATTTTAAGTCTGGTCTACCTTACGCTTGCCGCAGGACGCCGTGAGGAATGTGAAGAAATCTGCCTAAGCTCCATCGACAGAGTGAAGACAGAGCTTATGATTGCAGGATTTGTCATGATTGCAAGCCAGTTGCTTTTGCTGGTAGCGGAAGTTACCAACAAGGAGTGGGATGTGTCGGGACTTTTGGTCGCATCCGGAAGTGTCAGCTTTTTAATTGATGCGATATTTTTGATTTTTTATCTGAGCATGGTGCGGCGGCTAAAGGCAGAGGTCATGTGGGAGAACAGTCTGGTCTGCTGGCTTGGAAAAGGGTTGGAAAAAACATTCCGGGAGCGTTCCGTGACGGTACGCGTGCTCATAGCATTTGCAATACACATGGTTGTCTGCTTTGTGCTGGCAGTGGGGGCATTCTATTATGGAAACATACTTGCACTGATTCTCCTGCTGGTATTCTGTGGGATGGAGGCATATATTATGCTGCGCAAGGCCGTGGAGCAGTACCGTATTCTGCAGGGGGTGGAAGAGATTGCAGACGGCGGCTTAAATGCAAAGATTGATGTGGAAGATTTGCACGGAGAGGACAGACAGCTTGCTGAGGCAATCAACAATATCGGCGCAGGACTTTTGCATGCAGTGGATGACAGCACGAAAAACGAGCGTATGAAAGCGGATTTGATTACGAATGTATCTCACGACATCAAGACGCCGTTGACATCGATTATAAATTATGTCAACCTAATTAAGCTGGAAGACATTGAGAACGAGCGGGTGAAAAATTACGTGCGGATTCTGGACGAAAAATCTCAGCGATTAAAGCAGTTGACGGAAGACTTGGTTGAGGCATCGAAGGTAAGCTCCGGAAATGTCAAGCTTGACATGCAGCAGATTGATATTGTGGAGCTGGTGTGTCAGACCGGTGGGGAGTTCAATGAGAAGTTTGAGAGCAAGGAGCTTACAATTGTCACCAAGCTTCCGAAGCAGGCGGTTTATATCTGGTCGGATGGCAGACATCTCTACCGCGTGATAGAGAACCTTTACAATAATGTAGCAAAATATGCGCTCGAGAAAACAAGAGTTTACGTTGAAGTGCAGGAAACAGGTGACACGGCAGTCTTTTCCATAAAGAACGTGTCCGAAAAATCACTCGCATTGGAAAATAGCAGTGTAGAAGACTTGACGGAACGTTTTATCCGTGGCGATTCTTCACGAACGACGGAAGGAAGTGGGCTGGGACTTTCCATTGCAAAGAACCTGACGATTTTGATGGGAGGTCAGTTTGATATCTCCGTGGACGGAGATTTGTTCCGGGCAACCTTGGTATTCCCAGTGTATAAAGAGGAGGGCGAGTCAGATGGTGAAAGCAGTAATATTTGACATGGATGGTGTATTGATTGATACCGAAAAGTGGCTGAACATATACTGGCGTCAGGCTGCGTCGGAAGCCGGATATGATATGAAAGAGGAACATGCACTTGCGATACGGAGCCTTGCCGGAAAATATGCGGCGCCATATCTGCAGAGCATTTTTGGAGAGAACTTTTCTTATTGGACAATCAGAGAGCGCCGCAAGGAGCTGATGAAAGAGCATATTGCAAGACATGGTATTGATAAGAAGCCGGGTGTGGATGAGATACTAGACTACTTGAAAGCGCATGGAATTATGACTGCGGTGGCGACGGCGACCGATCCGGTGCGCACAAAGGATTATTTGACAAGGATTGGAGTCTATGAGAAATTCGACCGCATTGTCTGTGCGACGATGGTGGAGAACGGAAAGCCGAAGCCGGATATCTACTTGTATGTGTGTGAGCAAATCGGATGTGCGCCGGAGGAATGTATTGCCGTGGAGGACTCTCCGAACGGCGTGCGGGCAGCAGTGGATGCGGGAATCCGTACGATTATGGTTCCGGACTTAACGAAGCCGGATAAAGAGACGGCAGAAATTATTACAGCGGAGGCAGACAGCCTGTTTGATATTATATTGCTGTTAGAGGATGGAAAGCTTTAAATAGGAAGTTTTCTCTTGATTTTAAAATGGTAACAATTTAACGTGTAAAAGTACTTGATTTTTTCTAGTGCTACCTATATAATTTTTTGCAAGTGAGTGCGTTGTTAAAATGCGCACTCTTTTGAGTAGATGGAGGTTATAACATGAAATTATACGACAGTGGCGTTTATCTCGTAAATGGCAAAGAACTGATTGTAGACGGCAATGACGCGTTTGCAGCAGTAAAGAGCAAGACGGGCGCAGCAGTTACGAAGGAGCAGGCAGCACAGAATACGATTGCGTATGGCATTTTAAAGGAGCACAACGTTTCCGGCAACATGGACAAGCTGCAGATTAAATTTGATAAACTGACTTCGCATGATATTACGTTTGTTGGAATCATTCAGACAGCACGTGCATCGGGCTTGGAGCGTTTCCCAATCCCGTATGTTCTCACAAATTGTCATAACAGTCTCTGTGCGGTGGGTGGTACGATCAATGAGGATGACCACATGTTTGGTTTGACCTGTGCAAAGAAGTACGGTGGAGTTTATGTTCCACCGCATCAGGCAGTTATCCATCAGTATGCGAGAGAGATGCTTGCAGGCGGCGGTAAGATGATTCTTGGCTCTGATTCTCATACCAGATACGGTGCACTTGGCACGATGGCAGTCGGAGAGGGCGGACCTGAGTTAGTAAAACAGTTGCTGTCAAAAACTTATGATATTGATATGCCGGGAGTTATCGGTGTTTATCTGACCGGAACACCACAGAAGGGTGTCGGTCCGCAGGACGTCGCGCTTGCGATTATCGGTGAGGTATTTGACCGTGGTTATGTGAAGAATAAGGTCATGGAGTTTGTGGGGCCGGGCGTATCGAACTTAAGCGTTGATTTCCGTATCGGTGTGGATGTTATGACGACGGAGACGACCTGCCTGTCCTCTATCTGGAGAACCGATGATAAGGTAAAAGAATTCTATGCGATTCACGGAAGAACCGATGAATACAAAGAGCTGAATCCGGGTGAGGTGGCTTACTATGACGGCATGATTGAGATTGACTTAAGCGAGATTAAGCCGATGATTGCAATGCCGTTCCATCCGAGCAATACTTACACCATTGAGGAGCTGAATGCGAATCTGATGGATATCTTAGATGACTGTGAGAAGCGTGCAGAGGTAAGCTTTGACGGTGCAGTAAAGTTGGATTTAAAGAGCAAGGTCAGAAACGGCAGACTTTATGTAGATCAAGGTATCATTGCAGGTTGTGCAGGCGGTGGATTTGAAAATATCTGCGATGCGGCAGATATCTTAAAGGGTGCCTCTATTGGGCCGGATGAGTTTACGCTTAGTGTTTATCCGGCAAGTACGCCAATCTATATGGAACTGGTGAAGAACGGAGCGGTGGCGACATTAATGCAGACCGGAGCGATTGTGAAGACGGCATTCTGCGGACCGTGTTTTGGTGCAGGAGATACGCCGGCAAACAATGCATTCTCCATCCGTCATTCTACAAGAAACTTCCCGAACCGTGAAGGCTCTAAGGTGCAGAAAGGTCAGGTTGCATCCGTGGCACTGATGGATGCGCGCTCTATCGCGGCAACCGCAGCGAATAAGGGCTACCTTACCGCAGCGACCGATGTGGATGTAGAATACACCAAGCCAAAATACTTCTTTGACAAGACTATTTATGAGAACCGTGTTTTTGACAGCAAGGGCGTAGCGGATCCAAGTGTCGAGATACAGTTTGGACCGAATATCAAGGACTGGCCGGCGATGAGTGCATTGCCGGAAAATATGGTGCTTAAGGTAGTATCCGAGATTCACGATCCGGTTACGACGACCGACGAGCTGATTCCGTCCGGAGAGACCTCTTCGTTCCGCTCGAATCCGTTGGGATTGGCAGAGTTTGCGCTTTCCAGAAAAGACCCGCTTTATGTAGGTCGTGCAAAAGAGATTCAGAAAGCGCAGAAGGCACTGGAAGCAGGGGAGTGTCCGGTAGAAGCGTTTGAGGAATTAAAGCCGGTAATGGAGACCATCGGTGCAGCATTCCCGGATAAGAAGTTTGGCGAGGGCCAGGCGAAGGGAGTACTCGGATTTGGAAGTACGATTTTTGCTGTGAAGCCGGGTGACGGTTCTGCCAGAGAGCAGGCGGCATCCTGCCAGAAGGTGTTAGGCGGTTGGGCGAATATCGCGAATGAGTATGCGACGAAGCGTTATCGCTCCAACCTCATCAACTGGGGTATGCTTCCGTTTATCATTCCGGAGGGTGAGTTGCCGTTTAAGAATCTGGATTATCTGTTCATTCCGGATATCCGCGTAGCGGTAGAGGAAAAGAAGAGTGAGATTACCGCATATGTGGTAGAGGGAACGCAGCTAAAAGAGTTCACATTAGGACTTGGCGCGATGACCGACGATGAGCGTGAGATTATTTTAAAGGGATGCCTGATTAACTATTACAGAGGCTAGTATAAAAAGAGAAAAAGTCAGTTCGGAGTTTACTCCGACTAACTTTTTCTCTTTTTTGCTTTATAGGAAAGTTCTCCTTCGGAGAACTCTTGATATGAAAATAGCCCGCTGGAAAGCGGGCACAACAAATAAACGGTGTGAAATTAGAAGATGTAGAAGCCTTCTACACCAGCTTCATCATCAAACAAAT
>JALEKJ010000024.1 GCA_022771695.1 Roseburia sp. | reverse complement strand
TCTCGCGCTCATAGAACTCCGGCAGTACTTCCTCCGCCTTGCCCACAAAAAATTCTGCATTCGTGATGCCGTTTAGCTTTGCGTTGTTCTTCGCGTCCTCGGTTGCCTGCGGTACGATTTCCACGCCATACACCTTTCCGGCCTTCTGCGCGAGGAAAAGAGAAATAGTCCCGATGCCACAATACAAATCCCAGACCGTTTCCTTTCCGGTCAAGCCAGCATAGTCTAACGCCAGACTGTAAAGCTTCTCGGTCTGTCCCGGATTGACTTGATAGAAGGACTGAGGGGAAATATGGTAAGCAATTGCGGTGTCGGTCAGGACAAATTCATTTGCACTGTCCGCTTCCGGTTGCTGTTCTGTTGCAGATTGCCCGTCACTGTTTGCTTCTGACTGTGCCGCACCCTCTACCCCACACTTTCTCAAGTGAATATAGTCCGTAATATAAGCCTGTCCCCAGATAGTCTCCGTCACATCTCCCAGAATCACATTCGTGTTCTTCGTATTTTGATTCACGGAAATGCTCGTCATCCCATCTAGCTTACATAATCTATCAATCAAATCTTCCTGCGCCGGAAGCTTCTTGCCGTTGATAATCAGGCAAACCATGATTTCTTTCGTGGAAAAGCCATAACGAATCAGCACGTGGCGTACCAGTCCCCTTCCGGTCGTCTCATCGTAAGCCTGAACATGATGTTCCCGCATATAATCTAGGACACATTCGAGCACTTGCTTGTTCTCCGGCACACCGAGCATGCAGTCCTCAACCGGAATAATGCTGTGCGTGCGAGATGCATAAAATCCTGCAACAAGGTTGCCATCCTTATCCGTGCCAATTGGGAACTGCGCCTTATTGCGATAGCGGTAAGGCGTCTCCATGCCCACAATCGGAAGCATGACCTCATCCACAAACGCTTCCGAAAAGCCCCCGATGCGAATCAAATTGCCGCGCACTTTATTCTGTTTGTACTTAAGCTGCCATGCATAATCCATCGCCTGTATCTGACAGCCACCGCAACGTGCGTGAAGCCTGCACTTCGGTTCCACGCGGCAAGCGGACGGTTCTAGTATCCCTTCCACTCTCGCGTAGCCATAATTCTTTTTCAATTTGGTCACACGCGCCCGAATCACATCACCCATCAGGGCATCTTTCACGAAAAAGGCCATCCCGTCATATTTTCCGATGCCCTCTCCGTCTACGCCCATGTCCTCTATTTTCAATTCGATTATGTCATTCTTTCTGAGCATAATTTAGTCCCTGCCCGAGCGTCGGATATTACTTTCAAGCAACCGGTTATATCCCTGCCACTCCAGATTGTTCTCCGGCACATTTGCAAAAATTTCGCGGATGGTTTCCATCTTCGCGTCCACATTATCTGCAAAACTGAGTGCCAGCGCTTCCGCTAACGCCGGCTTCTTCGGCGAACCGTATTCCAGTTCTCCATGGTGTGCCAAAATGCAGTGTTTGAGTTCATTACCCAACCCTTTCGGGAATCCCGGAATCGCGCGCATGCGCTCACCTACCATCTCTGCCCCAATCATAATATGACCTAACAACTGTCCCTCATCCGTATAATCATTCTCCGGGAATGTGGACAACTCCTCCAGCTTTCCGATATCGTGAAAAATCGCTGCCGAGATTAGTAAGTCGCGATTTAAAATATCGTATGCCTTTGCAAAGTAATCACAGTTCTTCGCCACGGAAAGCGTATGCTCTAATAAACCGCCTACAAATCCATGGTGCACGGTCTTTGCCGCGGAGTGAAATTTAAAACGTTTTGCAAAATCCTTATCATCCACAAAAAAGCTCTCAAGCAGCTTCTTTAAATATGGCTGTTTTACCGAGGCAATCAACGCAAGCAGCTCTGTATACATCTCTTCCATGTCCCTTGTACTTACCGGCAGATAATCCTTCGGCTCATATTCGCCCTCTTCCACCTTACGCACACGCTTCACATTGAGCTGAAGGTTGCCCTGAAAGCTCGTGATATCACCCATAACGGCTATGTAATCTAAGGAGTCAAACTCATCTATTCCAACAGAACCCGGCTCCCAGATTTTTGCATCCAACGTGCCTGTCTTGTCCTGCAATATCAGGCTGTCGTACGGTTTTCCCGCTTTTGTCAATGCAGACTGCTTTACCTTACACAAATAAATTTCATTTACTCTTTCGCCCTCGCGAAGACTCTCAATATACTTCATCTTAACCTCACTTCTATAATATGGCGGTGCCGCAAGGCACCGCCTCATTTTACTGTAATACGCTCACATCCACCGTACAGGTAATCTCTTTATACCCGCTTGTGCCCTGTCGCTCCACGACAATTTTAACACGCTCATCCGGCTTTAGTTCTAACAGCTTACTCTCATAGCTGTCCACTGTATAGATTGCTTCTCCTCCCATCTTTGTGATGACATCACCTTTCTGAAGACCTGCTGCCATCGCCGGAGAATCCATCTTCACCTCTTTAATATATGCACCTTTAGGGATGTCATATTCATTGGCAATATCATTCGTCACTGTCGTAAGTTCTAACCCAATATACGGAATATCCTGATTGTTCGACAGCATCTCAATCAAGGTCTTTAGCTCCGAAATTGAAATCGCCGTCAATGTATTTTGGTCTCCGTCACTGCTGTAATCCTGCATAACCAGTCCTATCACCTGTCCTGATGCATTGATAAGCACTCCGCTGCCTTTGCTGCTTCCGACAATATCAGTGGTAAACACGGTATAGTTCATATCCACCGTCGAAATGCTGTTTGTCGTGGATGTAATACTGCCTGTCAAAATAGAGTAGGTCGTTCCGAGTGGACTCCCCACTGCAATCGCAATCATTCCCTGCGGTGTCACCAGCGAATTTCCAAGCTCTGCAACAGCAATCGCATTCATTGTCTCCTCATCCACTTCCTCGTGCGAAACACTAAGCACCGCAATACCGGTATTCCCATCGTATTTCTTCATAGAAGCTTCAACTGTCACATCATTGATAAATGTAACAAAAATCTCCTGCGCTCCCGAAATCACCTTACGTTCTGTTAAGATAAGCAATTCCTGACCATTATCCGCAATAATTATACCGGATGCCTGTCCCTTACTCTCGTACGCATTATTGAACCAATCCGTATCACTCTTGACTCCTGTGACGGTAACTACAAATCGGTTTGCTTCCCGTCCCACCGCATACAACTCGTTCTGCAGATTTTGGAAGTCAGCAATTTCAAACTCTCTCGGCTCCGGCAGGGCAGGCACCTCCGGCTCCTGCTGCTCCGTCGCCTCCGTATTTACCTGCTCCGTCGCCTCTGTATCGACAATGTCATCCTTCGGAATCGTAACCACCGGTTCCTGCTCCGGATACAACATCTGCGAGAACTTTGGTTGGAAAAATGCAAAAACCAAGCTTGCAACCACGCCAAATACGGCTGCTACTCCTGCGATATATCCCACATGCAATAAAAGTCTTCTTTTATTCAGTGGTTTCTCTTTTATCTTCTCATTGATAAAGGAAAAATTATCATTGTCTCTTTCCTGCATGATTTTCCTCTTTTCTATGTGTTTCCCACACAAAAACCCAAAAACGGTATCAGTAGATATTATAAAATGAATCGAATATGCTTGCAATAGTATTATTGAAATCTTTTCAATTCTGCTTTTCTTACGAAGTCTAATACGCTATAATCAAGATGTACGAGTTTTATCAAAAAGGACTAGAATAATTATGAATGAAAAAGTATTAAAAACTTTAGAATACAATAAAATCATCGAGCAGCTCGCAGAGTATGCGCACAGCGAACAGGCAAAGGCACGTTGTCTTGCGCTCCGTCCGATTACGGACATCGCCGAGATTGAGCAGTTACAGTTACAGACCAAAGATGCCCTAAACCGCATCTTTAAGAGTGGCTCTCTCTCCTTTTCCGGGGTAAGTAACATCACGGACTCCCTGAAGCGTTTGGAAATCGGCGGTTCCTTAAGCACGATTGAGCTATTGCGTATCTGCTCTCTGTTAGAGGCAGCGAAGCGTGCCAAAGCATTCTCCCGCACGGCGACGGAGGATGACCCGATTGCCAGTGATTCACTTGCCGGATTCTTTTCCGATATTGAACCTCTCACGCCTCTGTATGACGAAATCAGACGCTGCATCTTATCCGAGGACGAAATTGCCGACGATGCCAGCTCTACGCTTCGTTCCATCCGACGCTCCATGCGCGGCATGAACGATAAGATTCGCGCACAGATGAATGCGATGATTAATAACACAACGACGCGTAGCTACTTGCAGGATACCGTTATCACCATGCGCGACGGTCGCTATTGTCTGCCGGTCAAGGCGGAAGCAAAGTCACAGGTTCCCGGCATGATTCACGACCAGTCTTCTACCGGTTCTACCCTTTTCATCGAACCGATGGCAGTCGTTAATCTCAATAACGAATATAAAGAGCTCCTTCTCCGCGAACAGGACGAGATTGAAGTCATTCTTGCCAATTTAAGCAACCTGACCGGCGAATATGCCCTGCAGTTACAGACCGATTATCAAATTCTGACAGAACTGGATTTCATTTTTGCCAAAGCATCCTATGCCAGAGAATACAACGGCGTAGCACCTCTTTTTAATACCGAGGGCCGCATCCGTATCCGCAAAGGGCGCCATCCTCTTCTGGATAAAAAGAAAGTTGTGCCAATCGATGTACATCTCGGTGAGGATTTCAATTTATTGATTGTCACCGGGCCAAATACCGGTGGTAAGACCGTCTCCTTAAAAACAGTCGGTCTGCTCACTTTGATGGGGCAGGCAGGACTTCACATTCCTGCTTCGGAACGTTCGGAGCTCGGTATTTTTGAGGAGGTTTTTGCAGATATCGGAGACGAGCAGAGTATTGAACAATCGCTGAGTACATTCTCCTCGCACATGACGAATATTATTCATATCTTAGATCAGGTCAACGACCGCTCTTTGGTACTGTTTGACGAGTTGTGCGCCGGAACAGACCCGACCGAGGGTGCCGCACTTGCGATTTCGATTCTTTCCAAGCTCCATCTGTACGGTGCTCGCATTATGGCAACCACCCACTACAGCGAGTTGAAGGTTTACGCCCTTTCCACACCGGGCGTTGAGAATGCCTGCTGCGAATTTGACGTAGACACCCTAAGCCCAACCTACCGTCTCTTGATAGGTATTCCGGGAAAAAGTAATGCATTCGCGATTTCTTCCAAGCTTGGTTTAGGCGAAGATTTGATTGAAGACGCCAAGGGACGTATCAGTGAAAGCGACGAGAACTTTGAGGACCTGCTCGCAGACCTCGAGAAAAGCCGCATTACGATTGAAAAGGAGCAATTAGAAATCAATCAGTACAAGCAGGAAATCCAATCGCTGAAAGAAGCGCTCGAGCAGAAACAGGAGCGCTTAGATTCCAGCCGTGATAAAATTCTGCGCGAAGCAAACGAACAGGCATACAATATTATCAAAGAGGCAAAAGACCTCGCTGACGAGACCATCCGCAACTTCAACAAATACGGAAAGGCAAACGCTCCGATTAGTGAGATGGAAAAAGAACGTGCAAAGCTTCGCGGCAAGATGGACGATGCCAGCAAAAAGATTACCGACCGCAAATCCGGCACTCCTTCCGGTCATAAAGTTCCGAAAAATCTGCGCGTCGGAGACAGTGTCAAGGTTATCAGCATGAATTTGAAAGGAACCGTGCATTCCCTTCCGAACGCCAAAGGCGACCTTTATGTGCAGATGGGAATTCTTCGTTCCTTAGTGAATATCAATGATTTGATTCTTCTTGAGGAGGAAACCGCTCCGACAGGCAAGAAATTTAATAAAACCGGGGCCGGCAAGATTAAAATGAGCAAGTCTGCTTCCGTCTCCACCGAAATTAATTTGATTGGAAAGACCACCGATGAAGCAATCGCTCTGTTAGACAAGTATTTAGACGATGCTTATCTGGCACACCTTCCCTCCGTGCGTATTGTTCACGGAAAAGGTACCGGGGCACTTCGAAATGCTGTGCAAGCACACCTGAAACGCTTAAAATACGTCAAGTCCTTCCATCTCGGAGAATTCGGGGAAGGTGATGCCGGCGTAACAATTGCTGAATTTAAATAAATAACCAGCCATGCTTCCATCTGTGGAAGCTGTCTAAAATAATAATAGGAGATGAACACCTATGGCAACCAAACAAAAAATACTCATTGTAGATGATGATAACAACATCGCAGAGTTAATCTCCCTCTACCTGACAAAGGAATGCTTTGACACCAAAATTGTCAACGATGGCGAAGAGGCACTGGTAGCATTCGAACAATATGCACCAAACCTGATTCTTCTCGATTTAATGCTTCCGGGGATAGACGGCTATCAGGTATGCCGCGAGGTTCGTGCAAAAGCAAATGTCCCTATCATCATGCTTTCTGCAAAAGGAGAGATTTTCGACAAGGTGCTTGGACTTGAGCTCGGTGCAGATGACTATATCATCAAACCCTTTGATTCCAAAGAGCTTGTGGCGCGCGTAAAGGCCGTTTTAAGACGTTATCAGCCTGCCAAGGCTGAGGAGAACACTCCGGATTTGAAATGCGTCAAATACCCGGATTTGGAAGTTAATCTGTCCAACTATTCCGTTGTATACCGAGGACAGGCGATAGATATGCCGCCAAAGGAGCTGGAACTTCTTTATTTCCTCGCTGCTTCCCCGAATCAAGTATTTACCAGAGAACAGTTGCTGGATCATATC
Source organism: Roseburia sp. (assembly GCA_022771695.1). Lineage (GTDB taxonomy): Bacteria > Bacillota > Clostridia > Lachnospirales > Lachnospiraceae > Roseburia. The sequence continues at coordinate 10,895 of JALEKJ010000024.1, read as the reverse complement.
TGGGGATATGAATATATCGGAGACACCAGAACCGTGGATGTTCATGTAAAACGCCTCCGTGAAAAGATTAAAGATCATGCAAACTGGAGTCTCGCAACAGTCTGGGGCATCGGTTACAAATTTGAGGTTCGTGAATCATGAAACATACGCTCTATCCCAAACTGCTATTTAGCTATGTGCTGTATGGAGTGATTGGCTTTCTCATTATCACGACGTTCACCTATCACCTTACGTTTGAATTTGTGGAACGTCGTGATGCAGCCAGCCTCTATCGTGAGTCAGCACTGATATCCTCCAACTATGCAGAAAATTATTTTTCCAAATCCATGACCTTAGAAGAGATACAGACACAGCTCTCTATGCTGGGCGAATACCTCTCAAGCGATATCTGGATTGTTGATACACAAGGAAATATCATCCTAGATACCGCCAAGCCTAATCTTGTCGAGAGTGCTGAGAAAATCACGGATTTCGACATCACAGATTTCGGCAGCAGATATTATCAGATTGGAAACTTTTACGGCAAATTTTCCAATGAAACACTCAGCGTATTTTCGCCGATTACCGTAAATTATAAGGTACGCGGGTATGTCCTTATCCACAAGCCAACCTACAGCCTTATCAATTATGCAAATGGGCTTATTATGATTTCCTATGAAACGCTCGCGCTTCTTTTCGTAGCCGCGTTCATCGTCCTGATTTTGTTCACATACATTGTGTACATACCGATTCGCAAAATCACAAAAGCTGCAGACCATTATGCACAGGGCGATTTTGAAACCAAAATTGATATTCACTCCAGCGATGAAATTGGTTATCTCGCCGCTTCGCTGAATTATATGGCAAATGAGTTAAACACACTGGAAGACGACCAGAAAAAGTTTATCTCCAACGTTTCACATGATTTCCGTTCACCGCTCACCTCCATCAAGGGATATGTGGAAGCAATGTTGGACGGAACCATTCCGGTCGAGATGCAGGACAAGTACTTAAACATCATCTTATTTGAGACGGAGCGTTTGAATAAGCTGACCAAAAGTCTCCTTGAACTCAACAAATTCGGCTCGCATGGCACAATGCTCGACATCACGAATTTTGATATTAACTATACCATTCGTATGACTGCACAGACTTTTGAAGGAATCTGCAAGGAAAAACGTATTTCCTTCGACTTAATCTTAACCGGCGAAAAGCTTTATGTCTCTGCCGATATGAGTAAGATACAGCAGGTACTTTACAATCTCATCGACAATGCACTTAAATTCAGTCACCCGGATTCGACGATTACGATTGAGACTACTGAAAAGAATGAAAAAATTTTTGTATCTGTCAAAGATACCGGCATCGGTATTCCAAAAGACAGTATCAAGAAAATCTGGGAGCGCTTTTATAAGACAGACCTCTCACGAGGGAAAGATAAAAAAGGAACCGGTCTTGGGCTTGCGATTGTAAAAGAGATTATCCAAGCACACGGTGAGAACATCAACTGTATCAGCACCGAGGGTGTCGGAACGGAATTTATCTTTACGCTTCCTCTTGCAAAAGAAAAATAGAAACTAAAAAGACAGTCGCTTTCGCGACTGTCTTTTATTTGTCGTAAATTATACTAACTCAAGAACTACCTCTAAAGCGCCATCACCTTTACGCTGTCCAATCTTAACGATTCTTGTGTAACCACCGTTACGATCTGCGTACTTAGGAGCGATCTCATCGAATAACTTAGCAACAAGGTCAACTTCCTTGGTGTTTTTCTTCTTTCCAGCAGCATCAGCTGGTACTTCTGTTACAGAGTAAAGAACCTTTAACATCTCTCTGCGAGCGTGAAGACGGGAAGGCATATCCTTCTTGATGGTCTTCTCTACTTCGTCGTATACAGTAACCTTCTTACCATCTACAACTTCTTTTACTCTCTTGCCGTCTTTATCCTTGCGGGCAACTTTAGCCTTTACAGTAACCTCTTCGAAGTTATCCTTCTCTTTTACTGCTAAAGCGATAAGACCCTCAGCGATCTTACGAACTTCTTTTGCCTTTGCCTCTGTTGTAACAATCTTACCGTTGTTGATAAGAGCTGTTACCTGACCTCTTAATAAAGCCTTTCTCTGGCTAGAGGTTCTGCTTAACTTACGATACTTTGCCATTTCTTTTTCCTCCATTCTGTGGTACATCCGGCACGCTCTTTGGTCTTACTTACCGAATGCAGCGTAAACATGCTTGACGCATGTATCCGCCAAAATAAGCCCTTCGGGCTTATTTCTGTTAATTGGCTACTGACATACTCCATGCCATTCGGACTTACTGTTTCTGCCATATTGTGGGTACAAGGTATCTTGCGAACTTCTAACGCTCGCAAGAAAGCAGAAGTTTCGAAGAAACTTCTAATGAATACGGTACCTTCTGAACATTAGCAGTTCAGAAGGAAGCGCTCGGCTTCGCCTCGCTTTACTCCTCACCCTGATTTAACTGAAGTCCTAACTCTTTTAACTTAGCAAGAACTTCTTCTAAGGACTTACGTCCTAAGTTACGAACTTTCATCATGTCTTCCGGAGTACGGTTTGTCAACTCTTCTACGGTGTTGATTCCGGCTCTCTTCAGACAGTTATAAGAACGAACAGACAACTCAAGTTCATCGATGTTCATCTCAAGAACTTTCTCTTTCGCGTTGTCTTCCTTCTCAATCATAACGTCTGCCTGCTGTGCAGCTTCTGACAGATCAATGAAAAGGCTTAAGTGCTCACTTAAAACCTTGGCAGCGAGACTGACAGCCTCATCCGGCTCTAAGGTTCCGTTGGTGTATACATCTAAGGTAAGCTTATCGTAGTCTGTAATCTGTCCGACACGAGTATTCTCGATAGAAAGATTTACGCGCTCTACCGGTGTATAGATAGAGTCAACTGCGATAACGCCGATTGGAATATCCTCTGTCTTATTCTTATCTGCGCTGACATATCCTCTGCCCTTCGTGATTGTGAGTTCCATGTATAACTTGGAATCTGCTCCACCGTTTAAGTTGGCAATTACCAGATCCGGATTCAAAATCTGAATATCAGAATCTACTTGGATATCTGCTGCTGTAACTACACCTTCGCCTTCAAATTCAATATAAGCAACTTTCGGTTCATTTGTAGAGCTATTATTGCGAATGGCAAGATTTTTGATATTCATAATAATCTCAGTTACGTCTTCCTTTACGCCAGGAATGGAACTGAACTCATGTAAAACACCGTCGATCTTAACCTGGCTTACAGCCGCACCTGGAAGAGAAGAAAGCATAATTCTTCTCAAAGAGTTACCAAGTGTTGTACCGTAGCCTCTTTCCAATGGTTCTACAACAAACTTGCCGTATTTCTTGTCTTCTGAAATTTCCGCGATCTCAATTTTTGGTTTCTGAAAATCGAACACTACAAAATCCCTCCTTCTCGGGTAATTTGTCCAGCAATTATTATATAATTATGCAATAGCGGATTGTCGAAAAGCGACGCATTCCGACACGTGTTGTATTCTCAAAAGTCGGAAAATGTAGGCTTCCATGCAAGCATGGAGCCTACTTTTCTCAACTTTCTCACTCCGGCTATCGCGACAATCACGACTACTTAGAGTACAACTCGACGATAAGCATCTCGTCAACAGGTACATCGATCTGCTCTCTGGAAGGTAATTCTTTTACAGTTCCCTGTAATTTCTCAGCGTCAACATCTAACCAATCCGGAACTAATCTTCCACCAGTTACCTCAAGGATGTCTTTCATTCTCTGAAGACCCTTGCTCTTCTCTCTGATTTCGATTACATCACCGGCTTTTACCAAGTAAGAAGGAATGTTTACCTGCTTGCCGTTTACTAATACGAACTTATGGTCAACAATCTGTCTAGCTTCTTTTCTTGTTCTAGCGAATCCCATACGGAATACTACGTTGTCTAATCTGGACTCTAACATGGTCATTAAGTTTGTACCAGTCATGCCCTTCATCTTATCAGCCTTTACATAGTAGTTGTGGAAAGGCTTCTCTAATACACCATAGATGAATTTTGCTTTCTGCTTCTCGCGTAACTGAAGACCGTACTCAGACATCTTCTTGTTAGCTCTCTTTAATTCTCTATTGGATTTCTTGTCATATCCTAAATAACTTGGTTCTAAACCAAGGGATCTACATCTTTTCAGAACAGGAACTTTATTTACTGCCATTTCGTCTCTACCTCCTAATTAAACTCTTCTGCGTTTTGGTGGACGGCATCCGTTATGAGGTACTGGAGTTACATCCTTGATGCTCGTAACTTCAAGACCGCAAGCAGAAAGCGCACGAATAGCTGCTTCTCTTCCTGAACCCGGTCCTTTTACCATAACGTCAACTGTTTTTAATCCGTGTACTAATGCTGCCTTTGTAGCTGTCTCAGCCGCCATCTGTGCAGCGTATGGAGTAGATTTTCTTGAACCTCTAAATCCAAGACCACCGGCACTTGCCCATGATAAAGCATTACCCTCAGCATCTGTAATTGTTACGATTGTGTTATTGAAAGATGCCTGAATATGTGCCTGTCCGCGTTCAACGTTTTTCTTTACACGCTTTTTTGTCACTTTTTTTGTAACTTTAGCCATATCTAAACTAACCTACTTTCTCTAAAAATAAATAATTAATCTGTTATCAAATATGTTGCTTATGAAGCTTATTTCTTCTTATTAGCAACACGTACGCAAAGCGAACCGTAATCTAAGTTCTATTACTTTTTCTTGTTTGCTACGGTTCTCTGAAGCGTACTTCAAGAAGTTCTATTTCTTCTTATTAGCAACAGTACGCTTTGGACCCTTACGAGTTCTAGCGTTTGTCTTTGTCTTCTGTCCACGAACCGGAAGACCTTTTCTATGACGGATTCCACGATAGCATCCGATTTCCTGAAGTCTCTTAATGTTCATAGCAATCTCACGTCTCAAATCACCTTCTACGATCTGAGTCTCATCGATTACTGCACTGATTCTCTTAACTTCATCGTCTGTTAAGTCCCTAACACGAGTATTAGGATCTACTTTTGCTTCTGCAAGAATGCGGTTAGAACTTGTTCTACCGATTCCGTAGATATAAGTCAAACCGATCTCGACACGTTTTTCTCTTGGTAAATCTACACCTGCAATACGAGCCATGTGTTTTGAACCTCCATTAATTCATACGATGTCAGCTTTCTATGCTGCATCTTGTTATTTTCTGATCCAAAGACCGCCGTCTGTTGCGGTCGTATGCGATTTACATCGCGTAAAAAAGCAAGCCACTTGACATCATGACTTTATAGAATTCCCGTTTCGCGGGAACACTTAGGAAACATACTCAGACAGCTCCGTTGTCCTCCGGCCTGAAATGTGTGTCTTCGCTGTTTTCTTCTATTTGGATGAATCTTTCCTGCACTCTCGGTATGTAAGTGCAAAAAAAGCAGCTATCCCTGCTGTTCTTATGATAACAGTGTCAACCCATCCAGGTGTCTCACTGCAGCCGCACATAATTTTCCACAAACCAATAAGACAAGTACTTCTTAGCCCTGTCTCTGTTTGTGCTTCGGATTCTCACAGATAATTCTGATGCTTCCTTTTCTCTTAATGACTTTGCATTTCTCGCAAATAGGTTTAACTGATGATCTTACCTTCACAGCAAATCCTCCTTTCTCATGTAACCATGCAATGGTTACTATTTAGAGCTCTTTTTGGCTTTTTAACGCACAAAAAGGCACTATCCAAAAGTGTCCGTTTAGCATTATAGCACGAACACTAATTAGAAGTCAACAACTTTATTTGTCTCTCCAAATAATTCTTCCCTTGGTCAAATCGTATGGAGACATTTCTATGGTTACCTTATCTCCCGGAAGAATACGAATGAAATTCATACGCAGTTTTCCGCTGATAGTTGCCATAATCTGATGACCATTTTCGAGTTCTACTTTAAAGAATGCATTTGGCAGCTTCTCAACAACGGTTCCTTCCACTTCGATTACATCTGCTTTAGACATTACAAAATCCTCCTAATTTATTGGTTATTATTCGTGATACGGCAATACAACTTGATTGCTCTTTTTATCGTGATATCCGTCACTTCCTGCAAAAGGCATTCCGTCACTTCCTGCGAAAGGTTCTTAATAATCTGAATATGTTTCCAACTTTTCTTTTTCGGTGCCTTAAGCGTCTTTGTCGTTCCATTTACCAGATATACAAACTTTTCGTCACTGTTTGCTATCAGGTAAATCTGATTTCTATCATGTCCCGACAGGGACTTTGCAAATTCTATCTTCATATTTAAATCCCTATATCTCCGGCAGCAATCTCAGATTCCGTAAGTGTCAAAATCTCAGGTTCGCCGTCCGTAATCACGATAGTGTTCTCATAATGTGCGGAAAGTGACATATCTTCCGCTATGACTGTCCAATCATCATCCATCCACACGACATCTGCGGTGCCCAGATTAATCATTGGCTCGACTGCCAACGTCATTCCCGGTCTTAATTTAATTCCTCTACGGAACTGTTTAAAATTCGGTATCTCCGGATCCTCGTGTAGATGTGTTCCAATTCCGTGTCCACACAAGTCCCTTACGACACCATATCCAAAACTCTCTGCATACCCGCCGATTGCTGCTGATATTTCATGGAGGTGATTGCCTGCCTTTGCATACTTCATTCCTTCAAAAAAGCTCTGTCTGGTCCGCTCAATCAAAAGTCTGGCATCCTCCGATATCTCTCCAATACCATGCGTTCTTGCGGCATCGGAATGATATCCTTTATAAATAACGCCTGCATCGAGGCTGACGATGTCGCCCTCCTGAATCAAGCGCTTCTTCGTCGGTATGCCGTGTACGACTTCCTCATTCACTGATACACAGATAGACGCCGGATATCCTTGATAGTTTTTGAAGGATGGTTCGCAGCCAAAGCTGCGAATCAACTCCTCACCTAATCTGTCAATATCATAAGTAGACATTCCGGGTTTTAATGCTTTTCCCAGCTCTTCATGAACCTTGGCGAGGATTTTTCCTGCCTCGCGCATCAGTTCAATCTCGCGTGGAGATTTTATTGTAACTGACATATCATGCTCCTAAAATTGCAACGATATCCGCAAACACCTTTTCCATTGGCTGTGTGCCGTCTACGGTCTTTAAGATACCCTGTTTCTTATAATAATCAATCAACGGTTGTGTCTGCTCATGATATACAGTAAGACGCTTCTGTACGGTCTCCGGCTTATCATCATCTCTTAACACAACCTCACTTCCACATCGATCACAGATTCCCTCCACTTTTGTCGGGATAGATACGATATGGTATGTAGCGCCACAATTTAAGCATGCGCGTCTGCCGCTCATACGATTCACAATATTCTCATCCGGAACATCCACATCAATCGCATAATCCATTTTCTGATTTATATAATCAAGTGCTGCAGTAAGTGCTTCTGCCTGAGGAATGGTTCTAGGGAATCCGTCCAGAACAAAGCCGTTTGTGCAGTCATCCTGCTGTATTCTATCCATTACAAGGTCACAAGTTAATTCATCCGGCACAAGAAGTCCCTGATCCATGTACTGTTTTGCCTTCTGTCCTAACTCTGTTCCATTTTTGATATTTGCGCGGAAGATGTCTCCCGTAGAAATATGCGGGATGCTGTATTTGTCCGCAATCTGTTTTGCCTGTGTCCCTTTTCCGGCTCCCGGAGCCCCTAACATTATAATCTTCATAAATTAACCATGCCTTTCTGCAACAACATTCTTTTCGTGACTTGTATAACCGAAAGTAACGCTGAACTTATGATAAGTCCAGCGTTCCTTCCCCAAACCCAGCAACTCTGCCGGATTAATCATTCAAAAATCCCTTATAGTAACGTACACGCATCTGCGATTCGATCTGCTTTAAGGTCTCGATGATGACACCTACGATGATGATGATGGATGTTCCACCAAAAGAAACATTGGCACCAAATACACCGTTGAAGAAAATCGGAACAAATGCGATGAATGCAAGTGCTACCGCTCCTATAAAGACAACATAGTTCAGAATCCGATTCAGATAATCGCTGGTCGGCTTTCCAGGTCTGATTCCCGGGATGAAGCCGCCCGCTTTCTTCATGTTGTTCGCAATCTCTAACGGATTGAAAGTAACCGATGTATAGAAATAAGCAAACGCAATAATCAATACGATATATACAACCAAACCAATGGAGTAAATCGGTTCATCCGGATTGCACCAGTTTGACTGAGACATACCCTTTAAGATTTTGCTGCCAATTCCTGTTCCGTTCCCTTTTCCAAGCAGACTTGCGATGATAACCGGAGTCTGCAATAAAGACTGTGCAAAAATAACCGGAACAACACCGCCGGTGTTGACTTTCAGTGGCATGTTCGTTGACTGACCACCCACCTGCTTACGTCCCTGAATCTTCTTGGAATACTGAACTGGGATTCTACGCTCACCCCCCTGCAGCAGTACTACAAATACCACCATTGCAATGATGATTGCGATAATAATCAATGCTGCAAGAATTGCTTTCGGAATATCCTTTCCTGCAACAAACTGCTGATATAATGTACTGATATCACTTGGAATACGAGAGATGATGTTAATAGTCAGTACAATGGAAATACCATTTCCGACACCTCTCTCTGTAATACGCTCTCCAATCCACATCAATACTGCAGAACCAGCCGTCAATGTAAAGATGACCATCAGGATGTCGAGCACGCCATTAAAGCCTTCATTGAACTCTAAGTAACCTCCACGTCTGAATCCGATTGTCATCGCTGTTGCTTCGATTAATGCCAGACCAACTGTAAGATATCTGGTAATCTTAGCAATCTTCTTGCGACCCTCTTCTCCGTCACGTTGCATTTCTTCCAATTTAGGAATTGCGATTGTAAGAAGCTGCATAATGATGGATGATGTAATGTACGGTGTGATGTTTAAGGCAAATATTGCCATATTGTTAAACGAACCACCGGTTATGGCGTCAAAAAAGCCCATTCCATCTGCGGTCTGACTTGCAAACCAGCTTGCAAATACTTCAGTATTCACACCAGGAATCGGAAGCTGACTTCCGATTCTGATGACGATTAACATTAAAAATGTAAAAATGATTCTATCACGAATATCTTTAATCTTAAATGCATTACGGAGTGTCTCTAGCATTAGATCACCTCTGCTTTTCCACCAAGAGCCTCAATTTTCTCTTTTGCGCTTGCGCTGAATGCATTTGCCTGAACTGTGAGTTTCTTAGTAAGTTCGCCATTACCAAGGATCTTAACGCCATCTCTTGGATTCTTAACGATACCAGCTTCCATTAATGTCTCAACAGAAACTACTGCATCATTCTCGAATACTTCAAGAGCAGAAAGGTTGATACCGATGATTGTCTTAGAGTTTCTGCATTTGAAACCTCTCTTTGGCAATCTTCTATATAATGGCATCTGGCCACCTTCAAAACCTGGTCTAGGTGCTCCGGAACGAGCCTTCTGTCCCTTGTGACCCTTACCAGCAGTCTTACCATTTCCTGATCCGTGTCCGCGTCCTCTTCTGAAATTATCACTCTGTGCAGAACCTGCTGCTGCCTGTAAATTTGATAAGTCCATTACCGACACCTCCTTATCTTGTTATTTTATGCTTCTTCTACTTTTACGTATGGTGCAACTTTACGAAGCGCGCCTGCTGTAGCAGCGTTGTCCGGCAATTCAACTGTTTTGTACAGCTTTGTTAACCCAAGAGCTTCGATAGTCTTCTTGTTCTTTGGAACAGCACCGATCGTTGATTTTACAAGTGTAACTTTAAGTTTCTTCTCTGCCATCTTAAATTCCTCCTTAACCTACGATCTCTTCTACGGATTTACCGCGAAGTTTCGCTACTTCCTCTGGGGACTTTAACTGACCTAAAGCATTGATTGTTGCAAGAACTACGTTCTGCTTATTATTGGAACCTAAAGACTTTGTACGGATATTGCGGATACCTGCCAACTCGCAAACGTTACGAGCAGGACCACCAGCGATGATACCGGTACCTTCTGGAGATTTCTTTAATAATACAGATGCTCCTGTATGTTTTCCTGTAACATCATGTGTGATACTGTCAACCTCATCCAGCTTTACTGTGATAAGTTTCTTCATTGCGTCCTCTTTTCCTTTGCGGATTGCTTCCGGAATCTCGGATGCTTTTCCCAAACCAGCACCAACATGGCCATTGCCATCACCGACAACAACTAAAGCTGTAAAACGGAAGTTACGTCCACCTTTAACAACTTTTGTTACACGTTTGATTGATACTACTTTTTCATTTAACTCTAACTGACTAGCATCAATAATTTCACGTCTCATGTTTCTTCCTCCTAAATTGATGAATCTTCTTGAACAAGTTCAAGAAGCCCGGAGCCTGCGGCTCCTAGAATTCTAATCCAGCTTCTCTTGCTGCTTCAGCTAATGCCTTAATTTTTCCCTGATATATGAAACCGCCTCTATCAAAGACAACCGTTGTAATACCCTTATCTAATGCTTTCTTTGCAATCACAGTACCAAGATGTGCTGCTGCTTCAACGTTATTAGTCTTCTCTACTGCTGCCTTAACCTCTTTGTCGAGAGTAGACGCAGAGACAAGAGTATTTCCAACTGTATCATCAATAATCTGAGCGTACATATGATTATTACTTCTGAACACAGCTAAACGTGGTCTCTCTGCAGTACCTGCAAGATGATGACGCATTCTTCTATGTTTATTTTCACGAACTGCTGTTCTTGATTTCTTACTAACCATTTTTCGTCACTCCTTTAATTATTTCTTACCAGTCTTACCAACTTTACGTCTAATAACTTCATCAGCATATTTGATACCTTTTCCTTTGTAAGGTTCAGGTCTTCTCTTATCTCTGATTTCCGCTGCGTACTGGCCAACCTTCT
>JALEKJ010000053.1 GCA_022771695.1 Roseburia sp. | reverse complement strand
TCACCCCTTCCGCTTGTCGTTGCCGGTTACCTTAAATACAATCAAGCTGAGGATACCGGTAATAATAAACAGGATAACAGATAAGGCTCCCGCCATACCGTAATTCTTACTATACAAATGTTTATTCAGGAACATAATCAGAGTCATCGTCGTACGCATCGGATCTCCCGTTCCGTTTGTCAAAATCTGTGGTACATCAAACAACTGCAGACCACCAATCAACGACGTAATCATAACATAAACCAGAATCGGTCTAAGCAACGGCAATGTAATTTTGAAGAATACCTGTGTGGATGTCGCACCGTCCACCTCTGCCGCCTCGAACAATGAAGTGTCAATTCCCATCATACCCGCCATCAAAAGAATTGTTGTATTTCCGAACCACATCAGGCAGTTCATAAATGCAATCAGTCCCCTGGCGCTCCAGGTATTGGAAAGAAACTTGTATGGGGTGTCAATAAAGCCAATCTGCATCAATAACGAGTTAATCGGTCCGCCGTCTGCAAACAACGTGAAGAACAGCATGGAGAATGCAGATGCCATGATTAAGTTCGGCAAATAGATTACCGTCTTAAAGAATCTGGAACCTTTTAATTTCAGACGCACGTCAGAGAACCATGCTCCGAGAAGTAATGACAACAGAATCTGCGGAATAAAACACATAATCCACAGCACCATCGTGTTTTTTGCATAAATCCAGATATCCCCCTGTGAAAACAGATTCTTATAATTTTCTAATCCCACAAAGTTCGGTCCAACCTGTGTCAATCCCGACATATAGTTTTCAAAAAAACTGTTATAGATGGTTGTTATCATCGGTATTAACTGAAAGACTCCGTATACAACAATAAAAGGTATTAAGAATATGTATCCCCATTTGTTATACCGGACCGCTTTTGCATTTCTCTTCATTACAACTGCCCCCTTTTCTTGCTTTTACTCTCAAAACTCACAGCATCTCTGCCACACATTTCACAAACGTTCTCGAGCATCTTGTGCAAAGCTGCTGTCAGCTCTGCGATTTGGGTTGGAAATAAGTATTTGCGTGCAAACGCTTCGCGCACGAGCGATATCGACAAACCAGTTTTATCTTCATGTGGTACGCATAAAATATGCCATGCCTGCCTTCCTCTCGGTCCGACAGGCATGGCATTCTATTTCCTGCCTATTCAGAAATTGTCTACAATTAGTATGTCAATTCCGGATGCTTCTCCTGCACTGCTTTATAGAACAGTTCTAATGCTTCATCTAATGTTGCATTGCCTTCAAAGTAGTTCTTCATCGCATTCTGGAATTCTTCGTTGCAAGCCTGATCGTATGGGCACTGATTGCTGAGGTCAATCTTCTCTGCACCTGCGCAGTACATAGCAAGTGGATTCTGTCCACCGAGTACCTTGCTGGAATAGCTGGTGTCTTCTGCCATAGCTTCCATCGCCGGCTTGTTGTTTACAAAATCATCATCTGCAACAACGATTTCTTTCATGATTTCTTCGTTGGTTGTCATCTGAAGCATGATATCTTTTACAAGAGACGCATTATCTGTTCCGGTTGCTGCACAAATCCATGTACCGCCCCAGAAGAAGCCCTGAGGTCCTTCGGTAGCACCCCATCCGCCTAAATTTGCAATACTTCCTTCGTCATCTGCTGCCATACAGAAGTTAATCAACCATGCCGGTCCGAAGTAGCAGAATACCTTGCCGTCCGGATAAAAGCCCTTGCTCCAGTCATCGCTCCACAGCTCATGTGTGCCGGTTTCACCCGCATCATACAGTGCTTTGGAATCGTTTACCCAGTTCATCAGGTTCTCATCAATGTTAATCTTGCCATCTACTACCCACTTAGAGCTTACATTGTTGGAATATACTCGGTAAGAGTCATTTACGGAAGATGTCATATAATAGCCGGCAGCCTTCATTGTGTCTGCTGTCTCATTAAAGGTAGCCCAATCAGAGACTGCCTTCTGAACCTCTGCCGGATCATCAGAACCAAGTACTTCCTTTGCAACTTCACGGTTATAGAACAATGCGCCCGGGCAGCCCTGCCATGAAACGCCTTTTAATTTACCGTTAGAATCTGTAACAACATCCTTGGTGTACTGATACTGGTTTGCCAAATCTGCATCTGTGATGCCAAGATCTGAAACTGCCATTGTGTAATCTGTATCAACATATTTTAATGCGTAGTCAGCCTCTACTAAGAAAAGGTCAATCTTATCATCTGCTGCTGCACTTTCCTGCGCGAGCAGTGTGGTATCCAGATTGTTCTGATATGCATTGTCATCACTCGGTGTGATATTCCATACAACAGATACATCTCCGATGGTTCCATGTGTTGCATCTACCTCTTCGTAGCCCGGATAATGGTCTGTCAAACGTGACTTAAACTCTTCGTTCCAGCAGTAGATATTGAGCACTTTGCCTTCCTCTGCTGCTGCATCACCGCTCTCCTCTGCTACAGTACCACTCTCGGTTGTCTCTGCTCCTGTGCTTTCTCCACTTCCTTCTGTCTCTGTGGAGCCACATCCTGTTACCATGGTTGCTACCATGCTTGCACATAACAATGCGCTAATGATTTTCTTCTTCATTGAAAACCCTCCTCCTTAATATGCGGCTTTCGCCATTCATTGCATGGGAAACTTTTCCCCCTCCGCAGTCACTTCTGCAAAAGTTCCGGATTATTCTTTTGGGATAATCTTTCCTACGGATTGCCCGGGTACCAGGCTTCCCTCTATAACGACTCTCTCAACGAGAGTTGTTCGCGGTTTCTCGATTGTATTGATAAGTCTCTTTGCGGCTTCCATACCAATCAACTCTGTATTCTGCCGAATTGTTGTAAGCTTTGGATGTAATAATTGCGACATTCTGGTTCCATCGTATCCTGCCACAGAAATATCTTTCGGAATCCGAAGTCCCATCTCAATGATGACATTTCTTCCTCCTATCAATGCTGTATCATCCGGGTAGATAATGCAGGTTGGTGGTTCCTGCAGGTTCAACAATTCTTTCGTCTGTCGTGCAGCCTCCTTTGTCTCCAGATAAGCTGCCGTGCGGATGTATGTCTCCGGAACGGTAAGTCCCAATTCATCCATCGTACGTAAAAAGCTCGCCAGACGTTCTTTTGTTACATAGGAACCGTTCTGTCCATGAATATATGCAATTTTACGATGTCCCTGCTCATATATGTACTTTACAAGGTCTTCCATGCCCTGGATATTGTTTGAACTTACCGCCGTGCAATTATGGTGTACATAATCGATAGTCACAACCGGTAAATCGCGATTCATCAGTTCCATGACACCCGGATCATTAAAGTCATTCGCGCAGACAATTGCAACTCCTTCAAAATTACGGTACTTACAATGTTCATAATAGGACATCTTCCGATTTTCAAAACAGGTGTTGATAAAAGTGATATCATATCCCTGCTTCTCTGCCTGCACCTTAAGTCCGTTCAGGACTCCGGAAAAGTACTCATGTGTCAAACCGCTTCCCGCTTCCTCTTCAAAAAGGACTCCTATATTATAAGAACGGTTGGTCTTTAACGCTCTTGCTGCAGCATTCGGGAAATATCCCAGCGTCTCCGCTGTCTCCTTAATCCGCTTCTTTGTCTCTTCACTGATATCCTTCTGGTCATTTAACGCCTTGCTGACTGTCGCAGTGGAAACACCACATTTCTCCGCAATCGTCTTTAAAGATACCATGAATCCTCCGCTTGTTTTGCAACATTACTTAATCGTTTTCGCACTTTTAATATATTCCATTTGGGCAACAAATGCAATAGTTTTTTGTCTTTTCGTCAAATTCTACACTTATTTCTTGTGCTTTTTGTGCATTATTTCTATCATTCTCATTCTGTCCGAATACGTTTTCGCATTTTTACATTAAAAACGTATCTTTCGATTTTTGTATCTTTCCTCTATAATAAAGTTTAAAATTTGTTCAATCTGCCTTTTTTCTTTATTTTCAGCTATTTTTAGTTGCTTTTTTTGTTTTGTGCAGATATACTTTATCTAAAGAGCTCATAACTTAATCGTTTTCGTATACGTTTTATGATATGGAGGATTTTCAAATGAAATTCGGTTATTTCGACGACACCCACAAGGAATACGTTATTACTTCACCTAAAACACCACTCCCATGGATTAATTATCTGGGTTCAGAGAATTTCTTTTCCCTGATTTCCAACACCTGTGGTGGCTATAGTTTCTATAAGGACGCAAAGCTGCTACGCCTGACCAGATACCGCTATAATAACGTGCCTTATGACAGCAACGGGCATTACTACTATATTAAAGAAGGGGATACCATTTGGAATCCCGGCTGGATGCCCACTAAGACGGAATTAGATTCCTACGAGTGTCACCACGGCATGGGCTATTCCGTTTTCCGCAGCACGAAAAATCAGCTTTCTGCGGAGCTGACTGCATTTGTTCCGGTTGGAGACACCTGCGAGATTAACAAGCTGACTCTCACCAACGAGTCCGAGAATCCAAAAGATTTCTCCGTCTTTTCCTATGTAGAGTTCTGTCTCTGGAATGCCATGGACGACATGACGAACTTCCAGCGCAACTTTTCTACCGGAGAAGTGGAGGTACACGATTCCGCAATCTACCACAAAACCGAGTATCGCGAACGCCGCAACCACTATGCGCTCTATGCAGTAAACGCTCCGGTTGCAGGCTTTGACACAGATCGTGATTCTTTCCTTGGCGCATATGGAGAAAATTCTGCACCGGAGGTCGTAGTAAACGGCGCTTCTAAGAATTCCCTTGCAAGCGGCTGGGCACCTGTCGGTTCTCATCATCTGAAAGTATCGCTTGCACCGGGCGAGTCCAAGACCTTTGTTTTTGCACTTGCCTATATTGAGAATCCGGTGGAAGAAAAGTGGATTGGCCGACCGGAGGAGGGTATCATCAATCGCGCACCTGCAGAAGCTTTAATGAAAAGATATGACACCGCCGAAAAAGCAGACGCCGCGCTTGCCACTCTGAAAACTTACTGGGATGGGCTGCTCTCCCATTTTACGGTATCTTCTTCCGAAGAAAAATTGGACCGCATGGTAAATGTATGGCATCAATATCAATGCATGGTTACCTTTAACATGAGCCGTTCCGCGTCTTACTTTGAGTCAGGCATTGGTCGTGGCATGGGCTTCCGCGATTCCTGTCAGGATTTGCTCGGTTTTGTCCATCTGATTCCGGACCGCGCAAGAGAACGAATCCTGGATATCGCCGCAACACAGTTTGAAGACGGCAGTGCTTATCACCAGTACCAGCCTCTGACCAAAAAGGGAAACTCCGATATCGGAAGTGGTTTCAACGATGACCCGCTCTGGCTGATTGCAGGCACTGCTGCCTATATCAAGGAAACGGGAGATTACAGTATTTTGGATGAGATGACGCCGTATGACAGCGATCCATCGAAAGCAACCGACTTTATGGAACACTTAAGACGTTCCTTCCACTATACTATAGATCATCTCGGCCCACACGGACTTCCACTCATTGGACGCGCCGATTGGAATGACTGTCTGAATCTAAACTGCTTTTCGACGGAACCGGGTGAATCGTTCCAAACCTTTGGACCTTCTGAGGGACCGAACGCCGAGTCTATATTTATTGCCGGCATGTTTGTCCGTTATGGAAAAGATTATGTCAGCATCTGCCGGCACCGAGGTCTTAACGAGGAAGCGGCGTTGGCAGAAAAAGCAATCGCAGACATGGAAAAGACTGTACTGGATGCCGGTTGGGACGGCGACTGGTTCTTGCGTGCTTATGACCACTATCAGCACAAGATTGGTTCTAAGGAATGCGAAGAAGGAAAAATCTTTATCGAACCACAAGGCTTCTGTGTTATGGCAGAAATCGGCTTAGCGGACGGTCACTGCTTAAAGGCTATGGAATCCGTAGAAAAATATCTCGACACCAAGTATGGCATCGTGCTCCTACAGCCTGCCTACCGCAGGTACCACGTGGAACTGGGTGAGATTTCATCCTATCCGCCGGGATATAAAGAAAACGCAGGTATCTTCTGCCACAACAACCCATGGATTTCCATTGCAGAGACTGTGGTTGGACGTGGCAATCGCGCATGGCATGTATATACCCGAACCTGTCCTGCTTTTATCGAAGACATCAGTGAGATTCATCGTACCGAGCCGTATGTGTATTCTCAAATGATTGCCGGTAAAGATGCCAAGAATTTCGGAGAAGCAAAAAATAGCTGGCTGACCGGAACCGCCGCATGGACTTTCCTCGATGTGTCCCAGTACATTCTTGGTATCCGCCCGGATTATGATGGGTTGATTGTGGACCCTTGCATCCCATCCTCACTGGACGGATTTACCGCCAAGAGAGATTTCCGTGGCACAACCTATCATATTACCGTAAAAAATCCTAATCACGCAGAAAAAGGTGTTGTTTCTATGACTGTAGACGGCACTTCCGTAGATATTACCAAAGTAAACGGCTTAGGTATCGGCATGATTCCTGTTTCACTTGCAAACGGCAAAAAGGAATTGCATGTCGAGGTTATAATGGGGTAATCGTTAATTCACAATTTTAAGGAAACATACTTTCCCTTTCATAAAAAGAGGAGATATCCGACGGATATCTCCTCTTTTTATTGTCTAAAAGTCTATATTACCAAAATTGGTGCCTGAAGTTTTAGTTTGCACTTACAACGCCGCTCTCACAGTCAAGTTCTACATAAGCACTGGATTTTAACACACCAAGTGCATTCTTTGCTCCAATCAATACCGGAATATCGAGACTTAAACCTGCGATTGCCGCATGACAGCTCTCACTTTCTGCCTCAACGATTAGCCCGGAAGCCGCGCGCATCTGCTCCATCATATGGTTGTTCGTATCAGCCGCAACAATGATATCGCCCACCTTGAAATTTGCCAGGTCCGCTTCTGTATGACACACACAAAGGTTTGCGCATACCTTCTTGCCGGTAATGCCTTTTCCTTTTACCAGAATGTGTCCTGCCACCTGCACCTTAATCAGGTTTGTTGTACCGGATACACCGAGTGGCACCCCGGCTGTAAGAACAACAACATCGCCTTTTTCAATAATTCCGGCAGCTTCTGCAGTATCAACTGCATAATCGAACAGCTCCTCTGCCTTATCCTTCTGTTCAAGAAGTAACGGTACAACGCCCCATGACAATCCAAGCTGACGGAATACCTTCTCTGTCAGGCATGCACCGATAATTGGTGAAGCCGGACGATACTTCGATACCATACGCGCCGTACGTCCGGATTTACTTACAGTAATGATTGCTGCTGCATTAAGGTCTCCCGCCATCATACAGGTTGCATGAGAAATGGCGTTCGTCACGTCCGGATTACTCATAACCTGACGCTGTCTGAATCGCTGCAAGTAATTAATATCCTGCTCGGTACGAACCGCAATCCGAACCATAGTTTTGAGTGCCTCAATCGGATACATTCCCGCTGCAGTCTCACCGGAAAGCATAATCGCACTTGTACCGTCGTAAATAGCATTTGCTACGTCTGTCGCCTCTGCACGCGTCGGTCTCGGATGCTTCATCATAGAATCCAGCATCTGCGTAGCCGTAATAACAACCTTACCTGCTCCGCTTACTTTCTTAATAATCATCTTCTGAATTACCGGTACGTCCTCAAGTGGGATTTCAACCCCCATATCACCGCGGGCTACCATAATTCCGTCAGATACGCGAATAATCTCATCGATATTCTGCACACCCTGCATGTTCTCAATCTTAGCGATGATGTGGATGCCCTCTCCACCCTTTTCTTCTAAGATTTTACGGATTGCAAGTACATCATCCGCCGTGCGGACAAAGGATGCCGCGATAAAATCATAGTCATTCTCAACAGCAAATACAATATCACTGTAATCCTTCTCACTAATATATGGCATGGTAAGTTCTACATTCGGAACATTGACACCCTTCTTGTTGGAAACCATACCACCATTCATTACGGTACATACGATATCCATCGGTTTTTTGCCGTCTGCATCGGCTTTTGCACCTGCTACCGGCTGAATCTTCTTTACCTCCAAGCCAATCAGACCGTCGTCAATCAAAATCGTATCACCCGGCTTTACATCGTTCGGAAGGTCTTTATAGGTAACGGAAACTCTTGTTGCATCACCTTTCACTTCTTCGGTTGTCAATATAAATGTCTGACCGTTTTTCAGTTCAACCTTGCCATCCGCAAACTCCATTAAACGAATTTCCGGTCCTTTAGTATCCAACAATGCTGCTACCGGACAATTTAACTCGTCACGCAGTGCACGAAGCATCTTAAGACGTCCCATCTGCTCGTCATGGTCTCCATGCGAAAAGTTAAAACGTGCGACATTCATTCCTTCTTCTATCAAGCTTCTCAATACATTTTCATCATCCGTGGAAGGTCCAAGTGTACATACAATTTTTGTTTTTCTAAACATTCTGTTCCTCTTTCTTTATGAATATGTTGTAACCCCCAACACCTTACAATAAGAGTACCCTCCGCGAGGTGCGCATCAAATACGAAGCGATTACTTTCCCCTCCGCAAGGTGTGCATCGAATACGAAGTGATTTATCACTTCGTAATCATGGTACCCATTCCGCCCGTTACCTGCTCGCCGTCTTTGTGCAACTTTGTGATAAGCACAGAGCGGATTGCGGAATCTCCAATGAAATCAATGGCAGCCTGAATCTTCGGCAACATATCTCCTTCGCCGAACTGCCCCTCTTCCATATAGCGCTTTGCCTCCGCCACCGTCATTGTACTGAGAGGCTTCTCATTCTCCGTTCCGAAATCAAGGCAAACATTATCTACGCTTGTTAGGATAACAAGCATATCTGCATCTAAAAGTTCTGCAAGCTTCCCTGCTGCCAAGTCTTTCTCAATGACTGCACTTGCACCCTTTAAATTATTATCCTGCACAAGCACAGGAATACCGCCGCCGCCACAAGCCACGACGATTTGGTCAGCATCAATTAACGCACGAATTGCATCAATCTCCACAATATCTACAGGCTTCGGGGCTGCAACAATACGCCTCCAGCCATCTGCCACCTTCACGACATGATTGCCTTTCTTCTCCTCTGCGTCCGCCTCTTCCTCTGTCATCACTCGGCCAATCACCTTGCTCGGCTTATAGAAAGCTTCATCATACGGGTCTACGACCATCTGAGTCAGAACAGTGGAAACGGTCTTATAGATTCCTTTATTCAAAAGTTCTGCGCGAATTGCGTTCTGCAAATCGTATCCGATATATCCCTGGCTCATCGCAGAGCACACAGACATCGGTGTCGCAGTATATTCCGGATACAACCGGCAAAATTCATTCATCGCCGTATGAATCATGCCAACCTGAGGTCCATTACTATGTGTAATAACCACCTGATAATCTTCACGAATAAAATCAGCCACAGCCTTCGCAGTACGTCTGGTTGCCTCCTTCTGCTCCGGCAGTGTAGTTCCTAATGCCTCATGTCCTAATGCAATGACGATTTTCTTTTTCTTCATCTTCTCGTCCTCCGTTTTCGGCAGTTTTTATATGATGTCTAACAACATCATAGCATATCCCCTTGTATGGTTTCAAGATAACACACGCTGTCTCAAAAAAATTAGCGCTTCTATAACAAATCACTCTACCGGTTCTCCCTCCGGCAGTGGTAACACCAAAGAATCAACCAATTCCCATATTTCTTCTCTACCCTGCTTCGTCTCTGCCGAAAACGGGATAATTGTCGTGCCCGGCTGCACATCTAAGCCTTCACGAATTGCCTTGACCTGCTTTTGCACTTGGCTTCGCTTAATCTTATCTAATTTGGTTGCAATAATGATGGGTGCAAATCCCTGCGCCACCATCCATTCATACATCATCTTATCATTTGCAGACGGATCATGACGGATATCGATAAGCAAAAAAACTGCTTTTAACTGCCTCGAGGTGTGAAGATACTTTTCAATCATCTTCCCCCACTTTGCTTTGATTTCCGCAGACGCTTTTGCATAACCATATCCCGGCAAATCCACCAGATACATAGCATCATTGATATTATAAAAGTTAATGGTCTGTGTCTTGCCCGGCTGCGCCGAGGTGCGTGCCAATGCCTTGCGGTTCATAAGGGCATTAATCAGAGACGATTTCCCTACATTTGATTTTCCCGCAAACGCCACTTCTGGATACGCGGTATCCGGAATCTTACTTGTGATTCCACAAACAATCTCCAGATTTACCTTTTTAATAACCATATCTTTTCTCCTTATCCCATTGCAGTGCAGCACTGCTCATTGCTATCGCGCAAAGGCTACATCTAATACCTGTTGCAGGTTTTCTACAAACACGATTTTCATGCCTTTCTTTATCTCATCTGCAATCTCTTCGATGTCCTTTTCATTCTTCTTCGGAACACAAACCGTGTCTATTCCTGCGTTTTTCGCTGCAAGAATTTTCTCTTTTAATCCACCGATTGGGAGCACACGCCCACGCAGTGTAATCTCTCCTGTCATGGCAACATCGGCGCGCACCGGTATCTTTGTGATTGCAGACAGCATCGCTGTTGCCATCGTAATACCCGCCGACGGTCCGTCCTTCGGCACTGCCCCTTCCGGAATATGGATATGGATATCGTTCTCCTGAAAGAATTTCTTCGGTATCTGATATTTTTCACTGACAGAACGAATATAGCTGATACCCGCCTGTGCAGACTCCTTCATCACGTCCCCAAGCTGTCCGGTGAGCTGGAATTCTCCCTTGCCCGGCATGATATTCACCTCAATCTCGAGCGTATCACCGCCAACGCTTGTCCAAGCAAGACCTCGCACAACACCGATTTCATCCGCTTCGTTCTTTTTATCGGAATGGTATTTTTCTTTGCCGAGATATTTTTCTAAGTTCTGTCCGGTTATCTTAACTTCCGTGCGGTCTCCCTCATAAATCTCGCGCGCTGCTTTTCTTGCAATCTCACCAAGTTTACGCTCAAGCCCGCGCACTCCCGCCTCTCTCGTATAACCGCGGATTATCCTCTGTAACGCTCCATCGCTGATGGTGAGCTGTTCCGTTTTTAATCCATTGCGCTCAATCTGCTTTGTGAGCAGATGTTCTCTCGCAATATGGAATTTCTCATTCTCGGTATAGCTCGTAACCTCAATCAATTCCATACGGTCCAGAAGCGGACGCGGTATATCCTGCACGGAATTTGCCGTCGCAATAAACAGCACCTCAGACAAATCAATCGGAATCTCTACATAATGATCACGGAACTTGTTGTTCTGCTCTGAATCCAAAACTTCCAACAATGCAGACGCAGTATCCCCTTTATAATCACTGCTCATCTTATCAATTTCATCCAAAAGCATCAACGGATTCTTGACACCTGCACTGCGGAGACCGTTTACGATACGTCCCGGCATCGCTCCCACATACGTCTTTCTGTGACCGCGAATCTCTGCCTCATCACGAACACCGCCCAGACAAATACGAACATACTTCTTGTCGAGTGCGCGCGCTACCGAACGGGCAATACTCGTCTTACCGGTTCCCGGCGGTCCCACAAGACAAATAATAGGGCTTTCACCCTTGCTTGTCAGATTACGCACCGCAAGGAATTCCAACATGCGCTCTTTTACTTTTTCCAATCCATAATGATCTTCGTCCAAAATGCGCTCGGCATTCTTGATGTCCTTATTGTCTTTTGACGCCTTATTCCATGGAAGTTCAAGCAGTGTCTCAATATATCCTCTGGTCACCGCACTTTCCGAGGAGCTGGAGCTGATATTCTTAAAGCGGTCAATCTCCTTTTTAATGCGCTCTTTCACCTCCTTATCTGCTTTCAGCTTTGAAAGTGCATTCATGTAAGCATCTGCATCGGATTCGGTGTTGTCTTCACCCAATTCCTCACGAATCAGCTTCATCTGCTCCCGCAGGATATATTCCTTCTGGTTGCGGTCCACACGCTCTTTTAGCTTTGTCTGAAACTCATTCTTAATCGCAGTAATCTCAATTTCTTTCAACAACAGAGCCATCAATACCTCGTAGCGCTCCGTCAAGGATATCGCTTCTAAAATTTTCTGCTTCTCCTCATAAGAAACCGGAAGATTGTTGGCAATCTGATCCATGAGATTCTCTAAATCCGTAATCGTAGCAATCTGCTTTAGCAACTCCTTCCCTGCACGCGGATTTACCATCTGATACTTTGTGTAGGTCTCTTGAATGCTGCGCACCATCGCCGTCTTGGCATCTTCCATCAGCCCTTCATCAACAGTCTCGTCAAAGCGGATGATTTCCGCCAGAAGAAACTCCTCCGTTTCCACAAAGGAGGAGAGCTCTGCACGCTCATCCCCCTCTACTAAAACACGTATAATATTATTTTGTAATTTTATTACTTGTTTGACTTCTGCAATGACTCCAATCCGATATAATTCTTCTATGTCCGGATTGTCCTGCTCCACGTTCCGCTGCGCCACCAGAAAAATCTTCTGTGACTCCATCATGCATCGCTCAACCGCCTTGATGGATTTCTCACGGCTGATATCAAAATGGGCAATCATCCCCGGCAAAATTACCATACCGCGCAGTGCCACTGCAGGCATCCTCAAAATCATTGTATCCAATTTCAGCCTCTATTATCTTTCTAATACCGTCTTAACTTGCCTCTAAAGTTTTTAATTCCTGTTCCTCAATCGCCAGATTTTCCTCCACCATAGCCTTGGTAATCTGACAGTTCTTAATACGCTCATCGGAAGGAATATGATACATCATATCAAGCGTTACCGCTTCCATAATTGCACGAAGTCCCCTTGCTCCGGTCTTGCGCTCTAATGCCTTATCTGCAATCGCCTCTAACGCATCGCGGTCAAAATCCAAAGCCACGCCATCTAGTTCAAACAACTTCTGATATTGCTTGGTCAACGCATTCTTCGGCTCCTGTAAGATACGAATCAGAGCTGCACGATCCAACATATCCAGTGATACGGTTATCGGCACACGACCGATGAACTCCGGAATCAGTCCAAACTTCACAAAATCCTGCGGCAGTGCATGCTTAAACACATCACCGATGTTATATTCATTCTTAGCCTTGATATCTGCATTGAATCCGATTGCTTTCTGGTCCAGACGCGTCTCAACAATCTTCTCAAGACCATCAAACGCTCCTCCGCAGATAAAGAGAATGTTTGTCGTATCAATCTGAATCAGTTCCTGCTGCGGGTGCTTTCTCCCCCCCTGTGGCGGTACGGAAGCAACCGTCCCCTCTAAAATCTTAAGCAATGCCTGCTGTACACCCTCACCAGAAACATCTCTGGTAATCGATACATTCTCAGATTTCTTGGATATCTTATCAATCTCATCAATGTAAATAATACCATGCTGTGCCCGCTCGATATTGTAATCTGCCGCTTGAATCAGCTTAAGCAAAATATTCTCTACATCCTCGCCGACATAACCTGCCTCCGTCAAGGTTGTCGCATCTGCAATCGCAAACGGGACATTAAGCACTCTGGCAAGCGTCTGCGCCAGAAATGTCTTACCGGAACCGGTCGGTCCTAACATCAGAATATTACTTTTCTGCAGTTCCACACCGAGGTCCGAACCTGCCATAATCCTCTTATAATGGTTGTATACCGCAACCGACAGAACCTTTTTCGCCTGTTCCTGTCCAATGACGTATTCATCCAAAAATGCCTTCATCTCTTCCGGCTTTAAAAGGTTAATCTGCTCTTTCTCATCAAATCCCTCATCGACTTCATCTTCTAACTCTTCCTCGATGATTTCTGCGCAGATATCCACACACTCGTCACAGATATAGGCGCCTCCCGGTCCCGCAATCAGTTTGCGCACCTGTTCCTGCGGCTTGCCGCAAAAGGAACAACGAAATTTATCGTCACTTCTTCCTGCCATTCTTATTGTTCTCCATCATATATTTACTACATTGTCGCAAAAGCTTATTTGTCTTCTGCCTTCTTCTCTTTTCTTACAATCACTTCATCAATCAGACCATATGCTTTTGCTTCCTCTGCGGACATATAGTAATCTCTCTCGGTATCTGCCGCGATAACCTCATATGGTTTTCCTGTATTTGCCGCAAGAATCTCGTTCAATTTCTTCTTGGTTTTTAAGATGTTCTCTGCCGCAATCTGAATCTCTGTTGCCTGACCTTTTGCCCCGCCGGACGGCTGATGAATCATCACCTCTGCATTCGGAAGTGCATAACGCTTGCCCTTGGTTCCACCTGCCAAAAGGAATGCGCCCATGCTTGCTGCAAGTCCGATACAGATGGTAGAAACATCACACTTGATGTACTGCATCGTATCATAAATCGCCATTCCTGCCGTAACCATACCGCCCGGAGAATTGATGTATAACTGAATGTCCTTATTCGGGTCCTCGGACTCTAAGAAGAGAAGCTGCGCCACAACAAGGCTTGCAGTCGTCTCGTTTACCTCTTCTCCAAGAAAAATGATTCTATCTTTTAATAAGCGTGAGTAAATGTCATAGTTGCGCTCTCCACGGCTGGTCTGTTCAACGACATAAGGTACTAAACTCATATTCTCATCCTCCATTTTAATACTTTTTTAATAAATACTTATAAGCTTAAACAGACCGGCCCATAAGAGCCAGTCTGTCTGTTTGTGATACGTGACAGGGGATTACTCCTCTGTTGCCTTCTCTTCTGCTTCTTTTTCTTTCTTGGTCTTAGCTTTCGCTCTTTCCTTTACATTCTCCATGATGAGGTCAACCGCCTTTGTCACAGCGAGGTCTCTCTTCATAGATTCCTTCTCTGCATCGCCCATGTACTCTTTGAGCTTATCAGCTTCCATTCCGTAAGCTGCTGCCATCTTCTCAACTTCCGCATCGATGTCTGCATCGGTTACTTCGATGTTCTCTTCTTTTGCGATCTGCTCTAATACAAGGCTGCTCTTAATACGTGTCTCAGCTTCCGGACGAACCTGCTCTTTTAACTTGTCAATCGTCAGACCGGAGAACTGCATGTACTGCTCCATGGAAAGACCGCTCTGTGCGATTCTCTGCGCGAACTCATTAATCATGTTCTCACACTGAGTCTCTAACATAGCCTCAGGAATCTCCATAGAAGACTTGTCGATAATCTTCTGGATTGCTTCGTCTTCCTTCGTACGCTTTGCTTCATTCTCTTTCTGCTCTACAAGGCGCTTCTTAACATCCTCTTTGTATTCAGCTAAAGTATCAAACTCAGATACATCCTGTGCGAAGTCATCGTCTAACTCAGGAAGCTCCTTTGCCTTAATCTCATTAATCTTAACCTTGAACATTGCAGGCTTTCCTGCCAACTCTGCGGCCTGATACTGCTCCGGGAATGTAACGTTAACTTCTACTTCATCGCCAACGTTCTTGCCAACTAACTGATCCTCAAATGTATCAATGAAGGAATGGGAACCAATCTCTAACGGATGATTCTCTCCCTTACCGCCCTCGAATGCAACGCCATCTACAAATCCTTCGAAGTCGATAACTGCTGTATCTCCATTCGCAACTGCTCTGTCTGTTACGGATACGGTTCTTGCGTTGTTGTTGCGCTCTTTCTCTAATGCCTCAGCAACTTCCTCGTCAGATACGGATGTATCAACTTTGGTTACCTGAACCCCTAAGTACTTGCCAAGTTTTACTTCCGGTCTTACTGCAACCTCTGCAGTGAAAATGAAAGGCTTGCCGGACTCAATCTGCACTACGTCAATCGTCGGTCTGGAAACGATATCGATTCCGCTCTCATCCACTGCTGTTGGGTAGTTCTCCTGAATCAATGTGTTTGCTGCATCTTCGTAGAAGATTGCTGCGCCATACATTTTCTCAATCATGTTTCTAGGTACTTTACCCTTACGGAAACCAGGAATGCTAATCTTACCTCTCTCTTTTAAGTAAGCTGCCTGGATTGCTTTCTCTACTTCTTCGGCTGCAACCTCAATAGTGAGCTTCGCCATATTCTTCTCTAAGTTCTCTACCTGTACACTCATGAAACTATCTTCCTCCTTATATATGAAATATCATGTACATTTTCCGTTTATTGCAAGTCGCTGCACTCCCCTATTTTAGGGGTTCTCGCTGTATCCCGAAAAATAAGCGTACTACGACTATCACAGTCATTCTAGGATTATAACATAACGTTTTGAAAAATACTAGCTTTTTTTCCGCATTTCTTTATAAATGGGGCTTCCCTCGTTATTCACGCTCCTGAATCGTCACATGTACCGTTTCTCCCGGCTGTTTCCCAATCTGTGCACGAATGTCTTTGCGCAGTCCAATGATATGATTGGGCGTCTTCATCCGCACCAGGCTACCGTCATACGGCACCCCATCAAAAGTCGCATGTACCTTCACGCGCCCCTTGCCAAATTCTTTTTTTACATCATACGGAAAATCAATGTATGCCCCGTCGATGTCGGGTACTTTTTTGATTACTGTATCAAATTCATAAACTTTTTCGTTCATATAGCCTTCTCCACTCATCCTCCAACATCGCCATCAGCACATCGTCCGCATAAACATCTTCTGTCCTTACCGCATCCCGCAGAATTCCCTCTTGTCTAAATCCGGCTTTTTCGTATGTCCGTCTCGCCCGCTCGTTAAAAGAAAATACATCCAATTCCAGCCGGTGGAGTTTCAACGTATCAAACGCAAAGTCCCTTGTCCGCTCCACTGCCCAGAATCCGATGCCTTTTCCGCAATCTGCACTATGAAAGATACAGATACGAAAATTCGCCCTCCGAAGTTCCCAGTCAATTTCATTGACAACGCTCTCTCCTATCAGCTTTCCATTCGGCGCTATAATAAGGAAGAGATAACACTCCTCCGATGTGACGCTCTCCTTAAAGAAGTTTGTCACTTCCTCGCGTGTAAAATTTGTGCGACTGCCCGTCAGACGTGCCACCTCGACATCCAACGGATGATAGTTCTGTTCGTAATAAGCATCTGCTTCCTCGGCTCTGGCAAGTCGAAGTGTGTAACCATCTTTTTCATATATGGCTGTCTGTTTTTTCATTTTGGTTCTCCTCGTCTCATTCGCTTCTCGTATCCACAAATAAGATACCACGCACTTGTTTCTATTCGTTTTCTTTCAATTTCGTTTCTATTAAGTTTTCTCCCTCATAGCGCAATTTCAGCGAAAAGAACCCTCCGTTTTCTTGCAGTAGGCGCAGAAAAATCTTATCGCCCTCCCAGATATTAAGCTGTTCTATCTCCGTCTTTGGAACCCACACAAGTTCTCCCTCGTCGCATGCTTTTAAATCTCCGCTGTACTCATCCGCCGTAAACAGATGCATATACTCGGTCTCCCATTCATCCGAGACAAATGTTACAATACCACGAAATCGGTATTTTGTGAGTGTCAGCCCGGTTTCCTCCTGTACCTCACGAAGCAGACACTCCTCCGGCATCTCACCGGCTTCAAACTTCCCACCTACACCAATCCATTTGTCGCGGTTCGCGTCGTTTTCTTTTTTCACCCGGTGCAGCATGAGATAACAGTCGTCTTTTTCTATGTAACACAATGTCGTGAGCTTCATAATATCCTGCGCCCTGCCTTTCTCCCTAATTAATACTTATTCGTGATTTTGCAAGTCAATGCGGTATATCCCCGATGTCTCTCCCCACGGATGATAGCCGGTACCGATATGCTCAAATCCATACTTCTCGTAATATCCCACATGGTCTGTACAGAGGTACGCATAGGGATAGCCCGCCTTGGCAGCATCTTCCTCTGCCCGCGCCAAAAGCAGACTTCCATATGCATGTCCGCGATATGCTTCCTCGATATACAGTGCACATATCCACGGATATAAATCCATGCGACTGATAAAGTCATTCGTAATCAGCCCCGCGCAGCCGATGATTGTGTCGCCATCCACCATGACATACCACTGTGGCAACGGAGATGGTGAATGAATACAGTTTTTGATGCAATCCTCATACACCATCATGCTGTCTTCCGATGCCCAATGTTTCTGGAAATATGCGATGATTCGTTCTGTCCATTCCGGGTGTTCTCTTGCCGATAGAATGCTCATCGTTGTTTCAATTTTTCCCATCATTTGTAAAGAATGTTCTTTCCGCATACACTTCTCCCTTCCGGAATTATCAACTTTTTTCACAACCTGCTATTTTTATCGCGCTCTTTGTCTCTGCCAAGTTTCGATGCGATGAAATCCAATAAGCACATCGTAAGGAAATAGACTACCATTATTAGTAATAATGTATCCATTTCCACATATCGTTTATCTATAAAAGATATTAGAAAATAAAACGCTCCAAATAATAATGTTGATATGATATTTTTAAATATCCGGTTTTTCAGCATTTCCGTCATAATTTATCGCCTCTCCAAAATAAATTTTTACAATTTTTCTATCATCAAATATTCATCTGCATATGTACTATCTTGCTATTTATCAGTTCAAGGAAACCGCTAAAATC
Source organism: Roseburia sp. (assembly GCA_022771695.1). Lineage (GTDB taxonomy): Bacteria > Bacillota > Clostridia > Lachnospirales > Lachnospiraceae > Roseburia. The sequence continues at coordinate 4,889 of JALEKJ010000053.1, read as the reverse complement.
TCTTTCGCAAGTTTTAATGCATGATTATAATACCATCCGGTTTCATCTTCATCCGCCTCGATGAATTCCACATATTCATTTAAAACCGCCAGTTTAATGTCAAATAAATACTCCGAATACTCCGGTTTTTGTTGTAGTTTTTCATAAACTCTGTTGACAAAAAGTTGTTTTTGCTTTTTATTCATGTAAAACGGAAAAGTTGCTCTATCTTCGGTAGCATGCGCAATGAACCGGGCAATATCAAGAGAATATGGCATAATTCCACCAAATCCCCAGTCAATAACCACCACTTTACTGTCACAATAGACTGCATTAAATTCAAGGAAATCGCCATTTGACATTGTTCTTGGACATAACAACTGGCGTTTCACAAAAACACTATATGCTGCTCCAATCACCGGCACATCCTTAATATAATGGAATCGTTTTTCTATTCTTTTCTTATATACCTCAAATCGTTCATCATCCTGATTATTCCAAAAAGCATTTTGAATGTCTGCAAGGCTGTTCGCAGCTTCTATCGCAATTTCATCTGTCATATCTCTTAAATCATTACCTTCTACCGCTTCAACAAGAATCCATATATTTATTCCATCTTCATATTTTCCCAAATAATCAGGAACTGAAAATGAATGATTTACAAGATATCCTTCATAATTCAGTACTTCTCTTCTCTCTGTTTTTTTCAGAATTTTATTTCCGGAATTCGTAGAAATAACGTAAACATCATAATACCTAGTAGCAATATCATCTTCCCCATATTGTTCACATACTTGCTGAATTCTATTAATCTGCTCATCCGAAATTTTATGAAAGATTTCCTCAATCATTTTATTTTCAATCTCTATTTTAAATTGCCCCAATCCCATACCAAGTTTCTCCTCACACTATTTTTTTCTCCTATTCAGCTATGATAACTATCTTCATCATTTCCCCCAATCCATTAATATTTATTCCGTTCTGTGAAAATTTAATTTATATCAGAGCATTAATTTCTTTTTCGATGGCGGTTTTCAATTTCCCAATATGAAAACCGTCAATTGTACGATGGTTTACTTCAATAGACATATGAACCCACAACCGACCGTTCTCTTCATAATACTTCCCCCACGTCAACCGCGGAATTGTGTCATCCTTGTCAAAGTTGTGTTCATTTGTAAGCGACGTAAAATCAAACCAAGGTGTACAGGAAAAATATATGAGTTCGTCTGTCTCCTTTCCTGCATCAATAAAGCATTTCTGTTCATCACTTTGCTTTTTGGCTTTCATGCAAAAAGAATTGTAGTCTTCTTCCCATGGCATCGTAATAATTTGAAAATTTTCTGAATTTTTGGGCATATATGTAAAACTCGGATTGGTTTGACGCAACAACACAAGTTCTTCTCCCCTAATGCGCATTCTAAATTCCGAAACAGAATTGATCGCCTTTGTACATATCCATATCATTAAAAAATAAAATGATATTCCCTTACTTTTTGAAACGTTTTTTACATTTGTTACATCGATAGAGATTGTAACAGAATAGAACGGATAATCTATTTGGGAAAACAGTTCAAAGATTTCCCTTCGATTCCAAGTTGCCTTATCAATCATCTCCATGGTATTCTCTCCTTTTTGCAATTTGATTAATTTCAACATCTATTCCACAACTCTATTTCTTATGCCACTGATAAAATTCTTTTAAATCAGCTTTTACTTCCTCCGGCAACATGGTTTTCTTTACCCCCAAAATAGCACCTTCAAGTGCCATCAACCGATTTATACATGCAGATTCATCTATCTCTTGTATCTTGAGCCACGCTGATTTTGCACCAACTCTCATTAATTCATCAACAGAACTTATTCCCACTTGTAAAAGCTGTTCTTCAACTATTTTTCCTATGTTAGGGAGTTTGGATAATTCTCCCATATAGATTCCCTCCTTCTTTGCCGCTTCAAGTAAATTATTTTTTATATTGATAAACCTATCCATTTATTCTATCCTCTGATTAATGCAAATAGTTCCTGAACACTGCAAAACATCTGAAATATTTCTTCCACATAAATTCTAAGCTGTAAAAATATTTTTTACTTCTTCTATATCCTTCTCAATTAACGGTCGCATACTGTCCTTATATTTTGACAAATCTGCATTTTGAAATGCTTCCAAAATTGAAGGGATGTACTTATCTTTTGATTTTCCTATTTGTGCAAGAGATTTGATACACTGTCGGGCAGAAATTGGCTTTTCATCGGTAATGTGCGAAAGATATTCTTCGAGATAGACATCAAAACGATTCTCATCATCCCATTTTATATTTGCAGCTAAAATACAAAATGCACGATTACGCACTAAAGATTTAGTATGTGACAACAAAACCGCGAAATCATCAAAGTACTCATACCATTTGTCCGTCTCTTTACTTTCAGATATAATTTTATCTGCTATTGCACAAGCGTATTTATCGTTTTTTGATGTTAATTCTGATATGATATACTCTTTCATTCATTTCCCTCACAAATTCAAGTTTTCTATATCTTTACATCCATCACTCAAAGAGCTCGTATTGCATAAAATTACCATTATGGACAAAGCCATACGCCGTATATAGTTTTATCCCCATATCAGAGGCTGTAATCTGTATTGTTCCACATCCATATTGCCGTGCTTCCTCAACAACTTTGTGCAAAAGTTCTTTTGCAATTCCCATTCGTCTATAATTAGGATGCGTATACATGCTTGACAAAAGTCCCATTTTTCCACTTGGGCAACCAAAATACGGCGGTTTTTCTACGAACGACATTCCGCTTGTACCAACTACCCGCTCTCCGTCCACAGCAAGCCAAGATACAAATGTACCATCAGCCATATGGCGATTATAGTAGTCCCTCAATGCAGGTCTTAAATCAATGTCTTCCTCTGCTCCTTCTTCTCTTAATTGCTTTATTCTCATTTCAATGAAGGTATCAAGTTCATTTTCCGTTAATCTTTTATACTCTACTGCCACTTTTCCTCATCCTCACACTTTCTCAGTTCTGTATTTACCGACAAAAAATTTTCTCTGTCAATATAATTATAAGCCTTGAAATTTATAGAACAAATCATTATAAGAATTTCATAGATAACAACTTTTTTACATCCTCAAAATATTCATGGCATGTAACGCGGTAATGTATCCAACCTCCATCACCACAAGGATATTTGTTATCTATATATTCTTGGGTATATTTTTCCAGTTGCTCATAAATCGTTTCATATTGCTTATTTGATAAGCGCATCATAACCGTAAATGCACCGTCTTCCGCAAAGACATTACAGATGAGTTTATTTTTCTTTCTATGAGCAATCGCCCAACCATAATTATTTCCATATGGAAAAACCACTTTCTGTTCCGTATCAAAAGTAGTTACCATCCACTCATTTAACATAGAAAACAGCTCTGCATTCTTTCCACAGTAATCCGTCATTTCTTCTATTGATGGCATAACTTGTTTGTTTAACATTCTTTCGTACATCAACTTTTCTCTCTATACTTTCTTATTTATTTTGCACAAAAAAGCCTTTATTTTAGCCATTTGTGCAATAGGTTACAAATTTACAAACAATGATAAGCTTTCATTAATGGGCGAAAACTGTGTCATTTCAGGTTCAATGCACTTCGTTTTCTTCTCAGAAAGGTACACGAAATAAAACGTCATCCTTTTTTAAGAAGGCGAATCTGTGTCCCATTCTTCCCTATGGTTGCTAACCTCTCATGTCTAACAGGATCATCCTTCCTCGAAAGAGTCCTAAATTCCTTCGTCCAGCCTACCCATAGTGGGGTGCCGCTTCTGCTCCTATGGATTTAGTTTTATCTTATATCTCGGAATTTGCATTTACACTTTATAATAATTTTGATAGCAAATGTAACCTACAATATTTTGGATCCGTAAAAATAATGCCCTCATCCTGATATCCATTATCAATAAAAAAATTCAAATTTCCGTTTGGGAAAACACCAACCTCATCCGAAATGACAATTATTTTTTTATACTCTTTTTTTAGATGTTGCTCAAGAGCTTTCAGCGGTGCACTCTTATAATCATAATTTGAATCAGACATATATACGCATGTAATAAATGCAGTATCCTTATCATGTGAGACATTATAGGGGATGCATTCAGCAGGTAGATACTCAACCCCACCAATAAGATTTCCATTCATATCTTTGTGAATAAACCCATATACATCTTGCTTTAATTTTCTCAAAAATTCTCGCTTTCTTATGCAATTACTTTCTGTTTTATTACCACAACACCCACATGCTACTTCTACGTTCTCTATTTTAAGTGGTTCGATTGTTTCTGTTACAGTTACTTTGGATATTTCAAGTAAAAATGGCAGTTCCTCCGGATATATTCCTCTCGCAACCTGTTCTAAGAAAGCTTTTGTCAGTGGACTATAATATCTTCTTTCTTCATCAAGCACAATGAGTGTCGGAAAGAAAATATTCATTTTTGCTGCCATCGAACCATTATTGGAAATATCATACAGATGTATATCTATTTTTTCTCTATAATCATCCAATAATTGAATCATATTATCATTCAAAGGACATTGATAAGAAAAGTAATAAAAATCCAGTTTCATTTATGATACCTCGCCCACTTTTATTTGCTCAGTTCTGTAAAATTGGGATTTGTTGGGATGTAGATTCCAATTTTGTCTCCTTACGGTTAGAACTTATCTCCTTTAATTTGTATCCGTAGTGTTACGCTAATCTTTACGGTTGTAAAATGGCATTATCCATTTGCAACCGTATGATTTGCTTCTAATTTACGGTTATAATATGGATTCCGAAGTCCGTAACCGCAGAAACCGTTGTTGGCATACGGTTACAATATTGCTTTTTTCATTTATAACCGACATT
>JALEKJ010000052.1 GCA_022771695.1 Roseburia sp. | reverse complement strand
GTGTGTACCGCGGTTGCGTGAATTGTCGTAGACTTTCGCAGACTATTAGCGGCACTTAGCGCTTGCGACCGGAACAAAAACTTTGGGCGGGCAGATTTGCTTCTTCGATACAGTAACTATTTACACATAAATCATATCACTATAAACAACAATATTTCTCCCCTACAAACCGGACTTACTGCGGTCCTGTCAGCACCTTATTTAATATATCCGCAAGCGGTACCATCGCGTTCATTGCCTCCTGCACAGTGTTCGTCTGTGCCCCTACTTCAACGAGCAGTGTCTTTGGGCAATAATGCATGTTATAACGATATCCTTTCAGATAAATTCTTCTGGTAAGCCCAGGATAATATTCGGCTGCTTTCATCTGCATCTGAAAGGACATTGCCAGATTATCGGCAATATATGGATTATAGAGATAATCAATATCTCCTGTGCTCGTAGTGCGGCTAAGTCCGTTAAAGAACATGACCTGTGCCATCTCGGTGCCACCGATATTAGTGACAAGCCGTGTCCCCTCAGACACTCCGTCACGGTGCAGGTCAATTACTACCTCTATACTTGGATTCTCAGCCAAAATCTGTTCCAGCGCAGGCCCCGCCTTAGAATATGCATGATCCCTGTCCCCAACATCATACTCTCCCGTATGGTGTATGACATTCATGCCGTATTGCTCCGTCAATAGCTTTGCCAGATAATCTCCTACTCCCACAACCGTATCCGACGAATCGCCCGGCACAGAATCGGCATATCCCTCCTGAGAATGTGTGTGATAAATCAAAATCTGTGGCGTGGATGCATCATGAGATAATCTTAAATCCTTTCCATACAATGCATCCGCATTGAGCTGGCTTCCATCAATCGTCGTCGTACTATCAACTTGATAAAAATTTTGAACCAGATAGTCAAAATCATTTAATTTTTCTCGTGAATACGTCACCTGTTTTTCCTGCATTCCCGAGAAGCCTGTACCAGTTTGCAGAGCGGTTTGCTCTGCAGATTGTCCGACCTCACCCGCCCCTTCCTCTGTCACATCCGGAGTATTCTCCGTCATTACCATTTCACCGGTCTCGCTATCTATATAATTTTCATCTGCTGCTTCGCGCGCTAGGATTGCTTCATAAGAAAGCGCACTTTCTACCTGTGTATCATAAGGTCCAACTGCTATTACTTCATTCTCCAGCAGGAAAAAATGGGACAGCACCTGCTCCAATGCATTTGCATCTTTGCCACCGGTATCGACATATACCACTCCCGGCATATAAAAATCTAAAATTTCTTCGTAACAGATAATCTTACATTCTTTTGCAATTCTCGTGATCATCTCTTTTTTTCCCTGGAGAATCAATGAGAAAAGCACGATTCCGGCAAGCCACACAACCAACGCTGTATTTACTTTTTTCTTTTTTTTATACTGATATCGATAAACACGCATAACTAACTTTATGCGTCTGCATACAATCTTATGCCATGGCCGCAAATCGTCCATGGCATTAGTCAAAGCGACCAATGCGCGCTTCGGCGCGTATCATGTCTATCGACATTATATCGTGAGCAAAGCTCACTCAATAATTTCGCCGCTCGTCAATCATGCAAGCATGTTGACTCGCTTGCGCTCATTATATCATGTGCAAACACCCTTCCGCGAACGCGATATTGAGCCCTTCAGATATGGTAAAGCTCAACCGTTTGACCGACTCATCGATATCCTTTGGTGTGACAAACATTGCATTTAAATTCGGTGAAAGCAGCTCCCGGATGAGCTCATACTTCTCTGCATCGTTCAACTCTTTTAACGAATCTCCTACTGTCTGGAATGCCTCACTCTGCGTCAGCGCTGTCACCAAATTATACATTGTGTCATTGACAATGGTTGCCGCATCCACGACCGTAGGAATTCCGATAGAAATAACCGGCACGCCGAGGCTTTTTTCATTCAATCCATGTCTGTGATTACCAACGCCGCTCCCCGGATTGATGCCGGTATCCGTCACCTGTATCGTGCGATTCAATCGCTTGGTACTGCGTGCCGCAAGTGCATCTACTGCCACAATCAAATCCGGTTTAGTCTCGTTTATGATTCCTTTGATAATTTCTAAACTCTCCATTCCCGTCTGCGCCATCACGCCCGGTACAATACTGCTGATGCGGTTTACGTTTCCTTCTCCAAACGCATATTTGCCATATTCTTTTATAATGTGTCTTGTAATAAACAGATTGTCCACCACGCGGGGACCCAACGCATCCGGCGTCACCTCACGGTTTCCCAAACCGACTACCAAAACCGACATTTCCTCTTTATTTATCTTAGAAAGTCTCCGTATAATCTTCGCAAGCTGCACGGAAATCTCTCTGTGATAATCCTCGTCCTCCTCGTCCATATTTCCCGCTTCAATCGTAATATAGGTTCCCTTTGGTTTTCCCATCGTCTTCGCGCCATTCTCCGTTTCAATCATTACCGTGCTGATTGTAAGGTTCTTATCGATTTTCTCCTCCATAAATCGGACACCCTTCAACTCCACATGATCTTCCTGCATTTTTTCCTGAGTCTCTAATGCAAGGTCGGTACGAATCTGATACATATTCTCCTCCATTTTTACGCAGGAACTGCATGTGCAGATACCACGCGTTTTCTCTTTTACCCTTATTTTCTCTTCTCTGTCAAAAATTATCCGCTTGTCGCATATTATTTGCATGATTTTCTCCATCTTTTTTGACAAATTTTAGAGATTTCTCTTGACATAAAAAAAAGAATGACCTATACTACTATAGTATGTTTACATTGAACTGTCCGTGTCCGGCTTTGATGTAGATTTCAATCATGAACAATAACCATAGTAAAATTGGAGGTGTACGGATTGGCTAACATTAAATCTGCTAAGAAGAGAATTTTAGTAACAGAGATTAGAGCTGCTAGAAACAAATCTATCAGAAGCGAAGTTAAGACCGCTACTAAGAAGGTTGAGGCTGCTGTTGCTGCTAATGACAAAGAGGCTGCAAAGGCTGCATTAACAAATGCTATCTCTACTATCGAGAGCGCAGCTTCTAAGGGCGTTTACCACAAGAACAACGCTGGTAGAAAGGTTTCCCGTTTAACAAAGCTTGTTAACGCGATGGCTTAATTTAGAGAATATATATGAAATAAAAACACCAGTACCGTCATGCTGGTGTTTTTTTGTTGTACAAATTACGAACAAAAGAGTCCGCCAAGCGGACTCTTCATCTTTCTCATTTTCTCATCGAAGCACTATATCTCATAATAAACAGTTCCACTGCCATCTGATCGTTCATCTGCCCGGTCTTTACCGCCTCTTCCAGTTCCACCCCCTCTCTAATCGCTCCCTTTAACTGCTCTAATGTAAATCCTTTCGCCTGTGTCAAGTTACGTTTCACTGCAAAAGGCGGGATTCCTGCTTTCTGCGCCATCGTCTGCTGGTCTAAGCCCTTGCTTGCCATATCCCGAATGTTCAGTAATATCTGAAACTGTCTGGAAATCAGGTACATGATACGCATCGGCGGTTCCTTCAACGTCAAAAGATCATAATAGAGGTCAAGCGCCTTTCTCTGGTTGTGCTCCGCAATCGCATTCACCATATCAAAAATCTTATTTGTCGTCTGCTCTGTCGCAATCGCCTCGACATCCTCTGCCTCAATCACATTCTTCTCAAGCGTATAACAGATAAGCTTCTCAAGCTCTCGGTCAATATTCCCCATATCCGTACCTGTTTTGCTTAAAAACAACTGCATGACATTCCCTGTGATATTCTTACCTTCTTTCTTAAGGCGTGACAAAATCCAGCGCGTCAGGAGCTCCTCAGTCTGCGTGGCAAACTCCACAATCTTTCCGTCCTTCTTGACCGCCTTATACATCTTAGAACGCTTGTCCACTTCTTCTTCTACAAACAAAAAAAATGTCGTCGGTGCGACCTGCGTGAGATAGTCTGCCAAATCGTCACAAGCATTCTTAAAAAATCCGCTGTTCTCAATCAAAATCACACGTCTGTCCGCAAAAAACGGCAGCGTTTCCGCCAAATCAATAACTTCCTTCGGATTGATATCCTTCCCTTCAAATGCAGAAAAATTCATGTCACTCCCTGCACCCATCGACATACCGCCCTCCTCGGCGCACAGGGCAGCCTTTAACTTGTCTCTGTATTGTTTTTTCAGATAGCCCTCCTCTCCGTAAAAGAGGTATATCTGTTTGAAATTTCCTGTCTTAATATCTTCGTCAATCGTTTTCATAGTTCGCTCCAAATATCATTGCTCTTGTCCCATTCTAACATATCGAAAGGATAAAACTCAAGCAGAGCAGTATACTTCTGTAGCAATTCTTGCATACATGCGCATTTATCGCTTTACATTTTGAAGTTCATATCTTAACGTATTTAAAATATTGCAAAGACTTTTTAGCGACGGACTATTTTCCCGTTTTTCTATCTGGTAAATTACCTGCTGCTTACTTCCAAGCATATCTGTCAACTGCTCCTGCGTGATTTCTCTGCTTTTCTCAGACTAATCATTTCTCCTATGAAACGCTTTTCCTCCCTGCATTCATCCATTCCATTTTAAATTCAGAATTACTCCTTCGCTTATTTTCAGCTACTGCATTTACCTTTTCTTTTTTTTTATGTAATCTGCCTCCCCCTTTATATGTATGTTTTTCCAAATTCTCTTCCCAATGCCTTTGCTCTTTGTCTTACAACTTTCTTTTCCAGTTTCCAAATATTTTAATACAGTATAGCCATCTACTTGTTCCTTTACAGGTAATTTGTTACATTCCATGTACAAATTCATATACTTTCACCCCATCTTCTTCCAACTTCACCGTAATCTGTCCGCTATCCATTGTATAGTAAATCTTGCTGCCGACTTCCTCCATGTGTGCGACTGCCTCCGCCCCCGGATGCCCATAGCTATTCCTCTTTGCACAGGAGATGGTTGAAATCTCCGGTCGCAGTGTATAAAGCAGTTCTGCGGAATTTGAATATTTGGAGCCATGATGTGCCGCCTTATACACATCAATCTCCATACTCTGCACTTTCCCTTGTGTCTCCAAATTCTCCATTTCCCAAAGGATGCCCCGCTCCTGCTCACTTCCGATATCTCCGGTAAAAATCGCCGAAAAATCTTTCTCCTCATACAAAACCACCAGCGAAGATGCATTTTTATCCGGTACCGAAGTTTCCTTTTCTGAAAATTGCACAACATTTCCCCGCACAATATTATCTGTCACATTTTCCGTCACAGGATACAGCACATGTATCTTCGCCTCTCCCAGATGTAGCGTATCTCCTGCCGTTACATATATAATCTGTGTGCCGTTCTCTTCCGCCAGACTTTGCAATTCCTCATATGCCTCATCCTGCACAATACCCTCAGCAAACACAAGAGTTTTCACCGCATATCCTGCCTCCAATATCTCACACAGACCGGAAATGTGGTCCTCATCCGTATGCGAGACAAACCAAAAGTCAATTTGTCGCGCGCCCTTGTATTTTAAAAATGGCAGAATGCGGTAGGTACCCACCTGTTTGACATTCGTGCTCCCGCCATCCACAAAAACAGTATAACCTTTCTCCGTCCGAAGGAAGGCTCCATCTCCCTGTCCGACATCCAAAACATCCAGTTCCAAGTGTCTTGATACCGGAAAAAATAGTATCGTAACCGCCATAGCCAAAATTACTACTGCCCAAACCATCCGCTTCATACTATGCATCTGCATCATTATCTTTTTTCCGCTCTTCGCATCGTATTTCTCCCGCGCCTTCTTTTCTTCTTTCTTGTGATACGCCCACAATGCCGACAGCACCAACACTGCATAATAACAGATCACCTGCCAAAGTTCCGGTCGCCCGACAATTACCATACTCTGCGGCAATTTCTCACAAATCTCACACAAACCTCGCACAAGCGCCACTAACTTCTCACAGAAAAAAAGCAACTTTGCCGCACCTCGCAGCCATAATAAGCCCATCAGACCACCTACTACACCAAGCACCAGCAGTATCCCCATCAGAGGCAGCACCAGCAGATTCATAAGCATTGCATACATCGGCACCTCAAAATAATGCCATGCCGCAAGCGGCAGTGTCGCCAGCAAAACTGCAGCGCTTACAAATATTTTTTCTTTTCTTTTCCCATGCGATGCATCTTCAAACGACACACATTTGCCCAGCCACACCACGCCAAGAATTGCCACAAACGAAAACTGAAAGCCTGCATCCCAGGGCAGATAGGGATTCTTCCATAGCAACACAAGAGCCATCATCCCCAGTGCATTTAAACTGTCATATCCACGTCCGGCTGCCTGCGCAATTAAAAGTATCAAAAACATCCCGACGGAACGCTGCACAGAAGTTCCCATGCCAACCATCGTCCCATACACGTACAGCAATGCACCTGCAATAATCCCGGAAATCCAGAGTCCAATTCCCCGCTTCCTTAGGAAACGATATAGCGCCATCCCAATTACGGATATATGAAGACCCGAAATTGCCATGATATGTGAAAGTCCGGCAGTCTGATACAGTCTTTTTGTCTCTGCGTCCAGCAATGTCTTATCCCCCAGCACCATTGCTGTTATGACACCGCCCGCCTCCTGCGTCATGACCGTTTGATAGACCTCTTTTAATTCAAGTTTTAAACAGAAAAGGTTTTCTCTCCACCGGCTTATGTTCCCCTGCACTGCAAGAATTCTGATATCTCTTAATCCAAAATCTTGCTTGCGTGCCAAATAAAAGGAACTTGCATCAAAATTTCCTTCATTTACCGCGTGTTCCCATAATTCTACTGTTCCATTTAATATAAGGATTTCTCCGATAGAAGCTACATCGGAATCAGAATATGCAAGAATTCGATTACAACAAATCGGTTCCTGCACTAATAAATCAGATTGATACGTTCCTACCAAACAGGACATCAATTCATAGATATATTGATTATTTCGGAGTTGCTTTCCTGCCACTTCCCCCTGCACCGTAATCAGCATGCCATCAGTCAATGCATAAAGATAGCGCTCTCTTTTTGCCTGCTCATTCGTATACATTCCAAAACCGATACACGCCATGAAAATACACAGCGTGATTCGGATGCGAAGCAAGCGCACCTCACCAGAGAAATGCTGTGCAAAGCACAGCAAGAGCATCCACACCGGAGCTATCACCAGAACAAGCACAACACTTTCGGGTCCATCCAAATACGCCGCACTTAAGATGCCAAGCAGGAAGCACACAGCCATTCCGCAAAATGGTCTTCGCAACATGCTATTTATTCCTCCTCCGTTGCCATCTCCTGCTCTGTACCTTTCTCAATGCTCTCCTCTGTCCCGGCATCTGACTGTACTACTACATAGTCGAGATTGCGTTCATACATTTCTTCCAGTTTAAAGTTGTCACGATAAACACCGCTTGTGTCGCCGTTCACAGAAATTTGAACCTTGCTGATTGTCGGAAGCTCAGACAAAGAATTTACGATAGAATAAATGACGATTGCCTCATTCACCTTGTAGTCTTGATTCCGAAATGCCTCATCCAGACTGACGTAACAGACACCATCCACCACCGATATCGTCACCAGCTTTGTTCCGGTAGGAATGGCAGACTTTGCTCCGTTTATATTCGTTCCTTCCAGAAGCTGCTCCATAATGAGCTTCTCCATAGAGACATTGCTGCTATAGTACACATCCTGTCTCACCTCTTTTATCAGGCCATCTCCGTTCTCATTCGAAAAGTATAATGTCAAGGTTGTATTCTGAATGGAGTTAATCTGTTCTCCCGGATTTTCAACAAAGCTGTCTGCATTCATGCTCCCAACCAGATTCCCCTTCGCATCGGTGAGCGGCGCATCTCCGATGTAGAATGCAACACAGTCTACTCCCTTTATCTGTGTCATCGTTCGTACGACCGCCGCACGACAAAGGACTTCTTCTACCGAACTCATCTTATTATAGTCCTCATCAAATCGCAAAGTCAGCAATACCCCATCTAATGAATAACTGGTAACCTCGACATCACTCGGAATCGGTTTACGATATTCCACATTATCCGCGTCCGAACACAACGCAACCAAAAATTCCCGAATCAAATCATCTGTCTCTGTCGCCTGTGGTTCATACGCTACATGCACAATACGATTCTTTTCTTTATTCAAATATTCGATATGATATGCACTCTTCTTCTCCTGCCCGCCACAGCCGGTAGATACACTTGTAAAGACAAGTGCCAACAGCAGGAATACACTCATTATCCTGCACTTTCTGCCATACACTTTTTGCATGATCGATTTCCCTCTCCTAAGAAATATAATTGAGCGGAATACGAACGTTAAAAATCGTTCCCTCACCCTCTGTACTGAACGCCTTAATTGCACCTCTATGCATCAGAATTGCATTACGCGTAATCGCAAGTCCAAGTCCGGTACCACCAATCTCTCTGGAATGTGATTTATCCACACGATAGAAACGCTCAAAAATATGCTCTAAGGATTCTTCCGGAATACCGATTCCGGAATCCTCTACTTTCAGATAAAAGTATTGATGATCCGCATTTAGCGACACGTGCACCCAGCCATCCTGTTTATTGTACTTGATTGCATTCTCAATCAGATTTGTAAATGCTAATGTAATCTTCACTTCATCTACATCTGCACTCACCGGGCGGAAGCTTTCTAATACCAGTTCAACATTCCGTTTCTCCGCAATCGGTTTTAAACGTTTTAATATCTGCTCTAAGAGTTCATTGATATTGACATTCGTGATATTCAAATCTGCTGCAGACTTGTCCATCTTCACCAATGAGAGCAAATCGTTGATAATCTTCGTCTCACGCTCTACCTCATTGCCAATATCCGCCATGAACTCCTGATATAATTCAATCGGCGCATCCTCCATGCTATTGATGGAATCTGCAAGTACCTTCATGGATGTAAGCGGTGTTTTCAATTCGTGTGAGACATTTGATACAAATTCCTGTCTGGAATCGTCCAGCACTTTCATTCGTCCAAGCATACCATTGAACTTCTCACAGATTTCCCTCGTCTCCGTATAATCATCCACCGCAAGCACATCCTCACCATATCCGGTCTGGATTTCCTCAATCGACTTCGACAACGTATGAAACGGCTTCACCAACTGTATGGATGCAAAATAGGCAACGAATACACTGGCAAAAATACATACCATCATAATAACGAATGTATTGGTGGAAAGGTATTCCCGGTTCAAATTGATACTGTCCGTAGATACACTAACCATCATCACACCAATAATGCTCTTCGCCTCTGTTCCAATATCTGTCCGTACAATAGGAATCGTCATCTCAATATAACGATTTTCGGAATCATACTTTGTAATTTCCTCTCCGGAAAAACTCTTAATTACCTCTTCTGAAATAATTGTCTTACCTGTATCCAGCTCATATGTATCTCGAACAATATGAAAGCTGTCGTCGATAATCATGACTCTTCCATCATAGATTGTAGAAAGCTGTTCAAGCTGCACATCAACCATCACAGCTACATCTGCATTATTCAAATAGTCATTGGAAACAATCTGGTTTGCCAGAATTTTTGCTTGGCTTAAGATTTCGCTCGTACGGATAAAAACCGCTTGATTCTCGTAAGAACCGAGCATACCTGCCCGAAGCAGGATGCTCGGTATGATTCCTATTAGAAAAAATAGAAGTATCAGTCTCCATTTAAGACTTCCCAAAAAATCCGTTAACTTTTTTAACTTAGTCATTCTATACACCTGTTAATTCTGAGAATAGTAATAACCAACACCCCACTTGGTGTGAACATACTTTGGCTCGCTTGGATTGTTCTCAATCTTCTCACGAAGTCGTCTCACATGAACATCCACCGTACGCACATCTCCCGGATACTCATACCCCCACACAAGATTCAAAAGATTCTCCCTGCCATATACCTTATTCGGATTATTTACAAGCAGCTCTAAAAGATCAAATTCCTTGGCAGTCAGATTTACCTCTTTGCCTAAAATAAACAATCTTCTGCTCTCACAGTCGAGTTTCAAATCACCGGCTTCAATCACCTTAGAATCTTCCTTTTTCTGTGTGCCGGCAGAGGTTCTGCGCATAATCGCTTTGATTCTTGCCTTAACCTCTAAAATATTGAAAGGCTTGGTGATGTAGTCATCTGCACCGTATTCAAGGCCTAAAATCTTATCCATATCATCGCCTTTTGCCGTTAACATTACAATCGGCATATCCGAGAACTCACGGATCTGCTGGCATACCTCAAAACCGTCCAGCTTTGGCAGCATGACATCCAAAAGAATCATATCGTACAGGTTTTCTTTTGCCATTCGAAGCGCTTCCTCTCCGTCATATGCGCAATCGACCTCCATACCATCCTGCTCTAAGCTAAAACGAATCCCCTTAACAATTAACTTTTCATCATCTACAACAAGAACCTTCTTTGCCATCCTACTTCACCCTTATATTGTCTTTAATCCGGTTATATAATCCCTCTTTGATTCCATCCACATTCATGATTTCTTCTGCGGAAGAAAAACTACCATGTGCGTCGCGATACGCCAAAATACGCTCTGCCTTCGTCTGCCCGATTCCGGAAAGCGTCATAAGTTCACTGAGTGTCGCCGTATTGATATTCACACGACTGTCTGTATCGTTCTCTCTCCCATCCAATGCATCCGTATCTCCCGCAGCATGAGACAACGCATCAATACTTATTCCCGCCTCTGCTTCCTCAAGCGTCGGCAAAAATATCATCTGTCCGTCATATACCGGCTCTGCCTGATTCACAGAAGACTTGCTCGCCTGCTCCGTAAGTCCGCCCGCCATCTGCACAACTTCATAAATACGGCTTCCCTGTGGAACCTCATACACTCCCGGCGTCAAAACTGCGCCACAGATATACACATAGCACGTACCGGATTCCGCTTCCATCGCTTCGGTTACGCGTTCCTCAGATTCGCCCACTGCTTCGGATACTACCGATTTCATCTCAGATATCTGTACATATTCTGACAATTCTGTAGCCTGTTCATATACTGCTTCGCCGGACATAGCCTGCTCTAAATATACCGTATCACCCGCACCGCATCCTGTACCAAAAATCCCCAGAGATGCAATGAATAAAATCATGTTTGCTCTTAATTTCATAAGCATTCTCCTTCCTTCAACCGAATGAAGGAGTCCTCAATGCCCACCGTTTTTATTTTAACGAAATTTCAGAGCAATGACAAGGGGCATTAAAACTTTTTTCAAAAATCAGAAGTATTTAGAAATAGTTTCTTCCAAATATACCCAAAAATCTTTTGCATCCACAGAATCCGGTATCGGCACTGCGGATTCATATGAGTCATATGCTACCTGTTCAACCCAATCCGGGTTTCCGGAAGGAATTACGGAATAATGGCCGCTGAGTCCATGCAGTTCATCTGCCATCGTAACTGTGACAAAGTACGCGAAATCAGCAGCACGCTCCCCCTCTTTTGAAAAATCATTTACTAAAAGCATATCCGTAATCGCACAACTATATGCCGGAAGCTCTTCATTCAAATTCGGAATTTCCATCAGGGAATATCCATAACCACTTAATTTGTATAAAGAATTCGTGTCAATAATTGCCGACAGCGTTCTCCCATTGCGGAAATTCTCGATGACCCTCTCCTCCGATACCTTGTCGGCATCCACTGAAAAGGATTCCAGAATTTCCTCAAAATACCCTAGGTCCTTCTGATATAATTCCTCATCATAAATAACATTTAATACCTCAGGCTCTGTCTTTTCAAAAATCACACTGTTTGATATAAATGGGAAATCATAAAACGCATCGTTGACATCCCACTCTAACAGGTACTCAACATTCTCAGCAGGTTCGTTTTCGTTGGAATAATCAATAATTGACTGCAAAGACTCCGGGGCTGCCGCGAAGTAGTCTGTCTGATAAATCAACACACACGTATTATAGCTTAACGGATATCCTAGAAGCTTATCTTCATAGGTAGCTGCATATCTTGCATTTTCCGCAACATTCACCTCGTCTAAGCCTTTCTCATTCACGGAAACAAGACCATAGAGGTATGCCTCCTCCAGATTGTCTCCTGAAATCAGGTACACATCCGGAAAAGAACCATCCTGCATGGTCTCATCATAAATATCTCCGATATAATCAAGCGCATCTCTACACTGCACAGCCACTTTAATTCCTGTGTCTTCATAGTAGTCTAATGCAGCTTTCTCAAAAAAATCTGTATAAGTCGCATCCTCGTACCAAAATGTCAAATCCGTCGCCGCACTCTGATAAGCGTTCTCCTTAGCAGATTCTACTGGCTCCGGCACATCTGTTTCCGCCGTTTCATCTGCATCCGCACGGAACAAACTGTCCCTGTGCACACCAACCGCCACAAAAATCAACAACGCACATACTGCCAATACGGATAATAATTTCTTCTGTAATGCTTTCATTTTTACTTCCTTATACTCTGCTTATATTTTATCGATGTCACACAAGACGGCATTCAACTTTTCTGCCATCTCATCAATATGCTCTTTCTCGATAATCAACGGCGGTACAAAACGAAGTACATCAGAGCCTGCGGTAATAACAATCAATCCTTGCTGCAATGCCTTTGCGGCAATCTCAGCGACCGACTTTTTGCATACCAGTCCCTGCATCAGTCCCACACCTCTGCGCTCTGTCAGAAAATCATACGAAGCAACAAGTTCATCCAGCTTCTGTTCAAAATAAGGTGTAATTGCCTTGACATGACCGGTGATATCATCACGCTCCATCATCTCTAAAACCTTATCAACCGCAGCTCCCACAAGCGGATTACCACCATAAGTGGTTCCATGGTCGCCCGGTGCCAAAGACTTCTCTGCAACGTGTTCGGTCATTAAAAACGCACCGACCGGGACACCACATCCAAGAGCTTTCGCTGTCGTCATGATATCGGGCTTTACCGCATAGTTCTGCCATGCAAACATCGCGCCGCATCTTCCCATGCCGCACTGGATTTCATCCAGGATTAAGAGAATATCATGTTCATCACAAAGCGCACGCACACCCTCTAAAAATTCATTTGTTGCCGGATAAATACCACCCTCGCCTTGTACTGTCTCCAAAATAATAGCACAGGTTCGTTCATTTATCAAAGCCTTTACGCTATCTAATTGATTAAATTCTGCAAATTTGACACCCGGCATGAGTGGTCCAAATGGCTCTCGGTAATGCTCATTACCGGTTACTGCCAATGCGCCTAAACTTCTGCCATGAAAAGAATGGTTCATAGCAATAATTTCATGCCCTGCATGCCCGTCTCTGGTATAGGCATATTTCTTTGCAGCCTTGATTGCACCCTCAATCGCTTCCGTACCACTGTTTGTAAAAAAGACGCGGTCCATCTGACTTGCCTTCAATACGCGTTTTGCAGCCTTTATAATGGGTTCATTATAGTACAGGTTCGAAATATGCAAAAGCTTATCCGCCTGTGTCTTTAGCGCCTCGCCATACTCAACATTCTGGTATCCGAACGCAGAGACAGCGATACCTGCTGCAAAATCCAGATACTCCTTTCCGTCTGTATCATACAGATAAACACCTTTTCCATGGTCAAATACCACCTGGAACCGATTGTATGTATGAAGGATGCTCTGTTCGGCATCCATGATTGCATATTCTTTATTCATGATAAAATTTACGCTCCTTATCCCCAAGTATCGCCGTACCAATTCCTTTGTTCGTGAATATCTCCAGTAACAAGCAATGGGCAATTCTTCCGTCTAAGATATGTACGCGGGATACACCGTTTTCAATCGCATCGATGCAGTTATTGAGTTTCGGAAGCATTCCGCCCCCGATAAACCCATCCCCAATCAACTCGTGTGCCTCTGAAACCGTGAGTTCGGAAATCAGTGTTTCTTTATTTTCCGGATCTTTATATACCCCTTCAATATCTGTTAGGAATGCAAGTTTCTCAGCATTTACTGCTTTTGCGATGGCACATGCGGCATCATCCGCGTTGATGTTATAGCTGTTATATGCGTCATCCATCCCGACCGGACAAATAATTGGCAGAAAATCCTTTTCCAACAAATCGTATAAGATTTTCGGATTTACCTCTGTAATCTCTCCGACAAACCCGATGTCCTCACCATCCGCATACTTTTTTTCAACTTTCAACAGTCCGCCGTCCTTACCGCTAATACCGATTGCATTTACCCCAAGCTCCTGCACCAAGGTAACCAGTGATTTATTAACCTTATTTAAAACCATCTCTGCAATTTCCATGGTAGCCTCATCCGTCTTGCGCAGTCCGTTCACGAACACCGGCTCCATGCCCGATTTCGCAACCCAGCGGCTGATTTCCTTACCGCCTCCGTGTACAATGATTGGTTTAAATCCTACCAGTTTCAAAAGTGTTACGTCCTGAATGACATGTTTTTTCAATTCTTCGTCCACCATAGCACTTCCGCCGTATTTCACCACGATAATCTTACGGTTAAATCTCTGAATATAAGGAAGCGCCTCGATAAGCACCTCTGCTTTTCCAAGTATTTCCTGCATATTTTTCTCGTCCATCTCATTCTCTCCCTTAACTTCTTTTCTATCCAATCACTTCGTCATATTTGCATCATCTAACTCTATCTCTATGAACGGTAATCGGCATTAATCTTGACATAATCATAGGTCAAATCACATCCCCATGCCGTCGCCTCGCAGGTCCCCATCTTAATATCTGCAATCGCTGTAACTGCAGGTTCAGAAAGTATCTTGGTTGCTTCCTCCTCACTGTAATCCACGGCAACACCATCTTTAATAATCTGCATCCTGCCCGCTTCACTCTCAAAGAACAAATCTACTTTTTCCGGATCAAACTGTGCACCGGAATAGCCCATCGCACAGAGGATTCTGCCCCAGTTTGCATCGTGTCCGTAGATTGCTGCTTTTGTAAGACTTGATGTGATAACAGATTTGCTTAAAATCTTCGCCTGCTCTTTCGTTTCTGCTCCAATAATCTTAACCTCAAAGAGTGCCGTCGCCCCTTCACCGTCACCTGCCATCATTTTCGCCAAGGTTTCATTTACAAAATTGAGTGCTTTACAAAAAGCATGATAGTCCTCATTTTTCTCCGTAATTTTAGGATTTTCCGCCATGCCGTTTGCCAAAAGAAGACACGTATCATTTGTAGAGGTATCGCCGTCAACGGAAATCATGTTGTAAGTATCCTCCACATCCGCCTTTAAAGCCTCCAGCAAAAGTTCTTGTGAAATTGCCACGTCCGTTGTCACAAAGCTTAACATCGTGCACATATTCGGATGAATCATGCCCGAGCCCTTGCACATACCTCCGATTGTGACCGTCTTTCCACCAAGCTCTATCTCGACTGCCACCTCTTTTTCATGGGTATCTGTCGTCATAATTGCCTTTGCAGCCGCATGGCCGCTCTCGTACTCCCCTGCAAGATTCGGTGTCATCGCGTCGATTCCTGCACAGATGCGGTCGATGGGAAGCTGCATGCCAATGACCCCTGTGGATGCCACAAGCACCTGGTCGGATGGCACATTAAGCACTTCGCTGACCTTCTCCGCTGTTGCAAGGCAGTAGCCCATTCCTTGCTCACCGGTACATGCATTTGCAATACCTGCGTTTACGACGACCGCCTGTGCCTGCTTCGTCCCATATACAATGTTCTGATCCCACTTGACCGGTGCAGCCTTTACGAGATTCTTTGTAAAAGTACCCGCCACGCCACAGGGCACCTCGCTGTAAATCATCGCCATATCTGCTCTGTCTTTATATTTGATTCCCGCTGCCGTGCTCGCTGCCAGAAAGCCTTTTGCCGCGGTCACGCCTCCTTTTATCTGTTTCATCACTATCACTCCTTTTCTTTTTCCTACGATTTCTAACACAATGCTATTCCACAGTTACCGTGCGGTATTCTAAGGATTATATGTCGTAACATTTTCTTCATTCAAAACGCATTCGTAATAGTTGACATCTTCGCGAAACGTCCATCCAAGTCCCTGCCAGAACCGGTTGCCAACAGTATTCTTCTTGAATGCAATCAGATTGACTTTATTAATCTGCTCTTCCTTTAACGCCTCCAGGCATGCCTGCACCAATTTCTGACCGATGCCGTGTTTACGATACGCTTCCTTCACGCACACATGATAGAGGCTTCCTCTTCTGCCATCATGTCCGCAAAGGATTGCACCCACAATCTCTCCCTCCATAACTGCCACCATACTGGTCGTCGGGTTACGTCGCAGAAACCGTGCGACACCCTCTTTGGAATCGTCTACGCTTCGTATTCCAAAGCCGTGAATCTCCATCCACAATGCATATACCTCTTCGTAATCGTCCATCGTCATAACACGAATCATCGCTTCTTCATTTTCCATCTCTAATCCCTCTTATTTCTTCGCTGTGCACGCTATTTTGCCCCGCCGTGCACGCTCGAGAGCAAGCTCTCTCGCTCCCGGGCTTCGCCCTATCAAAACAGCCGGAGTCAGCCTCGTCTGCAAGCAGCCTGTCTGTCTCTGGCTGTTTTGGCACGGCTCATGCCTTACGGGAACATCGGTACCAGATTGAGTCCTTCTGATTCCTCAAACCCAAATAACAGGTTCATATTCTGCACTGCCTGTCCTGCTGCTCCTTTTACCAAATTATCGAGTGCACCCATCATAATGATGCGTCCGGTCCGCTCGTCAATCTTAAATCCGATATCTACATAGTTGCTGCCCTCTACCCATTTCGTCTCCGGGCACTGATTCTTCGAGAGCACGCGAACAAATTTCTCTTTTTCATAATATTTATCATATGCTGCCTTAATTTCCTCATAAGTTGGCAGACTGCCATCTGCATTCTTTTTGAGTGTTGCATACTCCGTTACAAGGATTCCGCGGTTCATTGGCACCAGATGTGGTGTGAAATTTATCAGTACTTCTTTCCCCGCTGCATATCCGAGCTGCTCTTCGATTTCCGGCGTGTGTCTATGATTGGTCACCCCGTATGCCTTCATATTCTCATTGACTTCACAGAATAGATTCGGGAGTTTCGCGCCTCTTCCTGCTCCGGATGTGCCAGACTTTGCGTCAATTATCAGCGTATCTGCCTCAATCAAGCCCTCTTTTACCAGGGGATACGCAGTCAAAATGGAGCATGTGGTATAGCATCCTGGGTTTGCAATCAGTCTCGCCCCCTTAATCTGCTCTCGATTCACCTCGCACAGACCGTATACGGCTTCCTCTATAAACTGCGGACTTTTATGTTCTATATTATACCATTTCTCGTACACTGCCACATCTTTTATACGAAAATCTGCTGACAAGTCGATAATTTTCGTCTTTTTTAATATGTCCTCCGTCAACACACCTGCCAAAAATCCCTGCGGCGTTGCAGTAAAAATTACATCCACCTGCTCTGCCAATTCTTCCATATTATCATCCATACATACCGCATCTACTATTTGAAACATATTCTGATAAACCGATGCATATTTTTCATCAATATAGCTTCTGGAGCCATACCACTTTATCTCTACCTCTTTATGTCCCATCAGAAGCCTTACCAGCTCATTTCCCGCATAACCGGTTGCTCCTATGATTCCTGCTTTTATCATACCGTATCCACCTTTCCGTCGCTGTAGTGTTTTGCATAATTATACAACCGCATTTTGTTTTATGCAATAGCTTTTTTATATTTAATTCTATTTATAAGGTTTACTGTCACCTTTGCACAAGTTTGTGTATTTTTATAAATTATTTATGTATATTTTTGCACTTGTTATTCTGTTTCATTTATTGTATATTGAATTTAGTCATTGATGCATCTGCCGATTTTCCAATTTGGGAAATGGAAATGCATTCCATTACATAATAGAAAGGATGTTTCTTATGAAAGAAAAAGTTATCTTAGCTTACTCGGGCGGATTAGATACAACCGCCATTATTCCTTGGTTAAAGGAGAATTACGATTATGATGTTATCTGCTGCTGCATCGACTGCGGACAGGAAGAAGAGTTAGACGGACTGGAGGAGCGTGCACTCTCCTGTGGCGCTTCCAAATTATATATCGTAGATATCATCGATGAATTCTGCGATGACTACATCATGCCTTGCGTAAAAGCAAATGCCGTGTACGAAAACAAATACTTACTCGGCACATCCATGGCACGTCCTCTGATTGCAAAGAAATTAGTTGAAATTGCCAAAAAAGAAGGTGCTACCGCAATCTGCCACGGTGCTACCGGAAAAGGAAACGATCAGATTCGTTTTGAATTAGGAATCAAAGCACTCGCTCCGGAGCTTAAAATTATTGCTGCTTGGAGAGATGACAAATGGACGATGCAGTCCCGTCAGGACGAAATCGACTACTGTAAGGCACACGGCATCAATCTTCCATTCTCCGCTGACACAAGCTACAGCCGCGACCGTAACATCTGGCACATCAGCCACGAAGGTCTGGAACTTGAGGACCCTGCCTTAGAACCGAACTACGACCACTTGCTGGTTCTTGGTGTATCTCCGGAAAAAGCTCCGGATAAAGGCGAATATGTAACGCTTACTTTTGAAAAAGGTGTTCCAACCGCTGTCAATGGCAAGCAGATGAAGGTATCCGACATTATCCGTACATTAAATGCTTTAGGCGGAAAACACGGCGTAGGCATTGTGGATATCGTAGAAAATCGTGTTGTTGGTATGAAATCCCGCGGTGTCTATGAGACTCCGGGCGGAACCATCTTAATGGAAGCACATCAGCAGTTAGAGGAGCTGGTACTTGACCGCGCTACCATGGATGTGAAAAAAGATATGGGTAACAAGCTTGCACAGATTGTATACGAAGGAAAATGGTTTACACCGCTCTGCGATGCAGTAAAAGCATTTGTAGAATCTACACAGGAATACGTAACCGGCGAAGTAAAATTCAAACTGTACCACGGAAATATCATCAAAGCCGGAACAACTTCTCCAGACTCTCTGTACAGTGAATCCTTAGCAAGCTTCACAACCGGTGATTTATACGACCACCACGATGCAGAAGGCTTTATCACCTTATTCGGACTTCCGTTAAAGGTTCGTGCGATGAAAATGCAGGAAATCGGAGAAAAAAATAAATACGAATAGTTTTTCTGTTATAAAAAGCAGGTATCTTCATATGATACCTGCTTTTCTTATGTCTCTGCACTTTTCAAGCATTCATTTTCACTTAGTACCTCATCCAGAATGCTCAAACCTCTACATATCTCAGTTTCGCTCAGTTTCCCGTATCCCAACAGCAAAATCGGTGCTTGCTGCACACTGCTTATTTCGGTATGCCGATTCTGCGATACATCTTCTTCCAGATAATACTGCGCAAGTCCGGAAAGACACACCCCCTTCTCTCTCACCCTCGCACAAATCTCCGTTTCCGTATGTGTTGTCTCCACTTCGACCAAAAGATGCAAACCCGCATGATCTCCGCTCACACGTCGCACCCAATCACGTTTCTTCAACTCACCCAGCAAAAAGTCATGTCGGTTACGATACAGTCCTCTCATCTTATTCAAATGGCGTTCAAAATGCCCCTCCCGAATAAAGCTGTTTAAGATTTCCTGCTGCATACGCGGCACAGTCGTGGAATAGAAACCGCACACCTCACGATAACGCTCCATCAGCTTCGGCGGCAGCACCATATAGCTGATTCGAAGCGACGGTGCAATACTCTTAGAAAAAGTTCCCAGATAGATAACCTTGCCAAAACGGTCAATGCTTTGCAAGGATGGAATCGGCTTTCCACGATAACGATATTCACTGTCATGGTCATCCTCAATCAAATAGCGGTCCTCTTCTTCTGCGGCCCACTTAAGGATCTCTAAACGCTGTCCTAGCGGCATGACGGAGCCAAGCGGAAACTGGTGCGACGGCATGACATAGACAAGCTTTGGATTTTTTTCTCTCACCGCCTGCACGGTCAGCCCCTGCTCACTTGCAGGCACCGTTTTCACCCGATATCCCATATTTAAAAATGTACGATAAGCCTGCGGATATCCCGGATTCTCCATCAGAACCGTCTGTCCGCGCCCCAAAAGCTGCGATAACAATATCTCAAGATACTCATTTCCGGCTCCTAGAATAATATCATCCGCCATGCAGTTTACTCCGCGTGCCTGATGCAGGTAATCCGCAATTGCGCTTCTGAGTTGTTCCTCTCCCCGCCCGTCCCCGGGCAAAAGTAACTCCTCCCTATCGTCCAGCAACACATCCTTGCTGATTTTTCGCCAAATATTATACGGAAAATTCTTTGTGTCAATCGCGTACGGCGAAAAATCCACCTCGCAATGCCTCTCTTCTCTCTTCTCCGTCTTTCGACACGAATTCTGTTCTGTGCTTCTCAACTGGTAAAGCCCTGTAATATCACATACAAAAAAACCCCGGCAAGGTTCTGCTTTGATATATCCCTCTGCCAGGAGCTGTTCATATGCCATCGTGGCTGTGCTACGGCTCACCGCAAGACTTTCAGCCAGAAGACGCGTGGATGGAAGCTTTTCCCCTTTTGGAATCTTGCCTGCCACAATTTCACTTTTGATATACTCGTATATTTTTTCATAAAGGGGAGCTTTCGCTCCCCCCTGTAAATCAATCATTATCTCAATCATTACTGTTGTTTACTCTTCTTGATTTCGTTCACGATTTTCTCTTTCAAGTCATAAGCACGGTCTTTCATCTTCTTAGATGCGGCCGCAGACTGCTGAATTCTGGCAATACATTTTGATGCCACATCAAACTTCTTAAAGTGATATGCCATAGTTGCCAAAAGGTAATCCATTGTGCACTCGTCCATACCACAGATTGGGTAGTTCTCGGTAGACATTGCTTTATTGAGTCCCTCAAATGCCTGTGCGTAGAATGCCTCTTCCTGCTCCTTGCATTCCTTTCTCTCCTGCTCCAGTGCCGGATCGTTTGGATCAAGTGACTCATACTTGCCACGGAATAACCACGCAATATTCAGACAGGTGTACGCTTTCTCACTGGTTTTCGCTTTCTTAGCGATGGAGCAAAAAAGCGCCAGCTTATAACGTTCGATTGCCTCATCATAACTTAACAGTTTTGGTTCTATATCATCGCTCGCTTTGAAGTTCGCACAAATCTGCTCCTTTACCAGCTTAATCTGCATGCTAGATAGATGCTCAAAGTAACGGCTCACTGCCGTATAACCGCAATATGGACAAGACTTTGTATTATACTTTAAAGTGTCAATATACTCATAGCGCGGGCGCAAGTCAAGATCCGGTTCTAAACGCTTTACACGACTGTTGACCATCTTCGTCTTAAACACCTTGTCACAAACGGTACAGCGAATCGCCTTATCAAGCAAAAAGCTGGATTCATCCGGTACCGCTTCTTTCTTTGTACCGTCCTCTGCTACGACTACTTTCTTCTCTTCTTCAAAGAGGTTGGTAGTAGCATCTGCTTTCAAACCGAACTTTTCCAATCCTGATAATAAATTCATAGATTTTTCCTCCTAAATGTAAAACCTTATGCGGTAGGCAACTTAAACGAACTCTTCAATGATACGATACGATTAAATACCAGATGCTCCGGCTTGGAATCCTTCACATCCACACAGAAAAATCCATGTCTTACGAACTGGAAGCTGTCATATGCTTTCACGTCTGCCAGATTTTCCTCTAACATACAGTTTTCTAATACCGTAAGTGAATTCGGATTTAAATTCAGACTGCCGTCCTCGTTGTATACGCCTTTTTCTTCGTCTACAATGTTCTCATATAAACGAACCGTTGCTTTTACGGCATGTGCGGCAGATACCCAGTGAATCGTGCCTTTGACCTTTCTTCCATCCGGGCTGTTGCCGCCCTTTGAAGCAGGATCATACGTACAGTGAATCTCTGTCACATTACCGTTTTCATCCTTTATAAAACTATTGCAGGTCACAAAGTATGCATTCATCAGGCGCACTTCGTTGCCCGGGAACATACGGAAATATTTTTTCGGCGGTTCTTCCATAAAGTCTTCACGATCGATGTAAATCTCTCTGGAAAACGGAACTTTACGAGTGCCAAGTTCCTCATTTTCAAGGTTGTTTACGACGTCCAGATACTCCACCTGATCTTCCGGATAGTTATCAATGATGACCTTAACCGGATCCAAAACTGCCATCATACGAGGCTTCTTGAGTTTTAAGTCCTCGCGGATACAATACTCTAACATTGCATAATCAACAGAACTGTTCGCCTTAGCGATACCGCAAAGATCCACAAACATTTTCAACGACTCAGGTGTGAATCCTCTTCTTCTAAGTGCTGCGATAGATACCAGACGTGGGTCATCCCATCCGTCTACAATGCCCTCCTCAACCAAACGCTTAATGTAACGCTTACCGGTTACCACATTGGTAAGATACAACTTGGCAAACTCAATCTGCTTCGGTGTACCCTGAGCGTCCTCTTTGTAGCCAAGCTCAATCAGTACCCAATCATACAGAGGTCTGTGATCCTCAAACTCCAAAGTACAGATGGAATGTGTGATTCCTTCGATAGCATCCTCAATCGGATGTGCGTAATCATACATTGGGTAAATGCACCATTTATCTCCGGTTCTATGATGATTCATGCGCGCCACACGATAAATGACCGGATCTCTCATATTAATATTGGAAGATGCCATGTCAATACGGGCACGAAGCACTTTCTCACCATCGGCAAACTTACCATTCTTCATATCCTCAAAAAGCGCTAGATTCTCTTCCACACTTCTGCTGCTGTACGGATCTTCCTTGCCCGGCTCTGTCAGCGTACCGCGGTATTCGCGGATTTCCTCTGCGGAAAGGTCGGAAACATATGCTTTGCCCTTCTTAATAAGCTTTACGGCTCCCTCGTACATCTCATCAAAGTAATCGGATGCAAAAAAGAGTCTGTCTTCCCAGTCAGCACCCAACCACTTGATATCCTCTGTAATCGCATCTACAAACTCCGTCTTCTCTTTGGTAGGGTTCGTATCATCAAAACGTAAATTAAATTTACCGTTGTATTTCTGTGCCAGACCATAGTTTAACAGGATTGACTTGGCATGTCCGATATGCAGATAACCGTTAGGCTCCGGTGGGAATCTGGTTTTAACCGCTTCGCAATGCCCTTCCTCTATATCTTTTTCAATAATCTGTTCAATAAAATTCTTTGAGACATTTTCATTTTCCATAATGTCCGTTCCTCCTCGTCTCCTGCCAAACTTCAAAAAAGTAAGGCAACTCATGAAATATCATACATGATACACCGGCAAGGTGCAAGTATAATATAACACGAATTGCCTATATTTGTTAAGAAGATATTTTTCTTTCTTGCTTAAACGGAATAATCAATCGACTGACCGACTTTTTTCTCATTTTCCGTCATAACAGAATCCGCTCTTTCCTCAAAAACAAGAGCATCAATCTTCTTTAGCAACTCCTCCCACGAAGTTGCGGTAATTGTCACATAATCCTGCGGGTTCTTCCGGCGCTCCTCGGTTTTTTCTGCATTTTTTCGGCTTGCCTCCAAACGCTCCTCTGCCGCCTCTTTGCGCTCCTCCCTCGCTTCTGCGCGTTTTTCCTCAATCCGCTCTTTCTGCTTTGCCAAGGACTTGTCAATCACTGCAAAAAACGATGCATTTCCATGGTCGTCAAAGCTCATTCCAATCGAGCTCACCCGGTCCGCATTACTCCCCAGTTCCTGCTTCATCTGCGCCACCTGTGCGGTTGCACCGTTTAAGATTGCCTCATATTTCGCACGATACGCTTCGTCTGTCGCCATGCGCTCAATCTTGTCCGCGTCAATGAGTACAAGCAGCTCCTTGGAGCTTGCATACATCCCTTTGTTCCGCTCAGCTTCCTCTTTCTTATCCGGAGAAACCAGAATAAAATCCATATTGGAGTATTTCTTTTTCAGCTCCTCATAATACTTCTTTGCTGTCTCCGAAAGCTCCGGATTGCCGATTGTTCTCCCGTAAACACGGCTTTTACTCTCTGCATTCTGTGTTTTATCCGTCTTTGCCTGATTTGCACGATACTGATAATCCGCTGCGTACGTGCCTACGCCGCTGTTGCTGTTTAACTGTCCCATAATGATTTCCTCCTTGAAATGCGTCAGCCCCTGTCTGACGGGTGCGATAACTCCGTTTATCTGTAATAGTTATCGGCAGAAATCACGGAAATTTAAGCACCTTGGTGTAAGTTCACCACATTAAACTGCTTCTTCTGCACTTAATTCAAAATTCAATGTTTTCATGAATCATTCCAATATAGTCCTTTTCTTTCCTTCCGTGTCTCAGCGTTTCCTCACCAAATTGGGATTTGTTGGGATGTAGATTCCAATTTTGTCTCCTTACGGTTAGAACTTATCTCCTTTAATTTGTATCCGTAGTGTTACGCTAATCTTTACGATTGTAAAATGGCATTATCCATTTGCAACCGTATGATTTGCTTCTAATTTACGGTTATAATATGGATTCCGAAGTCCGTAACCGCAGAAACCGTTGTTGGCATACGGTTACAATATTGCTTTTTTCATTTATAACCGACATT
>JALEKJ010000051.1 GCA_022771695.1 Roseburia sp. | reverse complement strand
GTTACGTTTACCTTCGGTCAGTTGTACTTTGTGTACGGGTTTCTTTTCTCTTGCCATAATAAAAGGCCTCCTATGATTTTAAATTTTATCATAGAAGACCCCATAAATCTTTATTTACAGAAAAACTTTCACAGACTCAATCAAAGGGAGCATCGTTGTGAAAAAATGTGAAGATATTCTTTCACAATGATGCTCCCTTTAATGTTTTTCAATTATTGCTTAATAACTTCTAATAACTCGTGCATCCGATCATCGATACGTGTGAGGATTGCAGCACTTTCTTCCTCTGCGCTCGTGGTCTCTGCGGCATGGGCGGATACTTCCTCTGAGACAGCAGAGATTGTTTCGATGGAATCGGTAATCAGATTGTTTGCTTCTTTTAAATCCTGAATGTGACCGGTGAGAATCTCGACATTGTCACGGATAGAGAGCGTGCTTTCTTGAATCAAAGAGAAACTGTCTGCCGTGCTGTCTGTGGACTGTTTTTCTTCCTGAATGCTGTCAATCATCTGATAGATGACAGTGACCACCTCATTGATACCGGATGAGGTGTTTTCAATCAAATCCGCAATGTGTGTTGTAGCTTCTTTGGTCTGAGTTGCCATGTCGGAGAACTCGGAAGCAACAACAGCAAATCCCTTTCCGAAATTGCCTGCGTGGGAAGCCTCAATACGGGCGTTAAGTGCAAGTAGCCCGGTTTCTCGGGCGATAGTGCTGATGAATTCCACAATGGAATTCATCTCGGTTACGGATTGTTCAAGAATGTGTAGCTTTTCTGCAACATCGACACCGCTCTGTACGGAAGCGTCTACTTTTTCCACCAGAACCGAAACATTTTTATTACCCTGCTCTAAGATGGACAGAGTTTCACGCATATGATCCGTAATCCGGTCAGTGGAAGCGGAGACGAGATTCACTTTGCTCTGGATTTCCTGTGTCTGCAATAACTGGCTTTGAACAGCTTCTGCTGTGTCGTTTGTGCCGGTAGAAACCTCCTGCATTGCATTGATAGTGGAAGCGGAAGCGTCATTGAGTCTTAAAAGGTCCAAGTTGATATCTTCAATGCCGGTTTTCATCTGTTCTGATACAGAAGCAAGATCAGAGAGAACCTGTTTGAAATTTGAATGCAGTGTCTTTGTGGTAAAAATGGAATAGACCCCAACCAAGATAACAAAGACAACTTGGATTACGGCATAATCCCGACCGAGGTAGCCAAGCTTCCCGGTGGTGGCACCGATAGAAACTGCCAGAATATTCTCGACGATGATTCCGACCGTAATCATAAGTGAGGCGCGCATGTCATTGTAAATGGAAATCATGAGTACCATTGGCACGACGAATACGAAGACTAGCTGATTTGTTGCAGTAAATAGGATGAACGTATAGAAAACGGCAAAGCCGATGGATGCCAGATGCTTGATGGCGGGGGTCTCGTGATTTTTCTTCCAACAGATGCGTTCAATCAAAACAGGACCGAGTCCGAGCACTAATGTGATTAGAACATAATTCCAAGTCACAAGTGCTGCAGTCGCCTGCAATATGCAAAAGATAATGATCACAAGTGAATCGATAAAATGTGCCATCATGGCAGTTTTATTGTTCCTTGCAAGTGGTGTAGCAGCACTTGCAACCTTTTGATGTTTCATGCTCTCCCTCCATCTGTGCGAAAGCGTTCGCACAAAGTTTGTGAAATATATTAATGGTTAATAAGCGCCATTAATTCCTGCATTTTTTGACTGATATGGTTTAGGATTACCTCATTTTCTTCTTCGGCATTCATAGTCTCAGCAGCATGGGCAGAGACTTCCTGCGAAATGGCGGAAATTGTTTGGATAGAGTCTGTGATAAAGCGGTTAGCATTTTTTAAATCTGCGATATTTGTGGCAAGGTTATCCACGTTATCGCGGATAGATAAAGTGTTATTCTGTATGGAATCAAAGCTGTCGGCAGTGTGCTCTGTGGACTGCTTTTCTTCGTTGATTCCGTCAATCATCTGATAGATGACACCGACGACTTCCGTAATAGAAGAGGATACATTCTGAATTAAATTTGTGATGTGAGTCGTTGCATCGTTGGTTTGAGCTGCCATACCTGAAATTTCAGATGCGACAACGGCAAAACCACGGCCTGCTTCACCTGCCCTGGCAGCCTCAATACTTGCGTTGAGGGAGAGCAGAGCAGTCTGATTGGCAATACCGCTAATCAGTTCAACGATAGAGTTCATTTCTTTTATATATTGGTCAAGTGTCTGCAGCATATTTGCAACATCTGCACCGTTTTGCACAGAAGCGTCGACCTGATGAACCAGAAGTCCCACGTCTTTGGTGCCGGCATCTAAAACAGCCAGAGTATGCTGCATATTGTCAGAAATCTGATTCGTGGCATTAACTACCATGTCGACCTGCTGCTGAATAGATTCTGTCTGCTGCAACTGGTTGGAAACCGCTTCTGCGGTGTCGTTCGCACCGGTAGCCACTTCCTGCATGGCATTTCGGGTTGTCAGGGAAGAGGCATTTAACTTTTCTAATTCTGTGTAAATATCTTCAATGCCTGTCTTAAGCTCTTCGGAGAGCTGTGATAAATCATGTAGAACTGCTTCCGTTTGTTCATGAGCTTCCTTGGCGATAGAAATTTTCTGTAAGGAGTTCTGATTTGATGTCTTGGCAGTAAAGAAAGAATAGACACCGATTAGAATCATACACACGACTTGAAGTATTGCGTAATCCCGACCGAGGTAGCCCAGCTTTCCGGTGGCAGCACCGATGATTACAACCAGCAGATTTTCCACAACGATGCCTACCGTAATCATGATAGAGGCGCGTACATCATTGTAAATAGAAACCACAAGTATCATTGGAATGACAAATACAAAGACCAGAAGGTTTGTGGCGGTAAATAGAATAAACGTATAAAAAATGGCAAAACCGATGGATACCAGATGTTTGATAGCCTCTGTTTCCTGATTTTTCTTCCAGCATGCATACTCGAAAGCGACTGGTCCAAGCCCGAGCAGAAGCGCGATAAGTACATAGAGCCAGGTTACTAATCCTGCAGAAACTTGTAGTACGCAGAAAGTAATGATGACCATAGAATCAATAAAATGGGCGCTCATTGCTGTTTTATTGTTCCGTGCGAGTTCTGATTCCGAATGCTTTGAAGTGTCCATAGGTTTTACCTCGTTTCGTAGGATAAATGAAATGGGAAAAAATTCCCACATGCGCTATTTAAATATTACTACGCAGTACAGATTTTTGCAACTGAAAGGAAAAATCTTTTACTTGACAAAAATACAAATGTTAGTATAGACTAACACTGCTAAAGTTAGAGGACACTAACAAGTATGCGCATGGAGGTTTAAAATGAAGAAAATATTAAATATCATCTGTGTAGGATTGGGATTCTTGTTTTTTGGAATTGGTGCGGCGGGAGCAGTAATGCCGGTAATACCGACAACACCGTTCCTTCTTGCGGCTGCATTTTTCTTTGCAAGAGGTTCTGAACGTTTCCACCGCTGGTTTGTTTCGACAAACCTATATCAGCGATATATTGAACAGGCAGTAAAAAATAAGGCAATGGATAAAGAGGCAAAGCGCAACATGCTTATTATGCTCGGAATTGTGTTTGCCATCGGATTTATTTTTTCACCGGTATTTGCCAAAGCGATTATTCTCATCGTAGCGCTGGGACATTTTTACTATTTCTTATTTAAAATAAAGACTGTTGAGAAAGCGGAAACTGCAGGTGTGGAAGCTACCGAAACAAAAGTGGTTCCGGAAGTGGAAGGCTAGAGATGAACGAAAAGCACATTGAGAAAAAGAGAGAGAAAGAAAAACAGACCGTATCAGCCATGATAGGAATCTATTGTCATGGAATGCATCAGAGACGACGTGGCGAACTCTGTCAGGAGTGTCAGGGGTTGCTTGATTACGCCGTGTTACGTACGGAAAAGTGTCCGTTTATGGAAACCAAGACATTTTGCAGTGCCTGTAAAGTGCATTGTTATTCGAAGAATATGCAGGAGAGAATCCGTGATGTGATGCGTTATGCAGGACCACGTATGCTTTTGGTGCATCCGGTATTGGCGCTGCGTCATATATGGGTGACAATTCGGTCAAAAAAGAACAGAATGGAGAATGAATATGTTTCATAAGCGCTTATTAAAAGAATTTTCGGATAATATGAAATATGTTATCGGCATGGTGGTGACGCAGTGGGTGTCACTGCTCGCAAATGTCGTGTTGATGGTGGTCCTTGCGGGCTTTGTGGAGAGCATTTTAAAACAGGATGTGTCAGGAAAAATGCTGTATCTGTTGATTGCATTTGTAGCGGCACTTCTCGTGAGAGCCGTAGCGACAACGATTGGAAGCCGTCTGTCATTTTTTGCATCCACGAATGTGAAACGCAGATTGCGGGAACTTGTGTATGAAAAACTGATGCGCCTTGGCGCTTCTTATCGCGATACGGTAGCTACCTCTGAGGCGGTACAGGTCAGCACGGAGGGGGTAGACCAGCTCGAAATCTATTTTGGAAAATACGTACCGCAGTTTTTTTATAGTATGCTGGCACCGATAACATTATTTATAATTGTAGGAACCATGAGTATGAAGGTCGCAGTTATCCTGTTGCTTTGCGTGCCACTTATTCCACTTTCTATTGTTGCGGTGCAGAAATTTGCGAAACGTTTGTTGGCAAAATACTGGGGAACATATACAGAGTTGGGGGATACGTTCCTTGAAAATTTACAGGGGCTTACAACCTTAAAAATTTATCAGGCGGATGAACGCTATGCAAAAAAGATGGATGAGGAAGCAGAAAAATTCCGCAAGGTAACAATGCGCGTGCTCATCATGCAGTTAAATTCCATCAGTATCATGGACCTTGTAGCTTACGGCGGCGCAGCAGTCGGAATCATCTTAAGCATCTTGGAATTGCGCGCGGGTAATATTTCGTTGGCAGAATGCTTTTTTATCACGATGATATCTGCGGAGTTTTTTTTGCCATTGCGCCTTTTGGGATCGTTTTTTCACATTGCAATGAACGGAAACGCGGCAGCGGACAAAATCTTTAAGCTTCTTGATGCACCGGAATCAGAGAATGGCACAGTAACAGAGGTTGAAGGAAGCAACATAGAGTTTTCCAACGTAAGCTTTGGTTATACAGAGGATAAGAAGGTGCTAAGCGAGATGTCCTTTGAGATTCCGGAAAAGAGCTTCGTGGCGTTTGTGGGGGCATCCGGTTGCGGGAAAAGTACGATTGCTTCGCTTATTATGGGAACAAATCGTGGTAATTCCGGAAACATTCAGATTGGCGGTGTAAAGCTTACGGATATAAAGGAACAGACGTTGTACCGGAAGGTGACTCGTGTCTGTCATGACAGCTATCTTTTTGCGGGAACAGTTATGGACAATCTTAAAATGGGAAAAGCAGATGCAAGTATTCATGAGATGGAAGAAGTATTACGACAGGTCGACCTCTACGACACGATTATGGAAAAAGGCGGACTGCTCATGCCGCTTTCGGAAAAAGCATCCAATCTGTCGGGCGGACAGAAACAGCGACTGGCATTGGCACGAGCGTTGCTGCATGACAGCGATATCTATATTTTTGATGAGGCGACCTCAAATGTTGATGTAGAGAGTGAAAATAAGATTATGGAAGTTGTGTATGGACTGGCGCACAAGAAGACGGTGATTTTGATTTCACATCGTCTTGCCAATGTGGTGGGGGCGGACAGAATTTTTGTGCTTAGGGCAACTTCTGAAATTAGCAAGGAAGATGACGCGGTACAGGAAATGCAGGCAACCAACATGGTTGAGACCGGTACGCATGAGACATTGATGGAGCAGGGGGGATACTATGCTTCACTTTATCGGACACAGCAAGAGTTGGAAAATTTTGCAAAGGAGGCATAGGGAGATGACAACTGGTAAAAAAGAACGGCGCAGCGGTTTCGGCGTTATGATGGGACTAATTGGAATGATAAAACCTTTGCTTCCGGTAATGTTTGTTGCAATTTTGATGGGATGCATCGGAAATTTGATGGCAACCTTTATTACGGTTTTTGGGGGATACGGATTTCTTCTTGTGACAGGAATGTGGGAAGGCAGACTATCTGTGCTTTTTGTATGGATGGTTGTCTGTGCGCTTTTGCGAGGAGTTTTGCGTTATGCGGAACAGGCAAGCAACCATTATATTGCATTTAAACTGCTTGCCCGAATCAGGCATCAGGTGTTTGCGGCACTTCGTCGCCTTGCACCGGCGAAACTGGATGGAAGCAGAAAAGGTAATTTGATATCGATTATCACCAGCGATATTGAATTGCTGGAAGTCTTCTATGCGCACACGATTTCGCCGATTGCGATTGCAGTGATTACTTCTATATTTATGGTAGTTTTCATTGGAATGCTGTACCCTGTGGCAGGGGGGATTGCGGCTTGCTTTTATCTGTTGGTGGGACTTGTGATTCCATTGATAAATGGCAGACGAGGCGGAGAAAAAGGGCAGGAGTATCGCGATTCTTTCGGAGAATTGAACACCTGTGTACTTGATAATCTGTACGGTTTGGAAGAAATTATTCAGTACGGACAGCAGGAAGGGCGCATGGAGCAGATGAGAAACCATACAAAGCATCTGGAGTCTGTCAATGAACAGTTAAAAAACCGGGAGAACGGGCAGCGTGTTGTGACGGATGCGGTTATTCTGGCGGCAGGTATTGTGATGGCGATTGCGACAGCGTACCTTACACAGGCAGGTGCTATGGATGCTGCGGATGCAATTGTGGCGGTTATTGCAATGATGAGTTCTTTCGGACCGACAGCGGCATTGTCATCACTTTCCAATAATCTTCATCACACCTTGGCGAGTGGAAACCGTGTGCTCGATATCCTTGCGGAAAAGCCGGTGGTTTATGATGTGACAGACGGAAGCGAAATCTGTGAGGGAGATATCCGTTGCGAGAATGTCTGCTATACCTATACTGAGCAAAAAGAAGTGCTGAGCGACTTCTCGGCAACCTTTTCAAAAAATCATATCCACGGTATTTTGGGAAAGAGCGGTTGCGGAAAGTCCACGCTTTTAAAGCTTTTGATGCGCTTTTATGAGACAGAACAGGGAAATATCTTATATGGAAGTGAGAATGTCAACCATATCAATACGAACGTGCTTCGGAAGAATATTTCTTATGTGACGCAGGAAACATTTTTGTTCCATGATACGATTGAGAACAATATCAAAGTGGCAAAAGAGGATGCAACGCGGGAGGAGGTTATGGAAGCTGCAAGAAAGGCATCTATCCACGACTTTATCATGACACTTCCGCAGGGCTATGAGACGAAACTTTCGGAACTTGGAGATTCGCTTTCCGGCGGGGAACGTCAGCGAATCGGAATTGCACGAGCGTTTCTGCATGATGCGGATATTCTTTTTCTGGATGAGCCGACCAGCAACATTGATAGCCTAAACGAAGGAATGATTTTAAAGAGCCTCGCACAGGAAAAAGAAAATAAGACAATTTTACTGGTATCACATCGTAAATCTACCATGGGAATTGCGGATGATGTGATTGCGATGTAGAGGGAATACTTGCCATTTACCTATAAACGTGGTACGCTATAAGCAGAAAATTGCTAATGACTGCATTTATACGGAAAGAGGAAGGAAAATGAGATATGAAATTCTTTCAATAAAAGGTTTTGTGAATGAGATAAAGGAAGTTTCCAGCGGACCACATCCGAGAAAATTCTGCTTCGTCTTAGGAGCGGGAGCATCAAGAAGTTCCGGTATAAAATCAGGGCAGGAGCTGGTCAATATTTGGGACAGGGAACTGTCCGAGCGGAATGAGGAAGAACATGCCAGATGGAGACAGGAGCTCGGGATAACAGAGGAAAATAAAGACAGCTTTTACAGCCGGTACTATGAGATGCGTTTTCGGAGACATCCGGCAGACGGATATAACTATCTGGAAAAATTGATGGAACATGCCAAGCCAAGTATCGGCTATGTAATGCTTTCTTACCTTTTGGCGGAGACAAAGCACAATGTGGTCATTACAACGAATTTTGACCACTTGACGGAGGATGCTGTCAATTACTATACGCAGACCATACCGTTGATTATAGGGCATGAATCCTTGGCACATTACATTACAAAACAGATAAATCGTCCGACGATTGTGAAAATACATCGCGATTTGCTGTTTGACCCGAAGAACCGAACGGATGAGTTGGAGGTGCTTCATGATAACTGGAAGAAAGCGCTGAGCAATATATTTTCTGAGTATCATCCTATTTTTATCGGATACGCCGGTAATGACAACAGTCTTATGGATTTCTTGGTGGAGAACAGTGAAAAATTTCGGAATGGAACATGGGCATTTCCGTATTGGATGACTTATCAAACCGAAGAAATTGGCGGAAAAGTATTACAGTTTTTGGATGGTGCAGAGGGATATCTTATCAGGCACGAAGGGTTTGATGAAGTGATGTATCTGTTAGGTGCGGCATTTGAATATAAACTTCCGCCGGAAGAAGAATTTTTGAGCGATGCGAGAAAAAGATTTCAGACGCTCTCTAATTATATTGATGACTTTACGGAGAGGCTTCTTAATAAGCAGGAAACACTTCCCAAGAAGGAAGGCTCCGAGGAAACGTCAGGAGATGTTGCTGAGAATTCACCGGAAATCAGTCAAGCAATCTGGCAGATTACGAGCCATACAGAGCGGCAGCGCAAATATCGTGAGGCAGTAGAACTTAATAATTCCGGCAATTATGAGGAAGCTGTGAAAATCAAGCAGGAACTTATTGAACAGGAGCCGGAGAATGCGCGTTACTACAACAGCCTCGGAATATCACTACACGAATTGAAGCGCTATGAGGAAGCGTTAGAAGCTAAGAAAAGGGCAGTAGAACTGGAACCGGAGAATGCGCGTTATAACAACAGCCTTGGTACAACACTGCATGCGATGAAATATTACAATGAAGCATTGGAAGCCAAGGAAAAAGCGGTAGAATTGGAACCGGAGAATGCTTTGTACCATGACAGCCTTAGTGTAACATTACATGTGATGAAGCAATACGAGGAAGCGGCGGAAGAGGCTCGCAAAGCGGTAGAATTGGAACCAGAGAATGCGCGTTATCATGATAGCCTTAGTAAAACATTACATGCGATGGAACAATACGAGGAAGCGGCAGAAGAGGCTCGTAAGACGGTAGAGTTGGAACCGGAGAATGCAGAGTACCATAGTAGTCTGGGGGCAACACTACATGCGATGAAACATTACAATGAAGCGTTAGAAGCCAAGAAAAGAGCGATAGAACTGGAACCGAAGAATGCACGCTATCATGACAATCTTAGTACGACGCTGCATGAGATGGAACAATACGAGGAGGCAGTAGAGGAGGCTCGCAAGGCGGTAGAACTGGAGCCGGAAAATGCACGCTATCATAACAGCCTTGGTATCACGTTACATGAAATGGGAAGGTATGAGGACGCACTCGCTGCAAAGCAAAAAGCGGTAGAACTGGAACCGGATAATAAGAAGTACCGTGAAAGTCTGGAGATTACGCAGAAGGCAATCAATGCAAAGGAGAAGTGAATTGCTACATAAATAATGATTGAGAAAAAGTGTCAGCGTGCTGGCACTTTTTCATGTTTTCAAAGAAAAACATCGAAAGTACTTGAAATTCTATACAAATCATATATAATGTCTAAGATGGTTAAAAAATTAACAAAAAGAAAATGGCGAGGTAAAATACGATGTATGCTGATGAAAATGTGATTCGAATCAAACATGATGTGCTCTACGAAGTGGCAAAGCTGGCATTTGCGGGAGAGCTTGAGGAGAAGAGAGACAATATCGCAATGAGCCTGATTCCGGGCCCGACACCGCAGTTTCGCTGCTGTATTTATAAAGAGAGAGAGATTATCAGACAGAGAGTTCGTCTGGCAGAAGGAAAGGCACCGGGAGTGATTGATGACGGGAATGTAATCCAGGTTATCAGCTCTGCTTGTGAGGACTGTCCGATTTCCAGTTATACAGTAACCGAAAACTGCCAGAATTGTGCAGGAAAAGCATGTATCAATGCTTGTAAGTTTGGTGCGATTGAGGCGGGAAGAGACCGTTCGCACATCGATCCTACCAAATGTAAGGAGTGTGGTAAGTGTGCACAGGCCTGTCCGTACAATGCAATTGCACATTTAAAGAGACCATGTAAGTTCAGCTGCCCGGTTAACGCAATTACATACGATGAACACGGAATCTCTGTCATTGACAAAGATAAATGTATCCGTTGCGGTAAATGTGTACATAGCTGTCCGTTCGGAGCTATCGGCTCTAAGACATTTATCGTACAGGTGATCAATGCAATCCGTGAGGGCAAGCATGTGTATGCGATGGCTGCACCGGCAACAGAGGGACAGTTTGGTGATGATATCACGATGGCAAGCTGGAAGAAAGCAATGAAAGAAGTTGGATTTACCGATTTCTATGATGTAGGTCTTGGCGCAGATATGACCGCAGCTTACGAGGCTGAGGAGTGGGCAGAGGCCTATAAGGATGGAAAGAAAAAAGTGACTTCCTGTTGTCCGGCATTTGTTAACATGGTGCGCAAGCATTATCCTGAACTGGCAGAGTGTGTATCTACCACAATTTCTCCGATGTGTGCGGTATCCCGTTTAATTAAGGCAAGAGACCCGGAGGCAGTAACCGTATTTATCGGACCATGTCTTGCGAAGAAGTCGGAGGTTGTAGACCAGAAGATTCCTGGTAACGCAGATTATGTTTTAACATATAGTGAGATTCGTGCCATCATGAAGGCGAAGAGTGTTGTCTTAGAGCCATGTGCAAATGATGACCAGATTGCATCTACCTTTGGTAAGAGATTTGCAAATTCAGGTGGTGTAACCGCAGCAGTTCTGCAGAGCTTAAAAGAATCTGAGGACGAGATCGATGCAAAGGTATGTGTGGCTAACGGTGCGGCAGAGTGTAAGAAAGCATTGCTTCTGCTCAAGGCTGCAAAATTACCGGAGGATTTCATCGAGGGTATGGCATGCGAGGGCGGTTGTGTCGGTGGACCAAGTGCATTCAACGACCAGTTCTCTTCCAAGAAGAACCGTGATACCTTGATTTCTCAGGCTGATAACCGCGGAATCCATGAGAACTTGAACAATTACGATATGAGCAACTTCTCCATGCATCGCGAGTAAGTAAACGATGTATTGTATAGGAGACGAAATGCCTTCGGGCGTGCATCGCGAGTAACCACGTTATTTAATCGTATATTTTGAAAGAGGGAGTACCTTCGGGTGCTTTCCTCTTTCTTTTTATATACAAATCTGATAAAATACAAAACACTAAGACATGAGAAGCAGAGGAAGCAAACAGATGAAAAAAGCAGTATTTTTTGATATAGACGGAACGCTCTGGAATGATAAGATGCAGATACCGAAAAGCACAAAAGCCGCGATACGTGCATTGCGTGAGGCAGGGAATTATGCATTCCTTTGCAGCGGGAGAAGCAAGTCAAATATCCGGACGAAGGAATTGTTAGAGATTGGTTTTGACGGTGTGGTTGCAGCCTGTGGAACGCATATTGAATTTCAGGGTGAGAAAGTGTTTGAGAAGCTGCTTTCGAAAGAGCAGATTACACATGCACTCGCCGTGATAAAGAAATATCATATGCTGGCAGTACTGGAGGGACCGCAGTATTTATATGTGGATGAGGGAGATTTTTGCGAGGCTCCTTATGTGATTTATCTAAGAAAAGAGCTTGGGGAAGATGTATTGCCTATTGAAGGTAATACAGATTTCGAGATTAATAAACTGAGTATAGATTTAAAGGGAGCAAATTTAGAGCTGGCATTGGAAGAACTGCAAGAAGAATTTGATGTTATCGTCCACAGTGACTGGCTGATTGAGATATTACCGAAGGGGTATTCGAAAGCAACCGGCATTGAAAGAATCTGTAAGCTTCTCGACATCAAACAGACGGATACGTATGCATTCGGTGACAGTCCAAACGATTTGGAGATGCTTGCGTATGTGGCACATGGAATTGCGATGGGTAATGCTTCAAAAGAGACAAAGCAGGTCGCGGAGTTTGTGACAACGGACATCATGGAAGACGGCATTCAAGTGGGACTTAAGCATTACGGGCTGATATAAGACAGGATAAGTACTGGAATATGCGAAAGGA
This sequence comes from Roseburia sp., assembly GCA_022771695.1. Lineage (GTDB taxonomy): Bacteria > Bacillota > Clostridia > Lachnospirales > Lachnospiraceae > Roseburia. The sequence continues at coordinate 29,800 of JALEKJ010000051.1, read as the reverse complement.
GACGTTAGTATGGCAAACATGGTAGATTACCTGGAGTGGAGAGGAGACCTTTCATTTCGGACATCCGGGTTTAATGAAGTGGATAATTTGTTGCTGGCGCAGCTTGCGTATGTGGATTTCGAGGGAATTGTATCCGGAGAAGGCAGTGATACAGACATTTCATTAAAGGAAGCGTCAGAAATATTTTGGAGTGAGCATGATGAGGAGGAAATCTTAGCACGTGTATCCATGACGAAATCGGCACCGTTCCTTATGCGGAAGATGGCGCAGACGAAGCGCTTCCGCAATATCAGGCTGTCTTGGTATGTCAATGATATCAGCGACGAAGAACAATCTCAGTTTTCCGTGGTCTGTGTAACCTTGCCGGATCATAGCATTTACGTGGCATTCAGCGGGACAGATGAGACAATTGTCGGCTGGAGAGAAAATTTTAATATGGGATATCTTGCAGAGACACCCGGGCAAATAAAAGCCGTTAATTATCTGAACCGCATTGCAGAGAAGACAGAAGATAAAATACGCGTTGGCGGGCATTCAAAGGGAGGCAACCTCTCTGTGTATGCTGCCGTCAAGTGTGCCGCACAGATTCAGGAGCGGATTATAGCCGTCTACAGCAATGATGGTCCCGGATTCAAACGGGAAATGGTTGAGAGTGAGGCATATCAGAGAATGATCCCGAAAATTAAGACGATATTACCGGAGTCTTCTATCGTAGGTATGCTGTTAGAACATCAGGAAGATTATGAGGTGGTGAAAAGCTCACAGAGTGGTATCCAGCAGCATGATGCCATGTCGTGGGAAGTGCTTGGTCCTTCCTTTGTTTATGTGGAACATGTCGCAACCGAAAGTCTTCTGCTTGATGAAACAATGAAAGCATGGCTTTACCATCTCAACACGGAGGAAAGAGAAGCAATCGTGGAAACGGTGTTTTCTATGCTGGAGGAAGCAAATATCCGCACGGTTGATGACTTCTATGGAAGCAAATGGAAAAAAGTGCAGGAACTGATGAGGGCAAAAAGCAAGCTCCCGGAAGAAACGCTGCATCTGTTCTCCAAAGCGATGAAGTTGCTATGGACAGAGGGAAATAAGACCGTAAAGAAGACGGTGCGCCAGGTCATGAAGGAAAAAAGAGAGGGAGCGAAAGAACAGTTATAAAAAAAGTATTAAATCGTTGAAAAACACTGAAAATATAAAAAAGTGAGAAAAAACGAGAAAAACATATAAAAAGCAGGAATATATGGAAAAATATAGGAATATATTTGGTTGCAGATTGATAAACAAAAATCTATTATATCACTATCGGTTAGCACTCGAGCTGATTGAGTGCTAATAACCAAGCAAAAGATCAAAATACCATTATATAAGAAGTAGGAGGCAGAAAAATGAAATTAGTACCATTAAGTGACAGAGTTGTATTGAAACAGTGTGAAGCAGAAGAGACAACCAAATCCGGTATCATCTTAACAAGCAGTGCGCAGGAGAAGCCACAGGAGGCTGAAGTCATTGCCGTAGGACCGGGCGGAATGGTAGATGGCAAAGAAGTTACCATGCAGGTAAAAGCCGGACAGAAAGTAATCTATTCCAAATATGCAGGAACAGAAGTGAAGTTAGATGGTGAGGAATACATCATCGTAAAACAGAACGATATCTTGGCAGTTGTAGAATAGAGCGAACCTAATGAGGAAAATACACAAATTCATGTTTGCGTGGAGATTTGTGTATCTGACGAATGGACGGCAACGAGCATCTTTGATGCAAGTTGGCACAAATTATGAATAAGAATCAAAGAAAGAGGTAATGAATCATGGCAAAGGAAATTAAATACGGAACAGAGGCCAGAACAGCTTTAGGCGCTGGTGTTGACAAGTTGGCAAATACAGTAAGAGTAACACTTGGACCGAAAGGAAGAAACGTTGTATTGGATAAGTCCTACGGTGTTCCGCTTATCACAAACGATGGTGTGACAATCGCAAAAGAAATCGAGTTGGAGGATGCTTTCGAGAACATGGGAGCACAGCTTGTAAAGGAAGTTGCTACCAAGACAAATGATGTGGCAGGTGACGGAACCACAACCGCTACTGTACTGGCACAGGCTATGGTACAGGAAGGTATGAAGAACTTAGAGGCAGGTGCGAATCCAATCGTTCTTCGCCGTGGTATGAAGAAAGCAACTGACAAGGCAGTAGAGGCGATTCTTGCAATGTCTTCTAAGGTAAACGGCAAAGACCAGATTGCAAAGGTTGCAGCTATCTCTGCAGGAGATGAAGAAGTTGGTAACATGGTAGCAGATGCTATGGAAAAAGTATCCAACGACGGTGTCATTACCATCGAAGAGTCAAAGACCATGCAGACAGAACTTGACTTAGTAGAAGGTATGCAGTTTGACCGTGGATATATATCCGCATATATGTGCACAGATATGGATAAGATGGAAGCAGTACTTGACGATCCGTATATCCTTATCACAGACAAGAAAATTAGTAATATTCAGGAGATTCTTCCGCTGTTAGAGCAGGTGGTACAGAGCGGTGCGAGATTGCTTATCATCGCTGAGGATATTGAGGGTGAAGCACTGACAACCCTTATCGTAAATAAACTGCGTGGTACATTCAATGTAGTTGCTGTTAAGGCTCCGGGTTATGGTGACAGAAGAAAAGCAATGCTCGAGGATATTGCTATCTTGACAGGCGGTCAGGTTATCAGCTCCGACCTTGGCTTAGAGTTAAAGGATACGACATTAGATCAGTTAGGACGTGCAAAATCTGTTAAGGTTCAGAAAGAGAATACGGTGATTGTTGACGGTGCCGGTGACAAAGCTGCAATCGCAAGCCGTGTAAACCAGATTCGTGCACAGATTGAGGAGACTACTTCTGAGTTTGATAAAGAAAAATTACAGGAGCGTCTTGCAAAATTAGCAGGAGGAGTTGCCGTTATCCGTGTCGGCGCAGCTACCGAGACAGAGATGAAAGAGGCAAAACTTCGTATGGAAGATGCATTAAATGCAACCAGAGCGGCAGTCGAGGAAGGCATTATCGCAGGCGGTGGTTCTGCATATATCCATGCAACCAAGGAAGTTGCAAAGCTTGCTGATACCTTAGAGGGTGATGAGAAGACAGGTGCAAGAGTAATCTTAAAAGCATTGGAGGCACCATTGTATTATATCGCTGCAAACGCAGGATTAGAGGGCGCTGTTATTATCAATAAGGTAAAAGAATCCGCACCGGGTGTAGGATTTAATGCAGCTACTGAGGAGTATGTAGACATGGTAGCACAGGGAATTTTGGATCCGGTTAAGGTTACAAGAACTGCATTGCAGAATGCAACCTCTGTTGCATCTACCTTACTTACAACAGAGTCTGTTGTTGCAAACATCAAAGAAGATGCTCCGGCAATGCCGGCAGGCGGCGCAGGCGGCATGGGCATGATGTAATAAAATAGGCAGAGAGATTATCCAAGAAATTGGATAATCTCTTTTTTTTATTCATTGGAAAGACCTTGTTGCACGAACATGTAAAAGTAGATGTTACATGAAAATTGCAAAATATTGTCTGAAAATTGGAAATTTTTAGAAAAAAAGAGAAAAGAGAATAGATTATTATTGTGCAAGTCTGTGAAAAGTGTTATAATTTAACATAGTAAAGCAGAAAAACACTACCTGAGAAAGAGGGCAGACAGATGAGAATCCTTGCGACATTTGATGCAAAAGATTATCACGATACGGTTGGAGTTTACGAAAAATATTCTGTCCGAGGGATTATTATGCGCGAGGGTAAATTGGCAATGCAATGTAGCAGGGAGGGGGAATACAAGATACCTGGCGGCGGTATGGAGAAAGGCGAGAACCGGATACAGGCGCTTATCCGAGAAGTGAAAGAGGAGACGGGATTATATATTATTGAGGATGAGATAGAAGAGTTGGGAGAAATCATAGAACTAAGGCGGGATATTTTTGAACCGACCAAGAAGTTTATTTGCCACTCCTTATTTTATTACTGTAGGACAGAACCGGGGCGACAGGATGAATTGAAATTGACAGCCAGTGAAATTGCCAAAGGATACGAATTAAAATGGGTCACACCCGAAGAGATATATCGAAGGAATATCCTTATCGAGAAGGACCCATGGATTATCCGCGATACGGCATTCGTGAAAATGCTGATGGACGGAAGTGTTCAATTACCGAGGATGAACGACATATTATAAACTTAATTTCGAGGCGATGAACAAAGAACAAAGGAGAGATGTGTTATGGAATTAAAAACAAAACAGCGGTTGGAAAAAAATAAGATTACTTTTGCAGTTGGTACGTTGATATTTGCGGTGATTGACATATTTACGCTACTTGGATTTGCAGATGCAACTGCAAATATGACATTGGTTGCTGCCAGAACAGTATTGAGTATTGTGCCGACGATTGCTTTCTTTATCATGTATGCAAAGTATCGTACAGAACCCAAATTTGTTATGTCGTGTTTTGCATGTCTGCTTGTGGTTTATTCCATTATGATTTTGACGAACAAAAATATTGCATTTTATGCGTTTGGCTATGCGATTATGCTTGCAGTGGTTTTATATCTGAATGCAGGATTGACAAGAACCTGTGCGATTTATGTAGGCGCATTGAATGTAGTCGTTTCTGCTAAAAACTATATGGCATACCCTGAGTTGAGAAAAGATTCCTTGATGAATGGATGCTTTATGGTACTGTTTTGTATCGTATGTGCGATTGTTGTAAAGACCATGGCAAAGCATGCCGAGGAAGATACGGATGCAATCAAAGACCAGATGGATACTGCAGCGAGAGTTTCTGCTGAAATTATCGAGATGTCTGAAAAACTTGCCGATAAATTTGACGGAGCAAGAGAGAAAGCTGAAATTTTAACAGAGAGCATGACCACAAGCAACAATTCTGTAAAAGAGATTGCTTCCAGTGTGAAGCTTACTGCTGAGGCGATTGAACAGCAGACTTTACAGACAAATGATATTCAGGTGAATTTGGAGAACGCAGAGCGTGAGACTAAGGAGATTCAGGAAGCATCCGATGTATCACAGGTTGCAATCAAGGAAGGTGCAACTCTGATTGCCGAATTGAAACAGCAGGCTGTTCAGACGGCTGAGATTAACCGAGCAACCAGAAATACGACAGACGAGTTGAATGATCGTATCAAAGAAGTGGAAGTTATTATCGGAACCATTTTAAATATTTCCGATCAGACAAACCTGTTGGCACTTAACGCTTCTATCGAGGCTGCAAGAGCAGGAGAAGCCGGAAAGGGCTTTGCAGTAGTAGCGGATGAGATTCGTAAACTCTCTGAGGAAACGAAGGAATCTACCGGTAAGATTACCGATATTATTGAGAAACTTACCGTAAATGTTGAGGAAGCATCTGTGAATATGCAGAAGTCAGCGGAATCCTCTGACAGACAGAACGATATGATTGAAGACACAAGAGAGAAGTTTGAACTAATCGAGGAGAAGATGGATGTCCTACATAATGCTTTGATGAGCTTGACGAATGAGGTGGATAGCATTGTAGAGGCAAATACGAAGATTAACGATAATATTACGAATCTTTCCGCAACCAGTGAAGAGGTTGCAGCATCTTCTGAGAGCAGCCTGACTGTCAGTGAAGACAGTATGCAGGATTTAGAGGGCTTGAATGAATTGCTCGGTGAGGTATTTGAGATATCCGAACGGATGAAGAGTTTGGTACAGAAGGAATCATAAGCAAATTTTATAAACCATGGATTGGTATGGTCAATCCATGGTTTATTTTTTTGTGGAAGATTAAAACAGGGTATGATATAATCATAATATCTGATTTTTGCAAAGGAGAATGGATATGGATGACAATTTTATTACATTGACGATTGGAAAACAGAAAAATATTGCATTAATTGCACATGATAATAAAAAAGCAGATTTGATCCAGTGGTGCGAAGAGAACAAAGAGATTTTAAAGAAACATTTTCTGTGTGGGACCGGAACAACCGCGCGTATGATTACAGACAAGACAGGGCTTCCGGTAAGAGGGTATAACAGCGGACCTCTTGGAGGAGACCAGCAGATTGGCGCGAAGATTGTAGAGGGGAAGGTGGACTTTATCATTTTCTTCTCTGATCCGCTGACCGCGCAGCCACATGATCCGGATGTAAAGGCGCTTTTGCGTATTGCACAGGTATATGATATCCCGATTGCGAACAATCGTGCATCTGCAGATTTTATGATTAAATCTGAATATATGGATCAGGAATATGAGCATGAAATTATCAACTTTAATAAGAACATCAAAGAACGTTCAGAGACATTGTAGGAGGAAGCAATTTTATGGGTAAGGTAGCAGTTGTATCCGACAGTAATAGCGGCATTACACAGACAGAGGCAAAGGAGCTTGGGGTTACCATTTTGCCGATGCCGTTCTTCGCAGGTGATAAGACTTTTTATGAAGATATCGATTTGAATCAGGAGGAGTTTTATCAGATGTTAGAGGGGGGCGCAGATATCTCGACCTCTATGCCGTTAGTAGGAAATGTTACGGATACATGGGATGAGCTGTTGAAAGAATATGATGAAATTGTGCATATTCCAATGTCTTCCGGACTTAGTGGATCCTGCGAGACAGCGATGATGTTGGCACAGGATTATGAAGGAAAGGTTCAGGTCGTCAACAATCAGCGAATTTCCGTAACACAGCGTCAGTCTGTTATGGACGCGATGGCACTTGCCAAGCAGGGCAGAGGCGCGGCAGAGATTCGGGAGATATTGGAGAGAGACAAGTTTGAGTCTTCGATTTATATCATGGTAGATACCCTCTATTATTTAAAGAAGGGTGGTAGAATTACACCTGCGGCGGCTGCACTTGGCACATTGTTAAAGTTGAAACCGGTATTGCAGATTCAGGGGGAAAAGCTGGATGCATTTGCAAAGGCGAGAACCGTAAAACAGGCGAAGAGTATTATGATTGAAGCGATGAAGAGCGACTTTGAAAATCGTTTCAATGATCCGAATGGAGAGCATATTCATCTGGAAATGGCATATACCCATGACAAAGAAGCTGCAGAAGCGTTTAAGACTGAGGTGCAGGAGGCATTCCCGGGGATGGAGATTATTATGAATCCATTATCCTTAAGTGTATCCTGCCATATTGGACCGGGTGCGCTTGCAGTCGCATGTTCGAAGAAAGTTCCGGAGTTAGAAGCATAAGCGAGAATAAAAAATGCGTGTCAGTATGGAAAGTACCGACACGCATTTTCATGCATTGGAAAGATTATCATTTTAATGGTTGAGATGTTGGTGCTGCTTTTTTTGCTTCCACAGCAAGTAGGTGATAAGAAGCGGAATACCGGCGCCTACCCAGGCCGCAGGGTCTGCGAAGCAGACTCCAAAGAAGCCGGTACTTTTTGGGATAAATGCGATAACCGCAAATCGGCATACTAGCTCAATCACGCCGGAAAGCATAGGAATCAGTCCTTCATTCAATCCCTGCAAGGCGTTGCGATATAGGAAAATCATGGCAAGCGGTATAAAGAACCAGCTTGCGATGGTGAGATACTGCATTGCATAGGTGAAGATTTCCTCGGAAGGATTGCTTACGAACCAACTTACGATGAATCTGCCACCGAAGATGCAGATGAAAGCTCCGGCAGCGGCGGCAAAAAGGCAGAGGAAAAATCCCTGCTTCATTCCTTCGTAGATACGCTTATATTTGCCTGCGCCGAGGTTCTGCCCGCAGTAAGTTGCAAATGCGGTTCCGAGTGTCGGCATTGTCTGAGTGGCGATGCTCGTGACCTTAGAGGCGGCCGTGAAAGCGGCTACGACGCTGGAACCAAATACGTTGACGGCACTCTGCATAATCATGGTTCCGACGGCGGTGATAGAGTAGTTAAGCGCCATGGGAATTCCAATCGAGAGCATATTTCGCACACCGACAGCGTCCATATAATAATCCTCACGGGAGGTGCGCAAAATATCAAACTTGCGGAACATAAAAAAGAAACAAAGTACCGCGGATACACCCTGCGCGATAACCGTAGCGTAAGCAGCACCGGCAGTTCCTAATTTCACGGTTACAATAAGGAAGAAATCCAGCACAATATTTAAAATTGAGGAAAAAATCAAAAAGTATAAGGGCGTTTTGCTGTCGCCGATGCCACGGAGAATGCCGGAAAGCACGTTGTAGAACATGGTCAGTATGATGCCGGCGAAGATAACCTTGATATAGTCATCTGCCATCGTAAGGATATTCTCCGGGGTATTCATCCAGAGCAATAGCTGTCTGGATGCGGTTACCGTCGGTATGGTAAGCAGTACGGACACGATGACGGTGAGCATCAGGGAAAGTGCCACATAATGCTTCAGCAGGCGGAAATCTTTTGCGCCGAAAGCGTGCGAAACCATAACACCGAAGCCCTGTGCAATTCCGTTGGCAAAGCCTAAAACGAGAAACATTAGGCAGCCGGTGGAACCAACCGCAGCAAGTGCTTCTTCGCCTAGGTATCTTCCGACGATAATCGTATCTACCATATTATAAAATTGCTGGAACAGGTTCCCGAGTAAAACCGGAATTGAAAATAAAAGAATGATTTTAAGCGGATTACCCGATGTCATATCTTTTGTCATTGGATTGCGTCTCCATTCGTTCTCTGTTATAGTAAAGAAAGATAAATCGTTGATATAGTATACTTCATCAATATGGAAAAAACAATTCATTTTTTATAAAAAGGTGACTTTTTTCCTAGAAAAGGAAAACAATGGATATTAATCTCGAATATTATAAGATTTTCTATTATGTAGCAAAATATAAAAGTATTACACTTGCGGCAGAGCAGCTTTCCATTTCACAGCCGGCAGTAAGTCAGGCAATTAAGCATTTAGAGGGAGATGTTTCCTGCGCATTGTTTGTGCGGACGGCAAAAGGGGTGCGGCTTACCAAAGAGGGCGAGATGCTTTTTTCCTATGTGGAACGCGGCTATGAGACCATTCTCTCGGGAGAACGGAAACTCTCCGAAATGTTGAATTTAGAACAGGGAGAAATCTGTATCGGTGCAAGTGATATGACATTGAAATACTATCTGCTTCCGTATTTAGAGCAGTTCCATGAAAAGTATCCGGGAATCCGTGTGACGGTAACGAATGCGCCCACACCGGAGACTTTGCAGCATCTCGGAGACGGAAAGATTGATTTTGGAATTGTAAGTACACCGGTTGCGGCGCATGCGCATATTCGTCTGGTCCCGGTGCGCAAGATTCAAGACGTGTTTGTGGCAGGCAGGAAATTTGATTATCTGAAAAAAGAGAAACTTCCATATAAGAGGCTGATGGAACTTCCGTTCATGTGTTTAGAGGGAAGCACTTCCACCAGACAATACGTGGAAAATTTCCTACAGGAGGAGAATGTCCGGCTTTTCCCGGAATTTGAGCTTGCAACCAGCGATATGCTGATTCAGTTTGCGGTGCGTAATCTGGGAATTGCCTGTGTGGTGGAGGATTTTGCAACAGAATATTTAAAAAGCGGAGAGTTGATAAAACTGGAATTTGAAAAAGAAATTCCAAAGCGCGAGTTCTGCATTGTGTCAGACGACCGGGCTCCGATGTCGGCGGCGGCTGGAAAACTGATGCAATATTTGCAGACATAACAAATGATTATGCCACACATAATGAATATTAATTTTACTTATATAGTGACTTCGTATATAATCAATAAGTAAAAACAGGGAATGCGGCAGTTTTTACAGAACTGCCGCATTTTGTTTCACTTAACTATCTAGGAGGATAAGTAAATGGTTAAAGCAGTAGTTGGCGCCAACTGGGGCGACGAGGGAAAAGGTAAGATTACCGATATGCTTGCAAAGGAAGCGGACATCATTGTACGTTTTCAGGGCGGCGCAAATGCAGGACATACCATTGTAAACGATTATGGTAAGTTTGCACTTCACACACTGCCATCCGGTGTGTTCTATGGACATACAACAAGTATTATTGGAAATGGTGTGGCGCTGAACATTCCGGTATTATTCGGAGAGATTCAGTCTATTGTAGATAAGGGAGTGCCAATGCCAAAAATCCTGGTATCTGACCGTGCACAGATTGTGATGCCGTATCACATCCTTTTCGACCAGTATGAGGAGGAGAGGCTTGGCGGTAAATCCTTCGGTTCCACAAAGTCCGGTATTGCGCCATTTTATTCTGATAAATATGCGAAGATTGGTTTCCAGGTTAGTGAATTGTTTGACGAGGAACTGTTAAAGGAGAAGGTAGTGCGGATTGCGGAGACAAAGAATGTATTGTTAGAGCATCTTTATCATAAGCCACTCATCAATCCGGATGAACTGCTTGAGACATTGCACGGGTACCGCGATATGGTAGCTCCGTATGTATGTGATGTGTCTTCCTATTTGGACAAGGCAATCAAAGAGGGTAAGACGATTCTGTTAGAAGGACAGTTAGGAACCTTAAAGGACCCGGATCACGGAATTTATCCGATGGTTACATCCTCTTCCACATTGGCAGCCTATGGTGCGATTGGGGCAGGAATCCCGCCATACGAGATAAAGCAGATTGTAACTGTATGTAAAGCATATTCTTCTGCAGTAGGAGCAGGTGCTTTTGTCAGCGAGATTTTCGGAGATGAGGCAGATGAGCTCAGAAGACGCGGCGGAGATGGTGGTGAGTACGGCGCTACGACCGGACGCCCAAGACGTATGGGATGGTTTGATTGTGTGGCAAGCAAGTACGGCTGCCGCCTGCAGGGAACCACAGACGTGGCGTTTACGGTACTTGATGTACTGGGATACTTGGATGAGATTCCGGTATGTGTCGGTTATGAGATTGACGGAGAGGTTACCACAGAGTTCCCGACAACTGCAAAGCTTGAGAAAGCGAAGCCGGTATTGAAAGTATTGCCGGGGTGGAAATGTGATATCCGTGGAATCAAGAAGTATGAGGACCTTCCGGAGAACTGTAGAAAATATATTGAGTTCATTGAGGAGCAGATTGGCTACCCAATCACAATGGTTTCAAATGGCCCGGGAAGAGAAGATATTATTTATCGTACAAAATAATAGAAAATAAAAGATGGGCTGTCGAATTACGGCAGCCTATCTTTGCATCGAAGAAAAGGGAAATGATATGATAAAGAATATTATTTTAGATGTAGGAAAAGTATTGGTAGAATGGGATCCCAATTACGCATTTCAAAAGTTGGGCTTTGATGAGAATGCGAGCAGGCTTGTGGCGGAAGCAACCGTATTGTCTCCCGACTGGAATGAATTGGACCGCAGCAAGCTGAGTGATCAAGAGATATTGGCGAAATTTATTGCAAATGCCCCGGAATACGAAAAAGAGATTCGAATGGTATGGGAAAATATCGGTCTTCCGATTTGGCAGTATGAGTATGTAAAACCATGGATTAGGAACATGAAACAATGTGGCTATCATGTGTATATCCTTTCCAATTACAGCAGATGGACGTATGAGAATACACAGGAAGCGTTGTCATTTTTGCAGGATGTGGATGGAGCAGTTTTCTCTTTCCAGGTTCAGCAGATTAAGCCGGAACCGGAAATTTATCAGTCGCTTTTGAAAAAGTATGATTTGAAGGCGGAGGAATGTGTCTTCTTAGACGACAGGCAGGAGAATCTTGATGCAGCGATGGCACAAGGCATTGCGGGTATCCGTTTCACCGGGTATGAGGACGCGTTAGAGCAGCTTTGTACCTATGGTGTGGATTTGACAAAATAGCATATCACATAGAAAATAAGGATTCCCTGGTATGTTCTTATACCGTGGAATCCTCATTTTTTTCCTCAGCGTCATCTTTCTTGACTAGCTTGTAAATAAAAGAATATGCCCAGAGGAGTACCGGGATTACAAAGGTGGCATAGATAGATGCCATTAAAAATGTCATTAAATTCTCTTTGACGAAGAGGGCACAGAATAAGGTGGACAGATATAAACCGATTAAAAGAATCACGCCAATCATGGCGAGAATGCGTTTTGCTTTTTTCATAAGTTCTCCTTGCTGAATTGCTGTTTTATGGAATTATCGTAGCGGAAAAAGAGACATGCGTCAAGGCAAATATTTCTTTTCTAAAAAATGTTTTGAAATATAGCAGAAGATTTGCTATAATGTAATTTGTATTCTTGTCCGGGGTATGCGACCGGTGCAGAGGCGGTTTAAGGCTGCCGGAATACAAATATACGAATAGAAATCGAGGAATCAACTATGGCATTATTAGAGCAGTGGCAGAAGGTTGCCTATAATGAGAAAACAGACAGAGGAGAGCTTCAGAGATTTTGGCAGAACTACTTCTTACTGGAGAAGGGCGTATATGAGAAGCTTCTTACCAATCCGGATGAGAAAGTAGAAGGGACTGTAAAAGAACTTGCGGATAAATATGATTTGAGTGTTATGGAAATGACCGGATTCTTAGATGGAATCAATGACAGCCTTGTGGAACCGAACCCAATCGATACAATGGAAGAGGACACAAAGGTCAGCCTTGCATTCGATAAAGAAAAATTGTACAAGAACATGGTAGATGCGAAAGCAGATTGGCTGTATGAACTGCCACAGTGGGAAGCAATCTTTGATGAAGAGACCAGAAAGAGACTCTACTTAGAGCAGAAGAAGTCCGGTACCGTCGTTGTCGGCAAGAAAATCGGACGTAACGATCCGTGTCCTTGCGGAAGTGGTAAGAAGTATAAACAGTGCTGCCTGAATAAAAAATAAAAAAGGACTTTACAAAACCGTGTGTTTGGGTCTACAATGCAGATAAGAATTTTAAAACATATGTAAAATACGTGGATGAGGAGAGTACTCTGTGCGAGTGTATCAGAGAGGGATGCCCTGATTGTCAGGAGCTGTAAGCATCCTTGCAGGAGACAGACGAAGACCACCTCGGAGTGACTTTAATACGGTCCGGTGATTCCGTTATCATCAGAATGAGGCTTTTCCTGTTCCGGAGGAGCGAACCTGGGTGGAACCACGGTAATTATGTTTATCGTCCCTGACATTGCAGCGATGCAGTGTCAGGGATTTTTTTGATGCAGCAGAAAGGAGTGAAAAGCGTGAAAAAGTTAAAAGAACTTTGGATGACATTGCCAGAGGTGATTACTGTTACCAGACGAGAGGGAGTTATGCTTGTCACTATTAGCACCCTTATCGGTGTTATCTTGGGAATGCTTTGCTCTCCGAGAAAGAACGCCAGATATGGGTGCAACAATGGAAATACAATCATTCATAACTGGGATGATGAAATGTCAGAAGAAGATAAAATTGTATAAAATTATAAAAGAGGAGAAAAGGAAGGAAGAACAATGAAAATCACATTAAAAGACGGATCAATCAAAGAGTATAGTGAGGCAAAGTCTGTTTATGACATTGCAAAGGATATCAGTGAGGGACTGGCAAGAGTTGCGTGTGCAGGAGAGGTCAATGGTGCAATCGTAGATTTGCGCACAGAACTTTCCGATGATTGCGAATTAAATATCGTAACAGCAAATGATCCGGAGGGACTTCGCGTGATTCGTCATACGACATCACATGTATTGGCACAGGCAGTAAAGCGTCTGTTCCCGAATGCAAAGATCGCAATCGGACCGGCAATCGATGACGGATTCTATTATGATTTCGAGGCAGATGCATTTTCCAGAGAGGATTTGGATAATCTGGAAGCGGAGATGAAGAAAATCATCAAAGAGGGACATGAGATTACAAGATACACGCTTCCGCGTGAAGAGGCAATCAAGTTTATGCAGGAAAAGGGCGAGCCATATAAGGTAGAGCTGATCGAGGACTTGCCGGAAGGCTCTGAGATTTCTTTCTATGATCAGGGTGAGTTTGTGGATCTCTGTGCAGGACCGCATCTGATGAGCACCAAAGGAATCAAGGCATTTAAATTGACTGCTTCTTCCATGGCATATTGGAGAGGTGATTCCAATAAAGCACGCTTGCAGAGAATTTACGGAACGGCATACAATAAGAAGGAAGATTTAGCAGCACACTTGGAGCGTATGGAGGATGCAAAACGCCGTGACCATAACCGTTTAGGACGTGAGATGGGACTGTTTACAACCGTTGATGTTATCGGTCAGGGACTTCCGCTTTTTACTCCAAAGGGAACGAAGATGATTATGAAGCTCCAGAGATGGATTGAAGACTTAGAGGAAAATGAGTGGGGTTATGTGCGTACCAGAACCCCACTGATGGCAAAGTCCGATCTCTATAAGATTTCCGGCCACTGGGATCACTACAAGGATGGTATGTTCGTGCTTGGTGATGAGGAAGTCGACAAGGAAGTGTTTGCGCTTCGTCCGATGACTTGCCCATTCCAGTATTATGTATACAAAAATGAGCAGCATTCTTATCGTGATTTGCCGATTCGCATGGGTGAGACGTCTACTCTGTTCCGCGCGGAGGATTCCGGTGAGATGCATGGTCTGACACGCGTACGTCAGTTTACCATTTCCGAGGGACATTTGATTGTTCGCCCGGATCAGATGGTGGAAGAATTTAAAGGATGCCTTGCGCTTGCAAAATATTGTCTGCAGACATTGGGCGTAGAGGAAGATGTGACCTACCACCTCTCTAAATGGGACCCGGATAATCGAGAAAAATACATTGGTGAGCCGGAGGTGTGGGAAGAGACACAGCAGCATATGCGTGATATCTTACATGAACTTGATATTGATTTTGTGGAGGATGTCGGCGAGGCAGCGTTCTACGGACCCAAAGTAGATATCAATGCACGCAACGTATATGGGAAAGACGACACTATGATTACGATTCAGTGGGATGCGCTTCTTGCAGAGCAATTTGATATGTATTTCATTGATGCAAACGGGGATAAGGTTCGTCCTTATATCATTCACAGAACATCCATCGGATGTTATGAGAGAACCCTGGCTTGGCTGATTGAGAAGTATGCCGGCAAGTTCCCGACCTGGCTGTGCCCGGAGCAGGTACGTGTCCTTCCGATTTCGGATAAATATGAGGATTATGCAAATCAGGTATTAAAAGAATTAAAAGCAAACGGTATTGATGCGACGGTTGATAACCGTTCCGAGAAAATAGGATTCAAGATTCGTGAGGCAAGACTTGATAAGCTTCCGTATATGTTGGTTGTAGGACAGCAGGAGGAAGCAGACCATACCGTATCTGTCAGAAGCCGTTTTGCGGGAGATGAGGGCGTGAAACCTTTACAGCAGTTTATTGATGATATCTGCAAAGAAATCCGTACGAAGGAAATTCGCAAGGAAATTCCGGAAGAAGAGCGTAATAAATAAAAAGAAAATGAGAGCTGTCACGAAAAGGTGTTTTAAAACTTTTTTGCGACAGCTCTTTGTCTGCTTACATAAAAGAAATTTCCGGAGAGATACTAAGAATGCAACAAAAGTTGTGAGTAGAGAATCCGGAAAAAAAGAAGGGAGATAAGCAGATGACATTTTTGGATTGTTCTGTAACAGGCTGTGTCTATAATTCAGATCGCTGTTGCTGCAAAGGAGATATTAAAGTAGAAGGAAAAGAAGCAAAGAACAATGCCGACACCTGCTGCGGCAGTTTTAAAGAGCGCAATGCCCAGAATGCGGCAAATGTGGCAAAGCGTATTTCGAAAATTAGTGACGTGGCTTGTGAGGCATGTAACTGTAAGTTTAACGAGGACAGAAAATGTAGCGCAGAGCATATCGGTATTGCAGGCGGAGATGCCTGTAAATGTGCAGAGACAGAATGCGCAAGCTTCTGTTGCTGTGAATAGCAGAGCGAGGGGAAAGGGCTGAGGAGACCCTTTCCTTCCCTAATATAATTAAAATAGATTTTACAAAGTTATGCAAAAAAATTTACAAAATTATTACAAGTTTTGCTTGTAATATAAAGTGGAAGGAAGTACAATAATTTAGGAAAAAGGTCACGGGTTCTTTGGACGGAGGAGAAAAATGCGCAAGAAATCACATATTTCATTGGCAAAGTATATGGTAGAAAGTTTAAATGATGAAGGTCTTAGAAAACATAAGCTGGCTTTTTATCTCGGAAGTATCTTGCCGGATATCAAGCCGTCATTTATATATAAGCGTCATGAAATTAAAGGAACATTTCCGGCTATTCGTAAACACATTGCTCGTTTATCGGAAGGAAAGAGAGTGATTGAGAAGAATGGACGCAAGTATTATATGGACTTGGGACAGATTAGCCATTATCTGGCAGATTATTTTACGTTTCCACATAATGAAACATATGAGGGCAGTTTGAAAGAGCATTGCTCTTATGAGGAGAAGTTAAAACATGATCTTCGTTCGTATATTCACAGCAAAGCGACGGTAAGAATATTAAATGAAAAACCGAATTTCTGCAGCGCGGAAGCGCTATGCGATTTTATACAGATGGCACATGATGATTATATTGGAAGAAAACATGATGTGGAGGATGATATTCGACACATTGTGGAAGTAAATCAGAAAGCACTTTATGGAATGATTGCCTTACTTGCCAGAAAAAGAGAGGAATGTCGTGCATAAAAGGATAATGTCGAAAAATGCAGACTCATGGCATGTGGTTTTGTTTGCTTTTTGGGGATTGAGGGAGTAATATAAGAGTATAGAAGGAACTGTATTTTGGGAGCGCCCACTGTAAAGATAGTGATGGGCATAAGGGGATAAAGCATAAGAATCTTGGTATTTAAGGAGGATTCATATGAAAAGAATCTACGAGTTACAAAAGAAGATAGAGAATGCCAGGAGCGAACTGGACGAAGCACTTTTACAGGAAGATGAGTTTGAGGATTACTACGAAAAAAGTACCAAATTGGACAAGCTGATTGAAGAGTACCTTGAGAGAAAAGAGAAAATCGATACATAAATACCGTAGCTATCGAGAGATAAGGCAGGTCAGGAAAACTGACCTGCCTTATTTTTTGATTCGTTGGAAAGCTCTTGTTGCAATAGAAAGTGCCAATTTACGCATTTTCTATTGCTTTTTTTTGCAAAGTGGAGTAAGATGATTGTAAAAGTGGAGGAAAGTGGTGGAGAATGGTACAAAGTGGTGGATAAGTTCATAACTTTGTGGAAAACCTAAATCCATAGTCGGAATCCGATGAGATACGCTTGGTACGGCGGTCTTAATTGGAAGGCAGGTGTTTTGCGTCATGTTTATGGGAGAGTACAATCACACAGTAGACGCTAAGGGCAGACTGATAGTTCCATCCAAATTCAGAGAGCAGTTGGGTACTGAATTTGTTGTTACAAAGGGACTTGATGGATGCTTGTTTGTGTACCCAGCAGATGAATGGCAGAACATCGAGGAAAAATTCCGAGGCATTTCCATGACCTCCAAAGATGCAAGAAAGTTCTCTCGCTTTTTCTTTGCAGGGGCAGCTTCCGTAGAACTGGACAAGCAGGGAAGAATTTTACTTCCTCCGGTTTTAAGAGAATATGCCAACCTACAGAAAGATGTCGTACTTGTCGGTGTCTTAAGCCGTGTAGAGATTTGGGACAAAGAAAGATGGCAGGAAAATACTTACGATGAAGATGAGATGGACGAGATTGCAGAGCATATGGCAGAATTGGGATTTAGCATCTGATAGTTTAAGGAGGAAGACCGGTGGAGTTTAAACACTATTCCGTATTATTGGAAGAGACAATTGAAAATCTGAATATTAAGCCGGACGGAATCTATGTAGATGGAACCCTGGGTGGTGGTGGACATGCCAGCGAGGTGGCGAATCGACTTTCCAATAAGGGCCGTCTGATTGGCATTGATCAGGATGCAGATGCAATTCGCGCTGCGGGAGAGCGTTTAAAACCATACGGTGACCGCATTACGATTATCCGAAGCAATTATGCTAATATGAAGGAAGAGTTACATGCGATTGGAGTGGAGCATGTAGACGGTATCGTACTGGATTTGGGGGTATCCTCCTTTCAATTAGACACGCCGGAACGCGGTTTTACTTACCGCGAAGCGGATGCACCGCTGGATATGCGGATGGATGACAGACAGACGCTGACAGCAAAGGATATCGTAAACAATTACAGTGAAATGGATTTGTACCGTATTATTCGAGATTACGGAGAAGATAAATTCGCAAAGAATATTGCAAAGCATATTGTGGCTGAGCGACAGAAGAAGTCAATCGAGACCACGGGAGAATTGACGGAAATCATCCGCGCATCCATTCCGATGAAGGTTCAGGCGACGGGGGGGCATCCGGCAAAGCGTACCTTTCAGGCAATTCGTATTGAACTGAACAAGGAGCTTGAGGTATTACAGAATAATCTGGATGAGATGATAGAACTCTTAAATCCGGGTGGACGTATCTGTATTATTACGTTCCATTCATTGGAGGATAGAATTGTAAAGACGAATTTCAAGAAAAATGAAAACCCATGTACCTGCCCGAGTGATTTCCCGGTGTGTGTGTGCGGAAATGTATCAAAAGGTATTGTGGTTACCAGAAAACCGATTTTGCCAAGCGAAAAGGAATTGGAAGAAAATTCTCGTTCCAAAAGCGCGAAACTTCGGGTGTTTGAGAGAAGATAGAAGTGATATGTTTTTCTGTATCCGTGGGATGCAGCCATGAAAAGGAAGGGTTTTGAGTATGAGAAATGAGACAAGAAGAAATGAATACTACATAGAAGGCAATGCAGTTCGCCGTATGGAAGCCGCTCCGGATTACAGAAGGGAACGCGAAGAGCGTATCCGTCGCGAGCGCGAGATGGAGCAGAAGAGAAGACAGCGCGCAGCCAGAAGAAACCAGGAAAAGGCACTACGCACAAGCAAGAGCTATGTGGCATTTCTGACGATGGCAGTCATGATATTTGGGACATTTACAGGTCTTTATATTCGTATTCAGTCGGATGTTACTGCACGTATGAAGACAATTTCTTCTCTGGAGAGCCAGATTGCAGATATAAAGGCAGATAATGACGAGGCATACAAGAGAATCAATACGGCAATCAATCTGGACAGCATTCGCAATATTGCGATGACAGAGCTTGGAATGTCCTATGCAAAGGAATCTCAGATTATATATTTTTCGGTTGGCGATGATGATTATATGAACCAGTATAGCGAAATACCAGAGAAGTAGAGATGGCAGGAGCGCAGATGGCAGGTAAGAAAAGAAAGAAGCCGATGACAAAATTTCCGCGGCGCATGCAAAAAAAGTTGCTGGTGATGTTCGGACTCATTGCACTTATGCTGATGGGGTTGATTGGAAGATTGATGTATATTGAATATACCAGCGGTGAGAAGTATGAGAAGATTGTATTATCACAGCAGGAGTATGATAGTCAGACGATACCATATCAACGTGGAGATATTGTGGATGCAAAGGGAAACGTACTTGCAACCAGTATTGCCGTTTATAATGTCATTCTGGATTGCTCTGTGTTGACCAGCAGTGAAGACTATATAGACCCTACGATTCAAGCCTTAGTGCAGTGCTTTCCGGAATTGACTGCAGATCAGCTTTACGGCTATGTCAGAGAACAGCCGGAAAGCCGTTATATCATCCTTAAGAAGAAAGCTGCATATGAGGAAATCCAGCCTTTTGTAGAGATACAGGAAGCAGTCGATGAAAAAGGAAAGAAGATAAATCCAAATGTCAAAGGAGTTTGGTTTGAGAAGGAATACCAGAGAGAATATCCATATGACTATCTGGCGAGTGCGGTAATTGGTTTTACGGCAGCCGGAAATGTTGGTGTGAACGGACTTGAAAACTATTATAATGATACTTTAAACGGTATTGATGGCAGAGAATATGGCTATCTGAATACAGATAACAATTTTGAAAAGACGATTAAGCCGGCAGTTAATGGCAACAATATTGTATCGACCATCGACATCAATATCCAATCTGTTGTAGAGGCTAAAATTGCAGAATTCAATGAGGCGTATACCGATAACTACAGGGAAGGAGACGCCGGGGCGACACACATTGGAGTGGTAATTATGAATCCGAACAACGGGGATGTTCTGGCGATGGCGAATTATCCGAACTATGATTTGAGTAATCCGAGAGACCTGTCCGCATATTATACGGAAGAGGAATTGGCAGAAATGGACGAGGATACCAAGATGGATGCACTCAATCAGTTGTGGCAGAATTTTTGTGTGACCTACACGTATGAGCCGGGGTCTACGGCGAAGCCTTTTACGGTGGCTGCAGGACTTGAGACGGGAACTCTGCTTGGCACAGAGACATATTATTGTGACGGCTATGAGACGGTAGGTGGACATAATATTCACTGCGTTAATCGGCAGGGACATGGAATGGAAACCTTAGAGCAGACCCTTATGAATTCCTGCAACGATGCATTGATGCAGATGTCTTACAGCATTGGAGCGGAAAACTTTACGGAATATCAGCAAATTTTTGGATTTGGACAGAAAACAAATGTGGATTTGCCGGGCGAGACGAGAACCGATTCCCTGATTTATACAAAGGATAACATGACACCGGTAGACCTCGCGACAAACTCGTTTGGTCAGAACTTTAACACATCTATGATTCAGTTGGCGAGTGCGTATTGTTCCATTGTAAATGGTGGTGAATTATATCAGCCGCGCTTGGTAAAACGTATTACGGATGAGAATGGAAATACGATTCGGGATATTTCGCCGACATTGGTACGGCAGACAATCTCAGAACAGACGGGTGATAGACTAAAACAATATATGTATTCTACGGTTACTGCGGGAACAGCGGTGACGGCAAAAGTAGACGGATATTCGATGGGAGGCAAGACCGGTACTGCACAGAAGGCAGGACGTGATGGTGTCAACTATCTTGTGTCCTTTATCGGTTTTGCACCGGTGGAAGATCCACAGCTCGTGATTTATTGTGTGGTAGATGAGCCGAATGCACAGGAGCAGTGGCACAGTACTTTTGCACAAAATATTACACGCGAGATACTGGAGGAAGTGCTTCCATACATGAATATCTATCGTGATGAGGAAACTACAGGAATTCATTACGGATGGGATATCAAGGGAGAGGATTCCGGAGCAGTTGCAATGACGGATATTGTAAACGAGGAGACACAGTCAGAAATGCCGGTGGAAGATGGTCTTACCGATGTGCCGGATACGACCGATGACTTGCCGGGGAATCAGGAAGACGCGGAAACCACGGTACCTGATGTGGATGTTGGAAATGTGGGAGACAGTGATATCCCTCCTGTGGTGACAGATATTCCGATTGATAACAACGAATAGTATCACATACGAAAGAAAAAAGCAATTTCCCTGCCGGGAAATTGCTTTTTTAAATGCTTATTAACCAAGAATTGCTTTGTCATTCGCAAATTCTTCTCCGCTTGCTTCTTCAAATTTGTGAAGCAACTGTTCTACGGTGAGTTTTTTCTTCTCTTCGCCGCGAATATCCAGAATAATCTTTCCGTCCATCAACATAATAAGACGATTGCCGTGGGTAATCGCGTCTTTCATATTATGCGTAATCATCAGAGTTGTCAGGTTGTCTCTGTTTACAATATACTCTGTGGTTTCCAACACCTTTGCTGCAGTTTTCGGGTCAAGAGCAGCGGTATGCTCATCTAATAACAGTAGCTTGGGCTTTTTTAGTGTTGCCATAAGAAGCGTCAGAGCCTGGCGCTGACCGCCGGAAAGAAGACCTACCTTTGAGGTCAGACGGTTTTCCAATCCGAGTCCCAGTATTTTTAACAGCTCTTTGTATTCCTCACGCTCTTTTTTGCTGATTCCCGTGCGCAGAGAGCGGCTGTGGCCACGTCGTTTTGCCAATGCAAGATTTTCTTCGATTCCCATGGTTGCCGCTGTTCCGGTCATTGGGTCCTGAAAGACGCGACCCAGAAATTTTGCACGCTTGTGTTCGGGAAGTCTGGTTACATCAATGCCGTCAATCAGGATTTGTCCGGAATCTACCGGCCATACGCCTGCAATCGCATTCATCATGGTGGATTTACCGGCACCGTTTCCTCCGATGACGGTGACGAAATCACCATCTTCAAGCGTAAGAGAGAAATTGTCAAGCGCAAGCTTTTCATTTACAGTTCCTAGATTAAAAACCTTTGTAACATTTTTTATCTCAAGCATTGCCGTTCCCTCCTTTCTTTACAACGGATTTTTTGAAGTACTTATCCTTCCAGAAAGGAATTGCAAGGAAAATTGCAACCAGGATTGCAGATAAGAACTTGAGCATATCTGTGTCAACGCCCATCCATATTACGGTCTGGAGAACCAGATAGTAAAGAATGGAACCCAGTGCAACGCCGATTAACTTAAAACCAAAGTTATGGAAGATGCGTCCGAATACTGCCTCTCCGATAATTACGGCGGCAAGACCGATAACGATAGCACCCCGGCCCATATTAATATCGGCAAATCCCTGATATTGTGCCAGCAGAGCTCCGGAGAGACCTACCAGACCATTGGAAATCATGAGTCCGAGTACTTTGGACAGATTCGTGTTGATTCCCTGTGCTCTTGACATGTTGGCGTTACATCCGGTTGCACGAAGCGCGCAACCTAATTCCGTGCCGAAGAACCAGTAAAGGATAACGACCAGAAGGATGACGAAAAGAGCAACAACGAAAATGGTATTTTTGAAAAACGACACTCCTTTAATATAACGCAGAGAAACGAAAAGGTCGTATTTATCTACGTTGATTGACTGATTCGCTTTGCCCATGATTTTTAAATTCACGGAGTATAGTGCAAGCTGTGTAAGAATACCGGATAAGATAGCGGGAATTCCCATAAAGGTATGGAAAATTCCTGTCATAAGTCCGGTCAACATACCGGCTATCGTAGCAGCTATCATGGAAACAAAAACATTGTGACCGGAAAGCATCATCATGATACAGACAGCACCGCCTGTACATAAAGAACCGTCAACGGTCAAGTCGGCAATATCAAGAATTCGGAAAGTAATGTAAATTCCGATGGCAGTGATACCCCAAATTAAGCCCTGTGCAACTGCTCCAGGCATTGCATTTAGCAAAGTTAAGATATTCATTCATCCCCTCCCAAAGCTCTTATTCAGCGATTGCTTCGTAATCTTCCGGAATGCTGATTCCTAATGTCTCACAAATCGAAGCATTGTACTTTTTTGTAAAATTCGGTGCATATTCGATTGGCATTGTGGAGATGTCGGCATCTCCTGTCAGCACCTTCACAGCCATCTTTCCGGTTGCAACACCAAGGTCATAGTAGCTGATAGAAAGGGTAGCTACACCACATCCGGCACAGATTCCTTCTTCACCTGCGATAATCGGAACACCTGCAGGAAGACAGATATTGTTGATAAGCTCTGTGTTGGAGGCAACTGTGTTGTCGGTAGGAACATAGATGACATCTACTGTGCTTACAGCATTCGTGGTGACGGTAGAAAGGTCATTGGAATCTGAGAATGCATAGTATTCGCAGGTATAACCCTTTTCTTCCAGATAAGCTTTGATGGTATCAACCTGATACTGGGAGTTTGCCTCTGCGGAGCAGTATAACAGACCGACGGTCTTTGCATCCGGGAATAATTCTGCAAGCATATCTGCCTGTCCGTCAAGTGGAGCAAGGTCAGAGGTACCGGAGATGTTTCCGCCTACAGTGCCGGAAAAGTCATCGATTGCAAGGGCTACACCGTACTCTGTTACGGAAGTTCCAAGAATCGGGATTTCATTGGTTCCGGCAGAAGCCGCCTGAAGTGCAGGAGTTGCATTTGCAAGAATTAAGTCGACATCATTGGAAACAAAACCGTTGATGATGGTAGAACAGGTATTGGAGTCCCCTTGTGCGTTCTGCTCATCAAATGAAACTTTGTCTCCTAAGCTTTCAGTTACGGCATCTTTAAATCCTTGCGTTGCGGCATCCAGAGCCTCGTGCTGTACTAATTGACAGATACCTATCGTATATGTATCTGCTGCGTCAGAAGTAGCTGTTCCCTCCGCAGCGGCGGTAGAATCAGTGGTAACACTTGCATCAGAAGTAGAAGTTTTGTTGCCTCCACAAGCTGCAAGGCTAGCGACCATAGTGATGGCCATAAATAATGCAGTTGCTTTTTTCATAATGTTTTCCTCCAAATCTTTTTTATAATTTGTCATCGTGTCTCAGATTATACAGCTTTAAAGCGCTAAAGTCAATGCCGCTTATCCAATGAGTCGGTAATAATTCAGACAAGCAGTTACATATAATAATGTATAACCTTACGAAAGCACGAATAAAATTCTAAGGATAACTTTCGTGAGGATTTTGTGTATGCAGGGAGAAATACCGTTTGTCAGAAGTAAGACCTATCACAGGAAAAAAATATGGATCATATTTCTGGCGATGTTTTTTATTTTGATGTTTCTTATCGGGAGATTGGTGTACCTTATGGTGTTCTGCTCAGAGTACTATGGACAGAAGGCGGAAAACCTTCATGAGAGAGAGCGTGATATTAAGGCGGCGCGAGGGAGGATTATCGATGCAACCGGGACGGTGCTTGCAACGAATAAGTCGGTGTGCACCATATCGGTGATTCACAGCCAGATGAAAGAACCAGAGAAAGTAATTGATGCGCTTGTGAAAGAGCTTGGACTTTCGGAAGAGGAAGTGCGTAAGCGTGTGGAAAAAGTCAGCTCCATTGAACGTGTTAAAACAAATGTGGATAAGGAGGTCGGAGACCGCATCCGTGCGTACGGACTTTCCGGCATCAAGGTCGATGAAGACTATAAAAGATATTATCCGTATGATACGTTAGCATCAAAAGTGCTTGGTTTTACGGGGGCGGACAATCAAGGAATTCTGGGACTGGAAGTGGAATATGATTCCTATATGCAGGGAACGAACGGAAAAATCCTCACGCTTACCGATGCAAGAGGCATTGAGATAGAAAATGCAGGGGAAAACCGCATGGAGCCTGTAAACGGTTATGACCTATACATATCTATGGACGTGAATATCCAGAAGTATTGCGAGCAGGCGGCAGAGAAAGCTTATCTGAAAAAAGAAGCTGACAGTGTTTCTATTATTGTCATGAATCCGCAGAACGGAGAGCTTATGGCGATGGTCAATTATCCGGAGTTCAATTTGAACGAGCCGTTTACTCTCACCGACGCTATGATAGAGAATGCTGGTGATACTAACGCTATGGCAGAGAGCGCTGGTGATACCAATGCCTTGTCAGCGGAGGAGAAGCAGACACTTCTCAATCAGATGTGGCGAAATCAGTGTATCAGTGATACCTATGAGCCCGGTTCTACGTTTAAAATTATCACGGCAACAGCGGCTCTTGAGGAAGGAGTGGTAAGTCTCGATGATCAGTTCTATTGTCCGGGATATAAGATGGTTGAGGACCGCAGAATCCGCTGTGCAAAGACGACGGGGCACGGAGCAGAGACATTTGAAACCGGTATTATGAATTCCTGTAATCCGGTTTTTATTGAATTGGGTGAGCGGCTTGGGGTAGAAAATTATTATAAATATTTCCGTCAGTTCGGGCTATTGCAAAAGACTGCAATCGATCTGCCGGGGGAGGCGGCTACGATTATGCATAAACAGGAAAATATAGGACCGGTGGAACTGGCAACAATTTCCTTCGGACAGTCATTTCAGATTACGCCGATACAGCTTGTGACGACAGTTTCTTCTATTATAAATGGGGGCACAAGGGTGACGCCGCATTTCGGAGTGGAAATCAGGGATGAAGAAGGCAATCTTGTGGAAACATTAGAATATGAGAAAAGGGAAGGAATCTGTAGCGAGGAGACATCGGAGACGATGCAGTATCTCTTGGAAAAGGTTGTATCGGAAGGCGGAGGTAAGAATGCGAAGATTGAAGGTTATTCCATTGGCGGCAAGACAGCGACATCGCAGACGTTGCCACGAAGCGAGCATCGCTATATTTCTTCCTTTTTGGGGTTTGCGCCGGCAGATGACCCACAGGTACTGGTATTGGCAATTATTAACAATCCGCAGGGAACCTATTACGGCGGTACCATTGCGGCGCCGGTAGTCAAGGAAATTATGGAAAACATTTTGCCCTACCTTGATAAATGAGAAAAAATAACGTATACTAGATAAGTTAAAAGCGCATAGGTGCTTTCTACGAAGATAAAAGGATATGAGGTGTTAAGTATGGCATATGAAATAATAATTCCGGTGATAGTGGCATTTGCAATCAGTGCATTATTAGGACCGATTGTAATTCCGTTTTTGAGAAGATTGAAGGTCGGCCAGACGGAACGAAAAGAATTAGAGTCCCATCTGAAAAAGAATGGAACACCTACGATGGGAGGCTTAATGATACTTGCGAGTATCATCATTACGTCTCTGTTCTATGTAAAAGATTATCCCAAGATTATTCCGATTCTTTTTATGACAGTCGGTTTCGGTGTTATCGGTTTTTTGGATGATTACTTAAAAGTCGTACTTCGCAGATCGGATGGGCTGCTTCCGTGGCAGAAAATGCTGTGTCAGCTAGTGGTGACAACGGTTTTTGCAGTATATATGGTGCGTTATTCCGATGTGGCACTTACGATGCTGATTCCGTTTTCCGGTGGAAAGTATTTGAATGTGGGCTGGTTGGCTTTGCCGATTTTATATTTTGCGGTAATCGGAACGGTCAACGGAACAAACTTTACAGACGGACTTGATGGATTGGCTTCCAGTGTGACGATTATGGTGGCAACCTTTTTTTCGGTGGTCGCAATAGGAACAGATGCGGGAATTGCACCGATAACTTGTGCGGTAGTAGGAGCTCTGCTTGGCTTTTTGCTTTTTAACGTGTACCCTGCAAGCGTTTTTATGGGAGATACCGGTTCTCTGGCGCTTGGCGGCTTTGTGGTGTCTACCGCTTATATGATGCAGATGCCGCTGTTTATCCCGATTGTCGGACTAATTTATCTGGTAGAAGTGATGTCAGTTATCATTCAGGTCACTTACTTTAAAAAGACCGGCGGTAAGCGTATTTTCCGTATGGCACCGATTCATCATCACTTTGAACTGGGAGGCTGGTCGGAGACCAGAGTGGTAGCAGTATTTTCAATTACGACAGCGATTCTTTGTCTGATAGCATTGCTTGCAATATAATAGGAAGCTGTTTGTTCTGGAAGAATAGGAGATAGGATATGGATTTGACAGGAAAGAAAGTGCTGGTTGTCGGCTCAGGCATCAGCGGAGTCGCAGCAACCGAGCTTTTACACAAAAAAGGGATAGAGACGATTCTTTTCGATGGAAATAAAGATTTGGATATTTCAGCTTTGCGGGAAAAGAATCCGGTATTCCGTGATGTCGAGATTCTTTTGGGCGAGCTTAAGGAGACCGATATGGACCGTGTGGATTTGACAGTGTTGAGTCCCGGTGTGCCGACGGACCTCCCGATGGTGAATGCATTAAGAGATAGGGGAATACCAATCTGGGGTGAGATTGAGCTGGCATATCATTTCGCAAAAGGGCGTATCGTAGCGATTACCGGTACGAACGGCAAGACGACGACAACGGCTTTGACCGGTGAGATTATGGCAAATTACTACCGCGATGTCAAGGTGGTAGGCAATATTGGTATTCCGTATACTTCCGTAGCGGCTGATACGACAGAGGATACTGTGACGGTGGCAGAGATTAGCAGCTTCCAGTTAGAGACTACGCATGAATTTCATCCGACGGTTTCTGCCATATTGAATATTACGCCGGATCATTTGAATCGTCATCATACGATGGATTGTTATATTAAGGCGAAAGAGGATATTACGAAAATGCAGGATGCTTCAGACACCTGTGTGCTGAATTATGAGGATGATGTGCTGCGTGCATTTGGTGAAAAATTACAGACGAAGGTACTTTTTTTCTCCAGTAAGAGAGAGTTAGAACGCGGATTGTACTTGAAAGGTGAGGAGATTTTTTTCGCAGATGGCAAAGAGACGAAACTCGTCATCAATGTCAACGAGTTGAATGTTTTAGGAACACACAACTATGAGAATGTTATGGCAGCCTGCGGTATGGCACTTTCTATGGAGATTCCGCTCGATAAAATCGTGGAAGTGCTGAAACGTTTTCAGGCGGTAGAACACCGCATTGAGTACGTGACGGAGAAGCATGGGGTGCGTTTTTATAATGATTCCAAAGGAACGAATCCGGATGCGGCAATCAAGGGGATTTGTGCAATGAACCGACCGACCTTTTTGATTGGGGGCGGTTATGATAAAGAGTCTACGTATGATGAGTGGATAGAGAGTTTTGGCGGTAAGGTGAAAAAACTGGTGCTTATCGGGCAGACGAGAGAGAAGATTGCGGCATGTGCAAGAGAACATGGTTTTATGGATATTGTTTTATGTGACAGCTTGGAAGAAGCGATTGACGTATGCTACGAAAATGCGGTAGAAGGAGATGCGGTTCTGCTCTCACCGGCATGTGCGAGCTGGGGGATGTTTAAAAACTATGAGGAACGTGGACGTATCTTTAAGGAGTATGTTCGTGCCTTGTCATAATTTTGTCCTGTATAGAGTAAGCGGTATTATTGAGAAAAGCGAGGAGCATAGATGGCGAAGAGTCAGGAAAGAGTCAAAAAAGAAAAACCAATACGCTATTTTGATTATAGCCTGCTGTTTTTGATTATATTCTTGCTGTGCTTTGGATTGGTCATGCTATATAGCACCAGTTCCTACTATGGCTCGACCCGTTTCGGCGACGCGGCCTACTATTTGAAAAAGCAACTGTTTGCCACAAGTCTCGGAATTGTGGCGATGATTATTGTTTCAAGGATTCCCTATCGGTTTTGGATGAACTTAAGCGGACTTGCATATCTGCTTGCATTAGGACTTTGTACGGCGGTTATTTTTGTCGGTACGGAAGCAAAAGGACAGGCGCGCTGGCTTTACATCGGTCCATTGTCTTTTCAGCCTTCCGAGTTTGCGAAACTTGCAGTAATTCTTTTCCTTGCGATGGTAATTTATAAGACATCAAAACAGGTCGGAGAATTTAAAGCATTGATAAAGATTATGTGCATTGTACTTCCGATTGTAGGTGTGATTGCATACAATAACTTAAGTACGGCAATCATCATTCTTGGAATTACTGTGTGTATGCTGTTTGTTGCAAGCCCGAAGTATTCACATTTTATATGGATGGGTGTGGCGGTTCTTGCCGTTGGTGTGGTATTCATTCTGGCAGCGGCTTATCGTCTGGATCGAATTAAAATCTGGTTGAACCCGGAAGAGTATGAGAAGGGATATCAGACTTTGCAGGGACTTTATGCAATCGGTTCCGGCGGATTGTTTGGCAAGGGCTTAGGAGAGAGTATGCAGAAACTCGGATTTATTCCGGAGGCACAAAACGATATGATTTTCTCTGTTATCTGCGAGGAACTCGGATTGTTCGGTGCAGTGTGCCTGATACTTTTGTACTTGCTTTTGATATGGCGTTTTATGATTATTGCAAACAATGCAGCAGATTTGTATGGGGCATTGATTGTGGTTGGGGTTATGGCACATATTTCGATTCAAGTTATTTTGAACATTGCAGTTGTTACGAATACGATTCCGAATACCGGAATTTCACTTCCGTTTATCAGTTACGGAGGTACGTCCATCCTGTTTTTGCTTTCGGAGATGGGGTTAGCGCTTTCTGTGTCGAGGGGAATTAAATTCGAGGTTAGCTGATTATGATTAGAGAGCAGAGAAAAAGAAAAAAACGAAGAAAAATCGGACTTATTATTTTCTTGATTTTTGTGTTGCTTATTGCATTAGCGGTCCTTATCGTATGGAAGGTCTTTACGGTAAAGGAGGTCAAGGTGGAAGGGAATGAGCTATATTCTTCTGAACAGATTGAACAGCTCGTGTTAAATGATGAGTATTC
>JALEKJ010000047.1 GCA_022771695.1 Roseburia sp. | reverse complement strand
GTGTTGCCGCCAGTTTTTAGACAATGGAGGCTTGTAGGCGAAAATATCGTTATTTTTATACCGTATATTTTATGAAACGATTTCACTGTGTAAATGAAGCGAAGATGGCCGCCCAAAGCTTTTGCGACCTCACATGCGGTTAGTGCTGCTTATGGTCTGCTTTGTAAGATAGCAACGCCCGGACAGGACGTCAGGGCGAGCGGCACCCACGGCATGGACGCCGTGTGTACCGCGGTTGCGTGAATTGTCGTAGACTTCCGCAGACTATTAGCGGCACTTAGCGCTTGCGACCGGAACAAAAACTTTGGGCGGGCAGATTTGCTTCTTCGATACAGTAACTATTTACACATAAATCATATCACTGTAAACAACAATATTTCTCCCCTACAAATCGGAATTTTTCACGCTTTACAAAGAAAAGTGATAATGTTAGAATACCAATAGATGTTTGGTAAATTCGTAGAAAGCGGGGGGAAGGATATATGGCGAACATATTTCAATTATTACTGGCGCAGCTTTACCCCGGCAAAACGAGAACGGTGCGGACGCACAAAGATGCATCGGCAGGAGTAAGGCAGATGAGCGCGATGCAGGACGAAGGAACTTGCAGAGCGAGTGGTTACAAAGCCGTAAGAAATCAAGACGATGCGGCATCACAGAAGCGTGAAAGGATACAGGAAGAAGTGGAAAAAGAAGATTTCTTATTAAGCCAGATTGATGAATTTAGAGAGAAAGCGAAGCAGTTACAGGAGCTTTTGACATCCAAAGAGAATAAGGTGCAGGAGCTGCAGACGATTGTAAGCGAGAGAGAAGATAAGGCACAGGAGTTACAGAACATTCTGGCGGAGCGCCAGGAGGAAGCGGACAAGATTGTAACGGAGTTCACAAAGAAGGTGGACGAGCTTGCAAATAAAGTAACCTCCAAGATGGACGAGATTGAGAACAGTATTTCCGGACAGGTAGCGGAGGTGAAGCGTGCCAGCGAAGAACAACTGACCTCAAATCGTAAGCTGAATGAGGATCAGATTGCTGCAAATAAGAAGCTTTCCGAGGAACAGCTTGCGACGAACAAGCAATTCCTTGAGGAGCAGGCGATTGCGAACAAGAAGCTTTCTGAGGGTCAGATTGCGGAAGTAAAGGTGCTATTAGAGAATGCTACGACGCAACTTGAGTCGATTAAGACAGAACTGTCCGAGAAAGTACACTCTGAGAATGTGAAGTGTTATCGCAATATTCAGGATCTTTTTAATGAGTTTGATTCTAAGATTGAAAAAATGGATGCTATGGAGAAGGGCGTAGGTTCCATTAAGGGATATTTAAAATGCTTATCGTGGTTCTCTGTTTTGAATTTTGTGCTGTTGATAGGATATATTTTGTACTCTCTAGGGGTATTTAATTTTTAACTTTGAATAGTGGAATAATCAAACAAGACGCAGGCATTGCCGGCGTCTGTTTCACTCTATGGGAAATGCTATGTTGCGAATCAGCAGAGAGGATTCTTTATTTTATAGAAATGAGGTTTTATATGAGTATAGAGTCAAAGAAAGTATGGGTCGTAGGACATAAAAATCCGGATACGGACTCTATTTGTGCGGCAATCGCATATGCGTATCTGAAGAATCAGACGGAAGAGAGAGAATATGTAGCAAAGCGTGCAGGCAATATCAACGAGGAAACACGTTATGTGCTGGATTACTTCGAGGCAAAAGAGCCGGAGCTTGTGACTTTTGCGGGCGCGCAGATTAAGGATATCAGCATACGTAAGACTGCCGGAGTGAGCAGTCAGATTTCCTTGAAACGCGCGTGGGAGCTGATGAAGAAACTGGAGGTTGTTACGCTTCCGGTAACGAATCAGTTTGGAAAAGTAGAGGGAGTTATTGTAACAAAGGATATCGCTACTTCTTACATGGATGTATTGGATAATCGTGCGTTATCACAGGCGCGCACTCAGTATCGGACGATTGCAGAAACATTGGATGGAGAGGTTTATGCAGGAAATGAGCATGCACATTTTGTGCGCGGTAAAGTTGTGGTGGCAACCTCGAATCCGGAGTATATGGCAAATGTGATTGAGGATGATGACTTGGTAATCTTAGGGGACCGTGAGGAAGCACAGATGCAGGCAATCAAATCGAATGCCAGTTGCATTATTATCGGTGGCGGTCTGGAAGTGGATGAGGAAGTCAAAAAATTAGCAGACAAGAGCGACTGTGTTATCATAACGACACCGTTTGATACGTTTTCGGTGGCACGTTTGATTAACCAGAGTATGCCGATTAAGCAGTATATGACGAAGCAAAATCTGATTACATTTGAGATTGATGACTATGTGGATGATGTCAAGGAAGAGATGGCAAAGGTACGCCACAGAGATTTTCCTGTGCTGAACGAAAACGGCAATTACGTTGGTATGGTTTCCAGACGTAATCTCATGAGTATGCAGAAGAAGCAAGTCATTCTGGTAGACCATAATGAAAAATCGCAGGCTGTAGAAGGAATTGGAGAGGCAGAAATATTAGAGATTATTGACCATCACAGACTCGGAAGTTTAGAGACGATTTCTCCGGTATATTTCCGTAATCAGCCGCTTGGTTGTACCTCAACGATTATTTACCAGATGTATCAGGAAAAAGGCGTGGATATTCCAAAACAGATTGCAGGTCTTTTGCTTTCGGCAATTATTTCAGATACGCTGATGTTCCGTTCGCCGACCTGCACACCACTCGATAAGTCAGTGGCAGAGAGTTTATCCCGGATTGCAGAGGTAGATATTGAGGAGCATGCAAAAAACATGTTCCGCGCAGGAAGTGACTTTAAAAATAAGACAACAGAAGAGATTTTTTATCAGGATTTCAAGGTGTTTCACACGAATGATTGCGATTTTGGTGTAGCACAGATTAGTGCGATGAGCAAGGAAGAACTTGATAAGCTCGGAGAACAGTTGCGTCCGTTCATGATACAGGTGCTCGGAGAGAAGAAACTGGACATGGTATATGTTATGCTGACTGATATTTTGGATGAATCTTCAAAGGTTATTTTTGCAGGCAACGAAGCAGGAAAGCTTTTGGCAAATGCATTCAAGAAGACGGAGGATGAGCAGGGAATCCTGCTTCCGGGTATCGTGTCACGAAAGAAGCAACTGATTCCGCAACTGATGAACACGTTGGCAGAGCGAGCCTGATTTTGTTAAAGAGAGTTTTGGCGATAGTCCCTTGGGGACTCGCCAAAGCTTTTTTTGTATGCTCTGGAAAATGTTGAATAATTGTGGAAACCGCAGGCATAGCAGACATCTGTAATCGGAGTGCCGTTTGCAATCAATTCCCTAGCTAAAAAGAGACGCTTTGTGGAAATATAGCTTCCGATGGTATAGCCGGTTTGCTCTTTAAATGTATGCATCAGATAGTATCTGCTCAAAAAAAAGCGTGCAGAAAGTTCATCGATACTGATATCCTCCGTAAGATGCTCGTTTAGGTAGGAGAGAATGGATAAAATCTTGTCATTTGAGGTGGAGTCCCCGATATATTCCACGTGATTATGCAGGGCTGCACGATTGAGCTGAATCATAAACTCTAAGAAAAGGATGCGGTGATACAGTTCATTGGCATAATCTTCATCCTGCAGTGAATGGTCAAGTTCACGAATGGTTGTGCCGAGTCTGCCGCTGATAGAAGATTGAAGGCGCAGTACATGAGACTGCTCCGCGAGAGCCTGACGGAGACATAGTGTGAGGTCATTATCCTCTTCGCGGTATTCATCTAAAAAATCCGGGGAAACATAGATAATAATACGCTCATAAGGCGCATCGGACTGAATGATGGGTTTGTGTACTTCGCCTGCGTTGACAAGCACAATATCATTGGGGCGCAGCTCATAGGTACGTCCTTCGATGCAGTAGGTGACATCACCGCTCAATAAAATGAGTATTTTGTGAAAGTCATGGTAGTGATAGCTAAATTCTTTGCGGACAGTGTCTTTTAGATGAAACATTTTAAAGCTAGTGGTCAGATAACCAACCTTTTTATATTCGGGCATGTAAAAATCTCCATTCTTTATGTGTGTTATCCTGTACTACTTTTACTCTAGTACAAAAAAGCACTATTTGCAATAAAAAAAGCACTTAGATACTATATATTTTAAAAAGTGTTTTGTATAATAAAAATATATGAGAGTCTGAAGCGTTTGCATTCTGGCAACGCAGAACGGAGGAAAAATGAAGAATTTTAGTAATTACAACGATTTTGATACAAAAGAAAATTTGCATTTTGAGTCAAAGGCAGTACATGGTGCGTTGGGCACAGAGCCGCTTACCGGTGCGGTGAGCATGCCGATTTTCCAGACAGCTACCTTCCGTCATCCGGAGCTTGGAAATTCTACCGGTTATGATTACAGCAGATTGTTAAACCCGACCAGACAGGAATTGGAGCGCACGATGGCAATCTTGGAGGGGGGCATCGAAGGATTTGCTTTTTCGAGTGGACAGGCTGCGAATATGGCAGTGTTTTCCCTGCTTGAGCCGGGCGACCATGTCATCCTTTCCGATGATATCTATGGTGGTACATTCCGTATTATCGGAGATGTATTTGGAAAATATGGCATTACACATACGTATGTAGATATGTCAGATTTTGACGCGGTGAAGGCAGCAATCACTCCGAATACGAAGATGTTCTTTGTTGAGACACCGACTAATCCGATGATGAAGGTGGCGGATATCCGCGCGATTTCAGAAATCGCAAAAGGAATCGGAGCACTTACGGTTGTTGACAATACATTTTTGACACCGTATTTCCAGAAGCCGCTTGCATTGGGCGCAGATATCGTGACACACAGCTCCACAAAGTATTTGGGCGGACATAACGATACGATTTCCGGTATTGTGGTAGTGAAGGATAATGAGGAGATTGCGAACAAGATTCATGTGCACATCAAGTCTCATGGAAGTCAGCTTGCACCGCTTGACAGTTGGTTGATTCTCCGCGGCATTAAGACACTCGCGGTACGTATGGACAGACATAATGAAAACGCGATGAAGGTGGCGAATTGGCTTAGAACACAACCGAAGGTTAAGAAGGTATATTATGTGGGATTTGAAGACCATAAGGACTATGAGATAACGAAGAAGCAGACGACAGGATTCGGCGGTATGATTTCCTTTACAGTAGACAGCTTTGAGACAGTCCAGAACATTTTGAAAGGCGTGGATATGATTATGTTTGCAGAGAGCCTTGGCGGTACAGAGACATTAATTACTTACCCGACGACACAGACACATGAGGACACGCCGAAGGATGTTAAGGAGAAACTTGGTATCACGGACTGTTTCCTTCGTATGTCTGTAGGTATCGAGAATGCAGACGATATCATTGCAGATTTAGACAGAGCAATGAACGCATAGAGAATATAGAAGAGGAAGAAAAGATGCGATTTACAAAAATGCAGGCATATGGCAATGACTATGTATATATCGATGCCATTCATCAGGAACTAAAGAATCTGCCAGAACTGGCGCGTTTTGTCAGTGACCGCCACTTTGCAATCGGCTCGGACGGCATGGTGTTAATCTGCCCGTCAGACAAGGGAGATTTCCGTATGCGGATGTTTAATCCGGATGGGACAGAAGGCGAGATGTGTGGCAATGCACTTCGCAGCGTCGGCAAGTATGTCTATGACCATAGATTGACGGACAAGACCGAGCTTGTCATCGAGACGCTGGGCGGTATGCAGCATCTGACCCTTACGGTGACGGATGGATTGGTATCAAATATCCGTGCGGATATCGGAGAACCACGTTTATCGACAAAAGTGATTCCGGTTAAGACAGAGCAGCCCGAGTTTATCGAGCAGCCGGTAACTGTATTAGATAAGACATTTCAAATCACGGCGGTATCATGGGGCAATCCGCACTGTGCGATGTATGTGGATTCCGTGGCGGACCTGGATGTGGAGCGTTACGGCAGGACAATCGAGTATATGACAGAACTGTTTCCAAATAAGACGAATGTTACATTCGCAGAGTTTGTGAGACGCGATTACATTAAGATACGCGAATGGGAGCGTGGAACCGGAGAGACCATCGGATGCGGAACCGGATGTGCGACCGCGGTCGTGGCAGGTGTGCTGACCGGGCGTTTGGATCGCAAGGTAACGGTGGAACAGATTGGCGGACCGCTGTTGATTGAGTGGGATGAGGCGACGAATCATTTGTTTATGACAGGTCCGTCCAATACGGTGTTTGAAGCGGAGATTGACGCATCAAAGATTATCGGATAGAAAAGTCCGCTTTGCGGACTTTTTCGTGCAGAAACGAGGGAAAAATGAAGTTAAGTCAGATTTGTAAAGAGTTGGAATATGAGTGCCTGCAGGGCAGCATGGACGTTGAGGTTAGGGATATAATCTACGATTCCAGAAAGCTTGCCAAGGATACGGCATTTGTATGTATGGTTGGCGCTGTGACGGATGGTCATAAGTACATTCCGGATGCGATAGAAAAGGGTGCATCGGTCATTGTATTAGAGAAAGAGGAAAAAGTGAGACAGATTCCGGCGCATATCACCGTTATTAAAGTGGAGTCCGCGCGCAGGGCGCTGGCGTATATGTCTGCAGCGTTGTTTGATTATCCTGACCGCAAGCTTATTACCATTGGTCTGACCGGAACAAAAGGAAAGACGACGACAACCTATATGATAAAGAACGTTCTTGAGATGGCAGGCAAGAAGGTGGGATTGATTGGAACCATCGGCGCTTTGATTGGTGATGAGCAGATTCCGTCTAAGAATACGACACCGGAGTCCTATGAGCTTCATCGCATGTTTGCAGCAATGGTAGAAGCCGGATGTGAGTATGTGGTGATGGAGGTTTCTTCCCAAGGGTTAAAGCTTGATCGTACTGCCGGAATCATGTTTGATTATGGCGTATTTACGAATCTTTCACCGGATCATATCGGACCGGCGGAGCATGAATCGTTCGAGGAATATTTAGCGTGCAAGAGCCTGCTTTTTAGGCAGTGTAGGGTGGGTATCGTAAACGTGGATGATGAGCACTGTGAGGAAATTTTAAAAGGTCATACATGCGAGGTACGGAGATTCTCAGCCGCGAATGCAGATGAGACAGAACAGATGACTTATGTGCCGGGAAAAGAGAAGCACATTGATCTTCGGGCTTACGATATCGGATTTATCAATGAGGACGGAAAACTCGGTATGCACTTTATGGTGGAAGGCGTGATGTCCTGTGAGGCGAAGGTACACATTCCGGGCAGATTCTCGGTTTATAACTCGCTGGTGACCATGCTTGTCTGCCATTTGGCGGATATTCCACAGAAGGCAATCTTAGAGGGATTGGAAAAAGTGCAGGTCAAAGGACGCGTGGAGATGCTTCCGGTGTCAAAGGATTACTATTTGATTATCGACTATGCACATAACGAGGTGAGTACGAGAAGCGTTCTGACAACGTTGTTAGAATATCATCCCAGACGTTTGATTTGTGTTTATGGCGGTGGTGGCAACCGTTCCAAGCTGCGCCGTTACGATATGGGTGAGGTAACCGGTGAGATGGCGGATCTGTGCGTGCTTACCTGCGACAATCCGCGTGATGAGGAGATTCGTGATATCAATAAAGATATTCAGGTGGGGCTTGCGAGAAGCAATGGTAAATTCATCGAGATTGATGACAGAAAAGAAGCGATTGCCTATTGCATCAAGAACGCACAGCCGGGAGATATGATTGTGCTGCTCGGAAAAGGGCATGAGGATTATCAGGAAATCAAGGGTGTGAAATATCACTTTGATGAGCGTGAGGCGGTTGCAGAAATTTTGGATGAAATAAAGGAAGGCAAGAGGTAAACATTTGGCGGCAGAGCGAAAAAGCTTTGTCGCTTTTTTTGTTTTTTGCACAGAATTAAGTACATGCGCAAAGAGGCGGATTTTTGTGTTGACAAACAGAGCGAATGGTACTAACATAATTCATATCATACAACTATGATATGAAATAAGACAAGAAGGACATGGTGTAATCATATGGAAAAGAAGATTATTTATATGGATAACGCAGCAACAACACCGGTGAAGCCGGAAGTATTAGAGGCGATGCTTCCTTACTTTACAGAAAAATTTGGTAATCCATCGAGCATATACAGCATTTCTGCTGAGAATAAAAAGGCAATTACCGATGCGCGTGAGCTGATTGCAAAGACAATCAACACGGCAGCAGAGAACATTTACTTTACCGCAGGCGGTTCTGAGTCTGATAATTGGGCGTTAAAGGCAACTGCAGAGGCATATGAGACAAAGGGTAAGCATATTATTACGACAAAGATTGAGCATCACGCAATTCTGCATACCTGTGAGTACTTAGAGCAGAGGGGCTTTGAAGTGACCTATCTGGATGTGGATGAGAACGGTCTGGTAGATTTGGATGCATTGGAGAAAGCAATTCGCCCGGATACCATTTTGATATCTGTGATGTTTGCCAACAATGAGATTGGAACCATCGAACCGATTGCAGAGATTGGTAAGATTGCACATGAACACGGTGTATTATTCCATACAGATGCGGTACAGGCATATACGCAGGTGCCGATTGATGTCGAAGCGATGAACATCGATATGATGAGTACCAGCGGTCACAAAATCAACGGACCAAAGGGAATCGGATTCCTCTATATTCGCAAGGGTGTGAAAATTCGTTCTTTTGTACACGGCGGTGCACAGGAGAGAAGAAGAAGAGCCGGTACAGAGAACGTGACCGGTATCATCGGTCTTGCAAAGGCAGCAGAGATTGCTACCGGAAATATGAAAGAACGTACGGAGGCTGAGCGCGCAGTGAGAAATCATTTGATTGCACGTATCGAGAAAGAGATTCCGTATGCAAAGCTAAACGGTGACAGAGAGAAGCGCCTGCCGAACAATGTCAATTTCAGCTTCCAGTTTATTGAGGGAGAATCCATGCTGATTATGCTTGACGGCAAGGGAATCTGCGCATCCAGCGGTTCTGCATGCACCTCGGGCTCCTTAGACCCGTCTCATGTTCTTTTGGCAATCGGACTGCCGCATGAGATTGCGCACGGTTCGCTGCGTCTGACCATCAGCGATGAGACGACTATGGAGGATGCTGACTTTGTAGTGGACAATCTCAAGCAGATTGTGGAGCGTTTACGGAGCATGTCTCCGCTTTATGAGGATTTTGTGAAGAAAAATTCCTAAAAAAACATGTGCGGAAAGCACATATGGCGATAAAGAAGAAAGCAAGAGTGCAGGATAGAAAGATAGAAAGAGAGATATTCAGATATGTATAGTGAAAAAGTTATGGACCATTTTCAGAATCCAAGAAATGTAGGCGAGATTGAGAATGCCAGCGGCGTCGGTACTGTCGGCAACGCAAAGTGCGGAGATATCATGCGCATGTATCTCGATATTGATGAGAATCAGGTAATTCGCGAGTGTAAGTTTAAGACCTTCGGCTGCGGTGCCGCAGTGGCAACCAGCAGCATGGCAACCGAGCTTGTAAAGGGCAAGACCATCTATGAGGCTCTCCAGATTACAAATAAGGCAGTTATGGAAGCACTTGACGGACTTCCACCGGTAAAAGTGCACTGCTCTCTTTTGGCAGAGGAAGCAATTCATGCAGCACTTTGGGATTATGCAGAGAAGAACGGTATCAAGATTGAGGGGCTTGAGAAGCCGAAGAATGATATCAGCGAAGGCGAAGAAGAGGAAGAGTATTAATCCATGGAAAAGTGCACAAGAGCAGATTTTGACAGGCTGAGGGACTATCTGTGCGATATGATTTTAGAGGAGCAGTTAAAACTCGGATATGAAAAGGAAACCATCCGGTTCTATTCGCCGTGTGCTTCCATCGGACATATTCTTGGACTTAAGGAACGCTCCTGCGAAACGGTGATGCAGGCGCTTGCGCCGTTTGAAAGCTATGTGACAGACACGCTGGGAGAAATCAAGGTCACAAGGTGCAGCGGGAAGCGTATCTGTTTTCTGATTCCGGCACAGGGAGCAACGTATGTGCAT
This sequence comes from Roseburia sp., assembly GCA_022771695.1. GTDB lineage: Bacteria > Bacillota > Clostridia > Lachnospirales > Lachnospiraceae > Roseburia. Next base: position 52,183 of record JALEKJ010000047.1, on the reverse strand, counting down.
GAGCATTGGAATGAGAATCTTTTTCTGGAAGAATTGATTCAATGCTTTGGCAGTCATGGAACTACGCTTTCGGATGTGCAGGATGTTTTTGCAAAATTCTCAGAGCAGGTAGCGTGTATTCACATTGGAAGTGATGATTTTGACGATGTTCTCTTTTTTGCGGACGGTGTACCGGATGCATATCGTTATTGTGTGAAGTTCGATGCAGGACACGCGTTTTATCATCGCTTCTTAAAAGAAGACTTTGAGGAACTTTTTGCATAAGAAAGGGGTATGGATACGAGTGAAGATAACGACAAAGGGAAGATATGCGATTCATATTCTTTATGATTTGGCGGTCAACGGAACAGAGCATCCAGTGTCCGTAAAAGAAATTGCAACCAGACAGGAGATTTCTGTAAAATATACGGAGCAGATTATTTCCATTTTAAATAAGGCAGGCTATGTGAGCAGCAGCCGTGGCTTTCAGGGAGGATATCGTTTGACGAAGCCGCTGGAAGAGTATGTCATCGGAGATGTGCTTCGCCTTACGGAGGGATCATTGGCGCCGGTTGAGTGCCTGTCTTCCGGCAAGGTGGATTGCCCCAAGCATGGGCAGTGTGCGACGATTCTGCTTTGGGAGAAAGTGGACAAAGCAATTCGGGACGTAGTAGACAATGTAACGCTTGCAGAGCTGGTTGCGTGGCAGCAGGCGTAGCATAGAAGCGAGGATGAAGATATGAGGATTTCTACAAAAGGCAGATATGCATTGCGTCTTATGTTGGATTTGGCAATGAACGGCGAGAACAGTGTTATCAGAATCAAGGATATTGCGGCGAGACAGGAGATATCCGACAAATATTTGGAGCAGATTATTTCTATCTTGAATAAAGCGGGGTATGTGCGGAGTGTGCGAGGGCCGCAGGGGGGATATTCCCTTAAGAAAAAACCGGAAGAATATACGGTGGGGATGATTTTGAGGCTTACCGAGGGCAGCCTTGCACCTGTACCGTGTGTAGAAGAGGACGCACTGCTCTGTGAACGAGAGGGAGAATGTGCCACTGTGGAAGTATGGAAGCGTTTGAATCAGGCAGTAAATGATGTCGTGGAGAATATGACACTGGCGGATTTGGTGGAGATTCAAAAAAGCAAACAGGGCAAAGGAGACAACGATGGCAAGGATATATAAGAGCGCATATGAGTTGATTGGGCACACGCCGTTGGTAGAATTGCAGCATATCGAAGAGAAGTATGAGCTGTCGGCAAGAATACTGGCAAAGCTTGAATACATAAATCCTGCAGGAAGTGCAAAAGACCGGGTGGCGAGGGAGATGATAGAAGATGCAGAGCGCAGAGGTGTCTTAAAAGAGGGCGCGACTATCATTGAGCCGACCTCCGGCAATACGGGAATCGGATTGGCAGCAATTGCTGCGACAAAAGGATATCGTGTGATTATCGTGCTTCCGGAGACGATGAGCGTAGAGCGTAGGAATATCATTAAGGCATATGGTGCTGAGATTGTGCTTTCCGATGGGGCAAAGGGTATGGCAGGAGCCATTGTAAAGGCAGAGGAGCTTGCAAAGGAGATTCCTGACAGCTTTATTGCCGGGCAGTTTGAGAATCCGGCAAATCCGGCGGCACATTATAAGACGACCGGACCTGAAATCTGGGAAGATACGGACGGTGTCATTGATGCATTTGTTGCAGGTGTAGGAACCGGTGGTACGATTAGCGGAGTCGGTGAATATTTGAAAGAAAAGAATCCAAAGGTGCAGATTATTGCCATGGAACCGGCAGCATCACCGTTTCTCTCGAAGGGAGTGGGCGGAACACATGCAATTCAGGGAATCGGGGCAGGATTTGTGCCAAAGACACTTAATACAGAAATCTATGACGAGATTATAACGGTGGAAGACGCAGATGCATATACATATGCGAAGGCGATTGCAAAAGAAGAAGGTTTGCTGGTCGGCATATCCTCCGGCGCAGCGTTAAAGGCAGCGGTTGACTGGGCAAAAAGACCGGAGAACAAAGGCAAGACCGTGGTGACATTGTTGCCGGACAGTGGGGATCGTTACTATTCGACACCGCTTTTTCAAGATTAACATACGAGTGCGCATACTCGCGGAATATTTTTGATTTATAGGCGAGTCATACGTTTTCACATATTAATACAGCAAATCCTTTCCTATGAATTGAAAAAAGAACCCCTGACATGGTGTTTGCAGCCACTATGTCAGGGGTTCTTTTCTTAAGAAGAGGGTTTTCTCAAATTCGACAAAACCCATGGCAATATGATACTGCCGAACAATATTATAGCATAATTTGGCAAAAAATCCAGAGGGACGGCAATTTACTTGACGCTTCTTTGCCTCATCACGTATAATGGGCAGGAGAGCAATGAGAGAGCCGTGGGCTCCTAAGTGGCATTGCAAACCAGGAGGAAAGACATGTCAATCGATCAGAGCAAAATTCGTAATTTTTGTATAATAGCACATATCGATCACGGCAAATCTACACTTGCCGATCGTATTATAGAGAGTACCGGAACGCTGACCAGTCGCGAGATGCAGGCACAGGTTCTCGACAACATGGACTTAGAGCGTGAGCGTGGAATCACCATCAAGTCTCAGGCAGTCCGTATTATTTACAAGGCAAAGGACGGCGAAGAGTATATCTTCAACTTAATTGATACACCGGGACACGTGGACTTTAACTATGAGGTGTCACGAAGCCTTGCAGCCTGTGACGGAGCGATTCTTGTCGTGGATGCTGCACAGGGGGTGGAGGCACAGACTTTGGCGAATGTGTATCTGGCGTTAGACCACGATTTGGATGTTATGCCTGTCATCAACAAGATTGATTTGCCGAGTGCGCAGCCGGATGAGGTTGTAAAAGAAATCGAGGACGTTATCGGTATCGAGGCAGCGGATGCACCTCGTATTTCTGCGAAAACGGGACTGAATATTGACCAGGTGTTAGAGCAGATTGTAGAGAAGATTCCTGCACCGACAGGTGACCCCGCGGCACCGCTTCAGGCATTGATTTTTGATGCACTATATGATTCCTATAAGGGCGTTATCGTGTTCTGCCGTGTGAAGGAGGGAACTGTCAAAGTCGGTGACCCGATTCTTATGATGGCAACCGGTGCACAGTCTGAGGTGACGGAGGTCGGATATTTTGGAGCGGGACAGTTTATTCCTTGTGAGGAATTGTCTGCGGGCATGGTCGGTTATATTTGTGCAAGTATCAAGAATGTACGGGATACACGTGTCGGTGATACGGTAACGAATGCAGCCCACCCGTGTGCAGAGCCATTGCCGGGATATAAGAAGGTGAATCCAATGGTTTACTGTGGTATGTATCCGGCGGACAGTGCGAAGTATCCGGATTTGAGAGATGCACTCGAAAAGCTTCAGATTAACGATGCATCGCTTCAGTATGAGCCGGAGACTTCTCTTGCATTGGGCTTCGGATTCCGCTGCGGGTTCCTTGGACTTTTACACTTGGAGATTATTCAGGAGCGCTTAGAGCGCGAGTTCAATCTTGACCTTGTGACGACAGCACCGGGCGTTATCTATAAAGTACACAAGACGGACGGTACGGTCATCGAGCTTACGAATCCATCGAATCTACCTGACCCATCGGAGATTGAGTATATGGAGGAGCCGGTTGTATCTGCGGAGATTATGGTCACCAGTGATTATGTCGGAGCTATTATGACACTCTGCCAGGAGCGTCGTGGCGTCTATATCAGTATGGAGTACCTTGAGGAGACGCGTGCGCTCATCAAGTATGATTTGCCGCTTAACGAGATTATCTATGATTTTTTTGATGCGCTCAAATCGCGGTCCAGAGGTTATGCATCATTTGACTATGAGTTAAAGGGCTATGAGCGTTCTGAATTAGTGAAGCTTGATATATTGATTAATCGGGAACAGGTGGATGCATTGTCCTTTATCGTATTTAAGGATAGTGCTTATGAGCGTGGCAGAAGAATGTGTGAGCGTTTAAAAGAGGAAATCCCAAGACACCTGTTTGAGATTCCGATTCAGGCGGCAGTCGGCGGTAAGGTTATCGCCCGCGAGACCGTAAAGGCGATGCGTAAGGATGTGCTCGCTAAGTGTTACGGCGGAGATATTTCCCGTAAGAGAAAGCTTCTGGAAAAGCAGAAGGAAGGAAAGAAGCGTATGCGTCAGGTGGGCAACGTGGAAATCCCACAGGAGGCATTTATGAGTGTACTGAAACTGGACGAGGACTAAATTGCAAGGAGAAGCACTAAGACATCGCATCATTGGATGCGAAGCCTAAGTGCTTCTAACCTTGCGTTAGAAGAATGCAAAAGCGGCATTCTTCATGAGAGAGTGAGGAAAATGAATAAAAGAAAACAGATGGAGTTATATATTCATATCCCGTTCTGTGTGAAAAAGTGTCAGTACTGCGACTTCCTTTCTTTTCCGGCGGATGAGAGCACACAGAATGCCTATGTGGAGGCGTTGCTGCGTGAGGTAGCATATTATGGTCCAAAGTGCCGGGATTATCTGGTCACGACGGTTTATATTGGTGGAGGTACCCCTTCCTGGCTTCGTGAGGATGCAATCGAGAGAATTATGGGTGCTGTGCAGAAAGCTTTCCGTATGGATTCGGATGCGGAAATTTCCATTGAGTGTAACCCGGGAACGGTAACCGATTACAAGTTTGCGGTATACCGGAGGGCGGGTATCAACCGCATCAGTATCGGGTTACAGTCCGCAGCGGATGAAGAGTTAAAGCTTTTGGGGCGGATTCACACGTATGAACAGTTCTTAAAGACCTATGAGCTGGCGCGTAAGAACGGATTTTACAATATTAATATTGACCTTATGAACTCTCTGCCGGGACAGACAACAGAGAGCTTTTGTCATACTTTACAGCAGGTGTTGCGGTTGAAACCGGAGCATATCTCTGCCTATTCGCTGATCATCGAGCCGGGGACGCCGTTTTATGATTTGTACAAGTTTGATGCGGTCAAACAGCGTGCCGGCATGGCGACCATCGCATTGCCGACGGAGGACGAGGTCTATCAGATGACAAAGTTCACCGAGCAGACGTTAAAGGATGCCGGCTATGAACACTATGAGATATCGAATTTTGCAAAGCCGGGATTTGCCTGCCGGCATAATATCGGCTACTGGCAGAGAGAAAACTATCTGGGGCTTGGCCTTGGCGCATCATCACTTATGGAAAATGTCCGCTATACGAATGTCAGCGATCTGTATGCCTATTTGGAGCAAACAGAGCATATTCATGAGGGATTCTGGGAGAACGAGATTGTTGAACAGGGAGGCGGTGGTGAGATATGCCGCACGGAGCAGGTGCCTGCGACGAATCTGCATGCCGCTGTGGAACGCGTGCAGAGAAAAGCGCAGATTGAGGAATTCATGTTTTTAGGTCTTCGCATGATCCGGGGAATTACGCGGGATGATTTTATGGAGGCGTTCGGTATCCAGATAGAGGCGGTGTATCAGGATGTGATGCAGCGTTTGCAGGAGGAGAAACTGTTAGAGAAGCGCGCAGGACGCATTTATCTGACCGAAAAGGGGCAGGACGTGAGCAATTACGTGTTGTCGCAGTTTTTACTTTGATAGGAAATTCCTATGAAGTAAAACGTATAATCTAGGGGGTTAGGAGGAGAAGGGTTTGATTCACAAGATTGAAAATGAAATTAATAAGGTGTTTGTCGGAAAAGAGGAAGTGGTAAGAAAGCTGCTTACATGCATGCTCGCAGGCGGGCATGTACTCTTGGAGGATGTGCCGGGCGTGGGAAAGACGACGCTGGCGGCGGCGTTGGCGGGCAGTATGTCCTGTAGTTTTGGAAGAATACAGTTTACGCCGGATACATTGCCGGGAGATATCGTTGGGATGTCGGTATACAATATGAAATCCGGTGAGTTTGAACACAGGGATGGCGTGGTGATGCACCAGATTTTGCTGGCGGATGAGATAAACCGGACATCACCGAAGACGCAGGCCAGTCTGCTGGAGGCGATGGCAGAGGGGCAGGTGACGGTGGACGGGGAGAAATATATGCTGCCACAACCCTTTATGGTGATTGCCACGCAGAACCCGGTAGAGTTTTTGGGAACATATCCGTTGCCGGAGGCCCAGATGGACCGTTTTATGATGCGTTTGTCCATCGGTTATCCGGACCGTGAACAGGAACTTAAGATGGCAACACAATTTTTAGATGGGAAAACGCCGGATACGATTGTACAGGTGTGTGATGCCGAGGATGTGTTAAGGATGAAGCGTGAGGTGAAGGCAATCGGAATCAATGATATGGTCCTTGGATATATTGAGGATTTGATTGCCGCAACCAGAGAGGATGACAGGTTTATGCTGGGAGCGAGTCCAAGAGCGATGCTTGCACTGGTGCGTGCATCACAGGCACACGCCTATATCGAAGGCAGGGATTATGTGAAGCCGGATGATGTAAAGGAGGTTGCCGAAGCTGTGCTCTTACATCGACTGGTGCTGACTTCTGAGGCAAAAATTCGAAAAGACGATGCCTCTAAGATATTAAGAAGCATCCTGACAAAAACAAAGATACCGGTAGCATAAGGTGAGGGGGAACATATGAGAACACGCAGAGTGATTTTTTTGCTGTTATGGATGCTTTCTCTCGTGGGTATCAGCTTCTATGGAGGCGCTATCAGCTATGGTTTTTTCTTCGGACTTTCTTTGATTCCGGTTATTTCATTGATATATCTGATTTTTGTGCATGAGCGGTTTCGCATTTATCAGGAGATTGGATGCAGAGAAGTTGTGTGTGGGCAGGAGATGCCATACTTTTTTGTGCTGCAGAACGGTGATTACTGCGCTTTTGCGAGCGTCAGTGTGCGTCTGTTCCCGGAACTGTCTTATGTAGAGCAGCTTCCGGATGACAGGGAGTTTGAATTGCTTCCCGGCGAGCGGTGTACATTTGAAACAAATCTGGTCTGCCGTTATCGAGGGGAATATGAGGTTGGGGTAAAGGAAGTCAGGATAACAGACTTTTTTCGGATTTTCTCGCTTCGTTATAAGCTTCCGAGTACGATTAAAGCACTGGTTCTGCCGAGGGTGATTCACCTTGGCAATATAAACGGAATTCCGGAAGTGGTTTCGCTTGCGAAGAGAGATTCTCTGTTTTGGCAGAGCGAGCCGGATGTGACGGTGCGGGATTATATTGCGGGAGATGCATTAAAACAGATTCATTGGAAGGCGACGGCGAGAGAGCAGAAACTAAAGACCAGAAATCGGATTGGTGAAGAAAAATACGGTATTTCGATTTTTATGGATACCGGGCGCTACAGGAATCATCCGTATGAATATCTGCCGTTAGAGAATCAGATGCTTGAGGTTGTACTGGCGCTGGGGTTCTTTTTTGCAGAGCGGCAGATGCCATTTTCGCTGCATTGGGAGCAAAATGGAGTACAGACCGGAACTGTGGAGGGAATTGCCCAATATGAAGCATTGTATCAGCAGATGTCCAGAGTGATTTTCTGGGAAGACCACGATGTGGGAAATCTGCTTGGACAGTTGGCAGAAGGTGGAAAACTTGCAGACAGTAAGATTGTGATTGGTGTTGTGCATGAGATAGACGATGCGGTAGACGGTTGGACACAGCAGTTAGCAGCGTGTGGGGCAACCGTAGTGTTGTATTTAGTCACGGATGAGAATGCAGAAGATTTTCTGCGGCAGAGCAGTACCAGACGCAGAATTATTGTTGTACCGACAGATGCAGAGCTGGAGGGGGTGCTGTGATGAAGAATGAGAAAGACATCCGCTATCAGTTACTATATCGGTTACTTTATGTGCTTCTTCTTATCTGTGTGTGCATCTTTGGTGCAGGGAAGCTGTTTGGCATTTATGAGGTGTCGATATGGCAGATTCTGATAGCCTTTGCTCTGACAGGTTTTTTTTGTGGGTTTAGCTTTACCAATATCAGAGGACGCATTCTGTGTGTGGTTGCCTTGGTGGGCTGTTTGGCAGTAGTGTTTTTGCTTGTGGATAACAGCCGGATGGCAGCGTTTTGGTCATCCTATACGGACTGGCTTTTTTATGGGACAGGATGGGATGAGGACTGGCTTGTATGGTATGGATGTGTGCAGTCTGTATATCTGGCACTTGGATGCTATCTGTTTTGGTGTCTGGCAGAACATTTCCCTGTCATGAAAAAGGTATCTGCGTGCGTGATGGGGCTGGCGCTCATTATCTGTCTGGTTCGCAGGGAGCCAATCAGCCATATCGGAGTGGTATGCATTGGATGGTACCTGCTCCTTATATACATAGAGACAACGCAGGAAAAGTGGAAAAAAGTACAGCGGCATGACAATAAAAGCTATATGCTATGGTTAATGCCGTTTTGTGTGACTTACTTTTTGCTTTCATGCATCATGCCTGCTCCGGAAAAGCCGTTTGACTGGACTTTTGTCAAGGAGGCGTATCAACAGATTAGAGAGACTGCGATTGTGTGTTACCGGAACCTCACCAGAGGGGAAAAAGAGGATTTTGGTCTGGCGGTCAGCGGATTCTCGGAAGATGGCACGCTTGGTGCCGGTTTTATTGAGGATAACCGTGTATTGCTTGAGATAAACGGAAAAGGTGGTCTTGTGACTAACATCTACCTGTCCGGAAAGATATATGATACGTTTGATGGGCGTGGATGGATACAGACAGCAGCCGGTGATACACAGGATCGCTTTTTGGATACCATGGAGACCTTGTATGCCGTAGAGCGTTATAATGGGGAGGCAACGAGAGACTATGTGTATGGAACCAAGCTTCGTGTGTGCTATCAATATCTGGATACGGGATATGTATTTTCTCCGTTGAAAACGTGGGAGGTTAAGGGATACGATTGTATATCGGACGGTCCGAATCTTGTGTTTGGCAAACAGCAGGGATACGGAACAGAATATACAACCACGTACTATCAGATGAATGTGGATCACCCAGTTTTTTACGAGATGCTGGAGGCGCACACAGAGCCGGATGAGACGCTGTGGAATACGCTGGTTCGAAGACATACGCCGATGGATGCGTCGGATTATGCCACGTTAGAGGATTTGGAGAATCATAGGGCATATATTTATGAGAATTATGCAAACATGCCGGCACTTTCCAAGGAAGTGGAAGCTTATTTGGATGAGATTACGGCAGAGGCGGATACGGATATAGAGAAGCTGCGGGCAATCGAGGCAGAATTGTCTTCCTATACCTATACCAAGCGACCGGGAAAACTGCCCGAGCGGGTTGTGGATGAGAACAGTTATCTGGACTATTTTTTGCTGGAGAGCAGGCAGGGGTATTGCAGCTATTTTGCAACGGCATTTGTACTGCTGGCAAGAGCAGAAGGAATTCCGGCCAGATATGTGGAAGGGTTCTGTGTGCCGGTCAATGAAGAAAAGTATATGACCGTGTATTCCAATATGGCACATGCATGGCCGGAAGTCTACATTGATGGAGTGGGATGGATTCCATTTGAACCGACACCGGGGTACGAAGAGATTCGCTATACACCGTGGGAGGTAAAAGGGCAATCCGAGGCGCAGAGCAGCGAGCCGCTTATGGCGGATGAGGAGGATACGCCGGTGGTACAGGAAGCGGAGATTGAGATAGAAGAGGAAGCGGCAGTAGATACGTTCGGACAAAGACATGTCATTCTATGGGGAATTTGCGGTACGCTGTTAGCGTTTCTTTTGATTTTTCTGCTAGATAACATCATGAAGCATTATCGGTATGCGCATATGCAGGCGGACGAACAGTTTTTTGTGGAAATCCGAAAGAACCTGTGGGTGTTAAGCCGTCTGGGATTGACGCGAAAGGATGCGGAGACGATTCAGGAATTTAAGAGCAGAGCGCAGGAGAAACTGATGGAAGAAACCGATTGTACGTTTGCGTTTTTGACTGTCTATGAGGAAGTGCTTTATGGAGGGAAAGAGATAACGCCTGCCATGCTGCAGGAGGTAAGTGGGGAACGTGTTACTTGCATGCAGTGGGTAAAGAGTCATAGGCGGGCAGATTACTATTTCATGAGACTGCGGCTTTCCTATTTTGGGAGATGGTGGTAAATTCCATTTTCTACATTATGAGTTTTCGCGGAAAATGATTGACAATACGCTAATTTCTTGGTATTATCTAATGATTTGGCGATAAAGCCATCTGGTCGGTTAGGGATTTGAAAGGAGGATACTATGTATCATTATGTTACTGATAAAGTATTTCTGAAAGAATCCTATAGTATTTGTGCTGATTTGGTGAATCAGTTGGTTCAGCGACTAAAGAAATATGGTATCGAATCAAAAATGTCGGTTGTAGGCAGTAAAAAGCGCGGGCTTGTAACCCAGAACGAGAAAGAACCGATTGATTATGATTTTAATCTTTACATATTTAAGGCACCAAATATTAATGATGCTAGGTCAATTAAGCAAAATGTAATCAAAGCATTTAATGAGGTCCTTAATTGGAATGATTGGGGAGATTGTGAGGATTCGACATCTGCTATCACAACAGAAAAACATGCTTTGACACAGGGAAATAAAACGCCGTTTAGCATTGATATATGCATTATTAAAATTGATAGTTTTGGAAATTGGCATCGATTAATCCATAGAAAAACAGGGAATATGTGCTTTGATCAATATTATTGGAATCAAGGACCAAAATCAAAGGATATTCAGAAAAAGGAAGAATTTTTGAAAACTAATCAGCAATACTGGCAAGAAGTTATGGCGGCTTACTTAACAAAGAAAAATATGTATTTGTCTCGTCAAGACGTTGATGGTCATCCTTCGTTTATTTGCTACATAGAATCTATAAACGAGGTATACAATAAGATGAATGGGGCATTTAGTTGACTATTCTGGAAGGATAGTTTATGAAACTTATTTTCGATAATGGTCATCTTAAGATGAAAGCATCTGCTTCTTCGATGACAGATTTTGCAATAGGTGAAGTCTATTTCATTAAATCAGGAGATAAATTTACACACCCCATAATGAAGAAAAAACTTGATTTTTCAGATTTCTATGATATAATCAAGATAAATTAAATCCATGGGCAACCATGAAAATAACACCACCCATCGTTTTTATACGATGGGTTAAATTTTTTAGGAGGATACTACAAATGAAGAAAGGCATGATTTTTATTGATGGAAGCAATGTATTCTTTGATTGGGGTAAGGCAAATCCTGGCAGGCAAATGGATATTGAAAAATATATTAATGTAGTAAAAGGAAAGTTCCCTAGTGTTGATTTTATTCGTACATATTATTTTACAAGTGAAACGGATAATAATAAAGGATTTTTGCAACAGATTAATAAGTTACCCTATTGCCAGGTTGTTACTGGTAGACTACAAGATAAAACGATAAAGATAGAGGCAAAGCATGGTTTGACTTGTGATAATTGTGGCAAGCCTGTAACTGGACATATTGTTACTCAGACAGATAAAGGTACAGATGTAAATATTGCTGTGGAAATGTTAAAACATGCATATGCAAAATCGTATGATTTAGCTGTTTTAATTTCCAGAGATGCAGATTTTGTTGGAGTAGCCAAAATAATTAAAAATTTAGGATGTAATATAGAAATTGTTTTATTTGAATCAGCAAAAGGAAATGCTCAGGAATTATCTGCAAATGTTGATAATGTGACTTTGATTCATGCAAGTGAATATGTAATGTGCGAAAGATAGAAAGCAGTTGCCGGTATCAAGAATCCATGATAGAATTATAAAAAGTGAAACAGACTTGCCCACGAGATGCGTTCTTGTGGGTGAGACGTTAGAAAAAAGGGCATCTGACATAAAGGTTATCCTGAATGAAAGATATGGCACATCATAGAGGCATATGCGCGCGTTCTGCCACGGGAAAAGGGCAGAGCAGTTTTTTGACGTATGAATTTAGAAGGCTGTATTTGGATAGAGATGTCCGGATGCAGCTTTTTTGCGTGCGAAGCGCAATTTTTTCAAAGAAAGGACGAAACATATGAATACAAGAATTGCACTGATTGGAATTATCGTAGAAAACATGGACTCCATCGAACAGCTCAATCATCTGTTGCACGAGTACAGCAGTTATATTGTCGGGAGAATGGGTATCCCTTACCGGGAAAAGGATGTGAATATCATCAGTGTTGCCATCGATGCACCACAGGATGCTATCAATGCACTTTCCGGAAAAATCGGCAGATTAGACGGGATTACCGCAAAGACGGTCTATTCCAATGTAGGAGCGTAGTGTGAAAAATCCTTATATGAAAGATTTTTCACACGCAACTTTGTGTCTGCGACCCAAAGATTGCAGATATCGGAAAGGCATGGAATTTGTATGCAGCGAGAACTGGAAATTATCGAACGACTAGAAAAAGAGCAGCAGATTGACTTACAGGGACTTGAGATACTGATTACCACGCAGGATGAGGCGGCTGTCGGTGAACTGGCAAAGCGGGCAAGAGAGACGGCCCAGAGCATCTATGGAAATAAAGTTTATATCCGCGGACTGATTGAGTTTACAAACTATTGTAAAAATGACTGTCTCTATTGCGGCATAAGGAGAAGTAATGGAAACGCTGAGCGTTATCGACTGAGCGAGGAACAGATATTGTCTTGTTGTGCGACGGGGTATGAACTGGGATTTCGCACCTTCGTTCTGCAGGGCGGTGAGGACGCCTATTTTACGGACGAGAGAATCTGCACACTCGTGGCACAGATAAAAAAAGAATACCCCGATTGCGCGGTTACGCTCTCTTTCGGAGAAAAATCGCGTGAAAGCTATCAGGCATATTTTGACGCGGGGGCAGACCGTTATCTGTTGCGCCATGAGACTGCAAATGAGGCACATTACAGAGAACTGCATCCGGCAGAGATGTCACTAAAAAATCGCAAACGATGCCTGCGCGATTTAAAGGAAATCGGTTATCAGACCGGCTGCGGGTTTATGGTGGGTTCGCCGTATCAGACGGTAGAAACGCTTTATGAAGATTTGATGTTTATCAAGGAATTGCAGCCGGAGATGGTTGGAATCGGACCTTTTATTCCGCAAAAAGATACGCCGTTTGGGGATAAGGAAGCGGGAACGATGGAAATGACGCTTCGTCTTTTATCCATCATTCGCTTACTGCATCCGCATGTGCTGCTCCCGGCGACGACGGCGCTCGGCACGATTCATCCAAAGGGCAGGGAGAAGGGAATTTTGGCAGGTGCGAATGTCGTCATGCCGAATTTGTCGCCTGTCGATGTCAGAGACAAGTATAGACTTTACGACAATAAAATCTGTACGGGAGACGAGGCGGCAGAGTGCCGCTACTGCATGCAGAGGCGCATGGAGAGTATCGGGTATGAGGTTGTGACAGACCGCGGTGATTTTATCGCATAAAATTGCAACGGTTCAAATAAAAAATCAAAAACTAACCGGAAAGCAAGACTGACCGGAAAGCGAGGAGGATTTCATGTATAACGTAAAATCATTAAAAGCAGAGGAGTTTATCTCCGACGAGGAAATCAAAGAGACCCTGGCGTATGCCGATGCAAACAAGGACAATGTCGAACTGATTGATGCAATCCTTGCAAAGGCAAAAGAGCGTAAGGGCTTAAATCACAGGGAGGCATCTGTCCTTTTAGCATGTGAGATGCCGGATAAAATTGAGGAGATGTATGCCTTAGCACAGCAGATTAAGCAGGATTACTATGGAAACCGTATCGTGATGTTTGCACCGCTATATCTGTCTAACTATTGTGTCAACGGCTGTGTCTACTGTCCATATCATCTGAAGAATAAGCACATTGCAAGAAAGAAGCTGACGCAGGAAGAGGTTGCAGCGGAGGTTATCGCACTGCAGGATATGGGACATAAGCGTCTGGCAATTGAAGCGGGTGAGGATCCGGTCAACAACCCGATTGAGTATATCTTAGAGTGCATCCATACCATCTACAGTATCAAGCATAAAAACGGTGCTATCCGCCGCGTCAATGTCAATATTGCGGCAACCACTGTAGAGAATTACCGCAAACTAAAAGAGGCTGAGATTGGCACATATATCCTGTTTCAGGAGACTTATCACAAAGAAAGCTATGAAAATCTTCATCCGACCGGACCAAAGCATGATTATGCATATCACACGGAAGCGATGGACCGCGCGATGGAGGGCGGGATTGACGATGTAGGACTCGGCGTTCTCTTTGGTCTGGAGATGTACCGCTATGAGTTCGCAGGACTTTTAATGCACGCGGAGCACTTAGAAGCAGTGCATGGCGTGGGACCGCATACCATCAGTGTACCGCGATTAAAACGCGCGGATGATATTGATCCGGATACATTTGACAATGGCATCAGTGATGATACTTTTGCAAAAATCTGTGCATTGATTCGTATTTCTGTGCCGTACACAGGAATGATTATCTCCACACGTGAGAGCCAGACAGTCCGCGAAAAGGTGCTGCCGCTTGGCGTTTCCCAGATTAGCGGTGCATCAAAAACGAGTGTCGGCGGCTATGCAGAGCCTGAGACAGAGGAAAATGTGACGAGTGCACAGTTTGATGTCAGCGATCAGAGAACCTTGGATGAGGTTGTAAACTGGCTGATAAAGCTGGGATACATTCCGAGCTTCTGTACGGCATGTTACCGTGAGGGAAGAACCGGAGACCGTTTTATGGCGCTTTGCAAAAACATGCAGATTTTAAACTGCTGCCATCCGAATGCGTTAATGACATTAAAAGAGTACCTGGAGGATTATGCGAGCGAGGAGACGAAAAAGCTTGGCTTGGAGCTGATTGACAGAGAACTGGAGAAGATTACGAATCCGAAAGTAAAACAGACCGCCTATGAGCATATCCACGATATTGCAGAGGGCAAGAGAGATTTCCGGTTTTAAAACAAACGGAAATAGAGCGAAACGATTTTGGACTGAGACATGGTAGATGCGACAAGGGGAAATCGTATTTGAAAGGAAAAGAAACATGGCAGCAACATTAAATGAGACACCGAGCAGCAACCGATTGCATATTGGCATCTTCGGAAAGACAAACAGCGGAAAATCTGCGTTTATCAATGCGTTTACGAAGCAGGAGGTATCCATCGTTGCGGATGTGGCGGGGACGACGACCGATCCGGTTTATAAAGCGATGGAGGTACACCCGCTTGGCCCCTGTATCATCATTGATACGGCAGGATTTGACGATAAAACAGAATTGGGAGAGCGACGTGTGGAGAAGACACGTCTGGCGGCAGAAAAGACGGAACTGGCAGTGATTTTATTTGCGGGTGAGAGCGTAAATCATGATTTGCAAGGAACGTCAGAGATTGTATTTGACTTAACCGAGGAATTGCGGTGGTATCATTTTTTCAAGGAGAAAAAAACCCCGGTACTTCTTGTTGTAAACAAAGCAGACATCCGGGAAGATTCCGAGGCATTACTCGCACAAATCAAAAAAGAGACCGGAGAGGAGGCACTGCTGGTCAGTGCAAAGACCGGAGAGGGAATGGATGCGGTCAGGGAAGCACTCATCCGAAAAATCCCGGAAAATTACGGCAACCAAATGATTACCGCTGAACTTGTGGGCGAGGAAGATTTGGTATTGCTTGTGATGCCGCAGGATATTCAGGCACCAAAGGGAAGACTGATTCTGCCACAGGTACAGACCTTGCGGGAGCTTTTAGATAAAAAGTGTCTTGTCATGAGTGTCACGACAGATAAACTTACCAAAGCCCTTGCTACGCTGGTGCATCCGCCAAAGCTGATTATCACAGACTCACAGGTATTCGGTTATGTCTATGAGCACAAGCCGGCGGAGAGCATGTTGACCTCTTTTTCTGTGCTTTTTGCGGCGTATAAGGGAGATTTGCCTTATTATGTGGAGGGAGCAAAGCAGATAGATGCGCTTAAACCGGACTCAAGGGTGCTGATAGCGGAGTGCTGTACTCATGCGCCGCTTGCGGAGGATATTGGCAGGGAAAAGATTCCAAAGATGCTTCGCAAGAGATTCGGTGAGACACTTTCTGTGGATATCGTGAGCGGAACGGACTTCCCACAGGATTTGTCCGGATATGATTTGATTATTCAATGTGGTGCCTGTATGTTCAACCGCAAGTATGTGATGTCACGTATTGATCGTGCTAGGGAGCAGCAGACTCCGATGACAAATTATGGTGTGACGATTGCACATCTGACAGGTATTCTGGATAAGATTACAATGCCGTAAAAATTAGGAATGAAATAGTAGTCTGTGCGTGCTATAATATTTCTTAGTCAGATAGAAATCGGAGGAGGACAGAAAGATGAATGATTTTGTCTATTATACCCCCACGAAAGTGGTATTTGGAAAGAATAGCGAACAACAGCTTGGCGCGCTCGTCAAAGAATTTGGCGGACATAAGGTGCTCTTACATTACGGTGGCGGAAGTGCCAGAAAATCCGGTCTGTTAGAACGCATTGAGAAGACGCTAAAAGCCGAAGGCATTGCCTACGTGGAACTTGGCGGCGTGGTTCCGAATCCAAGATTATCGCTGGTGCGTGAAGGGATTGAGCTCTGTAAAAAAGAAGGCGTGGATTTCCTTTTGGCAGTCGGTGGCGGAAGCGTGATTGATTCCTGTAAGGCAATCGGTTATGGCGTATACGGTGGCGGTGATGTCTGGGATTTTTATGATTTCAAACGCGTACCGCAGGGATGCCTTCCAATTGGTGCAGTGCTCACCATTGCAGCAGCAGGGAGCGAGATGAGTGATTCTTCTGTTATCACGAATGATGAGAAAGAAAATTGGGAGAAACGAGGCTGTAATAATAACCATTGCAGAGTGAAGTTTGCTGTGATGAATCCGGAACTTACCATGACGCTTCCGGCATATCAGACAGCATGTGGATGTGCAGATATTCTGATGCATACCATGGAACGTTATTTTAATCATGGTGACAATATGGAGCTTACGGACGGCATCGCAGAGGCTTTGATGCGAACGGTCCTTCACAATGCAAAGATTCTTGTGAAAAAACCGGATGATTACGATGCAAGAGCGGAAGTGATGTGGGCGGGCAGCCTTTCACATAACGGTCTAACCGGATGTGGCACGGACGGAGGAGATTGGTCAACACACAAGTTGGAACATGAAATCGGAGCAATGTTTGATATCGCACATGGCGCAGGACTTACCGCTATCTGGGGAAGTTGGGCGCGATATGTGTGCGATGCACGTCTAGAGCGTTTTGTCAAATTTGCAGTGAATGTCATGGGAGTAGAGCCTCAGACAGACGCAAAGCAGACTGCAATAAAAGGAATTGAGGCAATGGAGAATTTCTATCGTGAAATTGGAATGCCGACCTCTCTCTCAGAGCTTGGAATCACACCGACAGACGCACAGATTGAGGCAATGGCGGACCAGTGTGTGGCATCCACGAGGGATAATCTTGGGAAAGTAAGACATCTTGCAAAAGAGGATATGATAACAATCTATCAGGCAGCAAAATAGAAAATAAAAAATTGACACCCTTCATAAAATTTGCAGACTTTTACCGCTTTGGTATATCAAGCATAATTTTGATATGCCTAAGTGGGGTTATAAGGCAAATGCAAATTATATGGAGGGTGTTTTTATGAGAAAAAGGAATACCATGGTTGCACGCATTTTCGCAGCATCCATGGCAACAGCAATGATTTTTTCCTCTGTAACCATGGAGGGGATGAATCCTGTGGCTGTGCAGGCAGCAGAGATTAACTTGGAAAATCAGTCTGTTAGTCAACAGCCGAGTGAGAATTTGGTGTTAAACGGGGATTTCTCAGAAGGAGACAAGTGCTGGGGAATGAATGCCGGTGCAGCGGTGTTTAACTTTGAAAATGGGAAAGTAACACTGTCAGTGCCGGAAAATACCGGCTTGGGAGCTGACTGGATGCCGGGACTTTATCAGGATGGCATTGTGTTGGAAGAGGGCTTTAATTACCAGGTTAGTTTTGATGTAATGGCTACGATTGACCGCGGAATAACAGTAGGCTTTGACAATGGGCGCGTATTTATGCACGATGTAGCACTTACAGCGGGAGAAAGTCAACATGTCTCCTATGAAACAGGAGTGATTGATGCTGCCGGGGCATCTGCAAATCAGAAATTGTATTTTTATATGGGGATGTTTCACGGAGAAACCAATTACACAGACGACCATATGGTAGAGATTACAAATGTGAAGGTGCAAAAGGTTGTTACAGAAGAACCGCAATCGCCGGAGGAAATACCACAAGAACCGGATACACCGAAGAATCTTTTAAATGGTACGGTGTATACGACAAAAAGTGAAATGACAACAAACTCCGTAGACCAGTGTCAGAATGCGCATAACTGGGCACTTTATTGGTCGGACGAGTTTGGGACGGAAGAATTTTCAGATGGAAAGCTTGTCGCACATAGTACGGATGGTGCAGGAAGTGCGTTAGAAGGTGCGGCATGGTCCTATATGATTGGAAACGGAAGCGGATATTCCGGCAGTGGTTGGGGAAATGCAGAGTTGGAATACTACACGGACAATAATGCAGACGTGACGGTGGGGGATGACATCGACGGCGGCGCATTGGTAATTACTGCAGAAAAAGACAGCAGCTATGCGGGAAGCAGTTTTACATCAGCCAGATTGTGGACAATGGATGACGGCAATTTGACAAAGGAGAAAGAAGCATTGTTCACCAAGCAGTACGGAAGATTTGAATCCCGTATCAAGGTAGTGCCAAGAGAGGGAGAGGATGCGACCGGGCTATGGCCGGCGTTTTGGATGATGCCCGCTTATGACGAATACGGCACTTGGGCAGCGTCAGGAGAAATCGATATCATGGAAGCTCGTGGAAGCAACCAGCATGTTGTAGACGGAACGATTCACTACGGAAGTCAGTGGCCAAATAATAAAGCCATCGGCGGTCACTATGGCAATGATGAATTTTCTACTGCGGACTGGCATACTTACGCAGTAGAGTGGATGCCGGGGGAACTGCGCTGGTATGTGGATGATGTCTGCTACTATACGACGAGCGAGTGGTATTCTACGGCAGATGGAAATGCAGCAGATTTTACCTACCCTGCGCCGTTTAATCAGGAGTTCTATATTCTGTTAAACCTGGCTGTGGGTGGTAACTATGATGCAGGTGCGCTTTCTGATAATCTGACAGGGGCATCCATGTATGTGGACTATGTGCGTGTGTATGACCTCGTAGGTGAAAACGGAACACCTTATACGCAGGAAGATTATGAAGAATTGGAAAAAGAAGTGTCTGCACCGACCTATGTGCCGGCAGATACTCCGGTAGCAGGAGAAGTCGGCATCAGCTATGTGGATGCGTCTGACTTGGTGAACTACCACCAGACAGGAAATTATCCTTCAGAGGAGAGCGGCGTGCGTAATGCACAGTGGTTTGTCTCAAATCTGTCTTCCGGAAGCGGAACATCGGTGAATTCTCTTTCTAAGGATGGCGGGGACGATGTCCTCTGTGTTGATGTGACAAAAACAGGCACAAATGATTATGAGGTGCAGTTAATACATAATGTTCCGTTGACGAGAGGTTACCGCTATGAGGTAAGCTTTGATGTGCGTGCGGACAAAACAAAATCGATTCCGGCGAAGTTTGCCAATATTTCGGGATATCCGGCATATTCGGATTCCTTTTCCGTGGAGGCAGAGACAGAGTGGAAGCATTATACCTACAGCTTTGACATGGTGGCAGATACCGATGCGGATGGTCGACTGGAGTTCACATTAGGCGGAACTTTAGGAAAGACCTATTTCAAGAATTTTTCCATAGTATGTGTCGGACAGACACCGGTTTCAGGCGAGGACGATGCGAAGGAACCGTTGTCAAACGGGAATCATGTTTATAATGGAACCTTTGATCAGGGAACGGCAAGAATTTATTACTGGCATGCATTTGATAACACTATCTTGACTTCCCCGAAAGCAACCTGCCAGGCAGTTGTGGAAGGAACGAATGCGGTATCCGGCATTTATCAGCAGGGGATCAATCTGCTTTGTTCAGATACTTATCAGGTAAATTTCGGTGTGTCTGCAGAGTCAGACAAAGAGGTAACGGTCCGTCTGCAGAGTGCAGATGGCACAAACGTATACGGAGAGAAGAACTTTGCAGTGTCCAATGCTTGGAGTGAGCAGAGTTTTACCTTTACGATGCCTGCAGATGTGACGGATACGAATGCGGTACTCGTGATTCAGACGGGCAATGGAAAAGTAGTTGTGGATAATGTTTCCATGTACCGACTGACAAACAATAATTTGGATTGGAGCAGCGTGGATTTCTATCCGCTTTATAATGGCGACTTCTATAATGGAGACGATGGGTGGAATATCTGGTCGGAGAATGCAGGCTGGCAGCAACACAGTATTAATGGCACTGGGGCAATGGATATGGAATACTCCGTACAGGAAGGTGCAGATTTCTGGTGCGTTGGCGTGCAGTCTTCTGCGGTAGCATTGACAGAGGGCGTACCATACCAGATTGTCATTGACTATGAATCTACAAAAGATGTGAATTTGAAAGTAGAGACACCGGATGGTGTTCAGACTGATTATGATTTTGCACAGGGTGCACATGAAAAGGTAATTACCATGACGCCGGTAAAAGATTTGTCGGGAAAGATTTCGATGTATTTCGGTAATCGGGCATCCGGCGGCAATCAGCATTTTATTATCAAGAGCGTTACCGTAAAAGTGGACGAAGAAAAAGCAGCGGTACCGGAGGAGTATCGGGTAAAGAAGCCGGGCAGCATCGCATCGGCGGGAGCTGTGCGCGCAGGAAGTGCGAGTGTAATCCGTATGAATGATACAGAGTGGGCAAATGCCATTACGCACATCTATGTGAACGGAAAAGCGTATGGAGCAGATGTTGTAACAGTGGCGGATGGCAGTATCATCATTGATGCAAGCCTGATGCCGGAAGAAGGTTCTTATACGGTAAAATTTGATGCATTAGGTTATGCACAGACAAAAGCGATTACGCAGACAGTTTTAGAAGCAAGTGGAAATGTTCTTGTAAACGGTAAATTTGACAGCAATATTGACGGATGGGAGACATATTTCTCCTCATGGAACATTCCAAACGGTTCAGCAGAAGCTGTGGATGGCGAAGCAGTCATCCATGTGGTGAGTACAGAGGGAAATAACTGGGATTGCCAATTCGAACAGTCCGGGTTAGAGCTTTCTGCGGCAGATTATTACATGCTGTCCTTTGATGCGTGTGCGACAGTGGAGCGCCCAATCCAGATGGAGTTTGCAAACCTTGGAACGGCGTCACAGACCATTGTAAATTTAACAACAGAAAAGAAAACCTATCGTATTTATTTTACAGATGTAAATGAGACGGAAGCGGCATCTATTCTGTTTATGACGGGAAATGTCAATGGATGCTTAGGCGATTTCCCTGCAGTGGGAAGCCATGATGTGATTTTAGATAACGTGGCACTATATAAAGCAGAGAAAAGTGATATCGAAGCAGCTTTTGCACCAAAGATAGAACTGGCGGAACAGGCATTCCTTGGAAATGATATCATTCTCTCTTATACAGAAAATTCTGTATGGGAGCAGAGCGATATCCGGGTATTTATTGGTGGGAAAGAAGTTCCGGAACAGTATGTAAATGTGGATGATGACAAAAATCAGATTACGATTGCCGGGCGCATGATTGGAGAGAGCGGTGATTATGCGGTAAGTCTGTTGGCAGAAGGTTATGATGCAGTGGGTGTGACGGTAAAAGTTCTCGCGGATGCAAAGACATCCCTTTTGCCGGATGCATGGTTTACCTGGTTAGATGATGCAGAGAAAGGGGGCCTTACGACGAGCGCAGATGCTTTGGAGTGTGATTTCGTGGAGACGGTAGTGTCCGAGTGGAATACACCGGAGTTCTGGTCCATTCAAGCAAAGAAAGAGAATGTGACAACGATTGCAGATACAACCTATATTCTTTCGTTCGATATAAATCTGGAGTATGTAGAAGCAGGTGTAGAGGCCGCAAGAGGTGTTGTTATTGAGACGAGTCTTGGGCAGCAGACCATTTCTGTAACACCGGGAGAAAGTCATTTTGAACTGGAGTATACACCGGGGGCAAGAAGTGATTTCTATGTGTTGCTTATGCTCGGCGGAGCAGAGACTGATTTCTCGACTGCGGCACATCACATCAGTGTGACAGATATTGTATTCTATGAAAAGAGAGAGGGGGCAGGTACGCAGAAAGAGAAACTGAAAACACCTGCACAGCTTACTGCAACCTCTGAAAAGACAGGCGAGGTTACGGTTTCGTGGAATGCGGTGGATAAGGCTGGTTCTTATGGAATCTATCTTGCAGATGAGGCAGATGGCACTTATATATTTGTGGCAGAGACGACAGAACTTTCGTATACATTGACGGAGATGGAGGCAGGTGTTTGCTATGTGGCAGTGGCAGCTATGCCGGAGGACGAAGTGGCTTATATGCCAAGTGATTTGGTGAAAGTATCTGTGGAAGTGACAAGTCAAACCCCGGATGAAGGAGAGAAGCCGGATGAGGGTCAGAAGCCGGATGAGGGAGAGAAGCCGGATGAGGGTGACAAACCGGATGAAGGAGAGAAACCGAGCGAGGGTGACAAGCCGGAGGTAGGTGAAACCCCGGATGTAGACGACAAGCCGGATGTAGATGACAACACCCCGGATGAGGGAGATGTCTCAGATGCGGATCATACATCGTCCACGGATAACACATCGCCTACGAATAGCACGCAGTCTACGGATAACAAAACATACATAGGCAATACGGTAGGGGAAAATAACCCTTCTGTAGTGGACAGCATGCTAGCGATAAACAACGTGTCACCGGTGAAAAGAACACAAACAGTCGATGCGTTTTCGGTAGTTGAAAATCTGACAGAAGAGCGTGATTCCAAAGCAGATACGGTAGACGAAGAAAATGCGTCAGACGCAGAGAAAGAAGAAAACGCAGAGAAAGAGAGCGTACGCAAGTTAGTAAACGGTGATACGGAAGTGGTTGCAGCAGATGGCGTTCTTCCGGCAGGTAGCAGTATCAAAACAGAGCAAATTTCTGCTGGCGAAATCTGGGACGCGGCAACTAAGGCAGTGCAAAATTACGTGGAATGCAAAAACTATGTTGTCTATAAGATTGATTTAACAGACGGCGCAGGTGTGTCGTTGCATCAGTTGGACGGTTTTGTGACGGTTACCATGCTGCTGCCGGCAGAACTGACAGTGGATGAGAAAAATACTGTTGTCGTATACCGTTTGGAAGAGGATGGAAGCCTGACAAAATGCGATACGGTTGTAGCTGATGGAAGAGTGTCTTTTGCAACAGATCATTTCAGTACTTACATTTTTGCAGAGCAGGAAATAGAGGAATCACAGAGCACAGCATGGGGAGTGACCATTGTTGTATTGGTCGTAGTGCTTGGCGTGGCTGTATACTTCTTTATATGGAGAAGAAGGAATGGGATTGCACGTTAGAAAGCTAATTTGAAAGATAGGGGAAGTCTCGTGAAGAAACATTGGAAGGCAGGACTATTTGGCACCGCTGTGTTAGCGGCGGTGCTGATAGGAAGCGTGGGAATGGAAATGTACGGAAAAGAAAGCAGGATTGTGGACCATCATACCGACCTGTTTGGAGAAAATGTATATCTATTCACTCCGGAGGATAATCCGGAAGAAGTGAATGCGATATTGGATGAAATCTATGATGTACAGGAAGAAAATCAGTTTGGTGAGGAACGTTATGCCATCTATTTTATGCCGGGTGTGTATGATGAGTCCATTGAGGTGAATGTCGGTTACTATATGCAGGTTGCAGGACTCGGAGAATTTCCGATGGATACACGAATTCCATCCTTGCAGTGCACGGCGACATGGCTGGGGGACGACCCGAACAACCATAATGCCTGCTGTAATTTCTGGCGTGGTGTTGAGAATATCGAGATTGGAAGCAATACCATGTGGGCAGTGTCGCAGGCGACCTTCATGCGGCGAACCCAGATTGACGGAGCCTTGTATCTACACGACAACTACGGATGGTGCAGCGGCGGATTCTTGGCAGATTCCAATACGGAACTGATGACAGATTCCGGTTCGCAGCAGCAGTGGCTGTCGCGAAACTGCAACTGGAAAGCATGGATGGGAGCAAACTGGAATATGGTATTTGTCGGAACCGAGGAGGACAAGGCACCGGAGGGTGCATGGCCGGGAATCCCGTATACCGAAGTAGAAATGACGGAGAAGATTCAGGAAAAGCCGTTCTTGATTTACGACGAAAAAGACGGCTATCAGGTCTATGTGCCGGCGGTGAGAACTAATGCGGTGGGAACCTCATGGCAGAACGATACAGAGAATACATCGGATGCAAGGATTTCAATCAACGAATTTTACGTAGCAAAAGCAAATGTTGACACGGCTGCAACGATGAATGCGGCACTTGCTAAGGGGAAGCACCTTCTTCTAACACCCGGTATTTATGAGTTAGATGAGCCGCTTTATGTTACGAAGGAAGATACGATTGTGCTTGGCATGGGGCTTGCGACGCTCTTGCCGACCAAAGGAAATGCGTGTGTTAAGACGGCAGGTGTACCGGGATGTATTCTTGCAGGGATTCTGTTTGATGCAGGAGAAGCGGAATCTGAGAATCTGTTGGTCGTGGGAGCAGCGGAAGTACTCGGTGCGCCGGAAGCGCAGGCAGGCGACGACGTGGCATGGGGGAGTGTCACGGACAACGAGGCGGCAGAGAGACGCTCCACGCGCGACTTTATTACTTTAAGCGACTTATTTTTCCGTGTAGGCGGTACAACAACCGAGAATCCGACAAAGGTGAAAAATTGTGTTACGATCAACAGCGCTAACGTCATCGGGGATAATTTCTGGGTATGGCGTGCGGATCATGGTGATCAGGTGGCGTGGGATAAGAATACAGCGGACACGGGAATTATTGTAAATGGGGATGATGTGACCATCTATGCGCTAATGGTGGAGCATTTTGAAAAATACCAGACCATCTGGAACGGGAATGGCGGAAAGGTCTATATGTATCAGAGTGAGATTCCGTATGATGTGCCGACTCAGGCAGATTGGATGAGCCACGACGGAGCAAAAAAAGGCTACGCATCCTTCTGTGTGGATGAGAGTGTTTCTGATTTTGAAGCGTGGGGACTGGGCATCTATCTTTATAATCGAGATACTGCTGTGACGCTTACTTCGGCGATGGAGGTGCCGGATAAAGAAGGTGTTAAGGTACATAATATCTGTACCGTTATGCTAACCGGCTATCCGGGCATGGAACACATCATTAATAATGAAGGAAAAAGCGTGATGCAGGCAGGAGAGCGCCAGGTCATTTGCGAATACGAAGACGGAGTGAAAAAGTAGAATCGTAAACTAAAAAAAAGATACCTTTGTTAAAAAAGGTATCTTTTTTGTGTTTTTCCTTTTCCATAGAATGACAGTAGAAAGTGTAAATGGTAATGAAAGGATAGACAGATATGACAAAACAGGCAGAGAACTTTATCATGAAAGACTATGGAAGAAAATCTACGTTTGCCAGCTTCCTTCCGGGCATATCGGGAATCAGAGGTATTCCCATCTGGTGCTATTATGTAAATCGTGGACAATGCGTAGTCAGTTTCGGCGTAGACAATAAAGATCATGCAATTATGGAATTTTATCCGGCACATCAGGCGTACCAGAATGTCAAGACGACCGGTTTCCGTACATTTATAAAAAAGAATGGAAAGGTGACCGAGGCATTTGCCGATGAGCAAGTTCCTCACAGCATGCAGATTGCCATGAATGGTCTGGAAATCGAAGAGCAAAATGCGGCGACCGGTTTACAGACCCATGTGACATATTTCACATTGCCGGGCGAGAATTTGGGCGCGTTAGTGCGTAAGGTGGAGGTAACCAATATTGCGTCGGAGACAGCGGAACTGGAAGTGCTTGACGGTATGCCTGCGGTAATCCCTTACGGTGTTGGATTAGACAGCATGAAGAATATGGGACAGACGGCGAAAGCGTGGATGCAGGTCGAAGATGTGGAATGCGGCGTGCCGTATTTCAGAGTGCGCGCAAGTATGGATGATACGGCAGCAGTAAGACAGATATTAGGTGGTAACTTTACGGCTGCATGTCTTGCGGACGGAACAAGGCTTGCCCCGATTGTGGACCCCACAGTCGTGTTCGATTATGATACTTCCATGCGCAGAGCGGTCGGCTTCGAAGAGAAGCCGTTAAAAGAGTTGCTTGCAGCAGCGCAGATTACGATGAATCAACTCCCGTGTAGTTTTTGCGGTGTAGAGTGTAGATTGGATGCGGGAGAAAGCGTTACATTCTACGAGGTGATTGGGCAGGTCGAGAAAAAAGAAATTTTAGACAGCTTCTTTGGAGAGAAAAAGGACCAAAACTATTTTGCAGCCAAGCAAAAAGAGGCGACAGAGCTTACGGAAGACCTTTGTAAAGGAATTGAGACACATACGGCATCAAAGGAATTTGACGCATACTGCAAATACACTTATATGGATAATGTATTGCGCGGAGGATATCCGATGCAGTTGGGAAGCAATAAGATTTTTTATGTGTATTCCAGAAAACATGGCGATTTGGAACGCGATTACAATTATTTTTCCATGTTGCCGGAATTCTATTCTCAGGGGAATGGTAATTTCCGGGATGTCAACCAGAATCGCAGATGTGATACGTTCTTTGCCCCGTTTGTGGGACGTGAGAATATCAAGGAATTCTACAGTCTGATACAGTTGGACGGCTATAATCCGCTCGGTGTCGAGAAGCTGACCTATCAGCTTGCCGCAGAGCGTGCAGAGCAACTGTTTGCCGGACTTGACAGCACAAAACGCGAGGCAATGACAGAATTTGTGACAAAAGCGTTTACACCTGGTGCACTCTACCGTAAGATGGAGGAGGTATTCGGAGATGCGTGGAATGAATCACTCTTTTTCCAGATTATCGACTTCGCGGACAGTCTCGTAAACGGCAACTTTGGAGAGGGCTATTGGAGTGACCATTGGACCTATAATTTGGATTTGATTTTGGATTATCTGGAAATCTTTCCGGAGCAGGAGCGCCAGATGCTTTATGAGGAGGATTACACCTGCTTCCTTGCACAGGTCAATGTCAATCGCAGAAATGCACGTTATGAGGAGACGGAAAATGGCTTGCGCCAATATCATGCATTAAATGAAGCGACCAGAAGAGAGACCAAAGAAAAGCTTGTGCGTACGGAGTATGGCAAGGGGGAGATTCTGCGAATGTCCCTATTAGAAAAACTAACCCTTTTGTGCGCGATAAAGTTTGCAACGCTGGATGCTTACGGCATGGGCATTGAGATGGAAGGCGGCAAACCGGGCTGGTATGACGCGCTAAACGGAATGCCGGGAATGTTCGGTTCCTCTATGGCTGAGACTTATGAGTTGTGCCGTATGTTGGAATACACCATCGGTGCATTGAAAAAGTATCCGGGTGAGGTGTATGTTTTAGAGGAACTGGGATGCCTGCTGGATGAACTGTATCTGATTAACCGGTTGGAGAAGGATGCGCTTACAAGCGAGATGCAGGTGCTTTCTTTCTGGAACCGTATTAACGATGTGAAAGAAATGTACCGAGATAAGACTTTCAGCGGTGTTTCTGGCAAAAAGAAAGTGTTTACTTCCGAAAATCTTGCGGAGGTGTTGGAAAGCCTTCTTGCAACCGTAAAACGCGGCATTGAGAAAGCGGTGAATCTTGGCGGAGGTATCTGTCCGACTTACTTTACTTACGAGGTGCCAAGGTACGAGGTGACGAAAGACGGCATTAAGCCATTGGAATTTCAGGTAAAGCCGGTACCTTATTTTTTGGAGGGACCGGTACGGTACTTAAAGCTTGATGAGAGCAGAGAGAAAAAGCAGGAGCTTTATGAGAATATCAAAAAGAGTGACCTTTACGATGAAAAGCTTTCCATGTACAAGGTCAATGCATCCTTGCAGAATGCATCCTTTGAACTCGGACGTGCGCGAGCGTTTACGCCGGGGTGGCTGGAGAACGAATCCATCTGGCTGCACATGGAGTACAAATATTTGTTAGAGTTGTTGCGCAGTGGCATGTATCAGGAGTTTTTTGCCGACTTCCACAAAGCGGCAATTCCGTTCTTAGATCCGCAGGTATATGGCAGAAGCATTTATGAGAATTCTTCTTTTATCGCAAGCAGCAAGAACCCGAATGCGGCATATCACGGAAAAGGCTTTGTGGCGCGACTGAGCGGCTCTACGATTGAGTTCATCAGTATGTGGAAACTTATGATGTTTGGAAAACATATTTTTACGGTGCAGGATGGAGAGCTTGTATTTGCACCGCAGCCTGCAGTACCGGAGTATCTGATTGGCGAGGGCGGAATCGTAGAGACAACGCTTCTTTCCGATGTGAAGGTGCGGTATCGTTTTGCAGACACGAAGGATTATGTGCCGGGCGGCTACCAGATAGAGGGAATGACTTTCACCTATAAGAACGGTACAGTTGCAGATACGAAGATGTCTTATGTGTCAGGAGCGCTTGCGGAGGACGTGCGTAAGGGCAAGGTGGAAGGTATCGAGATTATAGTAAGGTAAATTTGACAAATGAGACGGGATTTTTGACAGAGACGTCAGGAATTCCGTCTTGTGGTGCGATGTAAACGGAGGAATGTTATGAGTCAGATGAAGATTATCACAACAAATGAAACGGAGCAGAAGTTCTGGGAAGAAGCGAGTGTGACAAAGGAAACGGTGACAGACTGTATGCATGTCATCAATGTATATCCGGAGGTAACCTATCAGAAGTTTCACGGATTTGGAGGAGCGTTGACGGAAGCCGCAGCACACATCTACGGACAGATGAGTGAGGAAAAGAAACAGGCAATCATAGAGGATTGCTACGGCATGAGCGGTTTGCGCTACAATATCGGACGTATTCATATGAACAGTTGCGATTTCGCACTCGGAAATTATACTTATGTGGAAGAAGGGGATATGGAGCTTAAGACCTTTGATATCGACCATGACCGAAAAGAAATCCTGCCGATGCTTGCGGATGCAAAAAAATCGCGCAGAAACTGGGCAGAAGAGAAAGAAGCCGGAATCAGATTTCTCATGTCTCCGTGGTCACCGCCTGCTTTCATGAAGACGAACGGCGAGATGAATCACGGAGGTAAGTTAAAAGAAAACTGCTATGAGGCGTGGGCGAATTATTTTGTGAAGTTTATTGAAGAATATCGCAAGGAAGGCGTAGAGATTGCATGGCTTACCGTGCAGAATGAACCGATGGCCGTGCAGACCTGGGATTCCTGCGTTTATACTTCCGAGGAGGAAAGTCGCTTTGTGCGTGATTACCTTGGACCTGCGCTTGAGGCAGCAGGACTTTCCGATATCGGAATTTTTGTGTGGGATCACAATAAGGAAGAAGCATACCAACGCTTTAAAGAAGTTGTAGCCGATGAGAAGACGAGAAACTATGTGACCGGCGAGGCAGTGCACTGGTATACCGGTGACCATTTTGAAACGATTGAAATGGTGCGCAGGATGTATCCGGAAAAAGAAATCTTTTTCACGGAGGGGTGTGTGGAATATTCCCGTTTTGCGGATTCGGGTGAGGTGCAGAAGGCAGAGATGTATGCGCATGATATCCTTGGCAACTTAAACGCCGGTATCAATGCGTCACTGGACTGGAATCTGCTATTAGACAGTGAAGGCGGTCCAAACCATGTAGGTAATTTTTGCGCAGCACCGATTATGTGTGATATAAAAGCAGATACCTATGAGAAACGTTTGAGTTATTATTACATCGGACAGTTCAGTCGTTATATCAAGGATGGTGCAGTCCACATTGGAACAAGCCGTTATACGGATGAAATTGAAGTGACCGGATTTTTGAACCCGGATGGAGAGCGCGTCATTGTGCTTTTAAATAAGACGGAAAGTGTGAAACCGTACACGCTCCGCGAAGCTGGGGAAGGTGTGTGTGGCGAGCTTGCACCGCACTCCATTTGCACGATTTGCTATCGTTAAAATACAACTAAAAAAATGACACCTTTTTAAAATTCGGGTCATTATATCGAAGAGGAATCCTCCTTATAATTCAATTATCAACAAACAACAGTGATGTTGAATTACAAGGAGGATATTTTTATGAATTGGAAAAAAGTAGTATCAGTATTACTTGTCAGTGCAATGGCACTTTCCACAGCAGCATGTGGGGGCTCTTCCGAGAGCGGAAGCAATGCAGCAAGCGGTGATGCAGTAACAAGCGGAACAGAAAATGGGGGAAGCGCTGCAGCAAGCGGAGAGAAATTAGTTGTATGGACACTTGCAAATGACCTGATTGATTTTGGTGAGAGATTCCAGGAAGAGACAGGTGTTGAGGTTGAGACGGTAGTAATTGAGCCGGCAGATTACCCAACCAAGGTTCAGACCGCATTACTCGGTGGCGAGACAGAACCGGATATCATCGTAGGTGAGCCGCAGATGTTGGAGGACTTCTATGATGCAGGATTCTTTGAGGACTTGGATCAGTTCGGAGCACAGGATTACGCAGACCAGATTGTAGATTATGTATGGGAAGTAGGACAGTCTTCTGACGGCGTTCAGAGAGCTATTTCTTATCAGATTACACCGGCTGGTATCTATTATAGAAGAGATATCGCAAAAGAAGTATTCGGAACAGACGATCCGGACGAGATTGGCAAATTATTCGCAGATTACGCAACAATTCTTGAAACAGCACAGACATTGAAGGATGCAGGATACAGAATCTTCTCCTCTGACGCTGAGATTAATTACTTCTCCGGTGACTCTGCATGGGTTATCGACGGAGTATTAAATGTAGACCAGGCAAGATATGACTACATGGATCTTTGTGTAGACTTATATCAGAAAGACTTAACAGCATACGCAAACCAGTGGTCTACACCATGGTATCAGGCTATGGCAGGCGAGGTACCTATCTTAACGGCTGACATTCAGAATTATGCAGATGATTCTGTAAACGTATGGGATGCAGAGCAGTTTGAAGAGGCAACCAAGGATATGGCTAAGACAGAAGTATTCGCATTCGGTCTTCCGTCTTGGGGCGTACTTACCATGAGAGATAACGTAAAAGATACTTCCGGTTTATGGGGCGTTTGCTCAGGTCCTTCTTACGGATTCGGTGGTGGTACATACATCGGTATTTCTTCTCAGTCTGAGCGCAAAGAGCTTGCTTGGGATTTCGTAAAATTCTGTACTTTGAATGAGGATACTGCAAACTGGTGGATTGAGTACTCTGAAGGTGACACTGTTTCCTTAATCCCTGTACTTGAGGCGCACAAGGATGATGCAAACGAAGTATACGGTGGAGAGAAATTGTATGCTTTCTGGTTACAGCAGGCAGAAGGTATTGATTACTCTAAGGTAACAAGATATGACAAGGCAATTGGCGATGCTTGGGGTAATGCAATTTCTGCAATCAAGACCGGTGAGAAAACCAAAGAAGAAGCAGTAAACGAATTCTATGATGTGATCGAGTCTACTTACCCGGATATCACAGTAAACAGATAATATTTTGTAAGATGACCATTGCCGGCCCGCTTAGGCGGGCCGCGTGGTGCTCTGGGGAGAGTGAAAGTAAGAGGGACATTGTAAACAATGTCCAAAGAAGAAAGGACATGGTTTATTATGGAAAAGAAAGCAAAGCGGATGAAAGACTATAATAGAGCGGGATATCTGTTTGTATTTCCGTTCGTGGTCGTGTTTTTGATTTTTAATGTGTATCCGGTGCTTAGAACATTGTATCTGAGCTTTACAAATACAAAGATTGCAGGTGTCGGCCAGGCGGATTGGGTATGGTTTGACAATTATGCGAGAGTATTGACGGATAAATTTTTCTGGCGGGCATTGTGGAATACGGTAAGAATCTGGGGTGTAAACATTGTTTTGCAGTTGGGATTGGCATTCCTTCTGATGATGGTGTTCTCCGATGTGAAGTACAAGATGAGAGGGCTTGGTATTTTTCGAGTTATCTATTATCTGCCAAACTTAATCGCAGCGACTTCTGTAGCATTTTTATTTAAGACGCTTTTGGATTGGCGTTATGGTACATTTAATCAGATTATTTATTATATTTATCGATTCTTTGGAAAGTCATACAATCCGATAGACTGGCTGGGAACTGCAGCGAATGCAGGAAATACGATTGCGGTTATCCAGACATGGGTATGGTTTGGTAATTCTTTTATCATGTTGATGGCAGGTGTGCAGGGAATTTCCAGAGATTACTTTGAAGCGGCAGCGATTGACGGTGCCGGAAGATGGACAGTATTTGGAAAAATCACGTTACCTCTGATTAAACCGATTTTACTCTATGTAGCGATTACATCCTTAATCGGTGGACTGCAGATGTTCGATTTGCCGTTTTTGATGTCGGATAAGGCAAGTGCATCGTACAATTCGGTACAGACGGTGGTAATGTATCTCTATAAATTTGGTTTTGAGACAGGAACGACACAGACAGGATATGCATCTGCGATTGCATACATCATATTCTTAATCATTCTGTCGGTATCAGTAATACAGTTTAAGCTATTTAACAGAAAGGAGGATTAAGATATGAACGGAATTGGATATAAGATTAAAAAAGGCATTCTCTATCTTCTCTTAATCCTGTTAGGGGCAACATGTCTGCTACCTTTCCTTCTGATGATGGTAAATGCGACAAGAAGCGGCTCGGAAATTGTAACATCCTTTACCTTGATTCCGAGTACCCATTTGAAAGAAAACTGGGAGACCGTTTTCAGCTTTTTTAACCTGTTTAAAGGTATGGCAAACAGCCTTAAGGTCGCAGTGCCTGCGACCGCACTCACTGCTTATTTTTCTGCGATGACAGCTTACGGTCTTGCAATGTACAAATTCAAAGGGAATAAGGTGATTTTCGGAACCATTCTGGTATTCATGATGATTCCGGGACAGTTAGGGTTGATTGGTTTTTATAATCTGTGTACAAAGTTGCATTTGGTAAACTCTTATATACCTTTGATTATACCGGCCATTGCGGCTCCGGGTACGGTGTTTTTCTTAAGACAGTATGTGTTGTCGGTACTGCCGCCATCCTTGATTGAGGCTGCCCGTATCGACGGTGCGAGTGAACTTTACTCATTCCACAGAATCGTACTTCCGATTATGTCACCGGGTATTGCGACGATGGCGATTATGGCGTTTATCGGAAACTGGAACAACTATCTGTTACCGATGATTATCCTGAATAAAAACGATAAATTCACGTTACCGGTTATGATGGCTACACTTCGTGCATCAACAGACATCAATGCAAATCAGGGAGCTATCTATTTGGCAGTTGCAATTTCCGTTATCCCGATTCTTTTGGTATTTGCATTTTTCTCAAAATACATCATCAGCAGTATTTCTGCCGGTGCGGTAAAAGAATAACCGTTATAAAACTTTTTCAAAAATACATTTCCTCGAAAAGGGGCTGCCTTGTTGGCGGCTCCTTTTGACGTGCAATATCGTCATGCTCTGTGTTTATAATAAGAATTATGAACATAAAACATGGCGTTAGTAGTAGAGAAAATTGGATAAGAATGGTATACTTTTATAAAGAGAGAAGTGGCAAATAGGGGAGACAGATACATATGAGCAAAGCGATGCAAAAGATATATAAGAGAGGGATTGCAGCCGGATGTACGATGCTTATGCTGTCCGGCATCGTGGCATGCGGCGAGGCGGCTGAGAAAGACACCACACAGGTAGAAATAGAAGGAACCGAAGAAGCGGGAACGCCTGCGTGGCAGCGCCTGGCAGATGAAGAGATTACTTTAGACTGGTATGTGAATTATTCGTGGTTTGCGACACCGTGGGGAGAGAATCTCGTGTCACAGACGATTACGGAGGAAACCGGGGTAAATATTAATTTTATTACGCCAATCGGAAATGAGACCGAGAAGCTAAACGCATTGATTGCGGCAGATTCCCTGCCGGATATTATCACAATCGGATGGTGGGAGCCGCAGGTTGCGGAGGTAATTGAGAAGGATATGGTATATCCGCTGAACGAGCTGGCAGATGAATACGATCCGTATTTTTGGGAGGTTACAAATCCGGTAGCGGTGAATTGGTATACGCAGGAGGATGGCAATATCTATGCATATCCGAATTCTTCCGTGACACCGCAGGATGTAGCGGAGAATGAAATGCTGTCATCGAATGAGACATTTCTGGTGCGCAAGGATATCTATGAGGCAATCGGAAGTCCGGATATGACGACGCCGGAGGGATTTGCTGCAGCGGTGAAGACAGCGGCAGAGATGTTTCCAGAGGTGGAAGGCGGAGAACTGATTCCCGTCGGTGCACATGTATTTGACAATGAAGGAAATGTATCCTTTGACAAATATCTGATGAATTTCCTTGCCATTCCATGGGAAAAAGACGGTGAGTTTTATGACCGATATACAGATTCGGAGTATATAAGCTGGCTTAAGATGTTCCGCGAGTTAGGCGAAGAAGGCTATCTCGCCAATGATATTTTTGTAGATACCCGCACGCAGATGGAAGAGAAGCTTACACAGGGAAGATATTTTTGTATGCTTTATCAGTATACGGATATGATTTCGCAACAGAAGATACTTTATGAAAATAATCCGGACAGCATCTATATAGCAGTGGAGGGACCAAAGAATTCTGCCGGTGATAACCCGACGCTCCCGACAACCGGTGTTGCAGGATGGACTGTGACCTTGATTTCTAAAAACTGCAAGGATCCGGAGCGTGCGATTGCGTTTTTGGATTATCTGATGAGTGAGCATGGACAGATGGTTACTTATCTGGGGGTAGAGGGCGTTACTTATGACATGGTAGACGGTACTCCGATTTTGAAGGATGAAGTGCGGAAACTTTTGGACACAGACCGCGAGACTTACGACAGGATTTATGGTGCGGATGACGCTTACTGGATGCTGCAGGACAATGTCATGCAGATGCAGTGGAAGCAGGAATCCTCTCCGGCAGTTGCACAGATTGAGGAATGGGCGAGAAAATATGTTGTCTATAATGGACAGGCGGATATTGTATTGCCGTCTGATTCCTCAGAGGCGATTGCCGATGAAAAGATTACCAAACTTTGGAGTGAGACATTGCCAAGACTTTTACTCGCGCCGAGCGAAGAGGAATTTGACGCGATACTTGCAGAATTTGTGCAGAAGCGTGAGGAACTGGGCTTTGCACAGGTAAATCAGAAAAAGACGGAATATATGAACGATATCAAAGAAAAACTTGGAATGAATGAGTAGGATGAATTTAATGAAACTTTCGGAAAAATTCCGCAACCAAAAATTAAATATCAAGTTTACACTTGTAATTATCATTTTTACAATTGTTCCTATCGGTATATTTGCAGGAATTCTCTTTTATATCATGGAAAAAAATGTGGTAGATGAGAACCTGAATTATATGGAATATACGATGCAGCGTAATCAGGATTCTATTGAAACGAATATCAATTCCATCAATATGTCAACACAGTTTTTCCTGAGTGATGAACATCTGCTTGAGGTGCTCAATCGCACAAAAAATGGTGAGACGCTCTCGACGTCAGAGTGGCTGGAGTTTAAGAATCAGGATATTTCCGCATTGGAACGCCTTGTAAATAATAATCTGTTGCTTTATGGCGTGCGTGTCTATGCTGCGAATGACAATGTACAGGAAATGATGCCGATTCTCTATCAGGAATCCCGCATGCAAAAGCAGGAGTGGGCAGAGGACGGAGACTACTTAGGGTGGCATTATAACTTCAATGACAATATTTTTTCCTCTTATACGATGCGCCAAAACCGTAAAATCATAAGTCTGGTGACTCCAATCATTGATAGTGAGAACGGACAGATTGGAACGATTGAAGCGGCGATGACGATGGAGAATATGTTTCCAAGCCTTTACGAGGGAATCGAACATGAATGGAGTTGCTTTGTTACCACAGACGGCGAGAGTTACTTTGGCGACGAGACGAGTGAGGGGAATGAAGCACTGTTAGGACGGATTTTGGGAGAATTTTCCGGTGAGGAAGGCATACAGGTGTCCTATATTCAAACAGATGGTCAGAATCTGATTGTGACGTATCTGCCGGTCAAAGAGCTCTCAGGTGTGCTGGTCTGTGTCAAGGATATTACACAAAATATCAAAGAGGTACATGATATCCGCAATATTTTTGTGGTGGTCATGCTGATGCTCATCGGTGTGTTGGCTTTTTTTATCAACAGCATCGTGCAGCGCTTGCTAAAACAGTTTTATGAGATTCTTCGCTCTATCCGCAAGGTGCAAAAAGGCGACTTGGATGTCGTGATTGAAAATTGCGGCAAGGATGAGATGGGAGAGCTTGGAACTCAGATTAATAAAATGCTTGCACGCATCAAACAACTGATGGAGGATAATCTCAATCGTGAAATGCTGGCGAAAAATTCGGAAATTCGCGCCTTGCAAAATCAGATTAATGCGCACTTCATTTATAATGTCTTGGAGTCGATTAAGATGATGGCAGAAATTGATGAGGAGTATGCGATATCGGATGCAGTGACGGCACTTGGAAAGCTGCTGCGATACAGCATGAAATGGGTGTCAGGCAATGTTATGGTGGAACAGGAGCTTGAGTATATCAAGAACTATATGGCATTAATTAATCTGCGATTCGATTATGAAATTTACCTGTCTCTAAATATACCGGACATTATTCTTAAGCAGGAGATTCCGAAGATGTCCTTACAGCCGATTGTGGAGAATGCCATTTATCACGGTATTGAGCAGATGGCGGAGGATACAAATATTTATATCAAAGGTCGCATGGAGGGGCATGACTGTGTCATTGAGATTACCGATGCAGGACGTGGCATGACGGAAGAAGAAGTGGAGCAGCTACGCCTTAAGATTGCGGGAGAAATGGATTCCAGTGGCGGTTCAGGCAATGGTATCGGGCTTAAGAATGTGCAGGATCGTATCCACATTGCTTTTGGCGAAAAGTATGGTATAGAGATTGCGTCTAAATTGGGATGTTACACAAAGATTATGGTGCGCATTCCATTGACGCATGAGGCTTATTAGGATAGTGCTAGAAATAGAAAAAGGAGCGATGGTTTGGGGATGAAGACAGTATTGATTGTGGAAGATGAGAAGATGATACGCCAGGGAATCAAAGCAATGATTCAGCGAAGTGGCGTACCGGTAGAGGTTATTATCGAGTGTACGAATGGAGAGATGGCGCTTGAGGTTATACGGGAGCAGAAGGTAGATGTGATGTTTACGGATATTCGTATGCCGAAGATGGATGGCATTGAGCTGGTAAAGCAGATGCAATCCTGTGAACATGTGCCGCTCACCGTTGCAATCAGTGGCTATGATGATTTCTCTTATGCGGTGGAAATGTTGCGGAATGGTGTGCGGGAATATATTTTAAAACCTGTTGAGCGAGAGAAGATAGCAGAGATTTTGCAGAAGCTAAATGAAGAGATTGTGCATAATCAGGAAAAGGTAAAGCAAAATAAGCGCTTAGGCTATCAACAGGTGAAGCATTTGATGCTTTTAGAAAGCATGACGGAAGAAGAACTTGGTACGTTAGAGCAGCAGTATGAAAAAGAGTTCTATGAGTGTGCATATGCAGTTTGTGCCACAAATTGCAAAGAACGCGGGGAAATGCAGACAGACAACTATATATATCTTTCGAATATCGAGGGAAGTGATATTTTTGTCGTGCCTGAAGAGACAGTAGAGCTGCTGTTGAAAAATGAGTTGAAAGACGGCTATGTTGGCGTGAGTGGTTTACATTATGGATTAGCAGAATTGCGGACGGCATATTTGGAAAGCCAGAAGCTGCGAAAGCGGGCTTTTTGTCAGAATCAGACCATAGTTCGCATGGGCGATGAGACAGAGCATGTTCCGGAGCGTCTCATTCAGGAGGCAGAGCGTCTTACGGCAGATGCTGCCAAGCTACAAAGGGTTCAACTGATTGGAACAGAGCGAAGAGAAGAGTTGGAAAAAGTATGGCGACGTTTTTTCTACGAGGTGAAGAACGGAAGAATTACGCCGGAGCAGTACGAGAATTGTATGGTGGAATTTTTCCATGAGACGGCAAAGACCTATCGGAATGCGGTAGAAGAAGATGTGGAAACCATGCAGCGTTTCCGTGACATTTTTCATGAGGATTGCATTAATATCTTTGAGGAGCGCCTCATTGCATGGATTTTGAATTTGCAGGAATGCATCGGAAGTCAGCTCGATGTCAATCGTAACAGCCAGAAAATTAAGCAGGCAGTTGAGTATATTGAACAGAATTATGCCAGCGATTTGAATATGGCGGTGGTGTCGAACTATATCTCAATGAACTACTCGCTGTTTTCTTATTCGTTCAAGCAGTACACAGGAAGTAACTTCGTGAATTACTTAAAAGATATCCGTATGCGCGAGGCGAAACGCCTGCTTGCTGAGACGGATATGCGAATCATTGAAATCAGTCAGGCAGTCGGCTATGAAAATGAAAAGCATTTTATGAAGATATTTAAAGCATCCTGCGGTGTCTCTCCGAGTGAATACCGCAAGAATATGCAGCAGGATTAAGCCCTGTAACGAGCTCTCTTTTGTTGGTACATATTCTGGTCGGCAAGGGCAAAGAGTGCATCAATGTCTGATATGGAGAAGCCTGTGAACGCAGTGCTACTGGCGTACCCTCCGCTGACGGATATGGTATAGGCTTTTGTACATAAGTGATTATAATTGGATAGATATTTTGAGACGTGGGCGAGTAAATCGTCTGCGTCTTTTTTGCTGTAACCGCTGGTCAGTAGGTAGAATTCGTCACCGCTGAATCGGGCACAGATATCCTCCGGTTTTATTACATGAAGCAGTGCCTGTCCGATGACCTGTATTGCAAAGTCGCCTTCTGCATGACCGTAGGTGTCATTAATCTGCTTTAAGTGGTCGAGATCAAAGAGAAAGCAGGTCACGGTTTCTTTTTGCCGGGAGGCGCGTGCGATAAGATGTTCGGCACGTTGGAGATATCCGTGCTTGTTGTAAAGCCCCGTCAGTGAATCTTTGGAATAAAAGTCTTCCAAGTGGTGCAAAAGGAGGGTGTTACAGCGAGTTTCACAGATGCCGTGGAGCATCTGGTTGATATTTAAGAACCAGTGAACCAACTGAAAATGGTAGTCAATGCGATTGTCCTCATAGGAGAGTGCCACATAGCCGAAGCATTTATCCTCAAAGAACAAAGGCGTGTAGATATAGGCAGAGTCTGACTGTTGATAGATATGCTCCGGCAGCAGCCCATTGACGGCAGTGCGCTTGAAACTGTATTCCGGCAGACGTTTTCCATCGCGGATGGCAAGCTTTAACAAAATCTCATCGGAATCGCAAGTTGTATCCTCCTGCATGGTCAGTTCCTGAATATAGGAAGAGACAGAATCCCAACCGGAATACAGGCAGAGATAGAACTCTTTGCAATGTGCAATGTTGCGGATATGATTTTCCAGTAAGTCAATGCCTTCGTCCAGATCCTTGATGCACGAAAAGGCTGCGGACATACGCATGGAACTAAGAATCGAGCTCTCTAAGGAAGCAATCTGTCTGCTTTGGAGCTGTTGGAAGGAGAAAACATCAGGAGCACTTTTTTCCTGACAGCCGCAGGAACTATGGTAAATTGGTGCAGCGGATACAAAGGTCAGTGCATCTACGGGCTCCTTGCGGATGAGCTTTAAAAGCTGTGTGATTGCACAGACACCAAGGTCATAAACCGGAAATGTCACGGTTGTTAAGGCAGGAATGGTATTCTGTCCGTGAGCTGTATGGTCACAGCCTGTGATGGCAATATCTTCCGGAATACGGTAACCGGCCTCTTTTGCAACCTGAATAAACAGGAGAGCAACGTCATCGTTATAGCAGACGACAGCCTCAGGTACTTTTCCGTCAGACACAAAATAATCAAGCGCTTCTTTGATAGAGATATCATCAATCGAGCAGGCATAGACATCTTTTTCCCCAACATTAAGATGAAGCTCATTCATGGCAGAGCGGTAAAACTGCTCGCGGCTGTCGGAAAAATAAGCTTGGTCGCTACAACCAAGATAGCAGATGCGTTTATAATGGTGCACATTGCAAAGATGACGCACGAGGTCTGCAGTCATGCTGTTGTTTTCAAGAGTAACGGCAGGAAAATGCTGGTTAGCAGCAGCGATTTCTATAACCGGGCAAGTACAGGATTCCTGCAGGGAAGAGAGAATTTGGCTTTTCAGTTCTTTGGCAGGATAAGTATCAGCGGCAAAGATGATGCCACTGTAATCATCATAATCAGGAAGATTTAGAATACTTTTTTCTCCGATGCCGTATTCCCCCAGATTTTCTCCGTCAAGTGTCGTAAAGATTTCGGCAGTATATCCGTATTCCAATGCTTTGTCGATGATGCCCTGACATACATGTTTCTGGTAATGCCCCATGATGTGTGAGATGAACACGCCGATTTTTCTGGAATGATACATAAAGAACCTCCTCCTGACAAAAATCAAATTTCTATATTGTAAATAGTAAAGGAATATGTGTATGATTACAATGTATAATTTTTTAAAGAGGTGCATTTTTTTGATACAGGATATATTACCGTTACATATGAAAAATCAATATGAGAAAAGGCTACCGTCACGGCAAAGTCGCATCGTAGCGTTTCGGGATGACCGTATTTTGATAAAAAAAGGTGAGCAGACCGATTATATGTCTTACCAGGAGCTTGCTGAACGGTGTGAGAAATCTGGACAGGAAGTTCCGGCGATGGTGTACCTTTTTGCTGTGGGCGAGCGAGACTATTTTCTTGCAGAGCTACCGGAGGCGACTGCGGAGACGGTGCAGGGAGCGATGAGGGATGCCGTGCGGGAAGCCTGTGCGGATGGCATGGTTCGGGATAACTGCGCAGAATGTGATTTGATGAAAAACGAATATGAGTTTGTGCGTATGTTTGAGATGCGCCGGAAAAAGCCGAAGGAGCAGGTACTTATTGCGGCGACGGCATGGCATCTATATTGTTGGTATCGGGATAATCAGTACTGTGGCAGATGCACAGAAAAGCTGATGCATAGCGATAAATTGCGAATGCTTAAATGCCCATGCTGCGGTAATCAGGTGTTCCCGAAAATCGCACCTGCAGTGATTGTGGGAGTGACGAACGGAGAGTATATTTTAATGACGAAGTATGCAAACCGGGAGTATAAGAGATATGCACTGATTGCGGGGTTTACGGAAATCGGAGAGACGGCGGAGGAAACAGTGTGTCGCGAGGTCTTAGAAGAGGTTGGGCTTCATGTCAAGAATATTCGATATTATAAGAGTCAGCCTTGGGGATTCGATTCAAATCTGTTGCTAGGCTATTTTTGCGAGCTGGATGACACAGATGAAATTTGTCTGGACGAGGAAGAATTGGCGACTGCTGAGTGGGTGCATTACAAAGAGATTCCGGAGGATACGGAAGGACTGAGCTTGACACGGGAGATGATGACGGTGTTTCGCGAAAGAAATTCCGGTTTGTAGAAGAGAATATAATTTCTTCTACAAACCGGAATTTTTTTGTTGACAGCATCATACTATTACTGTATTATTACAATAGTACAGTAATAATTGGAAGAAAAACATTAGGAATTCTAAAGAATTCTTAAGATTCGTTTAAGTCCATTTTTTTCCAAAAAAGATATGGTACAATCACCGTAAATTGCAAAAAACAAAAAGGGAGAGACGAGAATGAAGGACAAAAAGGAAATGAATGAGCAGAAGGGAACTGTGGCAGCAGTACAGCCGAAGAAGAAAAAGAAAAAAGTGCTGATTATCGTGTTAGTGATTGTAGCACTTTTGGCAGTGTTGATTGGTACAGCCGTACATAATATGACCAAAGCAGTCGAGATGGTAATGAATACTGTTGAGGTAGAACCTGTACAGTTAAGAGACCTTTCTGACACGATTTCGTTAAAGGGAACTATCGCAGGTGCCAGCAGCACGAATGTAACATCCAAGGCAGTCGCTGAGATTACGGCGATGAATGTGCAGGTTGGTGATATTGTACAGGAGGGAGATGTACTTTGTACATTAGATTCTGCATCAATCGAGGAAAA
Organism: Roseburia sp.; assembly: GCA_022771695.1. Classification (GTDB taxonomy): domain Bacteria; phylum Bacillota; class Clostridia; order Lachnospirales; family Lachnospiraceae; genus Roseburia. Next base: position 10,057 of record JALEKJ010000047.1, on the reverse strand, counting down.
GATTGCAGATCTTGAGAAGAGCGTTTCCAATGCACAGGCAGTCAGCAGCATCAACAGCCAGCAGACACAGACAGCCGTACAACAGGCATTAGAAGACCAAGAGACGCAGCTTGCTTCTGCGCAGAGACAGGTAGACGATGCGCAGACAAATTATAATGTTGCGGAGACACAGTACAATAATGGAGAGATTGATTTTCCGACATTGCTTGCATCAAAGCGTGCATTGGAGTCAGCAAAGGCAAGCTATGATGCAACACTTGAATCTACCAATCGTGCGATAGAGAATGCACAGCTTCAGGTAGAGCTTGACAAATATAAGGATTCTGACGCCAGCTCAAAAGATACGTTAGACAGTTTAAGAGAGCAGTTGGCAGATTGTGAGGTTGTTGCACCATGCAGTGGAGTCGTGACATCTGTAAATGTGCGTGTCGGCGATATCAATGGGGAGAAAGTAACAATCCTTACGATTGAAGATACCAGCAGCTTGAAGCTTGTGGCAACGGTAGACGAAGCAGATATTTTAAAACTTCAGGAAGGAATGGCAGCAACTGTAACTGCAGATGCAACCGGAGAGGAAAAGATAAACGGAACCGTTTCAAGAGTGGTTCGAGTTAAGAGCCAGTCTACCGGTGGTACAGATGCAACAGCAGGTGGATATTCTGTTGAGATTACGATTGACAACAAAGACCTTTTAATCGGCATGGCGGCAAAAGCCAAGGTTATGCTTAAGGAAAAGGGAGAAGTGCTTGCAATTCCGTATGATTTAATTCAGTACGATGAAGATGGTAACGCATTTGTGCTTGTGGCTGAGGCAGGAGAAGATGGTTCTGCAACTGCAGTGCGCAAGAATATAGAGGTCGGTGAGGAAGTTGACTACTATACGGAAATCATAGGCGGCGACTTAAAAGAAGGCGATATGCTGATTTATGACTACACATTTTCCGTAGTAGAGGGACAGGAATTTGCACCGGAGCAGATGTACTCAAACCAGGATATGGGATTAGGTGATGCGGCAGGCAAAGACGCGACGAGTGTGGAGGTTACAGAATAGTGAGTGAACCAGTAATCCGAATGGAAAAAATAGTTAAGACATATTATGAAGGCAAGCCAAATGAATTAGAGATTTTACACGGCATAGACCTTACTGTAAATCAGGGAGAATTTGTTTCCATCGTCGGTGAGTCCGGTTCCGGAAAAAGTACATTAATGAACATCATTGGAGTGCTGGACAGACAGACAGCAGGAAACTACTACTTAGAGGGACAGGACGTAAACAGCATGACCGACGAGGTGCGAAGCGCTATCCGTAATCGTAGAATAGGGTTTGTATTTCAGAACTTTAATTTGCTTCCGAGAGCGAATGCACTGAAAAATGTTATGGTACCTCTTATGTACGGAGACACGCGTGTGAAGAATCAGAAAGAGCGTGCGATGGAAATGCTTGCGATGGTTGGCATGGATGAGCGTGCCATGCATCGCCCAAACGAGCTTTCGGGTGGACAGAAACAGCGTGTAGCAATTGCCAGAGCGATGATTAATGATCCGGCGATTATTTTAGCTGATGAGCCGACAGGAGCGCTTGACTCTAAAACAGGACATATGGTAATGGATTTGTTCCATAAGCTTCATGAGGAGCAGGGCAAGACGATTGTGCTTATTACGCATTCCCATGAGCTTGCGGCAGAGACACAGAGAATTGTAACCCTCTTAGACGGAGAGATTGTAGCGGATAAGGGAGGTGCGAGATAATGTTTTTAGAAAATATCAAAGAGGCAGTCACAAGTATTTGGGCAAATAAGATGCGCTCGCTTCTGACGATGCTTGGAATCATTATCGGTATCAGTTCGGTTATTATCATTACGACCATTGGTGGTTCCATCCAGAGTACCTTGACGGCGACACTTAATTCGTTGGGGGGTAATACAGTTCAGGTATATGTAGATGCGCGTTATCCGGAGACGGACGAGGAATGGGACACCTGGGTATATCCGGAGATGGAGGCAGAAGATTATGTGTCGCAGGAGATGATCGACGGACTGATGGAAACATACCCGGATGAAATCAAAGGTGTGGCAGCGCAGAGCTATCTCGGTTATGGTCAGATTAAGGATGAGGCAGATGCAGATAATTATGCAAATGTCAATGTTGATGGTATTACACCGGAGTATCTGGAATATATGAAGCTTGAGATGCATGCAGGACGAAGCCTTACCGCGGAAGATAATAAAGGACAGAAAAAGGTCTGTGTGATTGCAGATACGATGGCAGAACGATATTTTGGTGAAAAAAATCCGATTGGGGAGCAGATTTCTGTAACTGCATCGGATGGAAGTATTTATGATTTTGTCATCGTAGGTGTCTATGTATATAATCAGGCCCTGTTTGGAAAGGTGGATACGAGTATTCCTGAGAAGGATCGTGTGACAGAATTGATGATTCCGTTACAGACCTGTTTTAAATTGCAGGGGACAGAGCAGACCGGCTATCAATATTTTAATCTGCTTCTCACACCGCTTGCGGATATCGAGCAGGCTACGATGGACATTATGAATTACTTTGATGAGATTTATGCAGATAACGAAAACTTCTGTGTTACGGCATATAATATGCAGTCTGATATGGGAATGATTAATACTGTATTGAATGTCATTACAGTGGCAGTGTCCGGTATTGCAGCAATCTCATTGATTGTAGGTGGCGTCGGCGTTATGAACATTATGCTTGTATCAATTACAGAACGAACCAGAGAGATTGGTGTGCGTATGGCACTTGGAGCAAAACGCAGGATAATTAGGCAACAGTTCGTAATAGAAGCCATAGTGCTTTGTCTGATAGGTGGCATCATCGGTATATTATTCGGTGTTGGCATCGGAGCGTTGCTAGGACAGGTGGCTGGATTTATTATTCAAAGTATGTATTCAGAATATTCAAGCTACATTATTATGGAAGTGCATCCTTCCGCAACAGCAATTCTGTTGTCGTTGTTCTTCTCAATGTTAACCGGTGTATTCTTCGGATACTATCCGGCAAATAAGGCGGCGAAGATGGAAGTTATTGATGCGTTGAGGTATGAGTAATTTCAGTTTGGTGGAGAGGATGCGCATTAAAGTAATGCGAGAATTTCCTTCACATTTTTAAGACTAAAAAAGGGCGGTTTCCCCTATTTGAGGTTAAAACGCTTTGGGTATAAGAATTCCTAATACCCTGCGCAAATCACCTTAAACAGCGGGCAGCCGTCTTTTTCTATCACCTTGAAGTTGTGGAGGGAGTTCCCTCGCATTTTTTATTACATATGCTTTTCGCAAAACCGGAATTTATTAAGAAATTATAAAAAGCGAATTTTTCCAACATTCCCTGTTGACAAAGAAAACTGATGGTGCTATCTTAGGTACATAGATATTAGCACTCCATATCGACGAGTGCTAATAATCGAAAGGAAACTGCATATACTCTAATTATAGGAGACCAGTGATGGACGAATTTGAATTAGATGGAAGAAAAACTAAAATATTAAATGCAATTATCCGAAATTATCTGGAGACCGGAGAGCCGGTGGGATCACGTACAATTTCAAAGTACACTGATTTGAATCTAAGCTCTGCAACCATTCGTAATGAGATGGCAGACTTGGAGGAACTTGGATTCATCGTACAGCCGCATACTTCTGCCGGTCGTATTCCTTCCGATAAGGGATATCGCTTCTATGTAGACCATTTGATGGAAGAGAAAAACCGCGAAGTCGATGAGATGAAGGAATTTGTGATTGAACACACCGAGAAGGTTGAGCAGGTATTACAGCAGGTTGCGAAGATTCTGGCGAACAACACAAACTACGCTACGATGGTAACGGCACCTACCTATCACAAGAACAAGGTGAAGTTCATACAGCTTTCTAATGTGGATGAGGATCAGATATTGGCAGTCATTGTGACAGAAGGTAATCTGGTCAAGAATAAAATCATCCCGGTATCAGAGCCGATTGATAATGAGACGATGTTGAAGCTGAACTTCTTATTGAATTCCAATCTGAATGGTCTTGCATTGCAGGAGATTAATTTAGGAACGATTACGAAGTTAAAAGAGCAGGCAGGGATTCACAGTGACATCATCAGTAATGTACTCGATACCTTAGCAGAGACAATGGGACAGGACGATGATATTCGCGTCTATACCAGTGGAACGACGAACTTCTTTAAATATCCGGAACTCAGTGATTCGGCAAAAGCAAGTGAGCTTATCTCCACCTTTGAGGAGAAGCAGCAATTAGTAAGCCTTGTAACTGAAAACCTGTTAGAAGAAGAGAATACAGGAATTCAGGTTTATATAGGAAATGAAAGCCCGATTCAGACGATGCGCGATTGTAGTGTCGTGACAGCAACTTATGAATTAGGCGAAGGCGTTCGCGGTACGATTGGAATTGTCGGACCGAAGCGAATGGACTATGAAAAAGTTATGGATAACCTAAAAGTCCTTAAGAATTCCCTAGACGGAATTTTAGATAGGCAAAAGGGGCAGACATAGAAGTCTGTGAGCATGGAGGAATGGCATGTCAGATAAGAAAGAAGAAATATTAGAAGAAGTATTAGAAAATGAAGAAGAGCAGGCAACTGAAGATGCATTAGCAGAGGAAGCTGTTTCAGAAGAAAATGTAACAGAAGAAGCAGAGACAGAAGGAGCTGCGGAGACAGAGGAAGAAGCATCTGAGGAGCAGACAGAGGAAAAAAAGGGCTTTTTTAAGAAGAAAAAAGATAAGAAAGACGAACAGATTGAAGAACTGAATGATAAATTAAAGCGTCAGATGGCAGAGTTTGAGAATTTCCGTAAGCGTACGGAGAAAGAGAAGACGCAGATGTACGATATGGGAGCGAAGAGTATTATTGAGAAAATCCTGCCGGTGATTGACAACTTTGAGCGAGGATTTACAATGGTACAGGAAGAAGACAAGGATGATGCATTTGTTGTCGGTATGGATAAGGTGTATAAGCAGATGCTTACGGAGTTGGAGTCCATCGGAGTAAAGCCGATTGAGGCAGTAGGTACAGAGTTCAATCCGGATTTTCACAACGCAGTGATGCAGGTGGAGAGCGAGGAGTATGAGTCGGGTATCGTGGCACAGGAATTACTGAAGGGATACACCTACAAAGACTCTGTTGTACGTCACAGCATGGTGGCAGTGGTATCGTAGTTTTGCGGAGTATTTGCCAGAGACATGGCGGACTTTTCGCCATTATCAAATAAATAACAAACAAATTAGTTTTTCATATTAATAGGAGGAAAACATCATGGGAAAAATTATCGGTATTGACTTAGGAACAACAAACAGCTGTGTAGCAGTTATGGAAGGTGGTAAACCAACCGTTATCGCAAACCAGGAAGGCGCAAGAACAACACCGTCTATCGTGGCATTCACAAAGACAGGTGAGAGATTGGTCGGAGAGCCTGCAAAACGTCAGGCAGTTACCAATGCTGAGAAGACAATCTCTTCTATCAAGAGACATATGGGAACCGACTATAAAGTGGCAATCGATGACAACCAGTACTCTCCACAGCAGAGTTCTTCAATGGTGCTTCAGAAATTAAAAGCTGATGCAGAAGGCTATTTAGGTGAGAAGGTAACAGAGGCAGTTATTACCGTGCCGGCTTACTTCAACGATGCTCAGCGCCAGGCAACCAAGGATGCAGGTAAGATTGCAGGACTTGATGTAAAGCGTATCATCAACGAGCCGACAGCCGCAGCACTTGCTTATGGTCTTGATAATGAAAAAGAACAGAAGATTATGGTATATGACTTAGGTGGTGGTACATTTGATGTTTCCATCATCGAGATTGGTGACGGTGTCATCGAAGTATTGGCAACCAACGGTGATACACGTCTTGGTGGTGATGACTTCGATAACAAGATTACACAGTGGATGATTGACGAATTCAAGAAGGCGGAAGGCGTTGACTTGTCTTCCGATAAGATGGCTCTTCAGAGATTAAAAGAAGCAGCAGAGAAGGCAAAGAAAGAGCTTTCTTCTGCTACTACAACCAATATCAATCTTCCGTTTATCACAGCTACTGCTGAGGGACCAAAACACTTTGATATGAACCTCACAAGAGCAAAATTTGATGAGCTGACACATGATTTGGTAGAGAGAACTGCAGTACCTGTTCAGAACGCGATGAAAGATGCAGGACTTACCAATGCAGATATCGGTCAGGTATTATTAGTTGGTGGCTCTACACGTATCCCGGCTGTACAGGATAAAGTTAGACAGTTAACAGGAAAAGAGCCAAGCAAATCCTTAAATCCGGACGAATGTGTAGCAATCGGTGCATCTATTCAGGGTGGTAAGTTGGCAGGAGATGCCGGTGCAGGCGAAATTTTACTTCTGGATGTAACGCCACTGTCTCTGTCTATTGAGACTATGGGTGGTATCGCAACCAGATTGATTGAGAGAAATACGACAATTCCTACCAAGAAGAGCCAGATTTTCTCCACAGCAGCAGATAACCAGACGGCTGTTGATATCAACGTTGTACAGGGAGAGAGACAGTTCGCAAGAGATAACAAGTCCCTTGGACAGTTCCGTCTGGACGGTATCCCGCCAGCACGTCGTGGAGTTCCACAGATTGAGGTTACTTTTGATATCGATGCCAATGGTATCGTAAATGTATCTGCGAAGGATCTTGGAACAGGAAAAGAGCAGCACATCACTATCACAGCAGGTTCTAATATGTCTGACGATGAAATCGATAAGGCAGTTAGAGAGGCAGCAGAGTATGAGGCACAGGATAAAAAGAGAAAAGAAGCTATCGATGCAAGAAATGACGCTGATTCCTTCGTATTCCAGACACAGCAGGCATTAGATCAGGTAGGTGCAAACTTAGACGCTGCAGACAAGACAGAAGTTGAGAATGATATGAATGCTGTGAAGTCTTTCCTTGATGCACATCAGAATGCAGAGGAGATGACAGAGGCAGATGTGACAGAGCTCAAATCCTTACAGGAAAAACTGACACAGAGCGCACAGAAGGTATTTGCAAAGATGTATGAGCAGGCACAGGCAGCACAGCAAGCAGCAGGTCCTGATATGAGCAACATGGGCGGAACAGCGACGAATGACGCAGCAGACGACAATGTTGTGGATGCAGATTTCAAAGAAGTATAAATCGCTTATAGCAGCACGGGGTTTTTGGATATCATCCGGAAACCCTGTGTGTGGTATATAGGAAATGAGGAATAGTTATGGCAGATAAGAGAGATTATTATGAGGTCTTAGGCGTGGATAAGACCGCATCTGATGCGGACATCAAAAAAGCATTCCGAGTCCTTGCCAAAAAGTATCATCCGGATATGCACCCGGGCGATAAAGAATGTGAAGAAAAGTTTAAAGAGGCGCAGGAAGCGTATGCTGTTTTAAGCGATCCGGATAAGAGAAAACAGTATGATCAGTTCGGTCATGCTGCATTTGACGGTTCCGGTGGTGGCGCAGGCGGCTTTGACTTTTCCGGTATGGATATGGGAGATATCTTTGGAGATATTTTTGGAGATTTCTTTGGTGGCGGTAGCAGAAGAAGAAACGATGGCCCAATGAAGGGGGCAAACCTTAGAACCAGCGTACGAATCACTTTTGAGGAAGCAGTGTTTGGCTGTGAGAAAGAGATTGAGATGGTCTTAAAGGATGAGTGTAAGACTTGCCATGGTACAGGCGCAAAGCCGGGAACGACGCCTGAGACCTGTACAAAATGTGGTGGCAAAGGTAAAATTGTATACACACAGCAGTCTTTCTTTGGAACAGTACAGAATGTACAGACTTGTCCGGAGTGTGGCGGTTCCGGAAAAATTGTTCGTGAGAAATGTACGGACTGTCGTGGTACCGGATATATTGCAAGCAAGAAGAAAATTCAGGTTTCGATACCGGCCGGTATTGATAATGGGCAGAGTATTCGAATTCGCGAAAAAGGAGAACCTGGTGTAAATGGTGGACCAAGAGGAGACCTGCTGGTTGAGGTTGTAGTATCGAAGCATCCTTATTTGCAGCGTCAGGACAAAGATATTTATTCCACTGCGGAGATTTCTTACGCACAGGCAGCTTTAGGTGGAGAGATTCGTATCGGTACAGTTGACGGAGATGTTATCTATGAAGTAAAACCGGGTACAAAAACGCATACGACGATTCGTTTGAAAGGCAAAGGTGTGCCAACGCTTCAGAGTAAAGGTACGGTACGTGGTGACCATATGGTAACCCTTATCATCAAGACACCGACGAATTTAAGTCCGGAAGCAAAAGAACTGTTGCGTCAGTTTGACGAAGCAACGGGAGGCTCTTTGAGTAAGGGTGGTACAGAGCGTGCGGCAACTGGTACGGAGAAGCATAAGAAAAAGAAAGGATTTATGGATAAAATCAAAGAATCCTTGGATGATATGTAAAGAAGGGCATGTTGCCCTTCTTTTTTGTATAAATTCGGAACTGTTTTTTGTCAATATTGCCTATTGAGCATTACTACTAAATGTAGTATTATGTCGTTAGTTGGTTACTAAAGCTAGTGTCTGTATTTGTTTTAGGAGGGAATATCATGGATCAGCCGGTAGCATGGACGGATGACATGAATCTTACTTTTGAACAGTGGTGCTTTCGGGAGACAGACTTAATCGAACAGAAGAAACAAGCATTACGGAAGGAAAAAAGGGAAATTGAGCGGGAACGCCGCAAGCTAGAGCGTGAGAAACGAGAGTTTTTGATTGTGAAGGATTCTGCGGATAAGCGCATAGAAAAAGAAAAGCAGCTTTTTGAGATGAAATGGAAAATCTTGGAAGAGGAACTCAAGAAAGTTGCAGATGAAAAACTACAGGTGGAGAAGCAGCGTAAATTTTATCAATATGTGACAGAACATGAAGAGCGTGCTACGAATGAGACTTCCGGCAGAATCGTGCGCGGAGACCTGTTTTTTGTGGGTGTGGAAGATAAGCAGGCGTTAAAGAAGCGCTATAAGGATTTGCTAAAGATTTATCATCCGGACAATGTATCCGGTGATGTTGGTACGATACAGGAAATAAATCGTGAGTATGACCGACTACAGGAAAAATATCGATAAATTCTGGCGCATAGAAAAATGACAGATAGCAGTGGGAATATAAATAGCGGGAAGCAGATTCAAAATGAATCTGTTTCCCGTTTTTTGCAATAAGAAATACAAATCAAGATTATTCCGGATAAACCAGATGTGCATCGTCGATTCCGTAAAGGGTGCGGGTCAGATAACGTTCCGCAAGATAATTGGCCATGCCAAGGTTCATATCCAGATAATTGCCGCAGTCTTTTGCGGATGCACCGGGAACGTCATCTTTGAAGTCGCGGATAAATTCATACATCTCTGTTACAAGTGGAACAATGTCGCGTGAATCATAATCTCCGGCGAGAAGCAGATAGAATCCTGTGCGACAGCCCATCGGTCCGAAGTATACGGTCTTATCGGCGAAATTCTTGTGATTGCGCAGGAAAGTAGCTCCAAGATGCTCGATGGTGTGCATTTCTGCCGTATTCATAACTGGCTCGTCATTCGGGGAAGTCATGCGTAAATCAAAGGTTGTAATGACTTCTGCGCCGACGTGGTCCTTGCGGGATACATAGATACCAGGCTGTAATTTGATATGGTCTATGGTAAAGCTTGCGATTTTTTCCATGAGAAACCTCCTATAACTTTGTCTATCAAAACCTTAAAACAGAAAATGGGGTTCGTCAAGGGAAAATTCCGGTTTGTGGAAGAGAAATATATAAGAAAAGTTATGAGAGAATTTCTGCCGCAGTTTCAATGTTACTGAAAAGGACGGCTGCCTGCTGCTTGAGGTTTAAGTGCTTCGGGCATAAGGAATTCTAATGTTCTGCTGTATAAGCAGCAGGCAGCCGTCTCTTTTTTAGAGTTTTTGACCGCGGCAGAAATTCTCTTCCGCGTTATGGAATAGATATTCTCACCTACAAGCCTACATCGTCTGGTGTTGCCGCCAGTTTTTAGACAATGGAGGCTTGTAGGCGAAAATATCGTTATTTTTATACCGTATATTTTATGAAAC
>JALEKJ010000045.1 GCA_022771695.1 Roseburia sp. | reverse complement strand
ATCATTTGTTCGTAATTATCTTTGAATATTTCTTGTAGTATGTTCATGAAATAATTATAGAACAAAAAAGGCAAAAGAAAAACCTACCCCTCAAAGATTGAGGGGCAGGGGAGCTGAAGTGTCGAAGACACTATTTTTATATTGATCTAGGAAATTGTCAAGGGATGGCGCAAAAATTTAAAATAATATTAATAGGGGACATTTGCAGATAAATGGCTGGAGCAGTGGTATGGTGGTAGTGTTAACAAATAAGATTAGCCATGGCGGAAGGGAAAAGATGAGCTATTTTACAAATGAAAAAAAGAATTTTTTTGAACAGTCGAATCCGATTGAGAAGATGCAGGGGTATTCACATTCTGACGGAAAGGAGAAGAGAATGGTAAAACCGTTTGTAATCAAGAAAGATACGGAACCGATAAGGCCATTTACGATAGGAAAAGATACGAAACTGATAAGCCCGTTTACAGTAGGGAAAGAATCAAGATTAGTAAGTCCTTTTGCAATTGAGAAAGGAATAGAACTAGTTGAAGCATATACAGATAATAAGGTTAAGGAGAATGCAGTGATACATCCCTTTACGATAGCTTCAGATATTGAGAAACTAGTTAGCAGTGAGATGGCATTATCGAAAGCGTCAGTGGAGGTAAGCGATTCCGATAAAGAATGTGGGAAGGCTGCGCAAAACACAGCTATGGATGAGAGTAAAGGTAATTGCGGTAAAAAAGATGCAACTAAAGAAAAGAGAATGAAGGTTGAAGAAGAATTAGCATTCGAACCAGTTGCAAATTATATTTTAACACCAATACAAAAAATTATTTACATTAATCGCTGCGGAGAAGAGGTACATGAAAATGAGGAAATACTTGTGCGAGTTGAAATTAACGGACAGTGCCCTGAGAATATTATTGTTAAAACAAGCGATATTTACAGAATAGCCGCAATAATTGGACGTCGTTTTTCGAGTGCGACAGTTGACTGTTTTGAACCAAAAGCTGAAAAAATAGTTGAAGCAGAGTTTCGACGAAAGACACAACGAATTCCAATTGTGAGGTGCTATTTTGAAGCTGGATGGCAAGATGTAGATGGTGTGTGGGTATATTTATATGATGGCTTGCAACTGGGATGTAGAGGTTTGACAAAGACAAATTTATCGCTTTTGGTCCATTCTTATACTCCAACGCAAATTGCAGAAATAGTACAGCGAGCATTGCACATATACAAGCAAAAGGAAATAGTAGCAACGTTATTTTTATTTTCATTTACGGGAGTACTGTACAGAATTTTTGAACTAGCTGGGTTTACTCCACATTTTTTACTTTTTCTTAATGGGAAGAGCGGAAGTATGAAAACAACTATAGCCAAAATATTGTATACGCAATTAGTTGAACCCAAGCATCGAGAACATGTTCGAAGGGTGGATGCAGATACTGTTGTTTCTTTTGAACGTGCTATCGTGAAGCGAGGTGTTGATACAATTACTTTGATTGATGATTATGCTCCTGCGAAAACTGCGCAGAAAAAAGCCGAATTGCAACAAAAACTAGAGTCAATTATTCGTATGATTGGTGATGGTAGTACAAAAAGCCGGAGCAATGCGAATCTTGATGATATCCAGGGAGAGGGAGTTAGAGGAACGGTAGTACTCACAGGAGAAATTCGTGGGAAAGGGCTATCGTCGAACTTGCGGTGTCTTTACTGCGAAATGCGACGAGAAAATGCAGATGTTGAAATTGTAACCTGGTTTCAAGAAAATCCTGAAGCGTTTAATTCTGTAATTGCCATGTTTACAAATTATTTATCACTGAATTGGGATGCGTGTATTGGATATATACAGAGACAATTACCGGTGCTGAGACAAATTATTTCAAAAAAGATTTCCGAGAGAAGGCTGATTGACAGTGCGGTGGTACTTTGGCTTGTTGCAGATTTTGTTGAGGACTTTTTAATAAATTTTTGTGGAAGTGAGAGGGAACAGACTCATATGCAGTTTGAAGAGCTTAAGCAATGTATGTTGCTGAATGTTCAGTACAGCCAAATGCTTACGGATGAAGATACGCCAGGTGTTATGTTTGTTAAGGCGTTGAAAAATTTGATTGAATTAAAAGAACTTCGAATATGCGAAAAGGAGAACTTTGTGTTTGCGGGTAATATGGATGGCTTCGAGGATAGTGGTGATTTTTACCTAGTTCCTGAAAGAGTTTTTGAAAAGGTGATGCAGCATTTTAGTATAGTCAAAGAATACTTTCCGTTAGATTTGCGAGAAACAGTAGTGGCCTTGCACGAGGAAGGCTTTATCAAGACCTATGCAAATGGTCGAGGTAAGCGGACATATTATGCGCGAGTATCTTTGGACAAAGGTAATAAAACTAAATTTCTCAGAATTTCTCGAAAGGTGTTGGAGCAGTTCGGTGAGGACTAAGGTAGAGAATATGCGGATAAATATAATAAACAATTTTACGTGAAGAAAGGAGACGAGTGTGGTGCTACTACAGGTAAAAGATTTACAAAAAGATTTAAAGATAGGTCGGGATACGGCCTACGCATTGATGCATTCTGAAGGATTTCCGTCAATGAAATTGGGCGGACGTTATTATGTCGAACAAGAGGAATTGAAAAAGTGGTTACAGAGGTACGCCTATAAGCATTATGCGTTATAAAAATGTTGGGGATTCCCCAACATTTTTCTTACAAAATATGAAAGGAATACAATATGGACAACAAGAGAAACGCTAAAGGCGAGGGCAGCTTTACAACCAATCCCGACGGAACTGTAACACACCGAAAAAGCGTTGGTCGTAAAGCAAATGGACAAAGAAAGATATTAACTGTAACAGCAGCGAACAAAACAGCTTGCATTCGCCAAATGAAGAAAAAGGAAGCTCAGTGGGAAAAGCAGAAGAACGCAGAGAGTATAATGGGTGGTACTACGGTCGTTGAGTTGTGCCATTTGCATTTAAAGTATCAGATAGAGCAAAAGGAACTGCGACCGAAATCTATTGATAGGCGCGAATGTACTATAGATAAGCACATTGATGGCTATATGCTTGGGCGTATGCAGGTGCAATCCGTGAAAGTAGCTGATATTGACAATCATATTACGGAACTGATTCGAGAAGAGAAACTTTCCGCATCGTCAATAGAAAAGGTGGTGGATGTGTTGAACGCTGCCTATAATTGGGCAATGGTTAGGGGTGAGTTGGAGAAAAATCCGGTTGCGCCAATTAAACCAACGTTAGTAAAGCGAATCCAGAAATTACAGCAGAAATCAGCAGATAACGCGGATGTAGATGTCTTGTCTGTGGAAGAAGAAAGGTTATTCTGTGAAGAGGCACTTAGTGTTTATGAGAAGACGGGAAAGTATAAATACACAGCAGGATTATATGGGATGCTCCTATTACATACAGGTATGCGCTGTGGTGAAATGCTAGCTTTACGTTGGAAAGATGTGGATTTTGAGCATGGATTTTTGACAATTGAAAAGAGCCGGTCGGTTGCAAAGAACCGTGACGGCAATGACGATAAGAAATATATTATTGTGGAAGGTCCGACAAAGAATGTAAAAGCTCGAAAAATCAAACTGAAGAAAGAAGCTCTTGATATTTTAAAACTGATAAAGGGAAACGCCGTAAATGCCGGAGAACCTAGTGACCTGATTGTGACAACAAATACAGGACAACCGAATACAGCTACGAATTTGGAGCATAGGATGGCAACCATCTTTAATAATGCGGGATTATCAGATTTGTCCGGAGGATTACATATTTTTCGCAGAACCTTTGCAACGCGAATGTACGAGAACGGAGCAAGGGTAAAAGAGATTGCTGCATATATTGGGGGTTTGGAATCTACTACGGAGAGATACTATATTGCTGTGCGAAAGAAGGTAAAGAATGGTGATAACGTAAGTCAGGTGGTTATGTTGCCGAGAATAGAGCGTGAATCTAAGCCCTAAATGTATGATAAAAGTAAAACGATTTAATGAGAGAGTAGTAGTGAGTCAGGCGAGGATAGTAATGTTCTTGCCTGATTCATATTTGTTAAGATGGTTATCCTTGTAAAAAATATAATGAGAATGTATACTATAGTTATAGTTAAAACTTCAAAATACATTTTGTGATATTTAGGGGAAGGTAGTTGTTTAATATTTTATTATGAAATTTTAAGGGGTATATTTGGAATGGCTGAAAGAATATTTGATAAAAAGAATGTGATATTATTAAAGATTAATGAAGATGAACTGAATTCTTTTTTGGTTGATATGGACATTGGAGATGATGGAAAGCCTAAGTACCGTTTAGATGATTTTACAAGGGCTATAATTAATACAATACCCGAATATGTTTTTGCAGAATATGAAGGAGCTGATATACCTCAAAACGATTCAGTCGAAAAAATAAGAGAAGCAGCGCATTGTATATATAAAATTAAAGACTTTGAATTAATGAAACGTTGGTGTGTAGATAATGATATGAATGCGTACGTAGAGCTGACAAATTCAAGCACTGCTAAAAGAGGGGAATTTGGTGAACTATTGCTACATTTGATACTCAGAGAGTTTAAACAGACCATACCCCTTATTTCAAAAGTATATTTTAAAGACAGCGCAAATGTACCGGCACATGGATTCGACGCTGTTCATATTTCTGCGAATGAAAAAATATTGTGGCTTGGTGAAAGTAAACTCTATGATGACAGTAAAGAGGGAATAAAAGCATTAGTAGAGGATCTGAATGAGCATATAAACACAGATTATTTGAATGAGCAGTTTGTAATAATTAAGAAAAATCTAGAAAATAATTCGATTCCTAATAGGGAGGAGTGGATAGATATTATTACAAATTGCAATAAATTAAGTGATAAGCTTGATATTATAAATATACCTATGTTGTGTACGTATACACATGATATATACAAAAAATATTCTGATATGAATGCTTCTGATGCAGTGGCTTATCATGAGTTAAATGTCAGAGAATTAAAAAGGTATTTTGATAAACAGAATAAAATGCCGTTAAAAGATAGAGTGAATATTATACTTATGCTGTTTCCGGTAAATGATAAAAATGAATTGGTTATAAATTTGCATAGACGTCTCTGGCACATGCAGAATATTTGAGGTGAAATATGGAAAATGCAAATGAAATATTAATTGAAATCGAGAATACAGAAAAAATATCTTTTGATGCAAGTTTTAGAATTGTTTCGTATTGTACACAATTATTAGCTCAACATACTTCTCAAACAGAGCTTTTAGTAAGAAGGATTGTAATTCATGTTTTAAATAATTGGAATAAAGTTGATGCCAATGTGTACGAGGTATGGGCGGATTTAATTGAAACATTAGGATTTTATCCGTATATACAAAAGAATGGTTCAGATTTAAAATTAGAGTCATTTGCAGATGACGTACGAATGAGTTATTTTCAGTCGGATTTTTTGGAAAATACATACCTTCATAAGGAACAAAAGAAAATTTCTGGTTATTTGTTGTCAGGGAAGAATCTGATTGCAAGTGCGCCAACAAGTTTTGGAAAAAGTTTGTTGATAGAAGAAATTGTGGCATCTAAAAAGTACAAAAATATTGTAATTATACAGCCGACATTGGCTTTATTAGATGAAACTCGTTTGAAACTAAAGAAGTATGCTGAGGATTATAAAATAATTGTAAGGACCTCACAGCCATGTTCAAATGAAAAAAGAAATCTCTTCTTGTTGACGGCAGAGAGAGTGATGGAATATGAAAACTTTCCTGCAATAGATTTCCTTATAATAGATGAATTCTATAAACTGAGCCTTAGAAGAAAGGATAGCAGAGCAGATACGCTTAATAATGCATTTTTGAAAGTAATGAATAAGTTCCATCCAAGATTTTATTTTTTGGGACCTAATATAGATGGCATAACAGAAGGATTTGCAGAAAAATATAATGCAATATTTTATAAGTCGGATTTTTCCTTGGTTGACTGTAATGTGATAGATAAGAGCCATTTGATAAACTGGGAACAGAGCAACACAAAAATTGACAAGGAGAAAACGAAACTTTTATGCGAACAGCTATATATGTTGCGAAAGGAGCAGACGCTTATTTATTGTTCAAGCCCTGCACGAGCAAGGCGTATAGCTAAAATATATTTAGAGTATTTGCAAGATAGAGAAGAAGCATTAGACGAACAGGTACCTTTGGTCGAGTGGATTAATAAAAATGTTTCACCAGAATGGAGCTTAGCAAAAGAGTTGCAATATGGGATAGCCATTCATGATGGCTCTTTACAGAAACACATTGGGGCATCTATTATCAAATATTTTAATGAGGGTTTGCTACAGTGCATCTTTTGTACATCTACAATAATTGAGGGGGTTAATACGAGCGCAAAAAATGTAATATTATTTGATGAGAAAAAGGGTGATAATTCTATTGATTTTTTTGATTATAGTAATATAAAAGGGCGTTCGGGTAGAATGATGGAGCACTATGTAGGAAGAATTTTCAATTTTTGCCATGTGCCAAAGCAAGAATCCATTGTTATAGATATTCCATTTTTCGAGCAAGAACCCCAAATATTGACAAATGAAATACTTATAAATATCGAGGAAGAAGACGTAAAGCAACAGGTTAGAAATAGATATGACAAAATCAATACACTTCCAGCGGATTTGCTAAATATTATTAAACAAAACGGAGTTTCTGTAAATGGGCAAATTAGAATATATAATAGATTAGTAAACGACATAAAATCGGGAAGCGCATTGTCGAAAATACAGTGGAGTCAATTGCCGACATATGATCAGATGTATTATATATTAGAAATTGCCGAAAATAATTTATTTGATTTCGAGAGCAGAAAAGGAGTCTTTTCAGTTAGCCAGTTGACATGGTATCTGAATACATATCGAACAAAAAAGAATATTATGGATATTGTTAATGATATCTATAATACAAGGGCTGCGAGCGTAAAAAATCTAACGGATGAACGAAGCGCAAAATATTATGACGATGCAGTGGAAACAGCATTCCATATTTATAGACATTGGTTTCAGTTTACTGTGCCGAAAGCATTTAGGGTAGTGGATAGCATTCAGCGGTTGATATGTGAAAAACAGAATATAAAGCCGGGGTCATATAGTTTTTTTGTGCAACAATTAGAAAATGACTTTATTCGAGAGAATTTATCTATATTGGTGGAGTTTGGGATACCAAGTAATGCAGTAAGAAGATTAGAGCACCTTATACCGGTTAGTTTATCAGAGGATGAAGTCGTTGAATTTATAAAAAGGAATCGCAGTGAGTTGAATAAAAGTTTATTACCATATGAGCGCGAGAGATTAGAACAATGTATTTAGATTAAAAATACAAAGAAGAATGTTCAGTAGGGCAAGCCAATGCCTTACTGGACTTTTGGCAGTTGACAAATATTAATTTTGAAATAGTATGTGTACAAAGGAAAAATTGAATCAGTGAAGGGGTAGACTTATGAAGAAAATCACGATTGAAAATATAAAGGGTATACGGCATCTTGAATTTGTTATTCCAGAGCAACGAGGGGTTTATTTGTTGGTTGGTCCTAATGGAATTGGTAAAACAACGTTGTTGGTGTGCTTGGATAGAATATGTAATCCGGTAGGCTTCGCACGAGGTTTTAGCGCTTCACACAATTTTGGCGCAGTTGATCAATATAATGATGCAAATATAAAATATGAGATTGATAATCCGGAGGTTTGCCTTCAGTTTAGAAAGAAAACTACTAGATGGGCGGTGTCACCCAAAGGTAAAAGCGAACTGTTATCTAATTTTGGATTTACTTCAAGTATTTTTATTAAAGCTGATTCAAACCGAATTAGTATAACAGAAGCTGAGATTAGAGCAGGAGCGTTTGAACCTGCTGATACTAGGGTAAAGGCGGCATTAAATGAAATTTTTGAAACTAATAAATTTAATAACTTAAAACGATTGCGAAATTCGAATGGACGAGGACGTCAAGCTACATATTTTTATGTCATTCAAGAAGGAACAGGTACTTACTATTCAGAAAAACTCTTTAGTACAGGGGAATTAGCACTTCTGAGGTTGGTTGAGAAATTAGCACATGTAGAAGAACATGCACTGGTGCTTTTGGACGAGGCAGAAATGGCCCTTCACCCTAGAGTGCAGAAAAAAATGTTAGAGTATCTGAATCGGATTGCGGATGAAAAAAATCTTACAACCATTATATCGACACACTCAATTACGATGATTAAGGCAATGGATAAGTATCATATTTTACTGCTTGAAAAACAAGGACGAGGAAGATTTCAGGTTGAAAGTCCATGTTATCCAGCGAAAGCAATTGGCTGTGTTGATTTTGTGGATAATGTTATATATGATGCAGTCTTCTTTGTTGAGGATGAAATGGCACGATTGCTGTTAAAGAAAATGATTAGAATTTGCTGTGAGGCTGATCAACGCTTTCATACAATAACGAATTGTATTATTCCAGTAGGCGGATATGAACAGACTGCGCAACTTGCAATAAACACAAAAATGCAGTTGCTTGGGAATTCATATGTATGTGCCGTTTGGGATGCAGATGTATTTGATGAAGTAATTGTTGAGAATACTAGAATAAGGCAGTTTTATGAGGAAAATCACTCTATGATTTTTAACTTGGGATGCACGCCTGAGGTATGGATGATTGAAAAGTTAGAGAGCTTTGATGAAGAAATAGTTCATGCATTGCGCGAGAGATTCCTTTATGAGGTAAGTTCGGTAATTTACTCAGACGAGTATAGAAACTGCAATTCATCGAAACCAAGAAAATTAGCTAAGCAGAAAATGGATGTTGTCATTTCGAAGTTTGCGGCTGCGTGTGGAGATTCAAAGGAAATTGTTCTTGATGCATTCGCACAGATTATAATTGACAAAGCATATACCATTGGAAGTATACGGAATATAGTTGGACCAATGCTGGCAAAGATAGAATAGGTGTTTATGGGAAGACAGATTGAGCGTCCGGCATACATTTAGACCGATAGGTCAATTCATAGGTTGATTCAACAATGCCTTCCCCACAACCTTCGATTTTACCGACAAAACAAGCCCTGACATTACGGACTCAGATTCTACTCCGTTATTTCAAGGTCTGAATCCTTGTAGCCCTACTAGAAAACTTCTCGAGTCAGAATATTGTAAGTAAAAAAGCAAATAATAATGCTAAGTCATTGCAAATGTATTGACTTGGCATTGCGCGTTTGCTATTCTTATAGTAGAAAAGAGCAGGAGGTGGATTTGATGGCAAGTACAATTCAAGTAAGAGTTGATGATGAATTAAAAGCAAAGTCAGATGAATTATTTAAAGATTTAGGTACAGATACAACAACGGCAATCCGCATGTTCTTAACGCAGGCACTGGCAGTAAATGGTTTCCCATTTGAGATTAAAAGAGCAAGTGCAACTCCATATCAGGCATTAACAGAGCTTGAACTATTAGAAAAGTTAGAGAAATCTCGTGAACATGCAGCACAGGGGATGTTTAGGGATGCTGAGGAGGTTTCTTGTGATATGAGGGCAAAGTATGGGCTATAGGGTTGTTGTTACAAAAGATGCAGAAGACGATTTAGACCGTTTTATCAAATATCTTATTTTGGAAAAAGAGAGTATGCAGGCGGCACAGAATGTCTTAAATGATTACGATGCTACAATAGAAAGTTTAAAGCACGTGGCAGGAAGTTTGAAGCTTTGTGACAATCCGAGACTTCGTCAGTTAGAATATCGTCGTATCAATTTTCTGAATCACAGATATTTCATGTTATATCGTATTGTTGACAATGTGGTGTTTGTTGACAATATCTTTCATGAGTTGCAGGATTACGAGAATAAGATGTATTAGCTTAGAGATAGTTGTAATGCGATTTTAGTGAATAGGTCAATCCATAGGTCAATTCCAACCTTGCCCATCCCGTAACCCTTGATTTTCCAAACAAAACAAGCCTTAATATTACGGACTCTGACTCCGTCATTTCAAGGTTCGAATCCTTGTAGCCCTGCTATAAAGCTCATGAACTAATGTTCATGAGCTTTTTGTTTTTTTGGAAACAGGGGCTGCAGTTGTATTGTTGCACCAAAAAATGTATAATATCATAGAAGTGATTTTGGTTCTAGCCGGAAATCGATGATAAGTTTTAAGACTAATATGGAGGCTACCATGTACAAATTTGACAGCCGTGTGCGATATAGCGAAGTAAATAGTGAGAAGCAGTTGACCTTACCGGCACTGTTGGATTATCTGCAGGATTGCTGTACCTTTCAGTCGGAGCAGCTTGGAGTTGGCGTGGACTATCTGGCACAGGAACAGATAGCCTGGGTGCTCTCTTCATGGGAGGTTGAGATACTGCGTAGCCCAAAGCTTGGTGAATATATCAGTGTAAAGACTTGGCCGTATCATTTTAAAGGATTTTACGGATATCGTAACTTTCTGGTTGAGGATGCGAATGGAGAGGCACTTGCAAGGGCAAACTCTGTGTGGGTGTTTATGGATACCTGCCGCATGCGCCCGGCACGGATTTCAGAAACAATTACGAAGATATATGAGAAAGAATTGGGAGAGCCGCTTACGGGGATGTGGAGCCAGCGAAAGATTGCGCTGCCGGAAAGAGGCGAGGAAAAGGAGCCGGTGCAGGTGGCACGGTTTCACATTGATACAAACCACCATATGAATAACGAGAAATACGTTCAGGTGGCAGAAGAATACCTGCCGGCGGGATATGAAGTGAACAGACTTCGTGCAGAGTATAAAAAGGCTGCGGTGTTGGGAGATATTTTATATCCGACGGTTATGGAAGAAAACGGACAGATAACGGTTTTGCTGGCGGATGAACAGAGAAATCCGTATGCAGTGATACAATTCCTGGGCAATTAGAGGAAATGTCAGGACGCACGTACTTAATATCAACGGAGGAATATTGTGAGATTAGGAGAATATCAGAAACTGAAGGTAATCAAGAAAGTAGAATTTGGTATATATTTAGCGGAGCACGAGGGGGATGAGATGCGTGTGCTTTTGCCATATAAGCAGGTGCCGGAGGGAACTTCGGTTGGAGATGAGATGGAAGTCTTCCTATATAAAGACTCCAAGGACCGACTGATTGCGACGACGAATAAGCCGAAGTTTACACTTGGCGGGTTGGCAGTGCTTAGAGTTTTGGAGGTCGGAAAAATCGGCGCGTTCCTTGATTGGGGCTTGGAAAAAGACCTGTTTCTTCCATATAAAGAGATGACGACCCGTTTAGAGGCAGACGACGAAGTCTTAGTTACGTTGTATATAGATAAGAGTAAAAGATTATGCGCAAGCATGAAGAAGCTCTACGATTTGCTCCGCACGGATTCACCGTATAAGAAGGATGATATGGTAAGCGGAAGAGTTTATGAGTTCGGACATGACTTTGGAACGTTTGTGGCAGTAGACGACTGCTATTCAGCAATGATTCCGGTACATGAGGATTGCAGTCATTTGCGTATTGGCGATGTTGTTGAAGCGAAAGTACTTGGTGTGAAGCCGGACGGAAAACTGGATTTGACACTGCGGGAAAAGGCATACTTGCAGATGGATGCCGATGCCGAGAAAGTGATGGGAGTGATTGAAGAGTTTGCGGGAGTACTTCCTTTTACGGATAAGGCATCTCCTGAGGTTATCAAACGGGAAACCGGGCTTAGCAAAAATGCGTTTAAGCGTGCGGTCGGGAGGTTGTATAAAGAGCGACGCATAGAGATTACAGAGCGCGCAATCCGCAAATTATAAATTTGCATAAATGGGGACATATGGTATAATATAAAAACTATTAAAAGGAAAGAAGGATGCAGTGATGAAAAAAGTAATCAGTACAGAAAAGGCACCGGCAGCAATCGGACCATATTCACAGGCAATCGAAGTAAACGGAATGGTATATACTTCCGGAATTATCCCTGTGGTACCGGCAACAGGCGAAATCCCGACAGGTTCAGCAGCACAGGCAAAGCAGGCGCTTACCAACCTGTCCAATCTGCTTGAAGCAGCAGGTACCAGCATGGCGAATGTAATCAAGACAACTGTATTCATCAAGGAAATGAATGACTTTGGTGCAATCAATGAGGTATATCAGACATTCTTTGTGGGAGAATATCCGGCAAGAAGCTGCGTAGAAGTGGCACGTCTTCCGAAAGATGTTATGATTGAAATCGAGGCAATCGCAACAAAATAGTTTGAGAAAAGAAAAGGCGGACCGGCTGATAGCAGACGATCCGCTTTTTAAATATCAGATATAATACCTAAACATAGACATCGATATTGCCGCCAAGCTCCGGCGTGACGGAACGCTCCATCATCTGTATCATAGAAGCACCCAGAATCTGTGTCATATCGAGAGACTGACTGAGTATTTCAGTGCCGACTGCATAGGCGAGACTGGATGTACCAACGGAAGATGTGGCATCATAAGCGGCCATCGTGCCTAAAGCTGCATCAACAATAGAAAAATCCATAGAAATCCCACCTTTCTTTTGTTCGTAGGTATATTATGGCACAAAAGTACTGGGTTGGCAAGTGTGGAAAATGCGACTAAGTCACAGTAAAGAAGGGGAAACTAGAGTATCATGCTATTATAATAAAGAAAAAGAGCCGAAAGACAAGGAGGACTGTAATATGTACGATATGATTATCATAGGAAGCGGACCGGCAGGACTTGCTGCCGCGATTTATGGACAGAGGGCAAAGCTTTCTGTATTAGTGATAGAAAAGCAGCCGATGAGCGGTGGACAGATTGTCAACACGCCTGATGTGGACAATTATCCCGGAATGCCCGGAGTAGGAGGATTTGAACTGGCATCGAGGTTTCGGGCACATGCAGATACAATGGGAGCAGAAGTGATAGTCGGGGAGGTGACTGCGTTAGAACTTTCCGGTGATGTGAAAAAGGTTACGACAGAGGCTATGACTTATGAGGGAAAGACTGTGGTAATTGCAACAGGGGCAACCCATAGAAAGCTGGGTGTGCCGGGAGAGGAGCAACTCGTCGGTGCAGGCGTATCCTACTGCGCGACCTGCGACGGAGCATTTTTTCGTGGAAAAGAAGTTGCAGTCATCGGAGGAGGAGATGTGGCGTTAGAGGATGCGTTGTTCCTTTCAAGAATTAGCAGGAAAGTCTATCTGATTCATAGAAGAGATGAGCTTCGGGGTGCGAAATCCCTGCAGGAAAAGGTATTTGAGGCAGAGAATATCGAAATTATATGGGATACCGTCGTGGAAGCAATCGAGGGGGAAGGATCGGTGGAAAGGCTTGCACTGCGACAGATGAAAACGGGAGAGAAAAGCAGCCTGCCTGTGCAGGGGGCATTTGTGGCAGTGGGGATACAGCCGAATTCTGACCTGTTCCAAGGTCTCGTAGACATGGATGAAAGTGGATATATCCAAGCAGGAGAAGATGGTGTGACCGGTACGCCGGGAGTGTTTGTGGCAGGCGACGTGAGAACCAAAAGGCTTAGGCAGGTAATCACGGCAGCATCGGACGGTGCCAATGCTGTTACCTCTGTAGAACACTATCTCTACCAATAAAGTAGTATTTGAAATGATGGTTGACATAGTATAAGGCCTTTGCTATAATATCCCTGTAATAAATGTAACAAATTCGTAATAAATACCAATTCGTCGGAGGAATTATGAAGCGAAAAGTATTAAAAATTGCAGGAATTATTTTGACAGGAACCTTATTAGTTGGGGATCCTGTATCGATTATATATGGCGCACCGATTGCCGGTGTTACAACTGTAACAGCAGTTGCAGGAAAGGGGGCGCCTACAGCCGGAATTTCTCTTACAGTAGCTGATTATTTAGTGCAGAGCAACGAGGCAGCGGCACAGCAGGCAGCGCAGCAGACAAATCCGGTGAGCGAGAACGAAACACCGATGGTTGCATCGGAGGAAGAACCGGTGGCAGAAGTTGTAGCAGAGGTTACGGCAGAAGTTGCTGAGCAGAAGTCTGAATATGCTGATATCGCAATTGCGCAGGTTGATAACTATGTAAATGTTCGTATGGAGCCGAATACAGAGAGCGAAGTAGTCGGTAAACTGTATAATAATTCTGCGGCGACAATTTTGGAGACAACTGCAGACGGATGGTACAGGATTACATCCGGAAGCGTTACCGGATATGTAAAGTGTGAGTATGTTGTAGCCGGCGATGAAGAGCTTGCAAGAGCAGTCAGCACTCGTTACGCAAAGGTTACGACGACAACACTTTATGTTCGCACGGAACCGTCTACAGAAGCAAGCATTCTTACGATGGTGCCGATAGATGATGACTTGGTTGTAATAGACGAATCTATTCCCGGATGG
The DNA here is from genome assembly GCA_022771695.1 of Roseburia sp. Classification (GTDB taxonomy): domain Bacteria; phylum Bacillota; class Clostridia; order Lachnospirales; family Lachnospiraceae; genus Roseburia. The sequence continues at coordinate 767 of JALEKJ010000045.1, read as the reverse complement.
GCAAAGGTTACGACAGAGGAAGGCGAGGGTTATGTCTCCACAGAGTATGTTATCTTGACGACTGAGTTTGTACAGGCAGAGTCTAAAGAGGAGGAAGCAGCTCGACTTGCGAAGGAGGAGCAGGAGCGCCAGGCGGCAGCAGCGGCAGCGGCAGCAGCCAGAAAGAAAGAGGCAGATGCGGCAGCAGCTAGTAGCAGTGAAGCGTCTGCAGCCGGTGAAGCTACGTACAGCGCACCAACCAGTTCTAACGGACAGGCGGTTGTAAATTATGCGTGTCAGTTTGTCGGTAATCCATATGTATATGGTGGAACCAGCCTTACAAACGGTACAGACTGTTCCGGCTTTGTTATGAGCGTTTATGGTGCATTTGGAATTGGACTTCCACATTCCTCCAGCGGTATGCGAAGCTGTGGATATGAGGTGAGTCTTTCTGAGGCACAGCCGGGTGACATTGTTTGTTACAGCGGACATGTTGGTATCTACGTTGGTAATGGCACGATTGTACATGCAAGTACGCCGGCTACCGGAATTACCTATTCCAGCGTAAATTATCGTACTCCAATTTGTGTAAGAAGAATTTTCTAATGTATACAGGAATTATCAGAGGTGTTGCTTTTGGCAGCACCTCTTTTTTATGCAATAGGAAATTGCGTCCTATTGCATAAAAGCACTGCGTGCATAGATGCGCAGCTGTCGCGCAGCGCCATACATGGCGCGGAACAAAAGCTGTGCTGATAAAAGTATTGGTCGCGAGAGTGTGCGAAGCA